>JBEKHC010000035.1:0-44670 GCA_050012475.1 Candidatus Velthaea sp.
CCTATTCCGTGCAGAACGGCTTGACGACGCCCCAGCTCGAGCTTGCCGACCACGACTACGCGATCGGCACGCTCGTCGAAGCGGTCTCACACTCGAAGGACTGGGGCTCGACGGCGATCATCATGATCGAAGACGATCCGCAGGACGGTCAGGACCATGTCGAAGCGCACCGCTCGATCATCCACATCATCTCACCGTGGACCAAATCGCAAGCCGTCGTCCATACGACCTACTTCACGACGTCGGCACTGCGGACGGTTGAGGATCTGCTCGGCGTAAACCACCTCGGCTTCAACGATGCCAATGCGCAGCCGATCGCGGATGCGTTCACGACGCACCCAACGATGACCGCGTACACCCCGACGATTCCGGGCATCCTGTGCACGCAAGCCGCGCCGAGCCTGGTCCCGGCATGCAAGACCAGCGCTGCGAGAACGGCCTCCGTCAAGCCGCTGCACGATGGCGCCTGGTGGGCCAAAGCAACGGCCGGATTGGATTTCTCCAAGCCCGATCACGTCAACCCGCAGTACTACAACGCGATCTTAGAATACGGTATAACCGGACGCGGCACATTGCCCAAGGCATCGGCCGTCGCGGTTGCATCGAAGAACTACGATCCGAACGACGCGGACGGCGACGGCAAGTAAACGCCGCCCCATCCGCAATATCGTAGCAACGGGGGTGGTGACAAAGCACCAACCCCCGTTTCTTATCGCGCTATTAGCGATGCCGCATGGCCATTGCGCACGAATCGCCTGCACGTAACGTTACTTTTCGTGGATTCAAAAGGCACCGGCTGTGAATGTGCGGCTCTATTTAGGAATTCGAGCGCGCTTGCTCATGCGCTATGGAGCTGGGATGTGTTTCCTTAACTCCGCCGCTGGATATTGGCCAGCAGTTGCCTTGCGGCTTGGCGCGGCGGGTATGCGGATCTTTAGCTCGCAATATTGCCGCGACATCGCTGCGGAATGTGCGCGATCGGCATGCGGAGCCATGGCACAGCCGGCCGGAGGCATGGGCTTGCGTGTGCAGGTCCGTATTGGAGAACCGGATGGCCGCTCTCGGCAAACGCAATCGAAAACTTTAGTGCCTTTGATGAAAGTTAACTCAACGATGAAAGTTCGAGACTTTAGCGACTTTGACTAAAGTTAACCGTTCAGCACGTGCAAATCGCGCGGCAAAGGGAATATCATAGCGTAGCCGATTCGAGCCGCAGCCGTTTCCGAATCCACCCACCTCTTTCCGACGAAACGATCCGCAGCATCGAATTCGAATACGACGACTGGAGCCATGGGCGGCTTCATTTTCGCATGCCTTCGTTCCAAGGATGGTTGGTTATGAAGAACGTTTCTCGGGCTATTCTTATCTTGCTGCCGCTTTTGAGCGCATGTGCGGGTGGTACGAACTCGACGCTGCCGCCGCTGCAGTCGGCAGCGGCGGGGCAGAGCGCATCCGTACTCGCGTCCTCGCTCGCGCCGGTCACGCGCGAGCCGGTCGAGGAGCTCCGCCTGCCGCAAGCCGTGGCGAGCACGGGCGATCTGCTGTACGTCGGGAATACCGGCAGCAACACGATCACGGTGTATCGGAATGACGTCGCCGGCAATGTTGCGCCGATGTACGTCATCGGTGGACCGCGAACGGGCATCGATCACCCGGGGCAGCTCGCGCAAGACGCTCAGGGGAATTTGTACGTGGCAAACGGTGCCTATTCCGCGGCAGGTCAGTCGAGTTCCGCGCCGGCGATCCTCGTCTTTGCGCATGGTGCGAACGGCGACGTCGCGCCGATCCGCACCCTCGCCGGTTCGTTGACGGGCATTCACAACATCGCAGCGATGACGGTGGATCGGGCCACCGGCAAGATCTTCGTCGACGACTACGTGTATGAATCCGATGGGTATCTGGTCGATGTCCGAATGTTGCGCTTCCCGCCTGGCGCTACCGGAAACACAGCCCCGTACGCGCGCAGCGCGGCTGGCTTGTTTCCGGCGCTCGAATTGGCATCGGACTCCACCGGCCAGCGTCTGATCGAGGCGCATTCGACGAATGCGGCAAACAACTACGGTTTCGGCGTCGACACGATTGTCAAACAGTTTCCCAACGGGGGCGCAGCGGTCGTTCCGCCGTATGGAGTCATCGACGCCTTCCAGACCACCGGCGTGGCGGACGATCCGACCACGAAAACCTACCTCGTCAGCGCCGGAAGCATCTACCGCTTTGCGGAAGGGACGACCGGGGTCGGGCCTACCGAAGGCAACGTGCCGTCGTTCACGCCGCTGGCCGAATCCACCATTACGAGCGATACGTGCGGCTCGCAGTTGGCGATCGGGAATTCACGCGACATTTTCGTAACGCACGGGACCCAGACGGGCTGCCCCGCGGACGCGATCTACGTCTACGCGCCGGATGCGGCGGGCAATGCACATCCGCTGCGGATTCTTGCTGGTGCGGCGACGGGGTTGAGTCACCCGTACGGCATCTTTGTGGGCACGTAAGCCCGGATTGCCCCAACGCCATCGGCGTTGGGGCAATCGGTCACGCGGCCGCGATCGGCGCTTCAGTCGTGCGTAAACAACGCGTAGTTGAAGAAGATCGTGCGATTGGGTAAGCCGAACCGCTCGGTCGCGGCATTGCCGACGAGTGGTGCGTAGTTGGCGGGTGTCGCGTACGCATTGAGGGCCAGGGGAACGCCCAGCCCGCGCAGGCCTTGAATGTTGGCCCACTGGTTGAACAAATTCGAGACGGTAACCGAAACCAGCCCTTTCCCGAGCGGGACGCTTGCACGCAGGTCGCTGTAGTTGTATGCCGGCAGCGACTTGGTATTTCCGGCCGAAAACGTGTGAACGGTATAGCGCAGGTCGACGGTGCGCCCGAAGACCTGGTCGAGCGCGCCGACGAAGGTGTGCAGCGGCAGATGCGCGAGCTGTCCCCCCGGGATCAGCGTCACGTTCGACTGCAGAAGCTGGGTCGGCGCGGAAATTAGAGCCGTGGAGTCGAGCGTCCAGTCGTAGTCGATGAACGTGTTGCGCGTCAGCCGCTGCCGCCCGCCGAACATCGCTCCCCGCGAGCGCTCCTGACCCACGTTGAAGGTACCGGTGACGGCCAAGGTCGCTGCCGCATTGGGACAGCTCTTCGCGATGGCCGCCGTTGCCTGCGCGAGGTACGCGGGATCGATGAAGCCAGTTCCGGATTCGCTCAGCGGGATCGTGGTGGAGAACAGCTTGTCGTAGATGTTGACGTTATAGAGCGTGAGCTGGAGCTGCGAGTCGTCGCGAAAACGGTGACTGTACGCGAGTTCCGTATCCACGCCGCGTTCGGGCTTGAGCACCGACGACGGCGCGCTGCCGATCGAATTGGAAGCGCAGTTGATCCCGGCACCGCCGCCCGCGCCGCCGGGCGGCGATGGAACGAACGGCTGATCGAGCTCGTCACCCGATGGCTGAGTCGTAGTCGCACCAAGCGAAAAACGCGCGACGTCGCGCTTCGAGGCGGCAAAAACCAACGACGCGCGCGGATCGACGTTGGAACTGTTGGTCGCCGTCGAGCGCTTCCAGCTGCCGTCGAAATACGCGGTGAGCGGTCCGCTGTTGGGGTGGTAAATGTCGTGGAGCACGAAGCCCTCGTCGGTGACGATCGGCGTGCCGCCCGAGGCACTCGAAGGCGTTGCAAAGCTCAGGTCATACGCCGTGTTGAGGTAGCTGTAACCGAGCCCGATATCGTTGTCGCGAGCGCGAAACATGTCGCTGAGCGTTGCGCCCGTTTCGGCCACGTTGTCGCGTGCATAGAACGACTGGCTCGAATCGCCCGGTTCGCTGACGTATGGCAGCGCGTACTGCCGGCTGATGGTATTGAGATACCGATTGGTGAAAACGTCGGCACGAATGAGCTCGTTCGCGGGCGTCGAGCTGAGCCCGAGGTGATAGTCGCCGAAGTTGAACGACTGCCAGGCGGTGCCGGCGCCGTCATAGCCGGTGTTGAAGGCGGCATATTGCTGCGGTGTTTGACAGGTGATGCCGCCGTCTGGCGGCCCAAGTGTCCCCGGCGCCGAACCTTTGGGCGGCGGACCGAAGCCGTTGGGTTGGCCATTGGCGTTGGTGGCGACGAACGTGCCGGCCGGGCACGCGGCGAGTTTAGGGAACGAGGCCGGGGAATAGCCGGCCAGGTCGCCTTTGCCCTGCGCGAGCGCCAAGGCATACGGCGTGTAATCGCCGTCGCCGTTGCCGGTCTTGTCGTTCCAATACGAGCTGACCACCGAGGTGAACGTGAGCTTCGTGGTATCGCTCAATGCGTAACGCAGCTTGGCCAAGCCGCTGCGGGAAACGGCGAGACTGTCGTCTTTGTAGATGCCCAAATCGCGCACGGCCGCATTGGCGCCGGGCAGGACCGCCGATTGATCGAAGGCCGCCCCGGGCTGGTACTGGTAATCGTTCTTGAGCGGCCCATCGAGCGATCCGACGCCGTAGGCAAAGGCGTAGCCGAAGCGCCCAAGCGATCCGGTGGCCTGTAATTGGGTCGATGCTTTGCTGTACGTGCCGTAGCCTTGCGCCAAGGTGACGCGCCCATCGGGCGTCGGTTCGAGCGTTTGAAAATCGATCGTCCCCCCGATGGCGCTGTAACCCGCGAGATTGCTGGCCGAACCGTAGATCACGTTGATGTTCCGCAGGCCGGCGACGGGCGAGAGCTGGTAATTGTAACCGCCGGGAACGCCGTAAGCGATGGGGTGTCCGTCGAGCGTCGCAAGCGTCTCGAGCGTGCCGATGCCGCGGAAATCGAGCTGCAGATCGTCGCCCAGCGCCGCGGTATCGCCCGTGATGCCGTTGTTCACGCTCGGAAGTCCGCGTAACGCGTCGCCGGCTCGGTACGTGCCGGTTTCGATGAGGTTTTCGGGGTCCAGCGAGCGATAACTCGTCGACGCCTTCTGCAATGCCCCGCCCAGGGTCGTCGCGCTTCGGCCGATGGTCGCGAGCTGGTTCCCGCTAGGCGCTGCTTGCAGCGACAGCGTCACGCTGGTAGCCGCACCCGGCGTGACGCTAACATTGTCGGAATCCGAGGGTTGGTACCCGCTGCGCGCGATGCGCAGCCCATAGGTTCCCGGCCGCAAACCGACGACGCGGAACGTACCGCGCTCGTCGGTCTGAAACGTCAGCGAACCGCCGCCTGCGCCGTTGACGACGAAAACCGAAGCTCCCGCGAGCGACAGTCCGGTCTGCGCATCGACGACGCGTCCGTCGATTTCCGTCGGGGCTGCGGCGCCTTGCGCCAGGGCCGGGGAAGCGCTCAAAGCGCACGCAGCGAAGAGCACGGGCGCATGTTGCGCCGCGCGACGAAAGATCTCCATGCAATCCTCAGATAATTGAAATGCGAAGTGGGGCGGCTACGGTGAGGCCAGCGGAGGACCGCGTCGCGTCACGTTGCGCATCAGCGCGATCAGAGGGTTGGACGGGCGGAAGCGAAGGCGGCGCACCGAACGAGCGCTGCTCGCCGGCCGGCAACGCCGCACGAACCACGTGCCGAACTTGCGGACCGTCATGCCGTGGGCGATCGTGGCCCAGCGCGCGACGCGCACGGCCGCCAACGCGACGGCGAGGGCCGACGCAAGCGTGACGCCGCTGCCCAATGGGATCGAGCCACCCAGCAAGTCGCCGATATCGTCGCATGGCAGACCGGCGAAAGCCGAATCGACGAACTCCATGCCGACGACCAACGCGAAGGCGGCGCCGACGACGAGTGCGACGAAGGTCCGGCGCGCTTTCACTTCACCGATGGGGTTTGCGCGACGGTGGTACGGGCCGGGCCGCGCGGCGTCGAGAGCGGCGAGCAGAAAGCGCAGCGCGGCGCCGCCGATGAGGACGAGCGCCGTCGACATCATGACGGTCCGCGATTGATGCGCGATGTCGTCATAGGTATCGTGCGGCAGCATCACGTCGCCGAAAACATCGATGCCGATATGGGCCGCCAAAGCAGCGACGGACGCCGCCAACACCACGAGCACGGCCGTGCAGGCGCGGCCGCCGGGCGCGGAATGCAACGTCGGACGAGGCAGAAAACGCATCGCGCAATCGGCTTTCGCAGCGCAGCAAAGCGAAACCGTTGACTTAGGACAAATTTAAGGAAGGGCGCCTGAAGATTGCAGCGGCGAGCCGCGTCGGGGGAGGAAATCTGCACGCCATGAAAAACGCGGCGCTCGTGTCCCGAACCAGAAGTTCGTCGCATAATCTCGCTCGTCTTTGCACTGGCGTAGGTGGCGCGGGACGTAAACCGAGGAAGGCAACCGGAGAGCGAACTACCCAAACGTATGAGGAAACCACGATGACATTATGATGACGCCCTTTGTCGGCGAAATCCGCATGTTCGCGTTCAACCTTTGCCCCGGTCTGGTGGCTTCCATGCGATGGCCGTCTGCTCCCCATAAGTGAAAATCAAGAGCTTTTTTCACTGCTGGGCGCGACGTTTGGCGGCGACGGCAGGACCAATTTCGCAGTGCCTGACTTGCGCGGCATGATCGCACCGTTTAAGCCGCTGACTTTCTGCATCGCAGCGCGGGGCAATTACCCAGTGGCAGATCCCGGAGCTGCTACGGCTGGATACATGGGCGAAATCCGCATGTTCGGCTTCAACCTTGCTCCGTGAAGCTGGACCTCGTGCGATGGCCGGCTAGTTCCGATAGGCGAGGATCCATCGCTCTTTCGTGTGATAGGTACTGCTTTTGGCGGCGACGGCATGACCAATTTTGCACTCGCCGACTTACGCAGCATGGTGCACCGTTTAAGCCGCTGACGTTCGGCGTCGCAATGCACGGCATTTTCCCACCAAACGAGACGCCAGAGTATCCCGATTCTGCATCAGATCCGTTCATTGGCGAAGTCCGCATATTCGGGTTCAACTATGCTCCGAGCGGCTGGGCCTTATGCGACGGCCGGCTACTCCCGATCATGCCCGCGGGCATGCCAATAAACAATCATGGCCTGTTTTCGCTGCTGGGCACCACGTTTGGCGGCGACGGCAAGAACAATTTCGCAGTGCCCGACTTGCGTGGGGCGGTCGGACCATTTAAGCCGTTAACGGTCTCCATCGCAGCTGACTCTTTTGCAGGCGAGCTTCCTCAAAGCCCTTCGGGCGCTTGAGCTGGGACTATCCAGCCGCACGGCAGCATGGGATCCCTGGCCGCTGCACCGTTTCGTTGCCGTTTCGTTAGAGTACGAGCGTGTCGCGGCGAAGGTCGCGCAAACTGCGCCCTCCGCGTCCGCCTGTTGGACCCATCTCACCACGCATATGCGTGTTGCGTGCGATAATTACTTCGTTACGCTCGTACTTCTCCCAACTGATGTATCCTTTGTGGTGACCGTGCAGGAGCGCCGTCCGCCGATCGCGGGGTTTGCGATGACCGTCGCTACGCTCAGCAGGTCCCGTTCGTTGCAAAACGCTTCCAGCGCGAGGACGGCTCCGACTTCTCCGACACAGACCATCGCCACGAGCCGCGCGAATCCGGCGATCGACCTGGCCTCCACCGGATCGTCCGAGGTCCTCGTTGATTGTTTTCAATCCCCGAAAAGCCGAGTGATCGTGCATGAGCGACCAGATCGTATTGAGTGGGTAGCGCTCACGGTGTTGGTACAGCCTCTCAGTTCGGTTTGCCAACGAGTGTAGCCGTCGATTTCACCGGAAACGTTTTCGTTGCCGCCTTCAAGAACAAGCTTGTTCGTGAGATCCAATAAGACGATCGTGGCGCCTTGCGAAAGTAGCTCATTTAATCCGCGGCCAGGGCATTTTGAAAAGATCCGAATCGAGTGATTCAAATCCGATTTGTCGCGCCCAAACGCCAAACATCGAAGTCTTGCGAGTTGATGATCTTAGAAGTCCTGTGCCTGTATTAGTTGATCGGTCTTCGTAGCAGCCTCGCGCGCCTGTCGATCGCATGGGTGTACGTCGTTCGAGTGATCGCGCAATCAGCGTGACCGAGTCGCTCGCTGCGGACCTTCTCGGGTATTCCAACTGCATCGGCGAGCAAGTTCATTGAGTGGCGGAGATCGTGCGGCGTCAGCTTTCCTCGAATAGTGGCGGCCGCGACGACGTCGGCGAAGTTTTGCCGACGCGCATTGTTTGGATTGGTCGGCATGCTCGGATTTGCGCTGCGGAAGAGCCAAACCGAAGACGGTTCATCATCCGCGGCGGCCGCCGGCGCCGCAGCGCACCGAGGGCGAGCTCGCCGATCGGAGGAAGGCGCAGCGAGTCGACCGTTTTTAAATCGTCGATCACGAGATGGCGGCCAAGGAACAGCGCCTGACGCTGGACGAAAATGCTCCCGCGCTCGAGATCGACGTCCGACCATTTTGGGCCGAACATCTCACCGATCCGTAGGTCGGCAGTCAGACCGAGCACCCATGCGGCTTCGAGACGGTCGGTACGAGCCGCAGCGATGAATCGAACGCTTTCGTCGACCGATAGCGCTCGACCGCGCTCGACCTTGTGCTTTGGTTTCTGCTTCTGAACGAGGGTGAAGGGATTCACTCCGGTGTACGCGCCGTCGGCGATCGCGTCGGCCAGCATGGTGTGTAGAACGCGGGAAACGTGGCGGACGGTAATCGCTGATGCGTCGCGGCGGCTGAGCTCAGCGAACAGCTCCAATACCGTCGCACGATCGACTCGGTCGAGCCTGACTGCCCCGATCAAAGGCTTCGCATGTGCCCACGCCCAGCGGTAAGATTCCGCGGTCTTCGGGCGCACTCGTTTCGCGGTCGTGCTGATCCAGGTTGTCACGTAATCGACTACGCGCGTCGGATCGACCGGCGCGAGCTTGCCGCCGTGTTGCGCTTTTAAATCAGCAAGCTTCCGCTCAGCTTCCGCACGCGTCTTTCCATACACGATGCGACGTCGACGCTTACCGTCGGCACCTTTTTGCAACTCGGCACGCACGCCCACAAATTGCGGGCCACAACGAAATAAGCCGCACCGGATCCTTTCGGCCGGCGCCGGCGCTGAATCTTCTTACGAGTGCCCGCTGTCGGCAAATAGCTACACGAAAGCGGCATTCCGCCGAAAAAAGCTTTGGAGACGAGGAGATTCGAACTCCTGACATCCTGCTTGCAAAGCAGGCGCTCTACCAACTGAGCTACGTCCCCGCCCTGGGCGCGTTCGGCGCAGCGGAATGAAAACCCACCCGCCGGCCTCCGAGCGAATCGCCGGCCGGCGGCTATTATCGACCCGCTGGGTCGGAATCGCCCACCGGGTGAGCTTTGCCGGCGAAAACAGGATTGAAGGCTGGCCGGGTGGACGGAAGAAGGAAACGGTTTCTCCGTTCAGCAGTCAGAAATGACCTCGCTTTTCGGATAGCGGATGGACGCTGGCGAAGTGATAGGGCCGGCGTGGGTAATGCTGGCGTGGGTAATGCCATCGTTGGTAACGACGACGAGGAACGGTTACCTCATTCGCGGCCGGCCGTCGAGCGCCGAGTGCGGTTGCGCGTCGCCATAGCACGCGATGCTGTTTGCAATGCTGGCGCGAGTGGCCGCAACGCTGTCGCATCTTTCAACCATCGCGTTGTCACGCCAAGATCCTTTGCGGGCCTGGCGGCGGCGCCGTCGGTAAGCGGGAGTCTTGATTGGTGGGAGGATCTGCGGCTTTCCATACAGAGCGGGACCGGAGGGGCAGGCGTCTCCGCAGAAGGCAGATGGCGATGACGTTTCGCGCGCAACGCCCTTATCCGCCGGCTCCCCATTGCGATGTCGTCGACGACTACCACGGCCGTCAAGTCGCAGACCCGTTTCGTTGGCTCGAGGATATCGATTCGTCGCAGACGAGTGCCTGGATTGCGGCCCAAAACGATCTGACGGAGCGATTTCTGGCCGCGGTTCCGCGGCGTGAGGAAATTCGCGAGCGCCTCGAACACGTCTGGAACTACGAGCGATTCTCGCCGCCGTCGCGCGAAGGCCGGCACTACGTCTTCTATAAGAATAGCGGATTGCAGAACCAATCGGTCCTTTATGTGGCCCCGGTGCTCAACGGGCCCGCGCGTGTCCTCATCGATCCCAACCTGTTTTCCGTGGACGGGACCGTCGCGCTTTCGGGGCTGGCGTTCAGCCACGACGGCGAACGGGTGGCCTATGCGATCTCGCGTTCCGGCTCGGACTGGCTCGAGTGGCACGTTCGGGATGTGGCCACCGGCACGGACCTCGAAGATCATTTGCAATGGGGCAAGTTTTCGGGGGCTGCCTGGCGCGGCGACGGAAGCGGTTTTTTCTACAGCCGCTACGACCAGCCCGTCGACGCGCTTTTCAAGGCTGCCAACTATTACCACAAGCTGTATTTTCATCGGCTGGGAACGGACCAGTCGCAGGACGTCCTCGTCTACCAGCGCCCCGACCACAAAGACTGGAACATCGCTCCGGTTGTCTCGGAGGATGGACGCTGGCTCATCATCTACGTCACGGAGGGAACCGAGCCGCGCAACCGTGTCTTCGTCCAGGACCTCGACGCCGGCAGCGACGTCGTCGAGCTGTTACCCGATGCCGACGGAAACTACGAATTCTTAGGCAACGACGGCGACCGGTTCTATTTCCACACCACGCGCGACGCACCGCGGGGGCGAATCGTTTCGATCGGCCTCGCCGAGCGCAGCGTGCACGAGATCGTGGGCCAAACGGCGGACGAACTCGACGCGGTCTCGATGTTCGGCGACCGCTTTGTTGCCCACTATCTTCACGACGCCCACTCGGTGGTTCGGCTGTATGATTTCGGCGGCGAACAGATCGGCGAGATCCCGCTCCCGGGCCTGGGCACCGTCAGCGGATTTCAAGGCAAGCGTGTCGATTCCGAGGCTTACTTCAGCTTTACGAGCTATACCATGCCGGCGACGATCTATCGGTATGATTTTGTAACGCGGGAAACAACGACGGTCTTCAAGCCCGCGGTCGACTTCGATCCTGACCTCTATACGAGCGAGCAAGTGTTCTATGCGAGCAAGGATGGGACGCGGGTACCGATGATCGCGACGTACCGCAAGGATACCGTCTTCGATGGGTCGGCGCCGACGCTGTTGTACGGCTACGGCGGATTCGATATCTCGCTGACGCCGGCGTTTTCACCGGCCACGCTTGTTTGGCTGGAGATGGGCGGCATCTACGCGGTCGCAAATTTGCGCGGCGGCGGGGAGTACGGTGAAGAGTGGCATCTCGCCGGTACCAAGGAGCGCAAGCAAAACGTCTTCGACGATTTCATCGCCGCCGCCCGATATCTCATTAAAAATAGGTATACGAGCCCGGCAAAATTGGCTATAATGGGCGGGAGCAACGGTGGACTGCTCGTAGGCGCGGTCATGATTCAAGAGCCGAAGTTGTTCGGAGCGGCTTTGCCGGCCGTCGGCGTCATGGACATGCTGCGTTTCCAGAAGTTTACCATCGGTTGGGCTTGGACATCAGACTACGGGTCGTCCGATGACCCCGAGCAATTCGAGTGGCTCTACGCGTATTCACCGCTGCATAACCTTCGGGCCGGCGTTGCATACCCGCCGACACTCGTCACCACGGCGGACCACGACGATCGGGTTTTCCCAGGCCATAGCTTCAAGTTCGCGGCGCGACTGCAGGAGGTGCAGTCCGGTGACGGACCGGCGCTAATCCGAATCGAGTCCAAAGCCGGTCACGGAGCCGGCAAACCAACGGCTAAAGTGATCGAAGAAGTTGCCGACCGCTATGCGTTTCTCGTTCGCGTTCTCGATATGACCTAGATCAACACTTCACTACTACTCTCAAAGCATCGGACAAGAAAGCGTCCCTACGACCCGCCCAAGTCGCCCAAAAGAGTGTTCACCGCACGCAGTTGCTCAGCAGCAGTTGCCCGAAATTCAGGCTGCAATTGTGAGCCGCCGTTGTGTTTGGTTCGTTCTAAACGGCGTACCGGAAACTCATGCGCGTTTGTTGCGCGGTTTGCCTTCAGGATTAGCTCAAAGCGATCACGGTAGATTAATGTGTTTTCGTCTCAGGCGGTTATAGAGCGATGGACCTAACGAAATGGCATAGTGCGTACGGTACCATAACGTGTGGAAAGTGCTTCGCAATAACAAACGTGAGGCCTTGAACAAATCTGTGATGTCCCTCAAGGAAAAAGAACTGCAATCACGCATCACCAGGTTGAAATTTACTAAGCGAGGCGTATTTTGGAGATTGTTTCTATGGCAGTGAACAACGGTCAAGCACCCAGCAAAATCAAAGTCACACAGACGGCCTACGATCTCGCCATGAAACTCTTCGCAGCAGAGGCGAACAAGAAGCCGGTACCGGTCACGAAGGACATGCTCGAATCGAAGCTTTCCGAGTTAACCGATAAGAAGAAGAACGTCGCGCAGCGCCAGGGTCAAACCCCGGGACGCTTCGGCAAGCCCGGTACGGTGAAGCTGCTGGTGCCTAAAGACCTGCTGGAGCCGATTCCGAATCGCGCCCCGCGCGGCAGCGGGACGGGCACGCGGCGTCAAATCCGCAAGGCAGCCCTTGACGGCGCTGCCTCGAGAGTGGGTTTGTCGATTGCCGCTTTGGAGGAGTTCGTCAAGGCGTATCGCCGCGAGGAAGGGCCGATTCGAGAAGAGCGGACCAAAGCCGTGTCGGCGCGCATTGCGGAATTGCAAAAGCATCTAGGCGCAGCCAAAGGCGACGATTTCCGCAACACCATGGCTATGGCCAATGCCGAGCTCAAAAAACTTGATGAGATCGATCAAGAGGTCGCCGCGGAGGTTCTTGAAGAGCTCAATCCCGGTCCGAACTCACCGTTGTACGTTATTTGGAAGGCGATGCGCGGTCTGCCGTAAACGCGCGCCGTTTGCGTTGAATTGCTTTCACAACGGCAGCCAACGCGCATTAACGGGTGTCGTTCGCCCGGAGCGCTCGCAGCGTTTCCAGTCCACGCCGCGACGGTCGTCGTTCGTGGGTCGTCGACCGGATCGCCTGGGAAGGATGGTCGGGCGCGGATATGAACGGCGTTGGTGGGCCATCCTGGGTTCGAACCAGGGACCTCATGCTTATCAAGCATGCGCTCTAACCAGCTGAGCTAATGGCCCGTTCGCGACCCGGCGAAGCCGAGGCCGCAGCGGGCTTTATGTTAGACAGGGACGCTTCGGTTGTCAACGGCTTCATCACGCGTCGCCGCCGCCGCCGGCCCGCGAGGCGCGACCTTCGAGGAGGCGCGACCCCTTAGATGAGGGCGATCCACTTCTTGAGCAGCTCGTCGTCCTGCTTCATCTGTTCCATCGCCATGTCGCGCAGGGCGTTGATTTCGCGCTCGGTTTCGGCGCGGACGCGGGTGACGAAGTCGAATTCCTCGCGCTGGCGCTCGAGAGCTTCGTCTTCGGCCGTCGTGGCACGTGCCACCAACGCAGCGATTCGCGCGTCGACCTCGCCCTGCGCTTCGGTCGATTCGGCTTCGCCTGGGTCGGCCGGCGCTGCGCCCGCGGCCAAGGTGGGCGTCCGCGCGGGTGCCGCGAGGCGGGTGGGCGGCGCGATCAAGCGATTGACTTGATGAATTCTTTGGTGATTTCGTTGTCGGCCTTGCGCTGCTCCATGGCGACGTTGCGCAGTTCATTGGACTCACGCATGATCTCTGATTTCTCCGAAGTGACGTTGTCGAACGAGTCGGCCTGTTGTTGTTCGGAATATTGAAAGGCGAGCTGCTGCAGTTGAAGCTGCTCGTTGGCGGCCAGGTAGGCGTTTTCGCCGGTTGCGAGCGCCGAATTCCCGGCGCTGCTCAGCGCGGTGCTCAGGCCGCCCGTCGTGCTCGAGCCGGTGACGGCCCCGGCGATGGCGCCGATTCCGGCGCCGATCGGATTGCCCGTCGCCAGGAAACCCTGCGCGGCGCCGGCCAGAACTGAACCAAAATTCACGTCGGTAACCTCTTCATTTGGAAAGATCGAAAAAGATGCGTGTGCGGCGTTGCCCGCCGCGTGCTCAATGGATGAGATCGCCGTCGGCGTCGGCGCTGGAAAACACGATGTTGCTTTGGCCGTGGTCGTCGGTCGGAACGTCGGGTGCCTTTGCCGGAGCAGGCATCGGCGGCAGCGGCGGAAGCGAGATGAGCGATTGGTCCGCGCTCGCCGTCGACGTGCCCGTCGCCCCCTGGGCCGAGGCTGCTTGCTGCAGGGCATTGATAGCCGCTGTGAGCTCCTGCAGGTCGGAGACGGCGCCGTCGCGCCCGGCCACCGGGGCAACGGCGGCGGCGCTTGCCGGGGAGACGCCGGCGCCGGCAGTGGCGGGGCCGGCGGAGCTCGCCGCGAGGGACGAGTTCCAGGGGGTGCCGGCCAGGCTGCCCAGCGCGGCGTTGAGAGCGTTCATGCCCGCCCTCTGCGACACCGGGCCGCGTTGACAAGCCTGCAGCGGGGCCCTACAATAGTCCAGTTTGCATGGGGGCTCTCCTCGCGGGGGGCCTCATTCTGTGGTATGGGTTCTTCGTTGGTCATCGACATCGGCTCGTTACTGCACGCAGGACGGCCGATATCGCTTGACGATTCGGTCGTAGTCCCGCCGTTTGGGTCGTTTTTGTTTCCGCTGCCGGCGCGCACGTCGCTCTTGTTGCGGCGCGAGGAGAAGGGCGTCCACGTCGACGGGACGATCGATATTGAGGCCGCCGGAGCATGCGACCGGTGTCTGGACGATGTGCGCGTCCCGATTCACGTCGACGTCGACGAACGTTTCGACCCGGTTAGCGGGTCAAGCGATCCCTTTGCCGACAATAACGTGTTGACCGGGACGGATTTGGATGTCGGGGATCTGGTGCGCCAGCTGGTGACGGCGGCCTTGCCGTTCGGGCTGATTTGCAAGGACGAGTGTCGCGGTTTGTGCGCGCGGTGCGGACAGAGTAAAAATGTGGGCGGTGACTGCCACTGCCCCGAGATGGAAGGCGAAAATGGCAAATCCTAAATGGAAAACCCCGCGCTCGAAGACGCGCAGCCGCCGGGCCGCGAATTGGAAGCTCGAGCCGGTCACGACCGTCGAATGTTCGCAGTGCCATCAGGCGAAGCTGCCTCACTTTGTTTGCCCCACGTGCGGCACGTACGACGGCCGGACGGTGGTTCCGCCGAAAGAAGATCACGCCGGACACAGCCACGGATAGCGTGGACCGCCGGACGATCTCCCGGAGCGCGGGCGCCGGCGTAGCGGGGACGTAGCCATTTCTGCTCAAGCGTACGGGGTCCGTATCTCGGGCGTCGGGCACTACGTGCCCGACCGGGTTTTGTCCAACGCCGATCTCGAACGTATGCTCGATACGAACGACGAATGGATCGTCAGCCGCACCGGCATCGAGCAACGCCGCCTCGCGGCGCCCTCGCAAGCCGTTAGCGACTTGGCGACGCGGGCTGCCCGGGTCGCGCTCAAGCGCGCTGGCCTCGACGCCAGTGAGATCGACTGTTACGTCGTCGCCACCGTCACCCCGGACTATTTGTTCCCGGCCACCTCGGCCATCGTGGCGTCGGGACTCGGTGCGCGCGACAAGGCCGCCTTCGACATGGAGATCGGCTGCAGCGGCTTCGTCTACGGTCTGAGCGTGGTTTCGGCGCTCATCCGCGCCGGGCTGCACAAGCGGGTCATGATCATCGGCGCCGACACGCTCTCCAAGATCACCGACTACACCGACCGCTCAACGGCGATCCTTTTTGGTGACGGCGCCGGAGCCGTCATCGTGGAGCGGGCCGACGAGAACAGTTATCTGGGCGGCGATTTCGGCACCGACGGCAGCCGCCCCGACGTCTTGTACTTGCCGGCCGGCGGTTCGCGCCGGCCGATCGACGGCCAGGCGTTGGCCGAACGTTCGACGTTCATCAAAATGCAAGGCCGCGAGACGTTCAAGTTCGCGGTGACGAAGATGGTCGAATCGGCGCATGTCGCGCTCGATCAGGCCGAACTCGACATCGCCGACATCAGCTTGCTGATCCCCCATCAGGCCAACAAGCGCATCATCGACGCGGCAGCCAAACAACTGGGTATACCGCCGGCCAAGGTCTACGTCAACATTCAAGACTACGGCAACACCTCGGCTGCCTCGATTCCGATCGCCCTTTCTGAGGCCTATGAAAAGGGCTTGATGCACGACGGCGAGGTGATCATGTTCGTGGCCTTCGGTGCCGGTCTGTCGTGGGGCGCGATCGCTTGGCGCTGGAATGGCGTGCCGTCGTTGAACGGAAACGCGTAAATGCGCGTCGGCGTCGTCTTCCCCGGGCAGGGTTCGCAAGTGGTCGGCATGGGCGCGCAAGTCGCCGAGGCGTATCCGGCGGCAGCGGAATGCTTTCGCGCCGCCAAGCACGTCGTGGGCTACGATTTGCGCGCGATGTGTGCCAATGGCCCCGAAGAGATGTTGCGCGAGACGCGCTATGCGCAGCCGGCGATCTTCGTTACCAACGTCGCGATCTGCGCGGCGGTCGGCGACGTGCTGGATCCAGTCGTTTCGGCCGGCCACTCGTTCGGCGAATTTTGCAGCTTGCAAATCGCCGGCGCGTTGTCGTTCGAGGCCGCGCTCTCGCTCGTCAACGAGCGTGGTCTGGCGATGCAGCGCGCTGCGGAACAGTCCGCGGGGGCGATGTCCGCCGTGCTCGGCCTGGAGCCCGGCGCGTTGCGTGACGTTGCGGCCGCGACGATCGCGGCGGGACACGGGCGAGTGCAGTTGGCCAATTTCAACGCCCCGGGCCAAATCGTGATCAGCGGCGACTCGCCGGCGGTTCGTGCGGCGGGAGAAGCCGCACTTGCGGCGGGCGCCAAGCGCGTCGTCTCGCTCAACGTGGCCGGCGCCTGGCATTCGGCGCTCATGGAGCCGGCCCGGGTGGCGTTCGCACGGTTCGTGCGCGACGCTGCGATCGTCATGCCGCGCTTCACCGTCATCTCCAACGTCGACGCCAAGCCGTATACCGACGTCATGACGATCCGCGATCATTTGGAGCGCTCGGTCACCGATGAGGTTCGCTGGCACGAAACCGCCGTTGCGATGATCGCCATGGATCTCGATCTCGTCGTTGAGTTCGGCGCCAGCCCGGTGCTTGCGCCGATGATGAAACGGATCGAGGGCGCCCCGCGCGCGATCAGCGTCAAGGACGCCGCGGGCGTCGATAAACTGCGCGCGATGCTCGTCCCGGCGGGCATCTGATGTTTGCCGGGAAAGTCGCGATCGTCACGGGCGCAAGCCGCGGCATCGGCCGGGCGATCGCCGTCGACTTGTGCAAGCACGGCGCCGACGTCGCCCTCTTCGGCCGCGACGAAGCCGCGCTCGAAGCCACGGCCGCAGCGTCCCGCGAGGCCCGCGCCGGCGCGCGGGCGATCCCCTACGTAGTCGACGCTGCGGCCGAGCGCGCAACGAGCGACGCCGTGGTCAAGGTCGCAGCCGATCTGGGACGCGTCGACATCGCCGTGGCGAACGCGGGTCAGTCGCTCGACGGGCTCGTTCTGCGCTTCAAATCCGGCGATCTCGACCGGCTCATCGACGCCAACCTCAAGTCGGCGTTTTATCTGGCAGCCGCCGTGACACGTCCGATGGTCAGACAGCGCGGCGGGGCAATCGTCTTCGTTTCCAGTATCGTCGGGGTCGCCGGCAATGCCGGTCAGGCCGCGTACAGCGCGACCAAAGCCGGTTTGCTTGGTCTGACGAAATCGCTCGCGAAGGAGATAGGTTCGAGGAACGTAAGAGTCAACGCCGTTGCACCGGGTCTGATTGAAACGGCGATGACCGCTGAGATGCCGGAGGCCGCACGTGCTCACTATCTCCAAAATATCGCCCTGGGCCGCCCGGGTACGCCGGACGATGTCGCAGGCGTCGTTTCGTTCCTCTGCTCCGATGCCGCCCGTTACGTCACCGGTCAAACGATTGTGGTCGACGGCGGATTTTTGATGTGATGCTTCAGGAGAAAACCAATAGTCATGGCCGCTGATACCGATACCTTCGAAAAAGTGAAGAAAATCATCGTCGAACAACTCGGCGTTGAAGAATCCGAGGTTACTCTCGAAGCGTCGATCACCGACGACTTGGGTGCCGATTCGCTCGATCAAGTCGAACTCGTGATGGCCTTCGAGACCGAGTTCAACATCGATATTCCCGATGAAGAAGCCGAGAAGATCAAGACGGTGGGTGACGCCGTCGCGAAGATCGACGCGACGGCGAAAAAAGCTTAGTGAAGCCGGCAGGCTTCTAGGACGATGCTCGAGGCTCTGAGCGAGCGCTTAGGCGCGATCTTCGGCCGGATGTCCAACCGCGGCCGTCTCACCGAGACGGACGTCGCTGAAGTCTTGCGTGAAGTTCGCGTCGCTCTGCTCGAAGCCGACGTCTCGCTCAAGGTCGCCAAAGACTTCGTCAACGCGATCAAAGAAAAGGCGACCGGCGTCGATGTCGCCGCATCGCTGACGCCGGCCCAAACCATCATCAAGATCGTCCACGACGAACTCGTCGAACTCATGGGCGGCGCGCAAGCGCGGCTCACGTACAGCGACGCGCCGCCGACGATCTACATGCTCGTCGGTTTGCAAGGCTCGGGCAAGACGACGCACGCGGGCAAGATCGCGCTGCGCCTCAAGGAGCAGGGCCGCCGGACGCTCCTGGTTGCTGCCGACGTCTACCGGCCCGCGGCGATCGCACAACTCCAAACGTTGGGCAAGCAAATCGACCTGCCGGTCTTTGCCGCCGGCCAGGGCGATCCGGTTCAAATCGCGCGTGACGGCGTCGCCGAAGCTAAGCGCCTAGGCATCCCGACCGTCATCATCGACACGGCCGGGCGTCTGCAGATCGACGACGCGCTGATGCTCGAACTGGAAAACATCAAAGCCGCGGTGCATCCGATCGAGATTCTGTTCGTCGCCGATTCGATGACCGGTCAGGAAGCCACCAACGTTGCGAAGGTCTTCAACGACCGGCTGGGCATCACGGGCGTCGTGCTCACCAAGATGGATGGCGATTCGCGCGGCGGCGCTGCGCTCTCCATTCACAAAATTACTGGGGCGCCGATCAAGTTCGTCGGCGTCGGCGAAAAGCTCAGCGCGCTCGAGCCGTTTTATCCCGACCGGCTGGCCAAGCGCATCTTGGGCATGGGCGACGTGCTCACGCTCATCGAGCGAACGCAGGCGGTCTATACCGAGCAGCAAGCCAAAGACATCGCGCAAAAGCTGCGCAAGTCGGAATTCACGCTCGACGACTTTCTCGAGCAATTGCGTCAGGTTCGCAAGATGGGCTCGATGAACGACATCATGAAGATGATTCCGGGTTTGTCGAAGGCGTTGCCCAATGTCGACATTGATGAGCGCGACGTCAAGAAGGTCGAAGCGATCATCTGTTCCATGACGCGGCGTGAGCGGTCGCGTCCGGAGATTCTTAATGGGTCTCGGCGGAAGCGGATTGCGGCTGGGAGTGGGACGCAGGTTGCGGATGTTAATCGGTTGGTGAAGCAGTTTGAGGCTTCTCGGCAGATGATGAAGCAGCTTGGGGGTGGGCGCGGGTTGCGGGGGTTGAAGTTGCCTGGGTTGGGGAAGTGACCCCGGTTGGTGGCGGGCTTGGGGCGGGGTCTTGGCCGGTGGCCGGGACGCCCGCGATTTCCCATCCTTGGGAAATCGCTGCTACCGAAAAATTCGCTCTCGCCATCCTGGCTTCGCGAATTTGTTCGAGTCCCGGCCACCGGCCAAGACCCCGCCCCAAGCATCAGGCCGGTGGGTGGCGGCCTCCACCCACGTGGGGTGGTGCGGGCCGGTGGACCGCTGGTGCGCTTGACCGTTGCTGCGCTCCGGGTGGGGGGCGAGTTCGTGGACCGCGGGTGCGCTTGGCCGTCGCTGTACTCCGGCGTGGGACGAGTTGGTGGACCGCGGGTGCGCTTGGCCGTCGCTGTACTCCGGCGTGGGGCGAGTTGGTGGACCGCGCAGGTACGCTCGGCCGTCGCTGTGCTCCGGCGTGGGGTTGGCGAGCGGGCTATGGCGGGGCGAAGATTTTACACTGAAAGTGCCACGTTTTTGTGGGCTGGCTAGATAGAGAGTAAGGTTATGGTTCGTATACGGTTGCGTCGGATGGGCGCGAAGAAACAGCCGACGTATCGGTTCGTCGTGAGTGATGCGCGGTCGCCCCGGGATGGGCGCTTTATCGAGATTTTGGGACACTATAATCCGCGGACGGAGCCCAAGACGGTTGTCGTGAACGCCGACAAGGCCAAGGAGTGGATTGCCAAGGGTGCGCAGCCGTCCGATCCGGTTCGGCGGTTGTTTGCCGAGCTTGGTATCGTGGAGCGCGGTTTCGTGCCTGAGACCAAACGCCGGCCTAAGTCGGAGAAGTCCGAGTAGTTTCGTGTCGGCTTTCGACGACGAGTTTGGCCTGTTCGGCGACGAGACTCCGGAAGAGGATGAACGCCGTTCGACGCTGGGGGCGCGCAAAATCGCCACCGGTGAAACCATCATTGACGAGATCGAACCTGAAGACGAGCGGCCTGCCCGTCCGCGCCGCAACAGCGGCAGCGGCGAGCGGTTTGTTCCGCGCGAGCGGCCATCGCGTCAGCCGGCCGATCCAGCCGCAACCCAGGCGCGTGCGGCCGGGCTGCTCGAGTTTTTGGCCAAGAAGCTCGTCACGAGTCCGGACAAGGTCGTTGTCCGGCAGACCGAGGGTGACCGCGGACCGATCATCGAGCTGGAAGTCGATCCCGACGATCTGGGCAAGGTCATTGGCCGCGGCGGCCGGGTTGCGCAAGCGCTGCGCACGCTGGTTCGCGCGAGCGCCGAAGGCCGGGTGATCGTTGACATCGTCGACGTCGATCAAGACGACGTCGAAGAAGAGTCGGATCTCGAGCATACCCCGCCCGCTGACGAGGCCTCCGCAGACGAGTGAGGTGAGCGCCGGCCGCATCGTCGGCGTATTCGGTTTGCGCGGCGAGTGTAAGATCGACGCGACCCGCGTCGGCGCGGATACACTGGGCCGCGGCTGCGCGGTGCGTGCGCGGCTGGCGGACGGTTCGCAACGCGAACTGCGCGTGCGCGCTACGCGCTTGCACAAAGGCCGGCCGCTGGCGGCGTTCGAGGGCGTCGAGGATGCAAACGCCGCCGAAACCCTCGTCGGCGCGACGCTGGGGCTCGACCGCGCCGATGTCGTCTTGTCGTCGGGCGAATATCTCGACGCGGATCTGGTCGGCTGCCGGCTCGTCGATGACGGCGGCACGGCGGTCGGCGAAGTGGTCGCGGTCGAACACTATCCGGCTCAAGACATGCTCGTCGTCGGCACCGCCCGCGCGTTGGTACCACTGGTGGCGGCCTTCGTCCGTTCCATCGACGTTGCCCGGAAATGCATCGTCGTGAATCTGCCGTCCGGACTGCTCGACGACCGGGAAGCGGACTCCGGTTAGGGTCGGGGCCAAGCCGCTGCGGCGTTGTGCTTCGTGACGGCCGCAGACGCGTTGCACTGGCCCGGTGTGCCTCGGATGGTCCCGGTCGGGCGCGTGACGTGGGCGGCTCGCTGCATTAGACGGCTTCGAGTGGTGCGGGTTCGGCTTCGGGGGCCGGCGCGGCCGGAGTTCGCGACGCGAGCAGCTCCCCCACGATGCCGCGCCGTGCCCCCGCGAGAATGACGATCGCGAAGATCGTGCCCATCACGATATTCGTCTTGTCGCCGATCGCGGTTTTCGAGACGAAATACTCGAGCGACTCGTAGAGCCCGGCGCCGGCGATCGCGCCGTAGAGCGTGCCGATGCCGCCCAGGATCGTCATCATGACGACCTTGCCCGACGTGTGCCAATCGACCACGTCGAGGCCGACGAGCCGGTTGTTGAGCGCGAAGAGCGCGCCCGCGAGCCCCGACATCGCGCCCGACATCACGAACGCGATGAGTTTGAAGCGCGCCGTGTCGTAGCCGATCGAACGCGCCCGCTGTTCGTTGTCGCGCATCGCGGTGAGAACCAGACCGAAGGGCGAACTGACGACCCGAAGCACGAAGGCAAAGCACAGCGCGCCGATCGCGAGCACGACGAAATAGAAGACGCGGTCGTTCTCCAGGCTCAACCCGGCCAGCGTTCCGCGCGACCCGAACTGCAGGCCGTTCTCGCCGCCGGTGAGATCGTGCCATTGAAAGACCACGAAATACTGAAGCTGGGCGAGCGCCAGCGTGATCATCGCAAAATAGATGCCGGTGCTGCGGATCGAGAGCGCGCCGACCACGAGCGCCGCCAGCCCCGCATACACCGTACCAGCGATAACGCCCAGCATTGGCGAAAAGTGGCCGTTGATCACGGCAATGGCCGTCACGTACGCGGCGCCGCCCCAGAACATCGCGTGACCGAACGACAGCAGTCCCGTGAATCCCAGCAGCAGATCGAACGCGACTGCGAAGAGCGCGTAGCAGACCAGATTCGTCGCGAACACGGTGTAGATACCGTGCACGAACGGCAGAACGATGCCGACGAGCAGGGCGGCGAGCGCGAAGCGGCGTCCGCGTGCGCCGCGCAGCGCCGCCGTCACTTTGCGCCCTCCGATTTGCCGAACAGCCCGCTGGGGCGGAACAGCAGGACGACGGCCATCAAGATGAACGGCAGCGTCGTCGAGATCGGCGGGTAGTACACCGCGCCGATCGCCGTAATCACACCGATGATGAACCCGGTGACGATCGAGCCCAGGATCGAACCCATTCCGCCGATGACGACGATCGCGAACGTCGTGATGATGATCGCGTCTCCCATGTCCGGAACGACGTTGGTGTTGGGCGCGGCGAGCACGCCCGCTAAGGCTGCGAGGCCGACGCCCGCGCCGAAGGTGATCGTGACGAGCAAATCGACGTCGATCCCGAGCGCCCGCGCGATCGCCGGGTTCTCCGTTGCGGCGCGCAGCCGCGCGCCCAGCGGCGTTCGTTCCGTGACGAACCAGACCGCGAAGCAAGTGACGAGCGAAACGGCGACCACGAAGAGCCGGTAGGTCGGATAGACCGTGAAGCCGAGGTTGGTGGCTCCCGAGAGCCAGTCGGGCGCGCTATACGGCGAGCCCAGCGAGCCCGCGAACAGCCGCATGACGTCTTCGATCACGAGCACCAGAGCAAACGTCAGCAGCAAGTTGTACAGCGGGTCGAGCCGGTACAAGCGGCGCAGGAGCAGGCGCTCGAGGATGATGCCGAAGCCGCCGACGAGCAGCGGCGCGAGGAACAGCGCGGCGAGGAACGGCAGCCCGAAGAGCTGACCGCCGTAATATGCCACAAACGCACCGAGCATGTACATCGCGCCGTGCGCGAAATTGACGACGCGCAAGAGACCGAAGATCACGCTGAGGCCGAGCGCGAGCAAGGCGTAGAATCCGCCTTGCACGAGCCCGTTGAAAAACTGAGTGCCGTAGTAGGCGGAATCCATGCGGATGCCGGACCGCGCCTACCAGTCCTTGGTGCAGACCGACTGCGACTCCGGCCGAAAGGCTCGATTCGGCGAGATGGTTTCGACGATGTTGAACCAAGCGTGCGGCGCTTTGAGCTTGTCTTTGGGCAAAATGTCGACCACGTACATGTCGTGCACGACGCTATGATCGCGCGCACGCCATTGGCCGTTGTGCACGTAGAAATCGTTGAATTTGCGGCCGTCCAAGTAGCTGACGATCTTGTCGGGATCGCTGCCGCCGGTGGCTTTGACGGCATTGAGATATTGGATGGTGGCCGAGTAGTCCGAGGCTTGGACGTCGGTCGGCCGAATACCGCCGCCGACGGCCTTCGTCCATTTGTCGGCCCAAGCGCGCGACGCTGCATCTTCGTCCCAATACCAAGACGTCGTGATGCGCGAACCCGTGAACACGTCGGGCAAGGCATCGACGTCGGCGAGAAACAGCAAGCCGATCGCGACTTTCATGTCTTTGTTCAACCCGAATTGGGCGGCGGCTTTGGCGGTGTTGACCATGTCCGCGCCCGCGCTGAAAATTCCCAACACTTGCGGCTTGGCGTTTTTTGCCGCCAGCACGTATGAAGAAAAATCGGTGGTTCCCAGCGGCGCGCCGTCGGCCTTGACGATGCTGCCGCCTTGCGCCTTCACCGCGTCGCTGAAATCGGCGAGCATCTGCGTGCCGAACGCATAGGTCGGATAGATCGCGTACCACGTCTTGCCGTTCTTTTGCGCAGCGATATTTGTCCCGGTCGAGTGAGCGAGAGCGTACGTATCGTACGCGTAGTGATAGGTGTACTTGTCGCAGTTCGCCCCGGTGAGCGCCGAAGATCCGCCGCCGGTCACGATGACGAGTTTGTGCTTCTCCTTGCCGACTGCCGAAACGGCGAGCGCGGTGCCCGAATTGGTGAGGTCGAGCGCGAGATCTCCGCCGTCGTCGAAGAATTCGCGGGCCTTGGTTGCAGCGTCGGTCGGATTATTGCGATGGTCGATGGCGGTGACTTCGATCTTTTTGCCCAGGACCGAACCGCCGAAATCGTCGACCGCCATTTGGGTCGCGGTAACGGCGCCTTTCCCCGACAAGGCAGCGTACACGCCGCTCATATCGGTGATGACGGCGATCTTGATCGTGTCGCCGGACTGCGCTGCGGCCGGTGCGCGCGGCGCGGCGAATGTTACGGAAGTAATGAGAGCGATGGCCAGCGCAGCGGCCGGCCAGCGAGCAGCAAGGTTCATGAAAGGCCTTTCGGGCAGCGCGATGTGGTCGGGAAGTTAGCCGGGGCCAGTAAAAATCTTGCAGACTTGCGGCGTGCCGGCGCAGGGTGGATTTCAGCCTCGCGGAACGAGGCGCTACGATGATCCTGCAAACGCACGGTCTGTCGCGAACCTTCGCCGGTTTCACCGCCGTACGCGACGTTGCGCTCGCTGTGCGCGAGGGATCGATTCACGGGATCATCGGCCCCAACGGGGCCGGCAAGACCACGCTGTTCAATCTGCTCTCGGGGTTTCTCGCGCCCACGAGCGGAACGATCGCCTTTCGCGGCCGCGACATCACCCGGCTCAATGCGGCGGCCGTCGCGCGCGCCGGCATCGTGCGCAGTTTCCAAATCACCAGTATCTTCGCGCACTTGTCGGTGCTCGACAACGTCCGCGTTTCGCTTGAATCGAAAACCGAACTGCCGTTTCGCTTCTGGCTTCCGGGCTCGCGGGTCGATGGCTTGACCGAGCGAGCTGCGGCGATTCTGGCCCAAGTGGGTTTGACGGCGCAGGCGCCGCTGCTCGCCGCCCAGCTTTCATACGGCCATAAACGCGCGCTCGAATTGGGGATCTCGATCGCGCAAAACCCCGCGGTGCTGTTGCTCGACGAGCCCACCGCGGGGATGGGGCGCGAAGATATCGGCCGGGTAACCGCACTCATCCGCGCGGTCGCGGCCGAGCGGACGGTCGTGCTCGTGGAGCACAATCTCAGCGTCGTTTCCGAACTCTGTGACCGCATCACCGTGATGCAGCGCGGCTCGATTCTCGTCGAAGGAAGCTACGCCGACGTGCGCGCCGATCAGCGGGTCATCGACGCCTATCTGGGTGGCCAGCATGCTTGAAGTGCGCGGGCTCAACGCGTGGTACGACGAGAGCCATGTCGTGCGGGGCGTCGATTTGGATGTGGCAGCGGGCGAGATCGTCACGCTCGTCGGGCGCAACGGTGCCGGCAAGACGACGACGCTGCGCACGATCATGGGGATGATGGCGAAACGCAGCGGCAGCGTGAACTTCGAGGGCAGCGCGATCGGAACGTTGCGCTCGGACCGGATCGCCAAGCGCGGCATCGGCTTCGTGCCCGAAGAACGCGGCATCTTTTCAACCCTCAGCGTATACGAAAACCTCACGCTGCCGCCGGTGGTCTCGTCTGCCGCGTGGTCGCTCGAACGTATCTACGCGTTCTTCCCGATCTTGCGCGAGCGCGGCGCCGCCGTCGGCACCACGCTGTCCGGCGGCGAACAGCAGATGCTTGCGATCGCCCGCGTCTTGCGCAGCGGCGCGCGCTTGATCTTGCTCGACGAACCCACCGAAGGGCTGGCGCCCGTCATCGTCGATGCCATCGCGGTCCTCCTGCTGGAAATCAAACGCGCCGGCGTCACCGTGCTGCTCGTCGAGCAGAACGTGCGCTTTGCAACGCGCGTCTCCGACCGCCATTATTTAATGGTGCACGGACAAATCGTCGAGTCGCTGGGCAACGACGAAGTGCGCGAACGCGAGAGCGCCTTGCTCGCGCATTTAGGCGTCTAGACGTTAGCTGCGTCGATTTGCAGCCGGCTCGCGAAAAAATGCCGCCACTGCATTGGCGACGACGGAGTCGACGGCGTTTCGCCAGCTGCCGTGCGCATCGTGGGCGAAGGTCCGGCGGTACACGAGATTTCCGGCGCAATCGTAGGCCAGCAGTTCGAGCGTCGCGGTCGTTTGGTGCTGGCCCAACAGCGTGTAGTTGCGGGTCGAAAGATTGCCGCCCAGCAGCGTGCCGATGTCGTTGCGGCTGCACGCGCCCTCGCGGGTGTCGCCGGCGTCGGCGACACGCCGATGGTTGGCGATGATCTCGTTGCGGATTGCCGCGCCGGTGAACGAGCGGCGCTCGCTGGCCGCCGGACCGCCGATGACGAGCACGCCATAGTTCAAGCCGTGTCCGGCCGGCGCGCTGGGACGCGGGCTCGGCGCGGGGGTTCCCGTCGGTGCGGGCGGCGGGACCGGCGTGGCGGGCGAGGCCGTTGCGCGTGCGACGGCCGCGGCGGATGTCGCTGACGATGGCGCGGCGGTGCGCGCCGCTGCCGGCGAGCGCTGCTTGTGGCCGAACAGCCGGCCGAGATTCGCCTGAGCCGCAGTGCCGGGAACCGGCGTCGGCGTCGGGCCGGCCCCGGGCGAAGGCGGCGCCGCATACGCGCCCAAGTTGCGCGACTGATGACGCAGCAGGGCCTCGCGCAGCACGTCGCCTTGCCCGGCAGCGTCGCCGTAGGTGCGCACCTGCGCGGTGTTGCTATAGACGACGATGCCGCTTTGCGTACTTACTAATTGCTCGACGACCGAAACGCCGTCGCCCAACGGCGTGACATAACCGGCAATATAATAGTCGGCACCCGCCGCACGCGCGGCGTCGAGAAAGTTCGGCCGTTCCACGCCCGGTGTCGCCGGTTTGACGACGACGCCGCCGAGATTGGCGATCTGGGTGGCGATCGTGATCGCGAGCCGCGAGCCGGCTTCTTTGCCGATATCGCTTCCGTTGACGCTGAACGGGTAGACGATCAGCACCGGGGTTGCGAGAATCGTCGTTGGCGGAACGAGCGCGAGCAGCGTGAACGCGCACAGAACGGCAAACACGGCAACGACCCAGCGGCGCACGTTGGCGGCTTCCACGCTCGTTCGAGCGTTCCTTACTGGACAAGACGGCGCCGGGTCCATCGGACGCGAAACACCTGCCATGATCACCGCGGACGTCGTCACGATCGTCGTGAACGGAACGATCGTGACCAGCTCTTCGCCCGCGCGGATCCGCAGCGGCCGAGTCGTCGCTCCGCTCACGCCGATCGTCGTGCGACTCGTCTCGCGCGCCGTTTATGCGCCCGCGACCTCGAGCGTCGAAATCGAGCGCAACGGGACGCGGATGGTCGTGCGCGTCGCATTCGTGGAAAACAACGTGCCGTACGTCGAACTTGCTCCCATCGTCCGCGGCATCGGCGGGAATGCGGCGTTCGATGCACCGACCAAAACGCTCGCGGTGGCGCTGGCGCCCGGCGGTCCGATCGTAACCCCATGGCCATTCGACCCCGCTGCGCCGCGCGTGCAGCCGACGACGGTGTTCACGCCGTCGCCTCCTCCGGCCACGCCGCGCAGTATCGAAACCGGCGTGCCGCGCCCCCGCCGAACGGCGATTCCGGCGCTGCCGTCGCAGCCGGCCGGTCCAGCCGAACCCGGGCTATAACCCCGCGTCGCTGAGGATCTTGAGCCAGTTTTGGGTGCGCGGCGCATCCCACCAGTTGGCGATCCGCGCTTCGAGCACGGGGATCGACCGAAGCCGCTTGACCGACGCTGAAACATGCTCGGGCTGGGGCGCGGTTTCGCTGAGTGCCGCGTGCAGGTCGTCGAGCGCGGCGTGGCCCTCCGCGTGGTCGCCGAGGGCCGAACGAAGTTCGTCGTAGGGCGGGTGCGGGGTCGGCGGGCGTTCGCGTTCGTTCATGACCATGACGTGCTGATACACGGCGGCCGGATTCCCCTACCGGAACGCCGGACGCGAGGACGCCGAGCGTCAGCCGGGGGCGGTTCGGAGCCGAAGCGAACACCGATTCATGGCCGATATCGCGAACCAGGTTGGATCCGTCGCCGGCGATGCCGCGCCGCCGGCCGCACACGATGACGCAGCGCCCGCGGCGCTGCTTGCGTTCATGGTCACGCAGTGGGCACCGAAATCCGAGCTCGTGCTGCCGCTCGAGGACAGCAGGGTCTTTGCCGCGCGGCGCGATGCGCTTTCCGCGCGGTTTCCGGGCGACGTCCTGATCGTCCCGACCGGCCATGAGAAAGTCCGCGCCAACGACACCGCCTATCGCTTTCGGCCCGGCAGCGACTTCTATTACTTAACAGGCAATGTCGAACCGGACGGCGTGCTGGTGTTCACGCCCAACGACCGCGGACACGATGCGGTGCTCTACGTCGAACCCAACCCCGGCAAGACCGACGCGACGTTCTTTACCGATCGCTCGAAGGGCGAGTTGTGGGTCGGTCCGCGGCTGGGCGTCGCCGAGAGTTCCGTGCGCTTCGGCATCGCGGCGCGGGGGCTGCCGCAGCTGCTCGACGATCTGCGCGTCCTCAATCGCGAAGACGCCGCGCGTCCGTTCCGCCTGCTGCGCGGGTTCGATTCGCAACTCGAGGCGATGCTGCCCGTTCAGGATGAACGGGATAGCGAGCTTGCGGCGGCGTTGTCCGAGATGCGGTTGATCAAAGACGACGTTGAGATCGCCCAACTGCAGATCGCCATCGACGCAACGCAGCGCGGCTTCGAGGACGTGGTCCGGGCGTTGCCTGCGGCAACCACCGAACGTTGGGTGGAAGGCGTTTTCAACTTGCGCGCCCGCGTCGACGGAAACGACGTCGGTTACAACACGATCGCAGCGTCCGGTTCGCATGCGTGCACGCTGCATTGGACGGCGAATGACGGCGCGCTGCGGCCCGGCGAGTTGCTGCTGCTCGATGCCGGGGTCGAAACGCACACGCTCTATACCGCGGACGTCACTCGCACGATCCCCATCGGCGGCCGTTTCAGCCCCGAGCAGCGGGCGATCTATTCGCTGGTGCTCGACGCGCAGAATGCCGGCTTTGCCGCCTGCCGCCCGGGGAACGACTTCATGGAACCCAACCGCGCTGCCATGGACGTGCTCGCGCACGGTCTCGAGCGGCTGGGGATCCTGCCGATGAGCGCACGCGAAGCGCTGGCCGCGACGAACCAGTTTTACAAGCGATACTCGCTGCACAACGTGAGCCACATGTTGGGCCTCGACGTTCACGACTGCGCCCAAGCGCGGCGCGAAACGTACAAATACGGCAAACTTACGGCCGGCATGGTGCTCACGGTCGAGCCGGGGCTGTATTTTCAGCCCGACGATCTCACCGTGCCGGCGGCGTATCGCGGGATCGGAGTGCGCATCGAGGACGACGTCCTCATCACCGGCGGCGGCTGCCGAATATTGAGTGCGGGGCTGCCGCGCGAAGCCGCCGCAGTCGAGGCATGGATGCGTGACCTGTGGGACGCGGGCAAAGCGCCCTGAACATACGCGGCGGCGGCGCGTGCGATTGCTCTGCAAAGCAAGGTTAGCTGCGTGCTCGACGTTTCGACAAAAGAGGCGCGGCGCGGTGGAAATCAAAAAGACACGGACCCGACGCGTTAACTTAATTTTACCCCTACGGCCGCCGAAATCGTCCCGAATCCACTGGGGGGTGGTGCGTAACCTCTTTGCCGCTGCCGATAAGACGTTGTCCGGGTGCGTCGTGTTGAACGTCGTGCTGGGTGGAACCACTGTGACCGATCGCACGTTACTCGCATGGCACTGAGCGTGATGTGATGTAACAGCGTTCTAACGGCAACTGTTTTCATGTAGCGTACTAGACCACGTCAAAGGCCGGAAGTCCCCAGGCGCGCAAACGCTTGACGCGAGTACTACGCGTCGAGAATGCGCAAACTTCTATTGAACTCATATCAGAAACGGCGCTTTGCGCCTCGCGTAGAGCGAACGCCGCGACAACCTGAAATCTACCGTCGCTGCGGGTTTTATCTCGACGAAATCAAGAGGAAGCAAGAATGTCGGTTCCCGTCAATCTTTATGTCGATCGCATGAGCCCGGTGGAGCCGGTCCGGGTTGCTGATGTATATGCCGTGACGCACGACCGCGCCTCGGCCTATTCCGAAGCGGCGTCGAAGATCGGTCTCACGACGCGTGAATATGCCGAGTTTCGCCAGGCGCTCACCGACGGCGGGGCGGTGTACGTCGTGCTGCCGCGGCACATCGACGCGATGGCAGGGGTACACCGCAGCGGACACGTCTACGCACTGCGCAACGTCGTCGTGCCCAGCGGCACCATGGGCTGGCAAGTGAATCTGGCCGATGGGACGACCGTCCTGATCCCCCGCGTTTGCGGAAATCTTTCGATGAATCATAGCCGCGCGATTGCCGCCCGTCCGCGCGTCGTGGCGCAACGCACCCAGCCCAAAGCGGTGCGTGCCGTAGCCTACGTCGCTCCCAAGCCCACGGTCAAACCCGCCGTCGTCGCCGCGGCACCGGTTACCCCGGTGACGTTTGAGGCTCCGCAAACCGTCGCACCGGTCGCTGCCGCACCGGTGGCGGCAGTCGCGGCCGTCGGCCATGCCAGCTTTATCCCGTTTGTCGGTCTGCTTGCCCCGATCGTGGCCAGCTTTAGCGGCGGCGGCGGCGGAGGCGGCAGCACCCATTCGGCGACCTTTACCCCGGCTGCGCCGCCGTGCGCCGCCGGCTCCAACGCAACGGGCATCTGCTCGCACTAGGCTCGGCTCGACTTCGTTCGTCCGCGGCGCGTCCGCCGCGCTCCGGATCCAAACAAAAGCGGCCCGCATTTTTGCGGGCCGCCTTTTTGGCCAAAGGCAGGGTACGAACGATGCCTGTTCAAACGGATGGCCAAATGTCTGGCCGGCGCCGGAATGGTGGGGGTTCACGTTGGAACAGACCAGCTTCGAGGTAATGTTCGGCGGTCAAGCCGGGGACGGAAGCCTGACAACGGGTGACGCCATCGCTGGGATCTTCAAGCGTTGCGGGCTGGCGGTGTACACCTACAAGGACTTTCCGTCGCGGATCCGGGGCGGGCACACGAATTACGTCATTCGCGCGGGTAGCGTCGCCGATTACGGTTTAGCCGATGCCGTCGACGCGCTCGTGGCGTTCGATCTCGAAGCGGTCCAAGCGCATGTCGACGAGCTGCGCCCGGGCGGTTCGGTCATCTACGACACGACATCCGAAGCGCTGCCGGCGCACCTGCGCCGACCCGACGTGTGCTGGTACGAAATCCCGCTCGCCCGCATCGCCAAAGACGAACTCGGCCGCGAGATCGTGCGCAACACCATCGCCCTCGGCGCGCTTGCGGCCCTGGCCGGGATCGACTCGAAGATCGTGCACGCCGAAATTCGGCGCACCTACGAGCGCAAAGGCGACACCGTCGTCGAGCTCAACTTGCGCGCCGTCGATGCCGGAGAGCGCGCCATCGCGCAGGCGGCGGCACCCGCGCAGCGGTTGACGTGCCGCGACGACGACGCCGGGCGGCTGTTGATGATGGGCAACGACGCGATCGCCCTCGGTGCGCTCGTTGCGGGCTGCCGCTTCATGGCCGGCTATCCGATCACGCCGGCGACCGACGTGCTGGAATGGATGGCGCGCGAATTGCCGCGCCTCGGGGGCGTCGCCGTCCAAGCTGAAGACGAGTTGGCCGCTATCAACATGGTGCTCGGAGCGGCCTTCGGCGGCGTCCGCGCCATGACCGCGACGTCGGGTCCGGGTCAAGCGCTCATGACCGAAGCGATCGGGTTGGCCGGCGTCCTGGAAATCCCGGTGGTCGTCATCGAATGCGCGCGGGCCGGTCCGTCCACGGGCATGCCGACGAAAACCGAACAAAGCACGCTCAATCATCTCATCTACAGCGGACACGGGGAAATTCCGCGGGTGGTTTTGGCCCCCGGAACGGTGCGCGAGTCCTTCGAGCTGACGGTCGCGGCGTTCAATTTGGCCGAACGCTATCAGCTCCCGGTCTTCGTGCTCACCGAACAGGCGCTGTGTCAGAGCAAGGCGACGGTCACGCTGCCCGACTTCGAGACGGTAACCGTCGAGCGGGGAAAGCTCATTAGCGATGGTGTCACGTTCGGCGACTACGAACGCTTTGCCGAAACCGAGGACGGCGTTTCACCGCGCGTGGTGCCCGGCGTGCCCGGCGGGATGCACCTCGCTCCGGGCGCCGAGCACGATCCGTCGGGCGTCGTCGACGAAGACGCGCACAATCGCATGCGGATGATGGAGAAGCGCATGCGCAAACTCGAGTCGATGCGCGACGAGCTGCCGCGCGCGATCGTGCACGGCGTTGCCGACGCCGACATCGCGATCATCGGCTATGGTTCGAACCGCGGTCCGATCGTCGAAGCCGTCGACCGGCTGTGCGCCGCGGGCACGCCGGTCCGGTTCTTGCAACTGCGGACGCTGTGGCCGTTCCCCGCTGCCGACATTCGCAGTTTCGTTCGCGGGGCGCAGCACGTGTTGGTGGTCGAACACACGTTTACGGGTCAGCTCGAGGCGCTCGTTCGCGGTGTCGTCGGTCCGCTGGAGAGCCTGCACGGCGTTCGCAAGTACGATGGCCGGCCGTTTCGCCCCATCGAGATCATCGAGCATGTCGTGGGGTTGGCGCACGCCGACCAATTCGCCGGAGTACAACGATGACGAGCACTCAGCAACCCTTGCGCGCCAAAGACTACGCGACCGAGACCGCGGCCTGGTGGTGTCCGGGTTGCGGCGATTACGGGGTGCTGGCTTCACTCAAATCGGCGCTGGCCGAACTGGCGATTCCACCCGACCAGATCGGCTTCGTCGCGGGTATCGGCTGCTCGGGGAAGATCGCCGGCTATCTGCACAGTTACGCTTTTCACGGCGCTCACGGACGCGCGCTTCCCGTCGCGACCGGGCTCAAGCTCGCGAATCGTGGCTTGACCGTCATCGCTGCGGGCGGCGACGGCGACGGCTACGCCATCGGCGCGGGCCACTTCGTCCACACCGTGCGGCGAAATCCCGACCTCACCTACATCGTGATGGACAATCAAACGTACGGACTGACCAAGGGGCAATCATCGCCGACGAGCGTCGGCGGTTACGTTACGTCCACCAGTCCCGGCGGCAACCCCGATACACCGCTCAACGGGCTGGCACTCGCGCTCGCAGCTGGCGCAACGTTTCTCGCGCGCGGATTCGCCGGCCAACCCAAAGCGCTCATGGAACTCATGAAGGCGGCGATCGCGCATCGCGGCTTTGCGATCGTCGAAGTGATGTCGCCGTGTGTGACATTCAATAAACGCACGACCTACGCATGGTTCAAAGACAACGTGTACGATCTGGCCGCGCGCGACGACTACGCGCCGCACGATCGGCGGGCGGCGTTCGAGGTGCTGACGCGCGAAGGCGCGATCCCGCTCGGAATCATCTATCGTGAAGAGCGGCCTACCTTCGAGGAGCGCTGCAATCTCGCAGCAACGCCGATCGCGCAGCTCGATCTGCGTTCGTCCAGCCGCGACTACGCCGCCATCGCCGCCGCGTACGGCGCTTAGCAGGGTTCCGACTTCGTCGGAACCCGTGGCGTTTGCGGCTGCGCCGCCAGCCGCGCGTGGCGTTCGGCGCTGCGCGCCCAGCCGCGGCTACGGAGGGAGCGGGGCGCCGAACGCGATTCCGGCTTGGGCGAATGCGCTGCGCACGCGTTCGTTGATTTGACGGCGCACCTCGAATTGCCGCAGCGGCGCTGTTTTGATCGACGCGCGAACGACGATTCCGTCTTTGCTGAGCGCATCGATGCCGATCCATTCCAGCGGCGTGCCGATGTCATGGGTCCAGTTGCCCTCCGATGCGAGCGTTTGAATTTGCGTGCGCACGATGTCGACCGCTTTGGGGACGTCGGCTCCCGGATCGACGGGGACGCGAAAATCGACGCGCGACCAATTGCGCGATTGGTTCACCACGTTGACCACCGAACTGTGCGGAATCGTGATGAGATCGCCGGACGCATCGCGGATTTGTACCATGCGCAGGGTCAGCAGTTCGACGGTCCCGCTGAAGGCGTTGATCGTGACGAGATCGCCGACGACGTAGTGGTCCTCGTAGAGCACCAGAAAGCCGTTGAGGAAGTCGCGCACGAAATTCTGCGCTGCGAGTGAGAGCGCGATGGCCGCTAAGCCGCCGATCGTCACCACCGAACCGATCGGCACGCCGATCTGTCCGCAAATGGTGAGCACGGCGAAGAAGACCAGCGCGAAAGTTTTTGCACCGGCGACGGTTTGCGCGATGGTCGGAATACGCAACAGCAATCGCGCGCGGTCGTCCGAACTGCTAGAACGCCGCACGCGCCAGGCCGCTGCGGCGCGGTTGATCGCGATGTCGAGGATGCGGTTGAGCAACCCCGCGATGATGATCGTGGTCGCCACGCCAAGCGCCGCACGCTCGATACTCTGCGCCAGCGGCGTCGTCTCGGCGAACAGCGACAAACTCCACGTCACCGCGCTGATCCAAGCCAGCAGCGTTCCCCACAGCAGCAATTCGGCGACGGCAGTGTAGAGCGTCAGCCGCCGTGACGGCTGGAGGTTGCGCAGCGAAAGCGCGAAAAAGCGCCGGCGGCGCGACGCGGCCGACGGCGCTTCGGGGGCCAGCGGCGTTTCGGCGGCTGCGACCGCCGAACGTTCGGACAGCTCTTGTTCGAGCCGCTCGATCCGCTGCCACAGCAAGCGCAGCACGAGCGCCATGAGCGCAGTGATCACGACGAGCGCGATGGAGACGTTGACGATCTGCTGCAGGCTGCGTTTTTCAACCGCCGGCTGACGTAACTCGAGCGCGCGAATGACCGCGCTTTGCAGCGTGGCTTGCCACTGGGCGGCGAGCGCATCGACGTTCGTACCGTTCGAGCGTGCATCGGCGGTCGTGACCGTGATGAGCGCCAGCGGGTCGGGATGTCGGCTGTCGACGGCTTCGAGAACGGCGACGTCGCCTACGCGCTTGACGTGGACGCGCAAGGTCTGCGGATCGAACACCGGCGTCGAGCGTGCTCCGCTGCCGGACTCGACCAACAGCTGAGCCAGCGCGGTCTGCACGTTGGCGACGCGGATCGCAATCGGCAGTTGCGTGATTGGCGGATTGATCGGCGCGCCGATGCGAAAGAGCGTGTCGCCGTCGAGGACGATCGGCGCCGTGACGTACAGACCTTGGACCGTCAAGCCGCTTACCGCGGGTCCGGGCGCTGCGGTCGGCAACGTCAGCTGGGCCAGGAGCGCCGGTGCGGAAGGACTCGCGGGTCGGCTCGCGGTCCACGAAGCCAGCCCGAGCGCCGCAGCGAGAAGGAGAAGCAGCAAGCGACGCGGCTCGATCATTCGCGAAGGACTACCCGCTCGGCGAGACCTCCACCCCTAGGAACGTGTCGGGTACACCCAACACTGGGACGGTTGGGTACCGAGCGCAGCCGGGGACACCTATCCCGCCGTCGCCCGTCAAGGCCCGGCGGGCGCTAGAACCAGCCGCGGAAGCCGAAACCGCGATCGCGGAAGCCGATCCCGAACGCCGGATACGGGCGGTAGGGATAGGGGTAGTACCCGTAGGGCGGATAGCCGTAGGCGTATCCGGGGTAGCCATAGCTCGCGTACGGTGTGTCGATCTCGTTCGCGGTAAACGACTTGCCCGTGTTGTGGCCGAGAATCGTGACGCTCTGCCCCGGCGACAGCCGCAGGCCGGTCGGGTTGATAATCGTCCCGTCGTGCAGCGTGACGTTGTCGATGAAACCGCGTTCGTCACGCAACTGCAGGTGGTATTTGCCGTCGACAGTGGCGATTCGACCGCGAATGCTCTCTTCGCCGCTGGCATAGCTGGGAAGGTTTTGGGACTGCGCGCTTGCCGCGGTTGCGCCCAGCCCGCATGCGGCGAGCCCGAGGGCGGCGGCTAACACGGTTCGGATCGGACGATTTGCCGAAAGTGCGTGCTTCATGCCTCTTTTGTACCGCAAAATGTGATCGAAAAGGCTTAGGAGCGGATGAGAGTGCGGCGCATGCGTGGCGGCGTCCGCTCGCACGGCAGCGATGATGGCGCAAGCGTGTCGAAAGCCGCCTCTTGGTATGGAACTCCGCGTCAACGCTGCGTCGTCCGAGTTCGCGGTTTCGCGGCCCGCGCTTGCGCTTTGGTCCGGCGCGCTCGTTACCCTCGCGCTCCACCTGACGTTCAGCGGGCTGTACGGCTATCAGCGCGACGAACTCTACTTCATCGCGTGTTCCCGGCATCTCGCCTGGGGCTACGTCGATCAGCCGCCGCTCATCGCTGCGATCGTCGATCTGTCGCTGCGCCTGTTCGGCGACACGCTGGGCGCCCTGCGCATCCTGCCGGCGGTCGCCGCGGGGGGCCTCGTGGCGCTCAGCGGATACGCGGTCCACCGTCTAGGCGGGGGGCTGTACGCGATGACCGTCGCGATGATCGGCGTAGCGCTCGCCCCGTTCGATCTCGCGGTGGGCAGTCTGCTCACCATGAACGCGTTCGAGCCGCTGCTTTGGCTGGGACTGATGCTGCTCGTGTTCGCCCAACTCGAGTCCCCGCGGGCGTGGCGCTGGCCCGTCGTCGGGCTCCTCGTCGGCGTCGGCATGCTCAACAAGTGGTCGATGGGAATGTACGCGGCGGCGCTGGTCATCGGGTTCGCGCTCTCGCCCGCCCGGCGCTCGATTTGGGTGCCCGGCTTGGCGGCGGCCGGCGCGCTTGCGGTTGCGATCGTCGCGCCGAACGTCGCCTGGCAAGCTCTCCACGGCTGGCCGCAACTCGCCGTCGTCCGCAACGCGGATCTGGCGAAGAACGAGCACATCTCGGCGGCGATGTTTCTGCTCGAACAGATTCCGTTGATGAACCCGTTGTGCGCTCCGCTGTGGATCGCGGGTCTGTATCTGCTGCTGCGCTCGCGGCGCTTTGCGGGATTCGCCGTCGCTTACGGCGTGCTGGTCGCGGCGGAGATCGCCTTGCGCGGCAAAGTCTATTACATGGCGCCGATCTATCCGGGACTCATCGCGATCGGCGCCGTTGCCCTCGAGCGCGCGACGCGCGATCGGCGCTGGCTGCGCAGCGGTGCAATCGCGGCCCTCGCAGCTGCCGGCTTGGCAATCATGCCGTTGGCCACGCCGGCGCTGCCGCTCCCGGCGCTGCTCCACTACCAGCATGCCATCGACGTGCGTTCCGTCAAGATGGAAAATCACCCGACGGGCCTCGTGCCGCAGCAATTCGCCGACCAGCTGGGCTGGGACGATCTCGAAGCGACGGCCGCGCGCGCAGTTGCCCAACTCGCGCCGGCGGAACGGCCGTCGGCCGCGATCTTGACCGGCGACTACGGCCAGGCCGCCGCACTCGATTTCTTGGGCCGGCGCGACAACCTGCCGCCGGCGATCAGCGGGCACAATCAATACTACCTTTGGGGGCCGCGCGGCGAGCACGCGGCGATCGTCGCCATCGGCGTGCCGCGTGCAGTCCTCGCGCGCGAGTATCGTTCGATCCGGCGCGTGGGAGAATACCGGTCGCCGTACGTTCTGCCGCAGAATAGTAATTTGCCGGTCTACGTTTGCCGCCGGCCGCGGATGCCGCTGGCGAGATTTTGGCGTCACCTGCGCGATTATCTGTGATTGCCGTCCCCTTCACCGGCGGGTCAGGAGCGTTTTTCGAGCGCCATCCGGAACGTGAGAGCATACGGAACTCCGAGCGTCGCCGTTCGGACTCGTCTCGCGAGGAGAAACCACCATCGATTCATCGAACGGCCAAGCCGAACACAGCCATCCCGACGATCACGTTCACGACGAAACGGCAGGTGACGACGGCCTGCTCGAGCTGCGCGATGTCCTCGTTATCGAAACGACCGACGGAAAGCAGTTGGAGTTCGAGGTCGTCGGGCTCGTCGAGGACGATGAGAACAACGCGTTTGCGGTGTGTTACAGCGAAAAAGCCGATGAGTTCGTCGTGACCGACGCCGTCGGGACGCTGCTCGACGACGACGAGCTTGCCCAAGAGATTCTGGACGACTTCTTCGTGTTAGCCGACGAGTCGAGCCCCGAGACGCAGGCGTGAGCCGCGTGCTCGAACCGCGGCAGGAGTAGCGCGCGCTCTCCTTGCGCGGTCCGGTTCTGTTTCTCTCCGCGCGCGTCGGCGTCGGTCACACCGCCGCCGCCGATGCCGTTCGGGCCGAACTTGCCGTGCGCGGCATCCCCGGCGAGACCGTCGACTCGTATCGCTACGCAGCATCGATTTTTTCCAAAGTCGTCAGCGACGGGTACATCGGCATGGTGCGCACCGTGCCGCACGTCTACGGCTACATCTACGACCGCGCCGAGCGGGTCAAGCAGGCCGGCGGTTTTCGCGTCTGGGCTGCCGAGTTCACCGCGCGTAATTTGCAGACGCTCATCACGCGCATGCAACCCAGCGTCGTCGTCTGCACGCATGCCTTTTCATGTAACGCGATGTCGGCCTATAAACGCTTGTACAACCCGGCGCTGCCCGTCGTGGGCGTCATCACCGACTTCGTCGTCCACCCGTTTTGGATTTACCAGAACGTCGATGCGTATGCGGTCGCCACGCCGGAGATGCGCGGCGAACTCATCGAACGCGGCATCGAACCGGAACGGATTCGGATCGACGGCATACCAGTGGATATGCGGTTTGCCGACCGGTCGCGGTCGCGCGATGTCATTCGCCGCCAACTCGGACTGCCGCTCGATCGGCCCGTCGTGCTCGTGATGGGGGGCGGCCTGGGCCTGGGGCCGGTGTCGACGACGACTCGCGCGCTGGCCCGTTTGGGCCCCGATCTGACCGTCGTCGTGATCGGCGGCCGCAACGCGCGCCTGCAGCGCATCGTGCGCGAGGCTGCCAAGGCGTATCCCTACGACACGCGCATTCTCGGATTCGTGGACAACGTCGTCGACTACATGTTGGCCAGCGACGTGCTGCTCACCAAGCCGGGCGGATTGACGACCTCCGAAGCGTTGAGCGCCGAGCTGCCAATGATCCTGGTGACCCCGCTGCCGGGTCAGGAAGAGCGCAACGCCAGCTACCTCGCGCGGTGCGGCGCCGCACTGCGGCCCCCCAAAGGCGGCGACATCGCGGCTGCCGTTTCCGCCGTGCTTCACGACCCCGCGCGTGCCGCACGCCTGCGGACGGCGGCGGCTCGCCTGCGCACGCCCAATGCCGCTGCGACGATCGCCGATCGAATCGACCGGATCGCGACGCGTTCGTTAGCAGGCACCGTCCGCGCTCGCGAATAATGGCGACTGCCGGAGAGATGGCCGAGCGGCTGAAGGCGACGGTTTGCTAAATCGTTATACGGATAACACCGTATCGAGGGTTCGAATCCCTCTCTCTCCTGTGTTGCTCTCCGTTCGCGGCGAGCGCAGCAGGGAACATGACGGGAGCGTTGTAACAAGCCAGGTCGCCGGCTCGCAAACGGCGCAACGATGCGGTCGTAGCTCAATTGGATAGAGCAACAGGCTACGAACTTGTAGGTTGGGGGTTCGAGTCCCTCCGACCGCGTTTGTGTGGAATCCGGCCGATTCATGCCGGATTGCGAGCGTTCCGGGAAGCGCTGCAGGCGGGGCAGAATCTCGTCGAACGACCCGTGGCTCGGTAGCTCAGCGGTAGAGCGGGGGACTCATAAGCCCTAGGTCGTAGGTTCAAATCCTACCCGAGTCACATCGACGACGATCACGGAGATGCGCTTCGCGCGTGTCCCTTTTTTTGTCTCAACTGCCGCCGGTCGAAGCCGGTCAAAGGGCTCGGTAAACGGGGACGCTAATTCGAGGCTTTCCGGACGACGGACACCGCTCTTGCATCTTATCGTAGTGCTTCGGGGGTCTTCAGACAGAGTCGGAACGTTGCTCCGGCAATTTATTCTTGAGGTATAGCGATGTCTACGATCCCCTGCGATTTCTGTCCACACCCAGTCGACCGGGGACAAATGGAAGAGATCGAGATTTCGCACTACGTTCCGGACAGTTCGGGCGACGATCTCGCTTATGCGCGCACCTATTTCTTCGGCCACCCGGATTGCGTGCGCAAGTTTTATCGTGGACTCGTCGAGCACAAGCTCGATCTCTTCAAGCATATTCCCAGTTCGTCCGCGCCGGTGCCCGGCGAAGAGAAGGGCTCCTAAGCGGTACGCCGGAACGGGCGTCCGCGCGCTCCCGTAGCTCAATTGGATAGAGTACCGCCCTCCGAAGGCGGGGGTTGCCCGTTCGAGCCGGGCCGGGAGCACGATTCTGGCGACGAGCGGTACCTCCGGCGCGCGCTCGCTTTGGCGCAGGAAGCCGCGAGCGCGGGCGAGGTGCCCATCGGCGCGGTTCTCGTCGCCGGCGGCCGCGTCTTCGAGGCGCGCAACGAGAAAGAGCGTCGACCCGATCCGACCGCTCATGCCGAGATCCTTGCAATTCGCGCGGCGGCGCAGGCGCTCAGGACGTGGCGGATCGGGGGCACGCTGTATGTGACCAAGGAGCCGTGCTCGATGTGCGCCGGCGCGATTGCCGGAGCCCGAATCGAACGGCTCGTGTTCGGCTGCGTCGACCCCAAGGGCGGTGCGGCGGGGGGCGTCATCGACGTGCTGGGGTCACCGGCGGTCAACCACCGCGTGATCGTCACCAGCGGCGTCTTGCAGGCCGAGACGGCCCGGCAGTTGCGCGACTACTTTCGCGCCAAGCGAACCACCGGTCTCGAACCGCCGGAGTCCAACGTACCGTTCGCCGAGGGTTTTCCCGGACTCGACGCCGTCCGATAGGCCGGTACACTAGGAAAGGGGGAGATTCGAACTCCCGGTCCCCGTAAAGGGACTCCTGATTTCGAGTCAGGTGCAATCGGCCGCTCTGCCACCTTTCCGCCAGCCTGCATTCTTAGAGCGTCTCCCCAGGGCCTGTTCAGGCAAAAAGGCCGGTCGAACGGCGGTCTCAGCAAGGATGCTGTTGCTTCTTCGTGTATTATGCGGCACTGCGAGCGCGGAAATTTCTTCCGTACGGGAGGCGCCCGAAACCGCGATTCATCTAAAAGGGCGCAACCCTTCATCCAAAATTCGTACGGTTTTTACAAATTGTCTGTCACTACCGCGAGTTGTTAATTTAGGGGGATCTTCGATTCATGGCTACACGAACTGTGTCAGTGCCGTCGATGCCGGCGGCTAAAGTTTTACCAGTGATCGATACGAGCGTAGCGGATCCGGCTCCGCTCGGGCTCGCCGCATTCGCACTCACTACTTTCGTTCTTTCGTGCTGCAACGCCGGATTGATCGGCAAAGGCGGCGATTTCGTCGTGCTGGGCGTGGCCCTAGCGTACGGCGGTGCCGCGCAATTTGCGGCCGGCATGTGGGAGTATAAGCGCAACAACGTCTTCGGCGCGACGGCGTTCACGTCGTACGGCGCGTTCTGGATTTCCTTCGCGCTCTTGGTAACGTTTTACGTCGGCAAGTTGCCGCCTGAGACCGTGCCTGCCGCGATTGGGACGTTTCTGTTGGCCTGGGGCATCTTCAGTATCTACATGACCCTTGGAGCAGCCAAGGTGAGCGTTCCGCTGTTGGTCGTGTTCGTGCTGTTGGACATCACCTTCTTGCTGCTTGCCTTCGGCGCGTATGCGGGGATGAGCGGTCTGAGCCATCTGGGCGGATACTTCGGCATCGCTACGGCAGTGGCCGCATGGTACACCGCCGCGAAGGGCATGCTCGCACAAATGCGGTGATCGCTTGGCCGGACGTTGTCCGGCCAAGAATAACGACGACCGGGGATCCGTCGAGCGGGGTGCGGCGGATTCCATCCGGACGATATGGGTCCGTTTCCGTTTCGCTCGACGAATCCAAAGGATTGCGGCTACGCCGCAATCCTTTGCGTTTGGGTGCCCAAGCCGCAGGGTTCGGGCGGGCGGGCGGGCGGGCGTACCGAGCGCAGCCGAGGGCGCCCATCCGAGCGAAGCAAAGGGCGCCCGTCCGAGAGAAGCCGATGGCGCCCATCCGAGCGAAGCCGAGGGGCGCCATCCATGTCATGGTTTGTTCGACAAGTCGGATACGTGCTAGGGAGTGGGTCGCGGCAACGGGACGGCCGTTGGCGAAGCCAGCAACTTGGGGTCCGCCGGCGCGAGCGGAAACGAAAAGTTGTCGAAGGTCGCATTGACCGTAAAGTGCGTCTGCCCGATGTGGAATGGCGCGAAGAAGGTTCGCGTGTAATACACGTGACTCACCAGCCAATGCGTTTGAACCGTCGTATAGTCGATGGTGAATTCGACGTCGTCGTGGCCCGTATACGTTACGCGGAGCGGCAGATTGGTGGCCGTGTCGATGTACACCTCGTGCAGGTAGAAGTCCGAGTTGTTATTGGTCGTTAACGCCCGCAGCGGTTCCATGATCAAATGGGCTTTGGTATCCGTCGAGTCCTCGGCATAATGCGCGTAATAATTGCGCAGCGTCGTCGCGACGACCGTCACGCCGGGGGTTGTTGCGTGCGGAGCCGAAAACGTGATCGGTGCGTAGGTCGTGACGTGCGAAAGCAGATTCCGATGCTGCGCGCCGTTGTAATCGATGCGGAAATACGACAGCGCATCGAATGTGGGAATGAGCGGAAAGCTTTGACCGTATTGCCGTTGTCCGCGCGGCAGGTCTTGCAGGACGGCGAAGTCGTCGGCCGTGCGCGTTTCGACCGCGCGCTCCACGGTCTTGTGCTTCTTGAGCGCGGGGACGTCGATGTCCGCGACCGTGTGGTAGGCCAAATACGGCGGCGGCTGCCGATATTGCTCGGCAGCAGCGTTAGCGGCAAGGCGAAAAAGCACGTCGGCGGCGACCATGCCAGTAGTCTACGAAAACGCCGACCGAAATCTCTTTCTGCGGCACCGGAAGGGGCAGCTTGCGCCGGGCGGCAAGTCGTGCGCGTATGGATCCCAAATATGTCATTCGCGAACAAATCGACCTCACGCTGGCGGGTGCGCAAGCGATCGTCTTGGCGGCGATCGCCAAAGCACGTGAAATCGAGGTCGACGAGTGTATCGCGGTGGTCGACCGCGGCGGCACGCTCGTCGCCTTCGCGCGCATGGATCGCGCCCGCATTGGCTCGAACCACATCGCGCTCACCAAAGCGGTTTCCGCCGCGACGCGGCGCCGGCCGACCGCCGAAGAGAATGCGGGTGACGTCGAGCTCGGCATCCGGTTGGCCATCGCTGCCGACGGTGCCGTGACGAACATCGGCGGGGGGTTGCCGATCGTCGTCGACGGGCAAGTCGTCGGCGGGATCGGCGTCAGCTCGGGAACCGTCGACGATGACATCGTCGTGGCCCAGGCCGGACTGGTGCCCCTTGTTTAGCCGGATTCGACTGCGCGCAATCCATGGCGTTTGCGCTGCGCGCAAGCCGCGTGGCGTTTGCGGCTACGCCGAACCCGTGGCGTTTGGCGCTTCGCGCCGACCCGCGCGTGGCGCGGAGTTATCGCGGTGAGGGGCATCAAGGCATTCGAGGAGTTCGTCGTCGGCGACAGCGCGGTTTTCAGTAAGACCATCACCGAGGCCGAGATCCTGTTGTTCTCCGGGGTCAGCGGCGATACGTACGGTTTGCACGTGGACGAAGAGTACGCCAAGACCACGCGCTTCGGTCGCCGCATCGCGCACGGAATGTTGTCCGCCAGTCTGCTCTCCACGGTTCACGCGCTGCTGCTGCAGCGTCCCGGCGGGCTGTACGTCTCGCAAGCCGTACGCTTCCTGCGTCCGGTTTTTATCGGCGACACGTTGACGGCCCGCGCGGAAGTCGTCGAATTGCTGCCGCAGAAGCGGCGTATGCGCTGCCTGACGACGATCGTCAACCAGCGCGGTAAAACGGTGATCGACGGCGAGTCCATCGTTCAAAAGGACCCGCACTGAGTGTCCGGGCTCATAAAGAGAGTGAGAGTCGCGAACCGGCTCTCCGCCCGCTGCTGCGTTGCTCATCGGTCACAACGGCGTTGGTCCCTCTTCGCGCCTCGCCGCGGACGAAGATCTGGTCCGCTTTGTGTCGCCCTATTGATGAACCGGGACACTGATTCCGTGCCGGCCATCTGAGCCGCGGCACGGCTGCGGCTGAGATGAGATTCATGAGCCCAAGGCCGGATCGAAACGGCTGTTTTGCGTGTTCGATGTCTTTCCCGACAACCCCGACGACTCCGAAGCGTCGGCGGTCGGCAACTCGCGCGCATCGTTCGAACGCGTCCTGCGAACCGGAACAGGCGATACGATGGCCGTCCAGCAGCACGACATCCGCCGCCCGGACGCGGAGGGCGGCGGATTCGAAGAGCGCTTTTGGAGCCCGCATAACGCACCGGTTTTCGACCGGCGCTTGAACCTCGTTTACATTTTGCACAGCGTCGATAACGTTACCGAGTTCGTGCAGATCCAAAGGCATCGGTCCGAGCAAGGAAAACCGACGGACGAGCTGCGGGAGCGGGTCGACATGATGCAGGCGCAGATCTACGTTCGGGCGCAGGAGATTTCTCGCGCGAACGAACAACTGCGCGAGGCAAACGCCGAACTGAATCGCCTCTACCACAAGACAAAAGAACTCGACGAACTC
>JBEKHC010000036.1:0-44664 GCA_050012475.1 Candidatus Velthaea sp.
GCTAGATGCTGGCGCTTTGCAAGCGTCGCAGCTCTTCGCGCAACCCAGCGATCTCGCGCCGCATCGCGACCGCTTGGAGGTGAGCTCGCAGCGCGCCGCAACGGCGCACGAACTGCGTCAGAACCTCCGCTTCGTCGCGAGTAAACGCCGAGCCGTCGCTATGGCCGTCGAAAAAGACCAACGCGTCGACGTACGCGTTGGGTGCCAGCGTCAGAATCAATTCCGCCTGATCGTCTCCCGCTCGCTCGTCGAGGTGTCCGCGTAAAACTCCGATCGACGCGGTTTCGCGCACGTCGTCGCGGAGCTTTCGAATCAACGCGTCGTCGGCGCTGAATTGTTGGGCGGCTTCGGGGTTCCAGTTATGCTGCGATGTCAGGCGAAACGTCCCATCCTCATCGAGGCGGAATAACGCTGCACCGGCCAAATCGAACGCCGCACACGGACGGTCGACGATTGCCGCTTCGATCGTTTCACTCGAGGTCGTGACCGCGAGTTCCTCGACGGCCGCATCGAGCTCGCGCTTACCGTGATACAGCCGCACGAACAGGAACCGATCGATGAGCGCATTGACCGCGGCTTTGACCCGCTCGACGAGCGGCGCGATTACCACGAGCGCAATCGCGAGGATCAGCGTCGACAAAACGTGGTTCTCCTCGAGCACTCGATGCGTCGAGAGCACGGCCGCCTCGAAGACCATCGCGATGGCGACGGCAATGACGCCCAGCGTCAGACCGCGGTTGACGATGACGTTGAGCGGCAGGACACGACGCCGCATGACGGCGTAGCCGATGCTCAGCGGGATGAGCGCATTCACGAGATACCCGGCGTCGAGTGTCGCTTCGGACGGCGTCCAGTGGATGCGGTCGAACAAGGGCTGCCACAAACTCGTGACCTCGGTGCTTTCGGCGAGCAGATAGAAAAGCAGCCCCGGGATGCAGCCGTAAATGACGGTTCGCAGCTTCAGCCGCTCTGCCGGCGTTAGGATGCGCAGTTTCGAGATGAGCGCGACGACGATGAGCGGATAGGTCGCGAGTTTGATCCACAGGGCAGCGATCCAAATCGCATGGTGCGGATGCCCGAATTCCGCTCCGGCACCGGCAATCGTCAGTAGCGTCAGCACCACGACGAAAAGTGGCAGTGCGCGTTGGACCGGGGCGCGCCAGCCCTCGGTGCGGTCGGTCGGAAAGCGCAGCGAGAACGTGATGAATCCGGCCAGACCCGTTGCCTGCAACAGAGCAGAAAGAACGTCTTGCGGCAACCACAGCGATTGCGGCAGCAGCGAGTAGAAGACATAGTTCTCGCCCGGATTGAACCAAAGCGCGTAAAAGAAGAGGCCGAGAACGTCCCGTCGTTCGGGAAAATTCCAGGCCAAGAACGCAGCAATCGCAACGAAAGCGATGCCCAAGAGTTCGGCGATGAAGAGCAGGAGGCGTTCGGAGAACGGCGGCTCGCGTTGGACGGGGTCGAGGTCCACCGAGCGCAGCGCGCCGTCCGGTGCGATGAGGTTCAGCGTGATTCGGTGCCCGGGCAGAAGATAGGCGTGCCCTCCGAGGCCGCCGTACAAGTCGAAAAGCGTTGCGCTGGGCGTATGCGAGAAATCGATCCGGTCACCGGGCGCAACGCCGGTCGCGGCATGCACGCCGGCCGCAGCCGCCGGACCGCCTGGATCGACCGTCACGATCCGCCCCGCAAAGTCGACGGTCAATCCGATCGCGGCAAGCGGATCGAACGGCCGCCGCAGATCGGGTGCGATCGTCACGAGGGCCCACGCCGTGAGGAGGGCGACGATCGTTCGCACCAGCCGCGCGCGCTTCATGTCACACTAGTAACCCAGCGCTAACGAATCGGCGCGCGGGTCGCCGCCGCCGGCGAGCGTGCCCCGTTCGCTGTCGATCGCGATGGCATGCGCGTGTCCCATCTCGTTGCAGTACGGACCGATCTCGTGCACGAGGTGACCGCAGTCGCGCAAGGCCGCGACGATCGCCGGGTCCATGCGCGATTCGACGATGACCGAGTCGGCGGCGCCGATGTCGGTTCGATTCGCGATCAGGTGGCGACCAAAAATCCAGCGCGGCGTGTCGAGGGCTTGCTGGACGTTGAGCCCGCGGTCGTAGATCTGGTGCAGCAGCTGGACTTGAATCTGCGGTTGACCGTCGCCGCCCATCGTACCGAAAACCAGCTCGGGCCGGCCGTCGCGCAGCACCATCGGCGGCGAGAGCGTGTGCAGCGGGCGTTTTCCGCCCGCATACACGTTGGGATGACCGGGGACGACCGAGAAATACGAACCGCGGTTGTGCAACACCACGCCGGTGCCTTCGGCGACGATCCCGCTGCCGAAGTTCATGAACAAGCTTTCGATGAGCGACACCGCGCCGCCGTGCTCGTCGACGACGCACAGGAAAATCGTGTCGCCCCGATCCGGCACGCTCGCCGTCGGCCGCGCGCGCCGCGGATCGAGCGTCGCGCGCAGCGCGGCAAGCTGGGCGGCGGCCAGCTTGGCGCCGATCCGGCTGTCGTGAAACGCCGGATCGGCGAAATTCGCGTTGCGTTCGCCGATCGCACACTTCATCGCTTCGATGGCGAGATGGTTCCAGCTCGGCTCGTCGAGCGCGCCGTCGGCCTCGAGCATACCCATTGCCATGAGCATGGTCGAACCTTGTGAATTGGGTGGGTGCGCCAAGAGCTCGCGGCCTTTCCAGGCGATCCGCAGCGGCTGGGTGGGCTCGGTGCGATGTGTCGCCAAGTCGTCGAGCGACATCCGGTTGCCGCGCGCGTTGAGCGTGCGCACGATGCGTTCCGCCGTGCGGCCGGTGTAGAACGCGTCGGCGCCGCCGGCCCGAATCATCGCCAGCGTAGCGGCGAGGTCGGGATTGCGGACGACGTCGCCGGCCCGCGGAATACCCTGGCCTAGGAAGACGCGTTCGGCTTCGCGATCGGCTTCCAGCACCTCGGTGTTGGCGGCGAAGTAGCCGGCGACGACGTCGGTGACGACGTAACCGTCGCGCGCGAACGTTTCGGCGGGTGCCAGCAACTCATGGAGTCCGCGGGTACCATGCGCGCGTGCGACATCTTCCCACGAGCGCACCGCGCCGGGAACCGTGACCGTAAGCGCGCCGCGCTGCGGGAGCACCGGTCCGTCCGGGCCGCGCAAGCGATCCAACGACGCGGCTTTGGGCGTTCGCCCGGTGCCGTTGTAACTGACGGCCGCGCCGCGCCCGGGATCGTAGATGAGCCAGAACGCATCGCCGCCGATCCCGCAACTCGCCGGGTAGACGACGGTCAACACGGCGTTGGCGGCGATGGCCGCGTCGACGGCGTTGCCGCCGCGCCGCAGCACGTCGATCCCGGCCAGCGTTGCCTGCGGATGCGGTGTCGCGACCATCCCGCGCGTGCTCCGTGCGACCGCGCGCGAGGGGTGGCGTGCCGAACCGTTGACGCTCATGGAAGCGGACCTCGTCACATCCGAAAGATGCCGGTTTGCGTGGGCCGCGCCGGCTGGTACCGCGCGGCCCGCAGCCCGATCTCGAGCACCCGGCGCGTGTCGAGCGGATCGATGATCCCGTCGTCCCACAGCCGCGCCGTGCTGTAATACGGATTGCCTTCGGCTTCGTATTTATCCAAGATCGGCGTTTTGAAGGCCGCTTGCGCGGCGTCGGAAAGCGGTTGGCCTTTGTCGCGGTCGGCCTCCATCCGGACGGCGAGCAGCACGGAAGCGGCTTGCGCTCCGCCCATGACCGAGATGCGCGCGTTGGGCCACATCCAGAGCTGGCGCGGACCGAACGCGCGGCCGCACATGCCGTAATTTCCGGCGCCGAAGCTGCCGCCGATGATGACGGTGAACTTGGGCACTTGCGCGCACGCGACGGCGGTCACGAGCTTCGCGCCGTCTTTGGCGATCCCGCCGTTTTCGTAGCTGCGCCCGACCATGAACCCGGTGATGTTCTGCAGGAACAGCAGCGGCGTATTGCGCTGCGTGCACAGTTCGATGAAGTGCGTGCCTTTGAGCGCGCTTTCGGAAAACAGGATCCCGTTGTTGGCCAGGATGCCGACCGGATGGCCCTCGATGTGGGCGAAGCCGCACACGAGCGTCGTGCCGTAGCGCGCCTTGAACTCATGAAATTCCGAACCGTCGACGATGCGCGCGATGACTTCGCGCACGTCGTACGCTTGGCGCGCGTCGCTGGGAACGATGCCGTACAACTCGTCGGGCGGCAGCACGGGCGGTCGCGGCTTGCTCATCGGCCACGGATCGAAAGGCCGGCGATTGGTATTCGCCACGATCGCGCGCACGATGCCCAATGCGTGTTCGTCGTCAACGGCGAAATGATCGGCGACGCCCGAAACCCGGGTGTGGACGTCGGCGCCGCCGAGTTCTTCGGCCGTGACGATCTCACCCGTCGCGGCCTGGACCAGCGGCGGGCCGCCCAGGAAGATCGTGCCGGTTTCGTTGACGATCACGGTCTCGTCCGACATCGCCGGCACGTAGGCGCCGCCCGCCGTGCACGAGCCCATCACCGCGGCAATCTGCGGGATTCCCTGCGCCGACATCGTCGCTTGGTTGTAGAAGATCCGGCCGAAATGCTCGCGGTCGGGAAAGACCTCGTTCTGCAGCGGCAAGAACGCGCCGCCCGAGTCGACGAGATAGACGCAGACGAGTCCGTTCTGCTCGGCGATCTCTTGCGCGCGCAGATGTTTTTTCACCGTTGCCGGGTAGTACGTCCCGCCCTTGACGGTGGCGTCGTTCGCGACGATCGCGCAGTCGATGCCGGCGATCGTGCCGATCCCGGTGACGATGCCGGCGCCCGGCGCGGCGTCGCCGTACATGCCGTTGGCCGCCAGCGCCGAGAACTCGAGGAACGCGCTGGCCGGGTCGATCAGGCGGTCGATGCGATCCCGCGCCGTGAGCTTGCCGCGCTTGCGGTGGCGTTCGACGGCGTCGCGGCCGCCGCCGGCGCGCGTGCGCGCGAGTTGGACGCGCAAATCGTCGACGAGCGCCGCCATCGCGGCGAAATTTCGCGCGAAATCGCCAGCGCGTTCGTCGATGCGGCTTTCGAGGACACTCATGTGCGAGCGGCTTTACGCATGGAGCGGCCGTAAACCGCTTTGGGGCGCGGGCCGCTGTGCAAAAGGCAGGTTAAATAGTGCCCGGCCCTTGCGCTCGCCGGAGGTTCGCTGCCGCGCGGCGGGAGATATAGTCCCATAGCATGGACGAGGCGCGCCCGCATCACATTTGCGGAATCGAGGAGCTGCACGCCGCGCCGCTCGACACGGCGCGCCGCGTGATTTCGATTTTAGACCCGAATGCCGCGCTGCCCCGTGAACTGGCGAATCTGCGCGCCGACCTGCTGGTGCTGCGTTTCGACGATGTGATCGTGGCCGGCGGCGACTATCGCGCTCCCGAACGCGACGACATCGAGCGGCTCCTGGCGTTCGATCGCGGGCACCTCGACGGCGACACGCTGGTCCTCCATTGTACGGCCGGCATCTCGCGCTCGACCGCGGCCTTCGCGATCCTGGCCGCGCAGCGACAGCCGGGAGCCGAGGCCGACGCGTTCGCGCAACTGCGCGCCATCCGGGCGCGGGCGTGGCCGAATTCCCTGATGATCGCGCTGGCCGACGACATTCTCGACTTGCGCGGCCGGCTCGTGAGCGAGCTGCGCGAGCACTACAAAATGCAGCTCCGGCGGTATCCCGAGGTCGGACGCATGATGATCGGCCTGGGCCGCGAGCGCGAGATCCCGTTCGACCGCTTGATTCCCAACCCGCCCCGGCACGGCGAAACGAGCTAAGGGCGAAGGATCGTCGCGCCCCTCAGCCTTGGAGGGCTTCCTCCAGCGCGGCACTCAAGGCTTCGACGCTCGGTTCGTCCTCGAACGGTTGGCCGTTGATGAAGAATGCCGGCGTGCCCTCGACCCCGCTCGATTCGGCGCGCTCGATGGCCGCGTCGAGTTCGGGAAGGTAGCGCCGTTCCGCGAGATCGTGCTCGAAGCGGTCGAGATCGGGGACACCCGCGGCCTGCGCGTAGGCGCCCAGCTTGTCTTCGCCCAGCGCGCGCGAATGGGCGAAGAGCTGGTCGTACATCTCCCAAAATCGGCCTTGCGCGCCGGCGGCCTCGGCGGCCTCGGCCGCGGCCTCGGCATGCGGGTGAATTTGACGCAGCGGAAATTGGCGGAAGACGAAGCGCAGGCGGCCGGCAAATCGGCGTTCGATCTCGGCCACCGCGGCGTGGGCTGCGCTGCAATACGGACATTGGAAGTCGCCGTATTCGATGAGCGTCAGGGGAGCATCGGCGGGTCCTCGCGTGTGATCGCGGGAGTCGACCGGAGAAAGTTCGATCTGGTCCATGACGCAGACGTGTTCCACGAAAGCGCCGCTCCAAACGCCGCGATTGCGTCCAGCGTCGATTCGAGCAGGCGGGAGTCGCGCATCTACATGCGAAGCGCCGCTATCCTAACCCATGAAGAATCTGTCCGACGCCGCCGGACTTCCCCCGCGCGGAACGCCGAAGAACTATCTCGCTGCTTGGCTCTTGGTGATGCTCAAGCGTTCGCATCTGCACGGTTATGAGATCATGAAGGAGCTGCGTGACGAATTCGGCATCGCGTGCGACCCGGGAACGCTGTATCGGACGCTGCGCCAACTCGAGGGTAACGCGCTGATCCGATCGCACTGGGACGCGCACGATCAGGGCCCCGCGCGCCGGGTTTACGAGTTGACCGACCGCGGCAGCGAGGCGCTCGTTCGCTGGAACGATACGCTGCACGGCTACCGGGCCAACCTCGACGCGTTCTTTCGTGTCTACGGTGCGGAGCAGCCGGGCCGATGATCAGCATCCGCTTTTTGGGAACCGGCGGCGCGCGCTTCGTGGTCGCTCGCCAAATTCGCGCCTCGGGCGGAATTTGGCTGCGCTTCGGCGAGACCCAGATCCATGTCGACCCTGGGCCGGGTGCGCTCGTGCGCGCGCTTTCGGCGGTCCCGCCGTGCGAACCGCCCCAGCTCGACGCGATCGTGCTTTCGCACAAGCACCTCGATCATTCCGGCGACGTCAACGTGATGATCGAAGCGATGTGTCAGGGCGGTTGGAAGCGGCGCGGCGCGTTGCTTGCGCCGGCCGACGCGCTCGATTTCGAACCGGTCGTGCTGCCGTACGTCCGCACCTTCGTCCCGCGCGAAGTGCGGTTGGTCGAACGCAGCGAACCGATTGCGATCAACGACGTCGAGGTTCGAACGTCGATCCGGCATCATCACTCGGACGTCGAAACCTACGGCCTCCATTTTCGCTATGCCGGAAAGACGGTGTCGTATTTGCCGTGCACGCGGTTCTTTCCCGAACTCATCGCCGACTACCGCGCGCACGAGCCGGACGTGCTGATCCTCAACGTGCTGCGATTCCGCGACACGATGGACGTCGATCATCTGACCTTCGACGATGCGCGCGCGCTCATCGGCGGCATTCGGCCGAAAACCGCGATCCTGACCCACTTCGGGACGAAGATGCTCGAACAGGATCCGCACAAGCTCGCGCGCGGACTCGAAGATGAGTTCGGCTTGCGCGCACACGCCGCATACGACGGCTGGACATTCGACGCCCTTGTCTGAAGCCGCACCGGTCGAGATCGAGATTGCCAAACCCGGCACCGCCGATGCATTTTGGCGCACCCACGACCGGGATTGGCGGTCTGAACTGTGGGATTTCCGCGTCGTTTGGCACGCGCAGACCTACGACATCGTCGCGCGCGACGGTACGCTGGCAATCGCCGGCCTGCGCTTGCGCATCGCTGCGTCGCTGGCTCACATCGACGCACTCTACGTGTTGCCCGCCTACCGCAAGCGCGGCTTGGGCCGGCTGCTGCTTGCGCGCGGGGAAGAACTCGCGAAGTATCACAACTGTCACAAGGTCACCATCGAAGTGTTCGCCGAGCACGCCGCGCAAGCGTTTCTCGAGCGCTGCGGCTACAAGACCGAAGCGGTCCTCGCGCAGCACACGTTCAAGCTCGACACGGCCGTTCTGCGCAAATTTCTATTGTAGGCGCGCGCGCCGCGGCTGACCACGCCAGAAACCCGGCGGGCGCGCCTGCGGCCGCCGGTTCGGTTGTTGCCCGGCAAACAGCGGCGGCCGGCGCGGCAACCCGCGGCCGGCGAGCAGCAGGTCCGTCATCGGACGCCAGCCGGCGCCGAGTTGCGCCGGACGCTGCTCGGTCAGACTGCCGCCGAAGAGCAAGATGTCGCCGTGGTTGCTCGACGCGCTCACCAGCGGTCCACCCTCGCCGGCGATCTGGACGGTGTCGGTCTCGTCGCGGCCGATCAGCGGCGCCGCCGGCGCCGCCGGCAAATCGGTGAACACGTGGCCGTCGAGGGTGCGCACCCCGAGTTGCGCACCGCCGTTGACGCCGAGCGCAATCGACCCGCGATCCGATTCGAAGCGCGCCAGTCCGGGCTCGAAGCTCCCGTTGTCGAAGACGATGTTGCCGGTGAGGGTCGTCGCCTCGATCTGCTTCACCCGGCAGGCGTCGAAGACTTGGTCGGCGCGGTTGCTGCGAATGCGCAGCCGGTCAAAGCTCGAGTCCAGCGCGTAGAAACTCCCGTTGAGCGGCTGCACGAACGCGTCACCGCTCACGCGGTTGAAGGTCATGCGCCCGCGCCGGTCCGCGGCGATGGTGGTTCCGTGGTAGTCGTTGAGCGTCACGGCGCCGCGATCCGAGCGCACGTTGACCAAGCCGGTTGATTCCGGGATCATCAGCGTCAGCGCCGGCGGCGGGGGTCCGCCGGGTACGAACGGCCGCAGCGCCTCCACGACGCGCACGACATCGTGCATCCCCGGCGCCAGCTTGGGCACCGGGAAGTCTTCGGGCAGCAGGGTCGTGATAACCGTGCCTTCGCGGCCGTGCACCTCGGCCACGCTGACGGTCGGAATGAGAAAGCTCGGACGTGTCGGCTGGGTGCTGCGCGAGGCGTTGAACCCCGCTCCGTCGGGCCAGTCGATTTGCACGGTATTGCGGTTCCAGGTGCGGATCGTGATCGGCGCGGCGTGTCCGATCACTTGAACGACGGCTTGCCCGGTGACGTCGAACGAGGTGGTCGTCGCACCGGCACGCTGAGCGCAGCCGAAGATCGCGCTGGAGAATAGCACTCCGGCGGCGATCCACCGGCCGGCGCCGGAGCGGAAGGGGCCCACGCTTCCCATCGTACCCGGCGCGCCCCCGGCGGTCATTAGGTTTCGATTGAAGTTGTCCGGGTTGCCGGGAGTACCACGCGAAAGACCGAGCCGCCGCCGGGCCGTGGGGTGGCCGAGACCGATCCGCCGTGAATCCGCGCGATGCTGCGCACGATCGCGAGGCCCAGCCCAGTTCCTTCGATGACCCGCGAATGCGAGGCGTCCGAGCGGAAGAAGCGGTCGAAGAGCCGCTCGGCTGCGACGGGGTCGATGCCGATTCCGGTATCCGCGATTTCGACGATTGCGTTGGGCGGCGCGGCGGTGAGGGTGACGTCGATCCGGCCGGATTCGGTGAATTTGATCGCGTTGTCGACCAAATTGCTGAACAGTTGCCGGAGCAGCGATTCGTCGCCCACCACGATCGGCGCGGCGGCCGGAAGGTGCGCTTCGATCGTCAGCGCTTTGCGCTCGGCGCGAGAGCGAGCGTGCGTGACCACGTCGGTGAGGAGCCGATCGAGCGCCAGCGGTTCTTTGGGGATTTGATCGCCCGAATCGGCTTTGGCCAGGGTCAGCATCCCGCTCACCATGCCCGCCAGCTGCTCGGATTCGGTGACGATCGCATCGAGCGACTCGCTGCGCACCGCGGGGTCGTCATTGCCCCAGCGTTTGAGCAGTTGGGCGTTGGCGTTGATTACCGTCAGCGGCGTACGTAGTTCGTGCGACGCGTCGGCGATGAACTGCCGCTCGCGAGCAAAGGCCTCTTCCAGGCGGGCGAGCATCGCGTTGAACGCCGCTGCCAGTTTGCCGACTTCATCGGTGCGGGTCGAGGGGATGCGTCGGTCGAGCTGGTCCGAACCGATCTCGGCCATCGCCGCGGTCAGCCGTTTGATCGGATCGATCGCCGTCCCGGCGATGAAGAACGATGCCGCGCCGACGAGCAGCGCGCCGCCGATCGCCGACCAGATCAAAATCGTCCGGGCTTGGCGCAGCACGTAGTGAACGTTGTCGAGCGGTTCAGCGACCTGGGCGATCGCGACGGGTTGACCGTCGCTGCGCAACAGGCGGTCGAGAACCAGCAATTCGTCGCCGGCGGGGGTGCGAACGACCTCGAAGCGGGCGTCGCCGCCGCGAAAATCGACCGGCGCCGCAAGCTGCAGGGCGCCCATGTTGGTGCTCTTGGCCTCGGGGTAGCCGCGCAGCGAATCGATTTGGACGTAGGTGAATGGACCTGCCCAGTGGTCGAGATTGGCCCGATCGGTGAGCGCGATCGACGGCTGGACCGGCTCGAACACATCGATCGAGCGCGTCGCATCGACGGTCTGCACGATCTGGTCGCTGGTCGCCGCGATGCGCAGTTTGGCTTGATCGAACAAAATCTGACGGAAAGCGAAATTGAGCGCGACGGCAGCCAGGATGATCACAGTGACGATCAGCGCGCCGTAAGAAACGGCAATGCGCGTCCGCAGCGAGTTCACGCCCGCGCGTCCCGCCGAACCCCACGCGACTTCCACGCAGCGCAAACGCCACGCGCGGCTTGCGCGCAGCGCAAACGCCACACGCGGCTCGGCGCGCAGCGCCGAACGCCACGGGTTCGACGAAGTCGAACCCTGCCGCTGCTGTTGTTGTTAATCGCGCAGCGCGTAGCCGACGCCGCGGACGGTTTGGATCAGCTTCTCCTCGAAGCCGTCGTCGATCTTGCCGCGCAGATAGCGGATGTAGACGTCGATGAGATTCGAGTCGCCGAGAAAATCGCTGCCCCACACGCCGTTGAACAGCTCGTCGCGGGTGTGCACCTTGTTGCGGTGCAGCAGCAAATACTCGAGCAGCCCGTATTCCTTGGCGGTCAGCGCGATCATCGTTCCGCCGCGCCGGACTTCGTGCCGGTCGCGATCCATGGTGAGATCTTTGGCTGCGAGCACGTTGCTTGCCGGGTTTTTGTCGCGCAGCCGGGCGCGCACCCGAGCCAGCAATTCCTCGATCGAAAACGGTTTGGCCAGATAATCATCCGCCCCGGCGTCCAGGCCCGCGACCCGGTCGGGGATGCGGTCCTTGGCCGTGAGCATGATGATCGGAACCTTGCTTTTGGCGCGCAAACGGCTGGCCACTTCCATCCCGTCGAGTTTGGGCAGCATCAAATCAAGGATCACCAGATCCGGTTCTTTGAGCGCGCGTTCCAAGCCCGACAAGCCGTCGCGGGCCGTTTCGACATCGTAGCCTTCGTGCTTGAGTTCGAGTTCGAGGACGCGCGAGATCTGCGCGTCGTCCTCGACCACGAGTACCTTGAATTTGCGATCTTGAATTGGCTGCGCCTCCGGCTAGTCGCGCGTTGCGTCGCGTGGGCTGCTAACGATTCGTTGTTTGGGGCCGTGACGCCGGCAGCGAGAATTGCGAGATCCAGACCACGCACGAAACGCCGAGCACGGTCCACATCAGGGCGCTCACGGAAACGAGCGCAGCGAGTGCGTCGACCGCGCTGCCGACCGCGCGGCTGATCGTTCCGCCAAGGTCGGGGCTCGCCGTGCCGACCAGGAAGGCCAGCCACACCATCAACGCCGCGAGCGTGCCGATCAGCCAGATTTCCCAAGCCCGAAACGTCAGCGGCGGACGCGCGATCGTCGCCGCCAGAATCCGCGGGCGCAAGTCGACCGGCGGCTCTTCCAGCGGAAGAGCGAACAGTGCTCGCTCGAGCTCGTCGTCGGTCATGATACCCTCTTTTCGGCTCGCAGCCGTGCAGTCATTTGCCCCTCGCGCGGATCTCGTCGGCGCCCTCGTCGAGCGTCTTGCGTAACTGTTCCTTGGCCCGGAAAAGGTGCGTTTTTACCGTTCCCAGCGGCAGGTCGAGGACTTGGGCGATCTCCTCATACTGTTTGTTTTGCAGATGGAACAGCGTGATGACGGTGCGGTATTTCTCGGGCAGCGCGTCGATGGCGGCGCGCAGCCGGCGCGCTTCGTCGGCCCTTTCCGCCTGCTCCGGCGGGCCGGCGGCGGGATCGGCCCGGTCTGGCAGCTCGTCGCCGGAAAAGCGTTTGCGCCGCGCGAGCCGGTCGCAGCAGACCCGGTAGGCGATGGTGAAAATCCAGGTCGAGAATTTCGCTCCGCGCCGAAAGGTGCGCAGCGCGCGGAACGCTTTGAAGAACGCTTCTTGCGTTGCGTCTTTGGCTTCTTCGCCATCGCGCAGCGTGCGCACGGCGAGATGATAGACCGCGCGCTCGTAGCGTTCCACCAGAATCCCGAACGCTTCGCTCCGGCCGGCGGCCGCCTCCGCAATGAGGTCGTCCTCGGCCGCGAGCGTCTCCGCGGCCGCTATCGGCGCCGCCCGCGGTTCGACCAGCAGCGCGAGTCCCACGATGCCGCATGTACGCCGGCGCGGGCCACAAGTTTCGCGGAAGCGTCCGAAACATCGATGCGGCGGGGTCGTACATGGTGCAGTTCCATCGCCACCTTGAGGATACGCATCATGCTGACCAAGCCGCAACCCTTCGACCAGCCATTTTCCGACCGCCGCCTGACGTCAGCCGCACCGCGCCCGGCTGCGACGTTCCCCGGCTGGGGACCGAAGATTTAGCCGGTGGACAGCCGTCGCTTGGCGATCGTCGCCGGACTGGGCGTCGTGGAGTTATGGGTCGTCGGTTTGATGATCTGCTCGGTTGCGGGCGGGCACATGGCCAATTTTTCACGGCTGTCGGCCCACCGCACCGCGCCCGATGCCGGTCTTCGCGCGGCAAAGACGCTCGAGACCGGCCCGGCCCCGCACGTGGTCATCGATGACAAGAACGCGACGCTGACCGTCACCGTGCAACCCGGGACAATCGTGTCGGTCAGCGAGAAGACCGACGTGCAAGGCTGGGTCAGCGGGAAGCGCCGCCCGCTCGTCGTCGAGCGGACCGCCGACGGGGTCCGGATCGCGCGGGGCGACGGGCCGCTGGAAGTCTTCATGGGCCTCGTCGAGCGGCGGCTGGACGTCATCGTTCCGCCCGCCGCGCGTGTGGATGTGCGTAACGCCGGATCGACCGCGCTCTCGGGCTTGCGCGCCGACGCCGTGCTGCACAGTGATGCGGGATCGATCGTCGTGAACGATCAGCGCGGTACGCTCGACGTGCGCACCGACGACGGCCGGATCGAATTGCACGGCGTCGTCGCGCCGTCGGTCGAGCTGGCCTCGGATAGCGGCCGGATCGTCCTGGACGGGGTACAGGCCGATCGCGTCGCGGTGAGCACGGACGACGGCCGAATCGACGTTTGGCGCTCGCTCCTCCATGCCGGAAAGATGCAAACCGCGAACGGACACATCGGTCTGGAACTCGACCCGCGCAGCGACGTTACCGTCAGCGCGCGCACGTCGTCGGGCAAAGTCACCGCCGACGCGCCGTTGCTCCTCGCCGGCGGCGATGGCGGCCACTCGTCTTCGAGCATTCGCGTCGGTAACGGCAGCGGGCGCCTAGAGGTCGGGAGCGATGACGGGTCAATCAGGGTTTCAGCCGGGGGAGTGTGACACGCAATGAGCGACAACGCCGTCGCCGCGCTGGCGGTTTTCTGTATCTTCGGACTGCCGATCGGCGCGTTCATCGTGTTGCGGGTGCTCGCCCACCGGGAACGGATCGAGATGATTCGCCGGGGCATGATTCCGCCGACCCGCTTTGCGAGCCGAGACTGGCGCAGCATCGACCCTGGGCCGGGTGCCCCGCCGCCCGCGCCGGGGCCAGCCTGGAGGCCGGATCCCGGCTACCTGGACGGGGCCGACCGCAGTCTGCGCAAGGGCATCACGTTGGCGCTCATCGGCCTGGCGATTCTGATCGGCTTGTCGTTCATCGGCTACGACACCGGCGGGCCGCTCAACACGCCCCAGCTGCATCCCGGGCCCTGGCTGCTCGGGGGCTTGATTCCGATGTTCGTCGGAATCGCGCAGATCATCGTTGCGCTGCTTTCCGGTGCGCGGCTAGGCGTGCCGGGAACGCGTTCGATGCCGCCGCCGTATCCCGATGCGCCACGGACGCCGCCACCGTCCCCGCCCGGAGGCTCCGCCTACGGACCCGAGCCGCGCACGCATTCCGGTTACGAGGAGCTCAAACGTCCGTCAAACCCGCCGGACGTGCGCTAAACCCCTCGATTTGGGCGAAAGAAAAGACGCGGGCCGCCGGAGCGATCCGCGTCTTTGCTACAAGGAACGGTTGCTTCTCGCTACCGACAGCTCACGATCGCCATGGCCCAGCCGGCGGACGTTCGAGTGCGGACGAGATATCCGTGTTCCGTGCGGTCATAGACATGATAGCCCGCTCGTAGCGCGTCAGCTAATGTCCGAAAGACCATGACTCCGGCCATCTCGATTCTCCTTTCCGTGATCTGCTTACGGTACACCGTACAACGCGTCGGTGCGTGAGATGGTTCACTTTCCCGTGATTTCTCTATCGGTTGGATGCCGTTAATAGTGAAGATTCAACCGAATCTAACCGATTTTTTACCAACGCGATGAATTGCAGCCCGCTCGTCTAACCTGAACGGACATGGCAGCCCGGCTCGTGGTGGCAATCGATGTTCCTCAATTCGAGCGCGCAAGGGAACTCGTTCACCTGTTGTCGCCGCTGGATCTCATGTTCAAGATCGGTTATGAGGCGTTTTACGGATATGCTGATGCCATAAGTCCCGTGCTCACCGAGACCGGTGCCCAGTACATGCTCGATGTCAAATTGCACGACATCCCGCGCACCGTGCATGCCGCGGTTCGCGCGCTGGTTCGGCCCGGGGTTCGGCTGCTCACCGTGCACGCGCTCGGCGGCCGCGCAATGTTAGAAGCTGCCGTCCATGCCGCGCAGGAACGCGCGGCGGAATTACGCATCGCCGCGCCCGAAATCTTAGCGATTACGATCTTGACCAGCATCGCGCCGGGCGACCTCAAAGAACTCGGTTTACCCGGCGGCCCGGGCGAAAACGCGTTGCGGCTGGCCGCGCTGGCGCGCGACGCCCGCTGCTCGGGTGTCGTCTGCAGCGTCCACGAAGTCGCCGAACTCAAGGCGTTCTTCGGTCCCGGCTTCATGTGTTTGACGCCCGGCATCCGACCTGCGGGAACGTCGCACGGCGATCAAATGCGCGTTGCGACGCCGCGCCAGGCGCAAACCGCGGGTGCGGACTTCATCGTGGTCGGCCGTCCGATCGTCGCCGACGCCGATCCGCACAATGCTGCGCGCTTCATTCTCGACGACTTAGCGGCCGGCGCGCAAGCATGACCGGCGACGCATTGCTCGACGCGCTGAGCCGGCGCGGGGCGATTCTCGACGGCCACTTCCGGCTCTCGTCGGGGCGGCATTCGCAGCGCTTCGTGCAAAAATTTCGCATTCTCGAAGACCCCGTGCTCGTCGCCAACGTCGCCGCAGATATCGTCGCCGGCGTGCGCTCATTTGCGCCGACGGTCGTGGTGAGTGCCGCCGTCGGCGGAATCGTGCTAGGCTACGAGTGCGCGCGCCAACTCGGAACCTTCGCGCTTTTCGTCGAGAAAGAACACGGCGTTCCGACGCTGCGGCGCGGGTTCGAGCTCGCCGCCGACGACCGGGTGCTCGTCGTCGAAGATGTCGTGACGACGGGCCTCTCGGTGCGCGAGATCTTCGACGTCGTGCGCGACAACGGCGCCCACATTGTCGCTGCAGGCGTGATCGTCCGGCGCTCGCTCGTGGACTTCGGCGTTCCCACCGTTGCGCTGCTCGATTTGCCGATTGAGTCGTTTGCGGCCGAAGATTGTCCGCAGTGCGCTGCCGGCATCCCGCTCGCCGAACCGGGTTCGCGCTTTTTGGGATAGCAGGGTTAGGGCGAACTCTTCGAGTTCGCCTTAACCCGTGGCGTTCGGCGCTGCGCGCCGAGTCGCGCGTTGCGTTTGCGGCTGCGCCGCGAGCCGCAGTGGCGTTGGGCGCCGCGCGCCGAGCCGCGGGTGGCTCGCTTCCGGTCGAAGCTGAGGCCTTTCCGTCCGCCACAAGTGGAGTGCATTACTCTGGGCGAAGCGCTCGCTGACATGCGCTACGAAAATCTGTTGCGGCCGGCGGTCCGGTTTATCAAGCCGTATACTGCCGGGACGACCGTGAACCAAGCAAAGGCGCGCTTCGGGCTCGAGCACGTCGTCAAACTGAGTTCGAACGAGAACCCCTTGGGCGCCTCACCGCGCGCTCTGGCGGCTCTTTCGAGCGTTCCCAACGCAAACATCTACGTCGACGACGACCATCCCGAACTGCGGACGCGCCTCGGCGAACGTCACGGTTTGGGCAAAGATCACGTCATCGTCGGACACGGCAGCAACGACGTGTTGCTGACGCTGTTCGCAACGTTCGTCGCGCCCGGCGACGAGGTCGTGCTCGCCGATCCCACCTTCTCGCTGTTTGCGAAAAATGCGCTGCTGTTCGATGCCGTGCCGGTCCGCGTTCCGCTGCGCGAGGGCGTGCACGATCTCCACGCGATGCAGCAAGCGGTCACGCCGAAAACGAAATTGGTCATCGTTTGCGATCCCAACAATCCGACGGGCACCCGCGTCGAAGGCGAAGCATTCGCTCGCTTTGCTGCCGAGCTGCCGCCGCAGATCGTGCTCGTCATCGATCAGGCGTACCGCGAATATATGCCGGCTGGAAGCGTCGACGGCGTCGATATCCTGCGCGTTCGCCCGACGACGGTCGTGACCCGCACGCTGTCCAAGCTTTACGGTCTGGCAGCAGTCCGATTCGGTTACGGCTTGTCCGAGCCGGCGCTCATCGCTTACATGCAGCGCGTGCGCACGCCGTTCAACGTTTCGGGTCCGGCCGCGCGAGCGGCGCTGGCGGCGCTCGACGACGCGGAGTTCGTCGCGCGAACGCTCGAGACCAACATCGCCGGCAAGGCTTTTCTCGAACGCGAGTTCACGCGTTTGGGCTTGCGCTATTTTCCCACGGCGGCCAATTTTTTCGCCGTGAGCGTCCCCGTCAGTGCGACCGCGGCCTATGACGCGCTGCTCGAGCGCGGCATCGTCGTGCGTTCGGGCGACGGTCTGGGTTTGCCCGAACATTTGCGGATCACGATCGGAACCCAAAGCGAGAACGAAGCGCTGATCGCCGCGCTCGACCCGCTGGTTGCCGGCTGGACGGCAGCGCCGGCGCGCCGGCTGGCATGACGCCCGCGATCTCGATCCGGATGGGCGACGAACGGGATCGGAACTTCGTGCTCGATTTGGGCCGGCGCGTGTGCGGCACGAGCCTGTCGGCCGTTCGCCCGGCGCCGCTCCCGCTCGTCGAATTAGCCTTCGATCGGCTCTTCGCGTACATTTTCTTGCACCCGCACGACTTGCTTATCGCGACCGCGGGCTCGCGCCGCTGCGGATTTCTGGTGTTGTTGCGCAATCTGCCCGACGAAGTCACCACGACCGAGCAAGCCTTCGTCGCGTACATGGCGGTCGAGCCCGACGACCGGCGGCGCGGCGCCGGTGCTGCGCTTCTGCGCGGAGCCGAAGACATCGCGCGCGCGGACGGCTTGGGTTACCTGTCGCTCATGGTGACCGAAGACAACGTGGCGGCGCGCCGGCTCTACGGAAGTTTGGGATTGCAGACCGAGCGCCGTATGATGACCAAGGCCTTGGTGTGAAGGCGCGGCTCGTCCGGCGCACGCTCATTGCGCTCGCGGCGGTGGTGCTCATCGCCGTGCTGGGTGTGTTCTTTGCGCACATTCCGCGCACAGTCACCGTGTTTCTCATCGCCGCGTTCATCGCGTTCGGGGCGACGCCGCTGGTGCGGCGGCTCGAATCCCGCATGCCGCGCGCGGCGGCGATCGGCATCGTGTACCTGGCGCTGCTCGGCGCGCTGGTCGTCATCGCGCTCGTCGTCATCCCCGTGACGTATGCCCAGATGGCCTCGCTGCTCTTTCACGCGCCGGACTACGTCAACGCTTCGCAAGAACTCGTTGCGCGCGCGGTTCGCGCGCTGCAAGCGCGGTTCGGCAACCGCATCATTCTGCCCAGCGTCGCCGATCTGCAAGCGGAGGTCGGCGGCCGCGTCGCCGGCGTCCTGAGCACCGCGCTCGATTCGGTCGGCGCGTTCGTCGTCGGCACCGTAAACGTCCTGTTCATCGGTGTTTCCGCGTTGATCCTGTCGATTTTTTTCGTGTCGCGCAGCCCGCTCTTCGGGCATAGTTTGCTCGAATTCGTGCCGCCCGGCAAGCGCGAAGAGACCAAAAGGCTGTTCGATGAAATTGCGTCGATCTTCGGACACTTCATCGCGGGTCAGGCCTTCTTGTGCGCGATCGTCGGCGTCATTGTCTGGGTCGCCCTGCTGCCGCTGCATTTCAGTTTTTCGCTGCTCGTGGCGGTCATTTGCGGCTTGGGTTACGCGGTTCCGTTCGTCGGAATGATCGTCGCGCAGGTCTTGGCTGCGGTTCTGGCGATCCCGCAGGGCGGCGCAATGGTGGCCTCGGTGACGGTGGAAATCTTCGTGATCTCGCGCGTGGCCGACAATTTGCTGGTTCCCAAGGTCATGTCGCAAAGCGTCGGCGTGTCGCCGATCGGCGTGATGTTCGCCGTCTTCGCGGGCGGCGAGCTTTTCGGTGTCCCGGGCTTGCTGCTCGGCATTCCCGCCGCGGCGATGGTCAAAGTCCTGTTCAAGTTTTTCGTCCAGCCGTACATCTTGCGCATGCAGCTGAGCGACACCGGGGCCGCCGACGTGCCCGGACTAGTGGCGGATGGTGACGCGAAGGAAGTCGACGTAGAGATTGTGGTTGCGGACGCGTCCGAACGCGCGCCTGATGCGCAGCCGTCAGTCGTCGTCGGCATCCGATCTTAAAAACTTTAGGGAACGATGCGGCCGATGCAACCCGCGTATCCCGGCGGGGCGGCACCGGGTTCGGTGAACCACAGATTGCGATCGGCTCCAACTGCAATGCTTTTTGGCTGCGCTCCCGCAGCGATATCGCCGGAGAATTCCGTCACTGCGCCGTCAGTCGTGATCCGGCCGATGCGGCCAAACCGGGTGCTTCCATTCTCAGTGAACCAAAGATTGTCATCCGGGCCAGTGGTGATGCCGTCGAGCGGGCCAGTGGTGATGCCGGAAAATGCGGTGACCGCTCCCGTGATGGTGATCCGCCCGATCGTGTTCGTGCTGATGCCGTTTTCAGTAAACCAAAGGTTCCCGTCCGGGCCAGCTGCGATGGCACTGGGACCTCCGGGGTAAACACCCGTCGGAATGCCGGTAGAGAACTCGGTCAGCGCTCCCGCGGTAGTGATCCGGCCGATGCTATTGGTACCTGTTTCGGTAAACCACAGGTTGCCGTCCGGGCCGGCGGCGATTCCATACGGCCCAACAGGCAAGGTGAACAAGTTGGAAAATTCGGTCACCGCGCCTGCAGTCGTGATCCGACCGATTGCGCCGAGGCCTCCGTTCGTTCGCGTTCCCAACTCGGTGAACCAGAGGTTGCCATCAGGACCCGACGCGATGAACTCCGGCATGCCGCTAATGCCGGCAGAGAATTCGGTCACTACGCCCGCGGTCGTGATCCGGCCGATCCGGTGAACTCCTTGTTCGGTGAACCAAAGGTTGCCGTCCGGCCCAGCCGTGATTCCAACGGATAGAGCACCTGGAGAGATGCCGGCGGAGAATTCCGTTACGATGCCCGCGGTCGTGATTCGGCCGATTCGATTACCCGATATTTCGGTGAACCAGAGGTTTCCGTCAGGGCCAGCCGCGATGCCGGAGGGCCCACCCGGCAGGGTGATGCCGGTGCAGAATTGGATCATGCTGCCAGGTGAGGCTATTGGCGTTGGCTGGGTCACGGGCGCTGGACTTGAAGTCGCCGTTGGCATGGTGCTTGGATGTGGCGTGGGCGTAGCGCCGTTGTGCGGCGTCGGCGTAGCGATCGGTGTGGTGCTCGGGCGTGGGGTAGGGACGCGCGTTGGCGTCGCACTGGGGACGGCTTCCGGGGTGCCCGGAAGGTTCGACCCACCGCTTTTGCCTGGGCCGCAGGCGGCAAGAGTAGTGACCAAGGCGACCAAAATTGAGACAGCAATGATGCGCATGTGCCGCTCCGTAAAAAAGTCCGTCAACGAGGGTTGGTGCCGGCGAGCGCAAAGCGAGAGGGCGTTCTTCGCTAAGGAGAGCTCCCCTAATCCGTGAAAGCTTTCGGCGGATGGTTTTTTTGTCGGCGCAACGGCCTACTACACGGTAAATTCTTCTACATCGTTATTTTATCGCAGCCGGAGTTGTGCCCTCGAATGTCAAGCCGTTCGTTCAAACCGCGCGCGTTGAATTGAGCGGATTAAAGACGTCCCGCGCACTCGCAATTTTAGAGCTGCCGCCTGAACCCTTCTTTGGCTCAAAACGCGTCACGTGAGTAGTTCAAATGTTCACCGGCTTGCTGCGACTTGCGATCTTCGGCGGCGCGCTCCATCCGTTCGGGCGCGCTTACGCCGCACAAGGTGAGCGTCTGCGCGAGCACGGTTTGCGCCGCGATCGCCAGCGCGAGTCGAGCCGCGGCGAGGCCGCGATCCGCGCCGACGACCGGCAACACCGGCGACTTGTCGTAGAACGCGTGGAAGTCGGCCGCGATGTCGCGTGCGTATTTGGGCAGCCGATGGGTGGCCCGGGCGCGCGCGGCACCGTCGACTACGCTGCCGAATTCGGCGAGCCGGCGCATGAGCGCCACTTCGGTTTCGCCGTCGAGCCGCTCGAGCGGTGCGCCCGGACCAGCCTCGGCGACCAGCGACGCATCGCGCTCGCGAGCACGCCGGATCAGTGACGCGATGCGCGCATGACCGTACTGCACGTAGAACACGGGATTCTCGTTGGACTGCTCTTTCGCCAATTCCAAATCGAACGTCAGCGGCTGATCCGTCGAGAGCATAATGAAGAAGAAGCGGGCGGCGTCGACGCCGACGTCGTCGAGAATCTCTTCGAGCGTCACGATGTTGCCGGCCCGCTTGGACATCGAGATGATCTCGTCGCCGCGCTTGAGGGTAATCTGTTGCGCCAAGATGACTTCGATTGCGCCGCTGCGCCCGTAGGCATCGGCGAGCGCGTTGAGCCGGGCGATGTAGCCGTGATGGTCGGGTCCGAGAATGTCGATCACGCGATCGGCGCGCTCCAGCTTGTCGTAGTGGTAGGCCACGTCGGCGGCATAATACGTGGGCCGGCCGTCGGCGCGGACGACGACGCGGTCTTCGTCATCGCCGCTCGCGGTCGTCCGCGCCCATAGGGCGCCGTCCTTTTCATAGGTCACGCCGAGTTCGGCCAGCCGCTCGATGCCCCGTTCGATCGTTCCGGCGTCGTGCAGGCTCTTCTCGCTCTGCCAGTGGTCGAACGCCGCGCCGAAACGCGCGGCGACGGCTTGCTGCTGGCGCACGTTCGCATCACGGGCAAAAACGGAAAAATACGGCAGCCAATCGCTCTCGGGTGCGTCCAGCCAACGTTCGCCGTCCTGCGCCCGCAGGGTTCGGGCAATCGTCTCGAGGTAGGCGCCCGGATAGCCGTCGTCCGGAAACGGAAACGCCGGATCCCACAGTTGGCGATAGCGCGCGTACAGTGAACGTCCGAGGGTGTCGAGCTGTGCCCCGGCGTCATTGATGATCCACTCGGTGTACACGTCGTACCCGGCGAAGCGCAGCGTCTTGGCCAGCGTGTCGCCGACCGAAAGCGTCCGTCCTTGGACCACGACGAGCGGACCGGTGGGATTCGCGCTGCCGAATTCGAGCGAGATGCGTTCGTTGCGGGCCGGCCCGCGACCGTAATGGGCTCCGGTTTGCAGAATCTCGCGCACCGTCCGCTGCCAGAACTCCGGCACAAGCCGCAGATTGATGAAGCCGGCTGTGGGCGTCGATTCGGCGATCGTTGCGCGCACGCGCGGATCGACGAGTGCGCGCTGCGCGATCGCCCCGGCGATGACCGCGGGCGCCAGACGCGCGGTTTTCGCCAGCCCGAAGGCGACGTTGGTGGCGATGTCGCCGAATTCCGGACGGCGCGGCGCCTCGAAGGTGACTGCCGGCGGCGTCGGGAGCCCGTAGAGTTCGCCGGCCGCGCGCGAAAAGTGCCCGGCGAGTTCCGCGAGTGACAGCAAATCAATCAATGGTGGTACGGCTCATTGCGGGCGATCTTCGTCGCGCGGTACAGTTGCTCCAGCACGAGGATCCGGGCCCACTCGTGCAGCAGCGTCAGCCGCGACAGCGACCAGCACAGATTGGCGCGCGCCACGAGCTCGGGCGCAGCACCATACGTCCCCGCGATCACGAACGTCAGCCGTGAAACGCCGTTCACGGTCAGCCCCTCCACCCGTTCGGCCAGCTCGACGCTGCTCAGTTCGGTCCCGGCGCGCTCGAGCAGCCAGACCTGATCGCCCGGCGCGATACCCCGCAGGATCGCGGACGCCTCCAGCGCCATGACGACCGCCGGGCGTTCGCCGTCGGCCGCGCGCACTTCGAGCTCTTCGATGCGGTGATAGGGCGCGAGCCGGCGGCGGAAATCCTTCGCCGCGGCGGCCAGATACGGCTCGCGCAGCCGGCCGACGGCGACGATGCGGATATGCACCCTGTCCGCTTCGCGAGTCGTCGCCGAAGTCGTGTCCTGCCGGCGAAACGCGGCAGGCTCAAGGCGGCAGCCGCAGCAGCGCATCGCTGCTTTCGATGACGATGCCCGCGCTCAGCAGCTCGCCGACGCACGCGAGTACGGCGCCCGGCGCTGCGGCGTCGGCCAGCAGCGCATCGATGCCGGCCGGTTCACGGGCCAGCCGCCCGACGATCCGGCGGCCCAGTTCGGTTCCGGCGTCGGGCGGTTCGGACGTGGGCTCGGCCCGACCCGGGGACATGTTGAGTTCGGCGAGGACGTCGCGCGCATCGCGCACCAGGGTCGCGCCGTCGCGGATGAGAGCGAGACAGCCGGCAACCTTGGGCCGGTCGACGTCGCCGGGGAAGGCCATGACGGGAATTGCGCGGTCGGCCGCCCACGACGCCGTGTTGAGTGCGCCGCTGCGCCCGGCGGCCTCGACCACCACGAGTGCATCTGCCAGAGCCGCCACGATCCCGTTGCGGGCAAGAAACTGAAATGGCCGGGCCGGGACGTCGGGCGCATAGGGCGACACGACCGCCCCGCCGCCGGCGACGATGCGGGCGGCGAGTTCACGATTCCGAGCCGGAAAGAAGTGGTCGTGGCCGCCGCCAAGCACGCCGATCGTCGGCGCTCCGGCCGCAAGGCTTCCTTCGTGCGCCGCCCCGTCAATGCCGAGCGCTAGTCCCGAGATCACACAGATCCCCGCGCGGCCGAGCTCGGCGGCCAGCCGGTGGGCGAGTCGCCGGCCGTTTTCGCTGGGGGCGCGGGTGCCCACGATCGCGACCGTGGGCGCGGCTAAAGCGTCGATGGCGCCGGCCACGTACAAGCCTTCAAACCGGGCGTTCGTCAGCCGTTGGGCGCAGAGCGCGTCGAGTTCAGAGCGAGGGACGAAGCGGCGGCTTGTACCTGTCACGCCCGCCGATCACGCACGGCTCCCTCGTGACAAGCACAGGAAAGGCGCTCCCGCGTGGGAATACGGGGTGGCGATTGCGGCCGCCCGCCTTCGGGCGCACTACCCAAGCGGTCCAAAGGGAGAACGAGACGAATGGCAGCCCCTCAAGCATACTGTGTCAAGTGCAAGACAAAGCGCGAGATGAAAGACGCAACGCAAATCACGATGAAAAACGGCCGTCCGGCGACCGAGGGTAAGTGCCCCGAATGCGGCACAAAAATGTTCAAGATCGGTGCATCGTCATAGCAGACTGCATCGCCGACTGGTAAAGAGCTCGCCGGCAGCGGCGGGCTTCTTGTTTTTGGCCTAGTGTCCTATACTGGTCTCGTGCCACTATATGTTGTGGATTGCAGCGGGGCCGGTTCGTGATCTGTCCGACGTGCCGGAAGAGCGAGACACGAGTCGTCGATAGCCGGGATGACGAGAGCGTCGTTCGCCGCCGGCGCGAGTGTCTCGCCTGCAAACATCGATTCACCACCTACGAGCGCATCGAGGCGCCGCGGCTGTTCGTGGTCAAGAAGGACGGCCGGCGCGAGCAGTATGCGCGCGACAAAATCCTGACTGGCCTTCGCCGCGCGTGCGAAAAGCGTCCGGTATCCGATGCGCAGCTGGAGGACCTCGTCGCGGGGCTGGAGCGCGAACTGTTCGCGCGCGGCGAAAACGAAGTCCCAGCCTCGCTCGTCGGCGAGAAGCTCATGGAAGCGCTCAAGGCGATCGATCCGGTCGCCTACATTCGTTTTGCCAGCGTCTATCGCTCGTTCCGCGACGTCGAGAGTTTTCAAGCCGAATTGGCCGAGCTGCTCGCAAAGTAGGCCGAAGGGGGCTCGCCCCGTCGGCCCGGGCGGATTCGAGCGGCGGTTGGGCGCCGTCGGTAAACCTTTACACGGGGTGCGTTGATTTCGGCCGCGCTTTCGGGCATAACGCATGTGACATGTCACCTCGCACGAGTCAGGTTGCTGTTGAGTTAGCGGTTGATATGTATCGGCGTTGGCTTGGCCTGCCGGCGCGCCAACTGATGTTGCAGTCGAGCGAAACGCCTGCGACCTATCGCTGGATTTGGCCGTGCGGGTGCCGTTTCGATTTCATCGACGACCAGCGTGCGATCGTGCACGAATTACTACCGTGCGCGGGCCACGTGGGCATTGCGCGCCACGTCTATCGTCAGGAACGGTGCGCGCGAGTTCTTTCGCAGTTGCGGGAATTCCATCGGCCGCCGGCCGGCTCGCCCTTGGATCTCGCCCGTTGAATGAAACGCCGTCAACACTGGTGCGGAGCTCGTTGGACGAAAGGATGGTTGGTCACGAGAAGTGACGCGAAGAAATAGCGAACGCAAGTTACTATTCTCAATTTTGATGGGTTCCCGCAAACCTTTACATGCAGTGCGTTGATTCGACCGAGACGGCCGCGCATAAATTAGTCTGACATGCCACTGTACCCCAAGCTGTTCGACGCGTCGCTCGAATGAAACGCCTAACGAACCACATTGCATTGGCGATCGCTTCCGAAAAATTTGGCCGGACACTTGGGCCGCCGGCGCGCCACTTCGTGTTGCAATGCAGCGGCGAACCGTCGGTTTTCCGCTGGCTGTGGATGTGCGGCTGCAGTTTCGACGTGGTCGACGATGCCGAAACGTCCGTTCACTGGCAGCATTGTGCGAATCACACGTCCGTCAACGGCGCCTGACTTTGGGACGGTTCGGAGCGGTTCACCCGTTTCGGTCGAAGCGCTCGAGATCGACCGCTCTTTCGTTCGCGGCGGTCGCGACGAGATCGCGAAGACTGAAGTGTCAATGCGGTATTTGCGCCGGGCCGACACCGCGGTCTCGCGGTGATCGCCGAGGGCATCGACACCCAGGAAGGTCGGTTGCGCGCGCTCCGATGCACCTACGCGCAGGGCTGCCATAATGCCGCGCCGCTTGCGCGCACGCCGCGGGCGCGCCTCCTGGTGAAAGCGCAAGTCGCACGGCCGTCGAGCGTGACCCGACGGCTCGGAGTTTAAAATCCGCGATTTGGTCAGCTGCACATCTTCCGGCTGCGACATGTTGAGGGCTTGACCGCAGCTACTCCGATTGTCAACCACGCGTTATGGGGCACACCTACGGAGGAGTTGAGTCACGCGAAGGTATGAATTCCAGTACCATGGCGGAGAAAGCCAGATTCCACGACTTTGGGACCCCTGGCGCCGATCGACGTCAATATTTGCGTCTTCCGCTAACATTTCCGATGTGGTGGCTGTCCGGCGAGATTGGCGGCGTCGAGGGGATCGCCATTGAAATATCAGCTGGCGGAATTCAATTCCTCATGAAGCGAAAGCTTCCAAAACGCGAATGCTCGATTGCGTTCCAAATCAACGATCGAAAGATGTGGGCAAAGGTCGGCATCGTTCGGTCGATGCAGGAGCTGCATGACAATCAGTACTGGAATTGTTATGGGGCGATTTTCGAGGAGCTGCTCGAGAGTGATTTTGACTTTATCGTTGTCTTGAGCTATGCCGGAACAAAACCGCATTCCGAAGCCGGACGGGACAGTTCGCCTGAGGCGCCGCCGGGAGAAGAGCCGCCGGCCGAGTCGGTGGTATCGATAAGCAGGCTGCGATCGAGCGCGGGGCTGTTGCCCGACGCAGTTCGCGAACAGATCGTGCAGATGCTCGTCGTCATGGATCGCTTGGAAGAGGTCGACAATATATACTTTGCACCGATTGCGATACACTATATAGGATTACATCCATCGGAAGAAGCCGATGTTCTTTACCACCGATTCGCCGTTCGTTCAAGAAAAGATACGGCCGATGGTCGAGTGGTTTATAACACGCAGTTTCTGATCAGTGACGACGCCCTAGACATTCGCCTCTACGAAGAGTTTCCCATCGATCCCTGACGACAATCGTATCGAGAATAGCGGCGGGTGCTGCACTCGTGCCGAAGCTCGATATCTTCCGCGCCTCGCTGTTTACGAGCAGAGGTTGACGACGCTGTGGCTCGGGCTGTCGGATCGGGCACCATAAGCGGCGCAGTCGTCAGGATGTCATTGACCAGCACGTCGAGTTCGAGCCCACCGTAGGATATGTGTAAAGCTTTGCCAGCGACACCTTCGATGTGATGGACACGTGCCCAGCCGCAACGGCGCGCCCTCGACCTTCTTGGCTCGCGGGCTAAACGCGGACGGAACCTTTGCACGGCTCGCGCGAACGTCCGAGTTTGACGGCGACGAACGACGAAGTGTTTCGCGCTTCCTGAGCTCTTTGACTGCTGCAACCGGCATGGCAGACCGATAATTAAAACAGGCGTCTTCATTTCGCCCCGGTCTCCCTCACGTCGTCGCTACAACGAGGTTTCATGATCCATCCAGCGCCGGGCTCACGTCCTGCAGGCGACACGTCACCTGCGATCGGCCCGATTGAGATTGCCCCGAGAATCTGGTGGGTCGGCTGCTCTGTGCCGGGGGATCGCTTTCAGTGTCACAGCTACCTGATCGAACATGGCGATCAGTCGGTTCTGCTCGATCCCGGTTCCGTTTTGACGTGGCCGCAGGTCCGCCGCCAAGTGGACGCGATCGTCGGCCTGCACAACGTCAGATATTTCGTTTGCCATCATCCTGATCCCGACATCGCCGCCTCGTTGCCTGCCATCGATGCTCAAGTTACCCGGTCCGACGCGGTCGTTGTGACCCAGTGGCGCGCCGAAGAATTGCTCAAACACTACGGACTGAGCCTGTCGTTCTGGCGTGTCGAGGAACATGAATGGCGTCTCGACCTTGGCGGTCGTCGTTTGCGCTTCGTGTCCACACCCTACTGTCATTTCCCGGGCGCCTTTGTCACCCTGGACGAGGCGACCGGCACGCTCTTCTCCTCGGATCTGTTCGGAGGTTTCTGCGAGCCCTGGTCGCTCTATGCGCAAGATGAACAGTACTTTGAACAAATGCGGCCGTTCCACGAACACTACATGCCCAGCCGTGAAATTTTGGGATATACGTTGGCGCGACTGGAGCAGTTGCCCATCGATCTGATTGCTCCCCAACATGGGTCGATCATACCGAAGCGGTTGACGCGGTTCATGATCGAACGGCTCAAAGAACTCGAGTGCGGTATCTACCTCATTACCGATGAAACCACGGACATTCGGCGACTCAGCAAACTCAATCGTGCGCTTCACGACGTGACCGAGACGTTGATGATGAAGCATGATTTTGCCGACCTTGGCTGCGAACTCCTCGAAATAGTTCGACGCTATCTGCCCGCGCGGAGTTTGGAGTGCTTCGCGGCAGTCGACCGGGGCGAGGTGCTCGCACTGGTTTCCGAACATCGCTATCATGGGATGCGAATCCCGATGCCGCCCGCGCTTGCACCAATCTTTGGAACAACGCAAACGCGATGGACAGCAACCACTGGAGCGAGCTTTGCCTATGGCACTTGGCCGCTTGGACAACCCGACGGCGAGCCAACCCTGATCGTGCCGCTGTTTTCCCCGATGAATCGCACGGCTGAGGGTGTCGCTATCGTTCGGCTTGAGCGATCATTACAGCACCGCGCCGAGGTGGATGCACTTTGCGCCCAGTTCAGTGCGCCTTTGCAGGTCGCGGTCGATCGTCAGCGCGTTCTTTGCTTGACCGACCTCGCGCGCGAGAACTCATATCAGCAAGCTATTCGTGACCCGTTGACGGGTTTGTTCACCCGCCTGTACATGGCGCAGGAACTCCCTCGGCTGTGTGCACTTCAGGATCGTGGCGCGGGCGGAGCGGTCGGGTTGATCATGCTCGACATCGATTGGTTTAAAACGATTAACGACCGCTTCGGTCATATGGCCGGTGACGCGGTTCTCGTTGCCGTGGCAAAAGTGTTCTTGCAGTGTCGCGCGAGTGACGTGCCGGTTCGGTTCGGCGGCGACGAGTTCGCGATTTTCACGGTGGGCGCAGATAACCGCACCTACGCCGAGCGCCTTCGCGCACAGGTCGCCCAGTTGACGATTTCCGGTTCCGGCTTCGCGGGCGCAAGCGTGACAGTGAGTTGCGGCGTCGCCTCGCGCGCGCGCAATGAGCCCATCGACGCCCTCATCACCCGAGCTGACCGGGCCCTGTACCGCGCAAAACAAAACGGCCGAAATCGCGGCTGCTGCGACGTTGAGGAATGAAAAAAAGCTTGGCGCGTCACGAGGCCCGGCAAGCCTCGCCGGTTCGTCAACTCGATGATCGTTCCGAACCTGCCGCAAGAGTGGCCGCGAATGATCTGGCGCAAATCGCCCCGGCGGACGGACATGCGGCGTCGTAGCAGTCGCCACCGCCCTCGGCCCTTGTTTGAGCTTCTCGCCCTGATTCACTCCTAGCGAGGAATATAGCGGCGAAGTCCAGGGCAAAACCGGAGTATCGCACGTGTGGTGTCTCAGAAGTTCGCATACATCCCGCTCGTCTTTTCGGCCGGCTCATCGTCGTTCTTCGGTAACCGTATCTACGGCTTCGCCGGTGCACCGAGCGAAGCCGAGGGCACCCATCTCATCACTCCTCGATCCGAACGAAAATCCTTCGCGATCTTTTGCATGGAGCTTCTAAGACACGACACCTAGGTTGCTGCCATGTCTGACGCAGAATATGCGGCGAGCGACGCTCGGAAAAGGGATGAAGGCATTCGTGAATGGCTTGTTAAGCGTTGAAGTAAGAATTCTCGACGAGCGCGTTCGCGAATGGGGTTTACCGAAATACCACAGTGAGATGGCCGCAGGCATCGATTTATTCGCTTGCCTTGAGCATCATGTGAATATCGAGCCCCAAGCCCCCGCGCTCTTGGTGCCGCCCGGCATTGCGGTGCATATCGGCGATGCAGGGTATGCGGGACTCGTTGTCCCCAGATCTGGCCTCGGCCATCGAAGTGGCCTGGTGCTTGGTAACCTCGTAGGCGTGATCGATGCAGACATTTATGATACTTACATTTGGGTGAAACCCGGGCCCACTGAACTAACGCAGCAAACCATATAGTTGAGGTCACTGCCCGTCTATGACGCGAGCAGAGATTGCGCTTCCTCGCCCACCACAGCCCCTGAAGCAGGAAACCTAATAACGACCGGCATTTGCGCGAGCAACGCATGCGGACGCGCCTGAGGGTGCAAGCCACAGTTGAGCTCACTGACCGTCTACCACGCGGCCAGAGATTCCGCTTCCTCGCCCACCACAACCCCTGAAGCGGCGAATATGAATGGACTCTCTCGAACATATGAAGCCTGCTCCACTATGTTCACCGCTGCTGTCGCGACATCGGCTCCCAAAATAGGGTCACCGCGATGGATCCCGTCTAGGGCGACGGTCATGCGAAAAGGCGGCAAATGGGTGATGATGCACGGCAGATGTTCCAGCCGGTGCGGTGCGTCAAACTGGATCGCAGTCGATAACCTGCGCGTCTAAAGATGGCAAATTGCTGAAGCATTGGGACGTGCTGCAAGACGAAGCGACAAAGGCCGAATCGAAAAGCGGGCTTTCGATGTTCGATGTTCGGCGATACCGGCCCGCATAATCGTCTATGCCGGCGCGCTATCGACGAGCGACGTGGCGAAGTCCGCGACTGTCTTGTACTTCACGAGGGCGTGTGGGCGTTATACCGACATCAGCCGTCTCGTCCGCTTTGTTTCGCCGTGTACATTGCCCCACTCCGTGCCGCCGGCCCAGCTCCACAAAGGTCGCGCCGGCATCGTGTTCCTTGAGGATCGAGACGATTTGCGTCTCCCTGAATCGAGACTCCGCATTTGGTTTCCTTTCGGCCCTTTGGCCTGGGAACCCACGGTTTCAGGCGACCCGGATCTCGGGGGCTACGTCACTGATCCCAGGAGCCGAAGTGCGCCGAGTCTGAAGCGCAGGCTGTCGTCGTGCCTTTATCGCCCGATGTGCCCTCAGTTCTGCTAGTGCGACGTGGCCTGCTGTTACTTCCCGGACGTATTCATCGGCAACTCTCGCTCGACCGAACCGTTGCGCTGAGAATATTTGTGGACATTACCACGAAGAAGTCGAGCCCGGGAAGAACGCGGAGAGAAGCAACGGGGAACGACGTGGTGGGTCAGTAAATGGGCGAGAATGATGCTCATTGGAGCTGGATTGACCGAACGCCATCGGCAAGCCGCTCATGCCTTCATGGCCAATAATGCCGACTTCAGCCGTCTCGCCGGCGGGCATCTCGAGCACCCTGTCGCGCGTTAGCGCGGCACTCGCGCGCGCCCCGGCGCGGTCCGCTTTAGGTCGCCGCCGACCGCTCGCCAGATGAGCGTGGCCGTGCGCTCGGCCCAGTTGTGCGGCGGCTTTGCCCCGGTCAGCGCGCGCGCATACCATGAACCGGTTCCCAGCGTGACCGCCACCTCCAGGTCGGCATCATCGTCGATGAGCGCGAAAGCCCGCGCCCGCTCTAAGATTGCACTGATACGGGCGCGGCGTGGAGCGACGACCCGCGCGCGATAGTCGGCCAGCAGATCGGCCGCGGTGCTGTCTTGCAGCATCGTGCCAACCAGCGACATGCGCCCCGGACGCGAGACGCCCCGCGCAAAGTCGGCAAGCTCGTTGATCAGATCGGTCAGCGGGCTCTTCGTCGGCGCGGCGGGGCGATGATCGATTGCGGGCGGCAGAGCGGCCGCTGCCAAGCTAGCCTTGTCTGGCCAGCGCCGATACAACGCTTGCCGAGTGGTACCCGCCTCGGCGGCAACGGCGGCCAACGACATCGCTTCGTAACCCAGCGTCGAGAGATGGTGATTCGCCACCGTGAGCACCCGGGCATCGATATCGGGATCGCGCATACGGCCTTGCCGGCGACTTGACATCTCTCGACTCATGAGAATACATTACAGTACCGTATTGTAAATGTCGAGCAGAAAGCAGGCGGAGGGATGACTTCCAACCCGGTGCAAATCGTCGCAGAACCAAACGAACCCCAGCTACGAACCGTGCGCCCGACCCAGTGCGCCGTTTTAGCGGGTCTGCGCGAAGTGGCGGCCGCCGGAACGTGAGTCTGCGCGATCCGAACTCCGTAAGCTCGGCGCATCCGAAACGCGTCGCCATCGTTACTTCCAACCCGGCTGTTTCCAGCACCACAGGTTGGCCGGTGGGTTTTTGGTGGAGCGAATTAACCCACCCCTATTTCCTGCTTACCGAGGCGGGATACGAGGTCGAGATTTTCAGTCCGAACGGGGGCCGGTGCGAAGCTGACGCGATGTCGGATCCGCGCGACGCTTCCCGCTACTCCGAATCGGATATCATCAGCCTCGGCTTTCTCTCGACTCCGAAGCTGGCTTCGCTTGTGGAGGCAACGCGCCGGGTTGATGAGATCGAGCTTTCCCGCTTCGATGCCATTCTCGTAGCCGGCGGCCAAGCGCCAATGTTCACATTCAAGAAGGCTATTTCATTGCAACGTAAGTTTGTCGAGTTCTACGAGGCGGGGAAGCTTACTTGCGCGCTTTGTCATGGCGTGGCGATCCTTCGTTACGCTCAAGGTTCAGACGGATCTTTCCTTGCAAGAGGCAAGACGATCACAGGTTTCGCCAATATCGAAGAAGATTTCGCGGACAATGCCGTTTGGAATATGAACTTACTGGCGAGAGATAAGCACATCATGCCGTGGCGGATCGAAGACGAACTGAAAAAGATCGGTGCGAATTACGTGAACGCTGGGCTTTGGCGCGGATGCGCGATCCGCGACGGCAATTTAATCACCGGGCAGCAGAATTTTTCTGGGCTCGAGACGGCTAGTTTGCTCATCGAAACCCTTGGGCGATAACTAATCCGTCTTTTCCTTGGCTTCTTTTTTACGTTGAAGGAGTTTATGCGAGTCATTGCTTACGACCGGTTTCGCGAAGGCGTTACGCTCGAGACCATTGGGCCGTATCTCAACGAAGAGGTTGCGAATGTGTGGCGCTTGTGGAAAGCCGATATCGTTCGAGAGAACTATGCTCGTGCTGATGAACCCGGCGTCGTGATCGTCTTTGAAGTCGACGATGTTGCAACCGCGAAGAAGTACACTGATGACTTTCCACTGAGTAAACGCGGGCTCATCGAATGGAACTTTATCGCGCTGGAAGCGCCGCTGCCGGTCGAAACGCTTTTTCGTCGCGATGTCGACGTTTCGGAGCCGTACGACCGGACGAGGCCTGCGACGCGATAGGGTGCGAGGCCGGCGATGAAGCAAGGCTACGGACTGCTTATTCCTGAGGCGCTCGCTGATCTCTGCGATCCCGCTCGCACCGCGATAATCATCTACGACATGCAGCGTGGGATCGTACCGCAAGTTTCGACAGGGCCTCAGCTCGTCGACGGTTGTCGCGCGCTGCTTACTCGCGCTCGCCCGGCGGGCTTTCGCATCTTTTATACGCGGCACATCTCCTTGCCTAATCGAGCAGCCGGCGTGGCTCAGCTTCGGCGCGCGATGATTTGGCAACGCGTTGACGAGGCGGTTGGTACCCAACCGGCGTTCTTGCCGGACTCGGCGTCGGCACAGATCGTAGCGGAACTATGCCCGCAGCAAGGTGACGTGATTATCGATAAAATCACGATGTCTGCCTTTGAAGGGACGTACTTAAACATCGCCTTGCGCGACCTCGGCATCTCGGCTATTGCTATCGCTGGCATCGCCTTGGAAGTGGGCATCGAACCGACGATTCGGCACGCTCTGGACCTTAATTACGTTCCCATCCTGTTTCTGGACCTCTGCGGTTCCCGCTCCGACGACCTTCGTGAGCGTTCGATTTCGACCTTACAGCAGACGAGCGAAGTCTTGATGCCCTCCAGTGCAGACTGGCTTAGCTTGTTCCCATAGAACGGAACACAGTCGTGAGCCCCGTTTACGCACGCGAAAACCTTGCGGCAGGCGCATAGCGCGGATCCGTATTCAGCAGCAGCCGCTGATGATGGAAGACTCGAGCTGACCGTGCGCCACGCTGCGGACCTGGGATACGCCCCAATCCTTGTTATCGATGCATACGGCTCGGTTAAGAAAGTGGCTGGAGCAAGCTCCCTGGCAAGCCTTGTCGCGTTTGGCGATTCACTGCAGACCGATACCAAGCCATCTTTCCGCTTCTACGCCGTCAAGGTGCGGCACCTCAGAAAGGATAGCGCCTTGGAACATGCTACGGAACTGGAGGGGCTGCTGAAGGCAGCACGTTCGCTGCAGGCCAAGGCCGCAGCGGAGACGTCTCACCCGGAAAACCTGGTGGATCGCCTCGAAGCGTCGGTAACGCGGCCGCTTGCGAAGCTGCTCGGCGTGGCCGACGTGCCGGCGGTTTCCGAGCTGCCGGCGGCGCAAGGTCGCACCCTCGACATGGCTTTATGGGATCTCACGCGATGTGCGACGGAGCTTTGCGTGCGCGACTGCCCGGCGGAACTTATGGAGGCTACGGCCGGACTTCAAGCGTTGGCCTGCCGAGCGCACTCGGGCGATGAAAGTCCTCGCGGCATCGAGCTGCGCGCGCTTCTCGCGCATCAGCCGCCCGCCATTCGAATCGAGTCGAAAGGTCCGCTACTGGTCACAAACGTCGAGAATATCTACGACTGGCTCGGCCTACCGCTCCCGGCCCATCCGCTCACTGCCCTTTGCCGATGCGGCGCTTCGGCGATGAAACCATACTGCGATGGAAGCCATGCGCGTAACTTCGACGACGCAAAAGACCCTGCTCGCGTCGCGGATCGCCGCGACACGTATGTCGGTCAGCAAGTGATGATTCTCGATAACCGCGGGACGTGCCAGCACTCGGGCTTCTGTACCGACCGGCTCTCAACGGTATTCCGGCTGCACCAAGAGCCGTTCGTCGCTCCGAGCGGCGGGCGCATGGACGAAATCATCCGAGTGGTGCGCGACTGCCCCTCAGGCGCACTCAGTTACGCGATCGACGGCATCGAGTCGCGCGGCGACGTCGATTACCACGGAAAGCGCGCATCGAGTATCGAGGTTTCTAAGGACGGCCCGTATCGCGTGACCGGCGCGATCGCCCTGTTCGACGCGGACGGCGATCCCGTCGTGCGCAACGCCGGCGCCTCGACCGAGCACTACACACTCTGCCGCTGCGGTCACGCGCAGAACAAACCATTCTGCACGGGCATGCATTGGGCCATCGAGTTTCGCGATCCGGTCCCGGCCACGGATCGTGCGCCGACGATCTTCGAGTGGGCGGGCGGCCTCCCCGCGCTCACACGAATGACGCGTCTCTTCTACGAAAAGTTCGTTCCCGCCGACGATCTGCTGGCTCCGGTCTTCGCGAACATGTCGGCCGACCACCCGCAACGCGTTGCTAAATGGCTCGCCGAGGTGTTCTGTGGTCCGAATTGCTACAGCGAAGACTTCGGCGGTTATGCTCGCATGATTTCAGAGCACCTCGGAAGGTGCCTGACGGAAGAGATGCGCGCGCGCTGGGTCGCGCTCTTGCAGCAATCGGCGCGCGAGGCGGGTCTCCCAAACGACGCCGAGTTTCGCTCCGCGTTTGCGTCGTATCTTGAATGGGGCTCGCGCTTGGCCGTTGAAAACTCACATGTCGAGTCCCGCCCGCCGCTGCACATGCCCATGCCGCGATGGGATTGGACCACAAGTGCCGGACCGCCGGGAAGCCGCATCTCAGCACTCGCGCCCGCCAACGATCCAGCAGACGTTGCGCCCGTTCTGCCGGGTTCCAACGAAACGGTCGAGTTTGGGAAACACATTAAAGGACTCTTCCGCGATCGTGATCGTAGGTCGATGAAGTTCGCCTTCGACCTCGGATCATATGCCGATGTGAGTGCGCACGCTGATGGGATTCTCGAGCGCGTGCGAAACGGCACGATGCCGTGTGACGGCGCGTGGCCTCAAGAACGCGTCGAGGTTTTTGCGCGATGGATTGCGGGCGGAAAGCTCGCTTGAAATAGAGATGTTCGTTCGGTTGCCAAATCGAGACCTCCGGCCGTCGGCGAACATCGACGCTGTCTTCGCATTCAGCGTGCTGGACAACCTTGTCGGCGATTAACGGTGCACGAAACTCTTGTCAACGACGGCGACGTTGCGCGCCCTAAGATGAGTGGGCGCCAGCCGCGGCGGCGCGCCGTCGTTCGGACGGGGCGACGTACCCGCAACGTTCGAGCGACGCGCTTGTGATCTGCTCGGTGCCGCGCTCGATCGCGTCGAGCGCGGCCCGGCACAGCAGCGCTGGGATCTACCCGATGATCCCCTGCGACAGACTCAGGATCCCGAGCTGCAGCGGTATTCCACGATCCCTTACCGCAACACGACGCACCCGGCGATCAGCATCTGGGAACTGCGCGGCGGCATCAAATACGCGAATCGACGAGCCTGCCCGGTTTAGCGCCGCCACCTCATCACCGTGGAGCATGGGTTTCGATCGCCTTGACGACAGCTGCGGAACTTTCGTCCATAAGATAGTGCCCGCAGATAGTGCCCGCCTGGCAGCATGACTATCGTCACCCGGGACCAACCGTGCGCGCGCAAGTCTGCAGCCAGGGGCTTCAGGGCGGGGCCGATACCCTTCTCGCCACCGACAACTGCAATGGGTATGCGGACGGCATCACGATGAGCGCGATCGAAGGCGGCGTCGGCAGGAATCGCGCGGTAGCCGCCAAGACTTCATATGAGAATTGCTGGAAAAGTCGATAAAAATACGCTTAAGCAGCCATATCATGCAGAACTCATGAAAGCCGTCGATGCCTTCATAAGTAGTAACTCAATCTCAGTATCTGAGCCGGGCGCAAAAAGCATGACGGAAACGCATGATCTGGGCCACTATGCGCAACTCCTTTTGGCTGCGCAGATTACGCGAGATGCAGCAGAGGCGGAAACGGAAAAGATGAGGGCTCGCGTTGATGCCCTGGAAGAAGAGGTGCGTACCCTTAGGACAGAGTTCTCCGCTTCTCGGCCCCCGGGTGCTGACGTTCTGCCTATAAGAAAGACGTTGTCGGAAGAATTGGACGCTGCGCGTAGACGATGTAAAAGCTGAAAGGTTATAAGTTAGGGGAGGTAGGAAGGCTCCGAGGAGTTCAGCTCGGCTAAGAGTTGCAACGTTGAGCCCAGTTCCGCGGGAACCGAGGCGACACAAGAGATTTCGCAATGAAAAACGCGTTGAGGGGCTGAGAAAAGTCGTGCATGAACTGCCGAACGTGGAAGTGAGGATTCTCGACGAGCGCGTTCGCGAGTGGGGATTACCAAGATATCACAGCGAGATGGCTGCAGGTGTCGACTTGTTCGCCTGCGTTGAGGAGTGCATTGATCTCGAGGCTCAAGCTCCGGCGCTTTTGGTACCCTCCGGCATTTCGGTTCATATCGGCGACCCGGGCTTTGTGGGACTTGTTCTCCCGAGGTCAGGCCTAGGCCACCGAAGCGGGCTAGTGCTTGGTAACCTCGTAGGCGTGATCGATGCAGACTATAACGGCCCGCTCCTGGTAAGCGTCTGGAATCGCAGCGCCCTGGGATCGCTGCCGGTGCGGATCGAGCCGGGGGATCGGATCGCTCAACTCCTCTTCGTGCCGGTCGCTCGTCCAATGTTGGCCTTCGTCGAAACCTTCTCGAAGGATTCGGAGCGCGGCGACGGAGGCTTCGGGTCGACCGGGTCGTCCGTAACGCCCGGCAAAACGCCAAGAGTTTGACTGAAAGCGCCATCGGCCTCGGCTCTCTCACGTTCACCCGAAATTGTAACCGTGCGAAGCAGGCTTGTCGCCTTGGGTGCTGCCCGCCGGACGCGCCGGCGCTCATCGTCAACCTGGGCGACCGCATCGTGCAATTGCCGTTCATCCCGGTGCCACGGCCGGTTTTCCAACTCGTCGACGAGTTCGCCAGAGCGATCGGTCGCGGCGGCGGCGGCTTCGGTTCGACGGGACACGGCATGCCCGCCGGGAACTCTTCGTGACGATGGATGTGGCAGCACGTGCGGCGCTTGCTCCCTGGAGCTTCGCGCGGGAATCGACCGCCGGCGAACGATGAACGTCTACGTCGTGGGCGCGGGCGCCGTCGGTACGTATCTGGGTGAAGAACTGCGCCGTATCGGCAACGCCGTGATCTATGCGCCGCGGGACGGAGAAGTCGATGAACCCGTCGACATCGATCTCGCGATCGTTGCGGTGCGTTCGTTTCATACCGATGCGGCGATTGCGACGCTGCGGCGCGCGCTTCGCAATCCGGATTCGACCGCCGTCATGACGCCCCAAAACGGCGTGGGCAACGAGGAAAAATTGGCAGCCGCGTTCGGTGCCGAGAACGTGATCTCGGCGGCGCTGACCGTGCCGGTGGGTCGCGACAAAAGCGGTCAAGGCCAGGCGGCCGGCGGCGGAGGGATCGTATTCGCACCGGTCGGCAAGACCAACGCCCACAATTGGCTGTTGGCCGCGTTCGGCGCGACCGGCATTCCGGTTTCGGCGGCCGTCGACTATCGCTCGCTCAAATGGTCGAAGCTCGCGCTCAACGTGGTTGCGAACGCATCGTGCGCGATTCTCAACGTTCTGCCCGAGCGTTTGGTCCATCTCGACGACGTCTTTTCGCTCGAAATTCGCGCGATCCGGGAAGTTCGCGCCGTGATGAAAGCACTGGGGATCGCACCGATCGATTTACCGCGATATCCGGTGCGCGCACTGCAGAGCGTCGCGAGTCTGCCTGCTCCCGTTGCGCGCTACGTGCTGGCCAACCGCATCGCTGGCGCGCGCGGCCGCAAGCCGCCGTCACTCCTGCTCGATTTGCGCGCTGCGAAGAATCGCACGGAAGTCGACGTCCTCAACGGCGCGGTCGCCGCTGCGGCGCGCACGTCGGGGGTGAGTGCGCCGGTCAATATGGTGTTTGCGCGCGTCGTGAGCGATATTGCGAGCATGCCGCAGCTGTGGGCGAAATACCGCGAACGGCCCGAAGCCCTCGAAGCCGAAGTCCAGGCGGAGGTCGCCCGCGGCGGCCGCTCCTTCGCTTCCGTTTAGCGATCCGAGCGCGCAGCGCACGGCGGTATGACGGTTCCCAAGAGCGTCGCATTGCTGGCCGGCTGCGCGTTGGCACGGCCGGCCGCCGGCGGCTGCGCGTGGTGCGGAGCGGCCCTGCCGGTACGCCGCCGCACTTGGTGCAGCCAGCGCTGTGCGACGACGTTCTGGACCAATCACTGGTGGACGCTCGCACGCCGCGCCGCGAAACGGCGCGACAAGTATCGTTGCCGAACCTGCGGTGCGGCGGCGCCGAAGCGGCCGGCGCGTACGGCGTTTGCGAGCCTTGCGGGGTATCGCGCGGCGATGCGGGCTTGGCGCAGCGCGAAGAAGACCCAGCGCATGGAAGTCAACCATCGAGTTCCCTGCCGCGGGAAGCACGGCGCGCTCTCGTGCGATCATCATTTGGAGAATCTCGAAACGCTGTGCGTCGCCTGTCATCGCGCGCTGACGACCGCCGATCGGTTGTCGGCGGATGGCCGGCCGCCGTCGCCGCAGGCTGCGATCGGCGGCGCGGCGGGGATAACCGGAGCATGACACACCAGCGGGCAACGTTTTGTCTCCGGCGGTATCGGATGCGCCGGCCTGGATCGTTGCCGAAGCGAACACAATTGCGTCGAATGGAATCTCATCGAGCGAACCGGCGAACGCGATCTAGTTCCGCTGGCGCGCGCGTTCGATATGCCGGTCCCGGCGTGGTCGCCGTTAGCGGGCGGGGTGTTGACCGGCAAATACCGCGGAAACGAACAGGATGCGAGTGACGCCGCTGCAGAGCGCCGACGATAATTCGGCGCGTTCGGTGCCCGTGCGAAGTGCAACGGCGCAGCGATCAGCACGAACGGCGGACCTTGACACGTGGTGTGTGCCAGGCGTGTGGCTTTGAGCGGTGATAGGGTTTGATGAGTGAAGCGCATCGAGCGAGTTCGACTGTATCCGTAAGAACCGGGCGCTGCCCCCGCACAAGTTGCGCTCGCGTGGCTGCCGGCGCAGGGGCGGGATGTCTTTCCAATTTTAGGCGCAAGGAAGATCGAGCACTTCGAGGACAACCTCGCGGCGCTCGATTTGACGCAGGGCGAACGCCAACAACAACGCCGGAACCAGACGAGCGCAGTGCGTGCGGGCTTCCCGCACGAGTTTCTTGCACGTGCCCGGACAATAAACTCCCGGGGAAATTCTTTGGCGTGCCCGTGGAGTGAATGGACTCACCGCCCACGACGTCTGATCTCGCTCAGCGGAAATCAAGCGAAAGATCGATGGCGACGCATCGCTGTGTGGCGGTCGCTTGCTGACGCACGCGACCACGCGCAGCAGCGACGGGCGGGACAAAAGCACCCAAGGAACTGATACGCTCTTCTGAAAGCTGACTGCTGCGGCGTTTCGTGCGTCGCCGCTTCACGTGTTTGCTGCTAGGAGGCTCCCAATGCGTTTTCGCCTCGCGTTGCTGGTCGTCGTCTGCACGATCTTTGCCCCGTTCGCGGCCGCGTCGGCCGACGACGCACCGGCGTACTCGATGCCCGTGCGGCCCGATTTTTCAGCGATGAATTTTTTGTTCGGCACGTGGTCGTGCACGACAAAAAGCGCGCGACGGCCAACGCCCGTCGCATCAACCGACACCTACGAACTGGATCCGACCGGGTATTACGTCAAATACGAATCCAAGAGCGATCCGGTCCCGTGGGCCAACTTTCCGCAAAGTATCCATCAGATGATCACGTACGATTCGGAACTCAAGCAGTGGGCTGCCGTACTGACCAGCGATACCGGAGACTACGGGCTGTTCATGTCAGCCGGGTGGAAGGACGGCAAGATGATCTGGCATCCGGTCAACAATACGCCGTATCTGGACATTGCAAGCACCTCGGATTTTACGCTCACGAAAGTCAGCGATACGCACACGACGAACGCATCGTCGTTCACGACCAAGTCCGGTGCAACGGTCGCTGTCAGCGGAAGCTGTACCAAGTCGCCGTAGCGCCGCCGGCGCGCGTTAGCGCGTGAACTTTGCGATGAGCGGCGCGTGCTGTGGATATTGCGCGATCAGCACCGCGCGTGTCGCGAGGTAAAAGTCCGCATACTCGAATCCCGGGGCAACGTCGCAGCCGACGAGCGCATACCCCGCCGGCTGCTCGACATGAGAAGCGAAGTGCGCGCCGGCCGGTACCGCCGTTTGCCACGGGCCTTCGCCGCGCAGGATGCGCCGCTCGTGACGGCCGGCTGCATCGATGATGTCTACATTGAGCGGATCGCCGCGATAGAAGTGCCAGATCTCATCGGACGTCAGCCGGTGAAAGGCCGAGAAATTGTCGGCGGTCAGCAGGAACAGGATCGTGGTGAGCGAGCTGCGGGTCGTGCCGCGCGCCGTGGTGACCCGATCGGCGCTGCGAAACGTCTCACGAAAAAAGCCCCCTTCGGGGTGCGGCGCCAAACGCAGCTCCGCGATGAGCCGTTCGGCTTCGGCGTTCATGAAAGCCGGCCGGCGGCGCGCACGCCGCCGCTCACACCAGACCCGTCAGCGGACGTGATCGTTGGTTACCGGTACTTGCGCCAGCTCGTGCATCATGTACGAGAAGTCGTTGAAGGTCAGCGCCTGTTCGGAATCGCTGAGCGCTTCGGCCGGATTCGGATGGACTTCAACGAGCAGTCCGTGTGCGCCGACGGCCTTGGCCGCGCAGCACAACGGGACGATCCAGCGTCGCACGCCCACGCCGTGTGACGGGTCGACCATGATCGGCAGATGCGTGCGCTCGCGCAGGACCGGGATGGCTGATAGGTCGAGCGTATTGCGCGTCGCGGTCTCGAACGTGCGGATCCCGCGTTCGCACAACACGACGTTGGGGTTGCCTTCGGACAGGATGTATTCCGCCGCCGAGAGCAGGTCGTCGATGCTCGCGGCCATGCCGCGTTTGAGCAAGACCGGCCGATCGGTTCGGCCGACGGCTTTGAGCAGATCGAAGTTTTGCATGTTGCGCGCGCCGATCTGCAGCATGTCGACGGCGGCGGCCATCCGCTCGACTTGATCGATCGTCATGACCTCGCTGACGATCGGAACGCCGACCGCACGACCGGCTTCGGCCAGCAGGTCCATGCCCTCCCAGCCCAGGCCTTGGAACGAGTACGGCGACGTCCGGGGTTTGAAGACGCCGCCGCGCAGCATGACGGCGCCGGCTGACCGGACGGCTTCGGCGGTGGCCAGAATCTGTTCGCGCGTCTCGACGCTGCACGGACCCCCGACGACCACGAAGTGGCCGTCACCGATGGTGACGGGGCCCACGTGGACGCGGGCGGTCCTGGCGGGGTCGCGGCGGGTGACCTTCCAGCTGTTCTTGGCCGGCGCCGGCGTCTTGGGTGGCGCTTCGTCGACCGTGACCGTCGTGGTCACACGCTCGCGCGGCGGCGCCGTGGCGGCGTCGTAGCTGCCGATCACGTGCAGGGTGGCGGTGACGCCGCGCAGGGACTGCAAGGCGTTCGCGAAGCGTTCCTCGCGAATGTCGCCGTCGACGTCGGCGTAGAAGGCGAACTGATGCTCGGCGCCCAGCCGCGACTTGGAATCGAGCTTGGACACGTTGAGGCCGTTGTCGCCGAAGATCGTCAGGCAGCGGCCCAGCGCGCCGGGTTGATCGGGGACGGCGAAGACCAGCGAGGTCTTGCGCACCGTGTAGTCCGTCGCCGGCTCGAAGTCGGCGGCGACGCCGCGTGCGTTGGGCGCGCGGAACAACAGGAAGCGGCTGTAGTTCTCCGGATGGTCGGAGATCGTGTTCGCCAGCTCGACGAGCCCGTAGCGCCGGCCGGCGTCGCTGGAGGCGATCGCGGCGCGGGTCGGATCCTTGGCGGCGGCCACGTCGCGTGCCGCGATCCCCGTATCGGGGACCGGGACCGCCCGGACGTCGCGCAGCGTGGCCAAGAAGCGGCCGCATTCGGCCAGCACGACCGGATGCGAATCGATCATCCGCACCCCGGCGAGCGTGGCGCCAGGCACGCCCAAAAGGCGGTGCTCCATATGCCAGGTGATCTCGGCGAGCGGGTCGAGTTCGTACTCGGCCAGGACGTCGTAGCCCTCGCGGATCGTGCCGGCAATCGCGTTGTCGACCGGCAGCAGGCCGATGTCGGCCCGGCCTGAGAGTACGGCGTGCACGACGCCACGGTACGTTTGGCAGCCGAGCGGCGTGAACGAGACGCCGCGCCTCCCGGCGTAGGCATCGAGGACAAGGTGCGAATACGAACCCTCGATCCCCTCGAAGGCAGCGGTCAGCGTGAGTGTGGGGGTGGGGATGGCCTCGGCGTCGGTTTGGTTACTCATAGCCTCGTTCACTACAAAAAAAGAGCCCCGCGCGCTTGCGGCGAGCGGGGCTCTTGGTGGTCGTCCATGGTTTGCGAGGGACTCTTACCGCGATAGCCTACCGCACCGGCGCGCTGTGGTGTCGGCGAAAAAAAAGAACGGAAATCGCTGCGTCAGAGCCTGTTTGACCATGCCCTAAGCATGTACCACGTTCAGGAGCCACTCGTCAACAGCGCCGAAGTTCCGCAAGGGGCGGCTATCTACCCCCAGCGTCGCCGGCGTCGCGCGTGCCGGGCCGAAACGGGTGGAGCCCGCCGCATCTCGGATCCGCCGAAGTCGCAGCGTGTCGAGCGCCGGGGCGCCCATCGACCGAAGCCGAGGTTACCCATCCTGGCGAAGCTGAGGGCGCCCATCCGAACGAAGACCGAGGGCGCCCATCCGAGCGAAGACCGAGGGCGCCCATCCTGTAGGCGTTGGTCCGACAGGTCGGACCAGCGCTAGTTGGCCGCTCGGCGCTCCGCGATGTAGGACTGGCTGAAGAACAGCGGCGAGGAGATCAGGAAGTCGGCCGAGCTGCGGTTGCATGCGATCGGGACGTTGTGGAGGACGGCCAGGCGCAGCAGCGACTTCACGTCGACGTCGTGCGGCTGCGATGAGAGCGGGTCCCAGAAGAAGATGACCGCGTCGAGCTTGCCTTCGGAGATCATGGCGCCGACTTGGGCATCGCCGCCGCGCGGCCCCGAGAGCAGACGTTCGACCGGTAGATCGACGAGGTCGGACACGCGTTTCCCCGTCGTCGCCGTTCCGAAGAGCGCGCAGCGCGAGAGCGTGCCGCGATTGAATGTCGCCCATTGCGCGATCTCGTCTTTGCACGCGTCGTGCGCGATCAAGACGATGCGCGGGCGAACCTCGTCGCGGGTTTTGATTGGTGTGACGTTACTGGTCATATGCCAATCTTACGGCCATGACCGGCGCGGTGTTCCGATGATTGTCGAAACTTAATCTCTTTTGACGCCAATGTTTCAGTGCCGTCGGCGGTAGTATCCACGCAGATGCGCGGCGCATTGCCGGAGATTTTCTCGCGCTACTTTCGTGGGAACACCCGCGTCTGCGATGCATCGTTATCGAAAAACTCTGTAATAACCGGCGTTTGCGCGCCGCTCGCCACCATCGCCAGGCTGAGATTTGCGGTCAATGTAGCCGCCATTCTCATCGGTGACGGAAACCAAGTAGCGCGCAACGAGGTATTTAAATTTTCTTGCGCGGATCACTACCGCGAGCAGTTCGAACTTGCAAGATCGAAATGACGCCTTGCCGCACCGGGAGTAACGGGCAATCTTCGGGTCGCCTCGGCTACCAAGCGTCCGCTGATTTCAGCGCGGCACGGCAACGGCCGGATATTGCGCGGTTGAAACTCGTCCCCGGCGGCCGGGTAGACGCACGCGTGAGGATGCTTGGTCTCGCGCTGGCATGGCGCAAAACCGCGACACGAGCCTTCGGGGCGCTCATTGACGGGCGGGTGCCGCTTCATTTGAAGCTGTTCGCCGTGGCGGCGAGCGTCTTCGTTTTGTCGCCGCTGAATCTGTTGGGCGATATCCCGCTGTTGGGGACCATCGACGATGCCGGGTTGCTCACGCTGGTGATGCTCTGGTTCACGCGCGCGAGCACGCCGTATCAAAATACGATCGACATCTGAGGGCCGGTCAATCGATCGGCCGGAGTCCGAGGCGATTGGGACCGACCTGCCAAGCATCGGCGAGCACCATGCGCAAAAGGCCGTCGATACCCGGCTTCGCCTTGCGCCGGTCGGTGCGCCGGCGTTCGTGGTGCACGGCCGCCATGATGCGCCGGCGCGGTCCGAAGCGGCGCTGCGGGTT
>JBEKHC010000037.1:0-43406 GCA_050012475.1 Candidatus Velthaea sp.
GTCGCCGCGATCGATCGCGCGAGCTGCAGGGCCGGCGCTCCGGGCTCGACGCCGGCCCGGTTCTGGCCCACGTTTACGTCGACGAGCATGCGCAAGGCGATCCCGGCCGCTGCGGCGGCACGTGCGAGCGGTTCGGCAACCGTCAAACTGTCGGCGACAACGGTCAGCCGGGCCCGCTTCGCCAAGACGACGGCGCGTTCGATCTTCGCTGCGCCCACGAGTTCGGTCGTGAGCAAAATGTCGGCGATGCCGCCGTCGCAGAGGGCTTCGGCTTCGCCCAGTTTGGCGCAGCAGACGCCGATCGCACCGCGCGCCAGCTGCATCTTGGCGAGCGTAGCCGTTTTGTGCGTCTTGGCATGCGGCCGGAGTTTGACGTGCGAGCGCGCAAAGTCGGCGGCCATCCGATCGAGGTTTTGCTCGACCGCATCAAGGTCGAGCAGCAACGCCGGCGTGTCGAGATCGTCGATGTTCATGCCCGGGCGCTTCGCGGCGCTGTAAGCGAACCCGCTCGCCGAGGGCCTGCCGGATTGAACAGTGGTGGCGCGTTCGCGGACCGAAGACTTCGCCATGATTACGCCGGCCGAACTCGAGACCGTCCCCGTCTTCGCCGCCCTCGCCCATCCACAGCTGTCGCGGATTGCGGCGCGGGCCGCCGACATCCACGCCAATGCCGGAGAATGGATTGTGCACGAAGGCGATCCGGCGTATTTTTGGGCGGTGCTCAGCGGCGAGGTCGAGGCCGTGCGGCGCGTTGCGGGCGTTCCGCAGCAAATGACGACGTTCGATCCGGGCGAGTACTTCGGCGAAGTTCCGCTCATGTTGTCGGCGCCCGCGTTTTCCGGTGTGCGCGCGCTGCAGCACTCGCGGCTCGCGCGCGTCGACGCAATCGACTTCCATGCAATGGTCACGGAAAGCACCGACGCGGCCGCCCTGCTGGCGCAAACGCTCGTGCGGCGCGTGGGTTTGATCGGCAATGCCTACGCGACTTCACCGGTGACGCAAGCAACGATCGTCGGCGACCGGTACGATTTTGCGTGTCACGACATCCGTGATTTTCTGGCACGCAATCAGATCGTCTTCGAGTGGTTCGATCCAAGCGATCCTGCCGACGCCGAATGCATCCCGCCGGAGGCCTTGGGCGCCGCGCGTTACCCCGCTGTCGTGCTGTCCGACAAGCGCGTGCTGGAGGTGCCCGGCTTGCGCGAGCTGGCCGAGAGTTTGCATCTGCAGACCCAACCGAACGGCGACGACTATGACGTGATCATCATCGGGGGCGGACCCGCGGGGCTTGCCGCCGCGGTGTATGGCGGATCGGAAGGCCTGCGCACGATGATGATCGAGCGCGAAGCCCCCGGCGGCCAAGCCGGCACGTCGTCACGCATCGAGAATTACTTGGGCTTTCCCGGCGGCGTTTCGGGCGGCGATCTGGCAAACCGCGCGTTGCTTCAGGCCAAACGCTTCGGCACCGAAATTCTCGTGACGCGTTCCGTCACGGCGATCGAGCCGGCCCCCGGCGGACACTGCGTGCGGCTCGACGGCGGCGTTGCGGTGCGAACGCGCGCGGTCGTTATCGCAACCGGCGTCGCTTGGCGTCGACTCGAGGTCGAAGGCGCGGAAGCGCTCGTGGGCCGCGGCGTTTTCTACGGCGCGGCGCGCACCGAAGCGTTGGGAACGCGCGGCAAAGACATCTTTCTCATCGGCGGCGGGAACTCGGCCGGCCAGGCGGCGATGTTTTTCTCGAATTACGCCCGCAGCGTGACGCTGCTCGTCCGCGGCTCGGCGCTCGAGACGAGCATGTCCTACTATCTCATCGAACAGCTTCGAAGCAAAGACAACATCGCCGTGGAAACCAATACGGTCGTCAGCGCGGTCCGCGGCGAAGCGCACATCCAGACGATCGTGACGCGCAATGTTGCGAGCGCCGCCGTCTCTGAACGCGCTGCCGATGCATTGTTCTCGTTCATCGGCGCGGACGCCGAGACGAGCTGGCTCCCGGGCGAGATCGAGCGCGACGAGCATGGCTACATCTGCACCGGGCACGACATCGGCGACTGGCCGCTGGAGCGCGCTCCCTACCCGCTGGAGTCGCGTGTCCCCGGGATTTTCGCCGCCGGCGACGTGCGCAGCAACTCAGTCAAACGCGTCGCGTCCGGTGTCGGGGAAGGCAGTATGGTCATTGCTTTCATCCATCAATACTTGGCCACTCTCGGCGTTCCGGCATAATACGAATTCAGCTGCGCCGCGGCCCCAACTGCGTCGTGCTGGGCGGGCCCGGTTATTCCCGGCCGTTAGCAGCACGGGGCATGGAACGCTGAGAGCGTCGCGCTTAAGAAGGTCACGATGCCGCGGTTGCGTGCGCTGGTGCGGCCGAACCGCGGCGGCTTGTCGTCGCGGCTACGTCGCGTATTGCGCGATTCCGTTGCCGAACGACCAGTTTTCTTTCGTCACCTCGACGAGGTTGATGATGACGTCCGCAGGCGCAATTCCCGGCGCGGCGACCAGCAAATCGGCGATCTTGGCATACAGCGCACGTTTTTGCTCGACCGTCCGACCGGTGTTGAGCGTGATTTGGATGATGACGATGTCTTCACTGTGCCGCACGCTCAGATACTCTTGCGGGTAGACGATCTGCGCGCAATCGGTGCCGGTGATGATTTGAAATTTGTCGTCGAGCGGGACGTTGACCGTCTCGACGAGGGCGCGGTGGACGGCGTCGCCGACGGCCGACGCATAGTGGGCATCGTGCTTTCGATTGATCGAGATTCGAACGAGCGGCACGCTGGTGCTCCTTTCGGGTCGAACCGGAACTCGGCTCCCCATACGGCTTCCTCGCTCCGTTGCAAGCAATGTCCTCTGCAGAGAAGCGCGCCGTCGCAGGCCGATCAAAACACCGGAGCAAACTCGTCATCATGATTCGCCCGGCGCTGCGCGCCGATATCGAGTGCTTGACGCAGCTGATCGATACCTCGGTTCGTGAATTGCATCGAGCCTACTACACGGCTGCGCAGATCGAGCTCGCGCTGCGCAAGGTCTTCGGCGTCGACACGGTCCTCATCGACGACCAAACGTATTTCATCGTCGAAGAGGACGGCGAGATCGTCGCCTGCGGAGGCTGGAGTAAACGCGCGACACTGTACGGCGGCGACAACTTCGCCGGGCGAACCGACGACCTGCTCGATCCGGCGCGGGAACCGGCCAAGATCCGTGCGTTCTTCGTGCGGCCCAGTCAAGCGCGGCGCGGCCTGGCTTCGCTGCTGCTCGAGCGCTGCGAGCGTGAAGCGGCGGCGGCCGGCTTCCGGCGAGCCGAGATGGGAGCGACGCTCAGCGGCGTGCCGTTTTATGCGGCGCGCGGATACGTGGAAACCGCACGTGCCGACGTCGCGCTATCGCCGGACCTGACCATGCCCATCGTGCGAATGGAACGTAATCTCCCCTAAACACGCCACCGCGGCTCGGCGCGCAGCGCCGAACGCCGCGGATTCGGGCGCAATGCGCCGGATCCGGTTTACTTGCGAGCAGCCCCGCCGTTTCGTCCGAGCTGGACGCGATTCTTCCCCTGCGCTTTTGCCTCAAACATTGCGGCGTCGGCGCAGGCCAGCAGCGACGCCGGGTCGGTCCCGCTCTCGGGAAACAAACTCACGCCGATGCTCGTGCTCAGCGTTAGCCTTTGTCCCTTGACGGGCATCGGTTGACGCACGGCGTCCGCGACGCGCCGCGCGAATGCGCCGGCGTCGTGTGCCGTTTGGATCAGAGGTGCCAGAATGACGAATTCGTCGCCGCCCAAACGGGCGACGGTATCGCCTTGGCGCGCGAAGCTTTCGAGCCGCGCAGCCGTGCTCTTCAGGACTTCATCGCCGGCGAGGTGGCCGAGCGAGTCGTTGACGGTCTTGAACCCGTCGAGATCCAAAAAAAGCAATGCGAAGCGAACATCTTCCCGCTTGGCCGATATGATGCACTGCGCCAAACGGTCCATGAAGAGCGCGCGATTGGGCAGACCGGTGAGCGAGTCGTGAAAGGCCAATCTGTCGAGCCGCGCGCGGGTGAGGGACCGCTCGATCGCCGAGGCAATGATGTCACCGGTAATCCGCACGAACTCCGTGTCGAAAGCGGAAAACTCTTGATGACGAACGCTGCGCCCCAAGAAGCCGATGGCGCCGTAGCGGCGACCGTCGACGCGGATCGCGACAGCGACGTAGCACTGCCACTCGTCATGATAGACGATTCCGTGCTGCTTGCGCGCCGTTGCGACGTCCGGGGCTGCGAGCACCGAATCGGAGTCGACGACACGACCGATGAGCGTCGTGTTCAAGGGGTACCGTTTCCCCGGGCCGTAACTCGGCTGAGCACCGGCGGTCACGACGTTTTGCATGACGAGCTCGTTGGTGAGTTCGTCGACGGCTCCGAAATACGCTTGTTCGAGTGCCAGCTCTTCGAGTGCGAACGTGAGGGCTCGGTCGACGCGGCTGTTATCGCTTTGGGTCCGCGATGTTGCCAGCGTGTGCAGAGTGCGCAGGCGGTCCGCATAGCGACTCAATTGCGCCTCAGCCTTCTTGCGGCGCTGCAGTTGCACGAGCTGCATGAACTGTTCGCGCAGCAAGCGCGCGTTCTCGATCTCGACTTGCGTCCACGGCAGGCTCCGGCCGCGCTTGACGCTTGAACTCGGGCCGGCCGGCGTTTCGGCCGGAGTTGGAGCCCAAACGATCGGTTCGACGTGCTCGCGCCGCAGCAGCAGAATGTAATCGTCCGACGCTTCGGAGAAACCGAAATACAGCGCGCCGCTAACTTCGCGTTCGTGGTCTGTTCCGAGGTCGAGCGACGCCAGTGAGTCGCAGCCGGCGATACCGCGTGAACATTGCTGCTTGAGCGCTCGGGTCACCGCTTCTAAATCGAGCTGTTCCAACTGCAGCCCACAACTGAATTCGCGGCCGTCGATGCACGAAACGAGCCCTTCGGCACGAAACAAGCTCAAGAGACGCACCTGATCGGATCCGTCACCCGGCGGCGGCAGCGCACTGCGTTCGATCGCGGCCATGTAGGTCTCGATTCTTTCCCGCGAACGGAGCCGCTCTTCCAGCGCCGATGCGCTCGTTCGGGAGAGGATATGAGCCGCTGTGAGTTGGGCCAACAAATTGCAGACCGTGTGCGTAGTGAAGTCGAGCCGGTGCGGTAAACCATGATGAGCGACGATCATTCCCCAGGGTTTCCCGCGCACGATGAGCGAGAGCGTCATCATTGCTCGGACACCCATGTTGCGCAGGTTGAGAAGATGCTCGGGAGCGCTGCTTCGCAGGATCGAGCGTGACAGATCCAACGCCAGGCCGGTTTGCGAGTTGGTTGGCGGGACCAATGCGACGGGCTGTGCATCGACATCCACGATCGTGCGCAGGGTCGTGATTTGACAAGAGCGGCGCGCGCGAGCTGAGAAATAGCCGGCCGGGAAATAAAGTCCAAGATAGACCGGCGGGGTCGGGCCTGCCTCAGCGATGACTTGAGCATTCCAATCGCCGTCGAATTGATAGATCATGACGCGCTCGAAACCGCTCGCGCGCCGGATCTCCGCTGCTGCACGGTTAGCAATACCGAGAATGCTGTCTTCGCACGCGAACCGGCTCAGCGGCCCCTGCAGTGCGATGGTGACATTGAGCGTCTGCGGCACCGCGATCGGCAGCATTTCGATGAGCAGCATGCCTCCCTGACGGTGGGCGATGCACTCGAAAGAGCGGATGGGACGACCGATGCGCACTTCTGCGCGACAATATTCGAGCGGATCGCCGGCGGCCATTGCAGCACGAAACATTTCGTACTGGGAGGCGCCCAAAACGCGCTCCAGAGAGCGATCGACCAGATGGGTGGGCGAGATGCCGATGGTAATCTCGACGTTCGCACTCACTTGACGAACGATGCAGTCCGATTCGGAAACGGCGAGAAGGCAGCCATGGGGCTGTGTGAGTCCGCCGGAATGAATCGCGTTGCGCGCGCGGCGTTCGTTCTCCGTCCATGACGGGTCGTTTGAATTTAGCGGCTGCACCGATCGGTCCGCCGCAATGACTCGGTGACGGATCTGCGTCGCACCAGGAGCCGGAACGGATCGAGCTTGGCTTTATCGCCTTGTCCAGATTGTCGAGCGAGCGCGGGTGACCAGCTCCTCGAGTCATTCGAAAAGGAGACTCTACTCAAATAAAACATCGGAGCAAATCCTCGCCAGGACGTGCGGTGAGCTTACGCAGACGGCTGCCGTTCACCTATTATGAAGACAGGCGAGCGGAATTTCGGCCGCAACGCTGCGTAACGAAATAAAAGCGAAGAAGACGTAGACTCGGCTGCGTGTCTGGCCGAGGCAAACGGTTTCGCAAGGCATGGACTCGGCCATGATGACGCGGCCGATCGCTAAGCTGCACGCCGCGTTCGCGGAGCTGGGCCGCCGCCGCTCGATCGCGGGACGCTCCACTGGTCCGCTCTCCAAGTTCTCTCCAATTTCAACGCGTAGGCGAAATCGATGCGGCGCCCGGCGCAGTTCAGGAGGCAATTTCCCGAACTCGTCTTCGGCCTGACGTGTGCTTGGGTTCGCCCCGGCGGCGAGGCCCCGGTCGTCGGCTTCGAGGTCGCAAGGCGATCGGCGCGTCGACGGGACAGAACCGGCGGTTCTATCCGGCGGTTCTATAGTGAGAGCGGTTCTATAGCGAGAGCGGGATGAAAACTGCGGCGACTTGCGAGGACATCGAATGGAATCCAAGGCCCGCATTACGTGCAATTGCCGCTGGCGAAAGGCGACGCCGTGTTCTTCAATCCGGCGCTTTTTCACGCGGCCGGGGCCAACCGGACCAGCGAGGTCTATCGGATGGCGAACGTACCTCAAATTTCGTCGGCATTCGGGCGTGCAGTCGGCATTCGGGCTTGCAATGGAAGCCGTCGACCGCACCCGGATGTGCTCCGCCCTCTATCCGGTGTTGCTCGCAACGACCGCCGGCGGCCGATTGTCGGCTGCGCAAGCTGCTGCTGCCGCAGCTGCCTGCGCGCCACTAGGGCGGTCTGGCGCCGCTAGCCAACAGGCCTTGATGTTGGCAGCACTGGACGAAGCACGCCCAAGCGAGCTTTTCATCATCGATTTGCTGGCGCAGGACAAACGTCGGCGAAGCTGATTTCAAACGGCCGCCCGCTCGACGATCTCGCCGGAGACCGACGGCACGACGGCGTGACGCGCCGGTTCCGTGTCGCCGTTGCCGTTGAACAATGCGTTGAGGAGAACGGCGGTAAATGCGGCCAGCGTGATGCCGCTATGGGCGAAGGGTGCCGTCCAATTCGGCAATTGCGCGAACATCGTCGGGGACACCAGCGGGATCATGCCGATGCCCACGCTGACGGCGACGACGAGCAAGTTGTGCCGTTCGCTCAAACGGGCGCCGGACAGAATCTTGATCCCGGTTGCGGCAACCATCCCGAACATCGCGATGCCGGCGCCGCCGAGTACCGCGGCCGGTATCGAGGCCACGACCGTTGCGAGCTTCGGAAACAGACCCAGGACGATCAAAATCACGCCGCTTGTCGCGACCGCCCAGCGGCTGCGCACGCCGGTCATCCCGATCAGCCCGACGTTCTGCGAGAACGACGTGTACGGAAACGGGTTGAAGCAACCGCCGATGATCGCGCCCACGCCATCGGCGCGCAGACCGCGCACCAGCGTGCGCTGCGTCACCGGCCGTTCGCACAGTTCGCCGAGCGCCAAAAACATGCCGGTCGACTCGACCATCGTCACGATCATGACGATGCACAGCGAGACGATTGCCCCGAGATTGAATTGCGGGAGCCCGAAGCGGAACGGCCGTACGATGTCGATGACTTGGGCCTGCGCGACGCCGGAAAAGTCGACGGCGCCGGTCGGCAATGCGGCCACGAATCCGATCCCAAGGCCCAGCAGGACGGCAATGTTCGCCCAAAAACCGCGCGCGAAGCGGTTGATCAGCAGCACCGCGGCTAACACCAGCGCGGCCAGAACGATGTTTTTCGGCGAACCGAAACTCGGCGCGCCGACGCCGCCCCCGGCCCACTGAATGCCGACGGCGAGCAGCGTGATGCCGATCGTCAAGATGACCGTGCCGGTGACCAGGGGCGGAAAAAAGCGCAACATGCGGCTGAACACCGGCGCGATCGCGACCGCGAAGATGCCCGACGCGATTACCGATCCATAAATGACCGGCAGCCCGAGGTGAGCGTTCCCCAACGCGATGATCGGCCCGACGCAGGCGAACGTCACGCCCATTACCACCGGCAGCCGGATGCCGACGCCGCCGAGGCCGATACACTGCAGCAGCGTCGCGAGCCCGCAGGCGAAGAGATCGGCGTTAATTAAGGCAGCTTGCTGCTCCTTGGGCAGGTGGAGCGCGCTGCCGACGATGAGCGGCACGGCGATCGCGCCGGCGTACATCACCAGAACGTGCTGCAGCCCGATCGCGGCCATTTGGCCTGGCGGAAGTACCTGCTCGATCGGGTCCGCCGCCCGCGCTGAGTCGTGACGATAGGCTTTGGCTTGCATCGTTGCCACTCAGCGACCCGGGTGCCGGCAGCCTTTGTGCAAACGGCCGACATTCAATGTGCCGGCCGCGGACCGAACCTGACCGAACCGGAACTCGGAACGATCGTCGTGGGCCCTCGCCGAAAGGGAATCGGCAGCGCCTTTGATCGAGCGTTCGTGATGGCGATGCTTTTCATTCGTTAAGAGCAGCCCGCGAGTACGATCATCGCGCGCTTCATCCGCAGCGCAGTGACAATTCGCGTCGAGGGGGCCGCGCGGCCATCGCCTTGGCTCATGCCGAAAAAGAATATCGGCCGATCGGCCTGCCGACGCGGAGATCCGGGACGCCGGCGTTTTGGGCGGAGGAGCCGTTACGGAACGACCTTTTTGACGCGGTCCTACCGGCGCGGGCGAATCGTAACGATATGCGTTTGCCTGCATCGCGTGCTCTCGGCGCTCGTCAGCCGGTAGACCGATCTGGGCGGCGCCGGTCATGCGGGACGCGGGTTCGATCGGCACGGCGGAAGAAGCCAGCGGCATGCGGGATATGACGTGACGCACTCGGCCGGGTTCAGCGCCACGGAGCGCGCGGCAGTGTATCACGCGATCGAGGCCCGGCGAGACGTGCGCGCCCACTTCGTGCCTGACGAGGTCGACCCGCAAGCGCTGCAGCGCGTCCTCGAAGCCGCGCATCGCGCACCTTCGGTCGGGCTTTCACAACCATGGCGGTTCATCGTCGTTCGCGACGAACGGACGCGCGCCGACGTCCACGCTGCGTTCGTGGAAGCCAACACCGTGGCGCGACGAAGTTACTCCGGCGAGCGCCAGGAGAATTATGGCCGGCTACGGCTCGAAGGCATCCTCGATGCGCCGCTCAACATCTGCGTCCTGTGCGACGAGGATCCGGCCCGCGGCCATGGGTTGGGCCGGCGAACGATTCCGCAGACGGCGCTCTATTCGACGGTTTGCGCGATCCAAAATCTTTGGCTTGCGGCGCGGGTGGAAGGCATCGGCGTCGGCTGGGTGAGCATCCTCGATCCCGATAGGCTGCGCACGATCTTGGCCGTTCCGCCGAATCTGAACGTCGTGGCGTATCTGTGCGTCGGGTATGTCAGCGCGTTCGAGAGCGAGCCAGACCTGGTGCGTGCGGGCTGGGAAGCGCGCGCTCCGCTTGCCGACGTCGTGTATAACGAACGCTACGGCGTGCGATAGTGGATTCGCCTCGGCTTTGCTCGACGAATCCATCGCGTTCGGCTTCGCCGAGCCGCCCGTCGCGTGTCGGGCAAAGCCCGACACACTCCTGAACGTCGTGCACGAACTCTCGCTTGCGCTGAGCATCGTCGATACCGTCAACGACGTTGCATCGACGCGCGGTTTTGCGCGCATCGACGCCGTGACGCTCCAGATCGGCGAATGCGCGGGCGTCGATAAAGATGCCCTCGCGTTCGCTTGGGACTTGGCGACCGCCGGGAGCGTGGCGGCCGGCTCACGGCTGGAATTTCGCGACGTCGGCTTGAACGTGCGCTGCCCGGCGTGCGGCGTGGAACGCCGCCCGCCCAGTCAATGGGAGCTGGGGTGCCCAACCTGCCCCGGCGTCGCGCCCGAGATCCTTGCTGGCCGCGAACTGCACGTCGTGGCGATCGAGGTCCCGAACGACGTTCCCGACGAGGGTTCGTGACGGGCGACGTCGTCATCGTCGGGTGCGGCAACGTGCTGCGCGGTGATGACGCTGCCGGCCCGCTCCTCGTGCGGAAGATTCGAGAATTGGGTTGTCCGCAAGGCGTGCGCTTGGTGGACGGCGGGACGGCCGGGATGGACGTCGCTCTTCAAATGGCCGGTGCACGCGAAGTTGTCATCGTCGACGCGTGTACGAGCGGGTCGACCCCCGGCGACGTCTTCGAGCTGCCCGGCGACGAGCTGGAAGTACCGCCGCTTGCGGGGATGAACTTGCATGCGTTTCGCTGGGACAATGCCATCGCGTTTGCGCGCTGGCTGCTCAAAGAGCAGTATCCGAAAGACGTGCGGGTGACGCTCATCGAGGCGCAGACGCTCGACTACGGCGCGCCGCTGAGCGAACCCGTGGCGCGCAGCGTCGACCTCGTGGCCCGCGGCCTGATCGCGCGTTATGCATTCCCCGAGCCGCGTGGCCCCGGCTAACGTCGCCGGGTGCGCTTCATCCGATGAGACTATCCGGCGCTGCCGATGAACGACGAAGCCGAACGCCGGCGCCGGCGCTCGCTCCGAACGAGCCGGCGCACGGCGCGCTCGGTCGACCAAGCTTCGCCGGCCGCGGCGAGAAGCGGGTTCGCGTGGCGGAGCCGGTTGCCGCGGCTGACGCGGTGATCGGGCAAACGGATTTCGGTCCGAACGGCGAGAAGCCTCGGGAAGGCCGTACGCACGGTACGCTGCGATCGCCGACTCGGGCAACAAATTTCAGAACGGAGAACGTCGCATGTGTCTCGCACTGCCGGCCAAGATCGTGAGTCTTCCCGCCGGCGAACCGGGCATCGCGGTCGTCGACGTGCTCTCCGTCGAGCGCCGGGTGAACGTCGATTTGCTGCGCAGCGAGGATCTGGCGATCGGTGACTGGGTCTTGCTGCACGTCGGCTTCGCGATGAGCAAGGTCAGCGAGAAAGATGCGCGCGAGCAAATCGAGCTGTTGATGATGCTCGGCGAAACCGGCGAAGCCGAACGGCAAGTGGTTTTATGAAGTACGTCGACGAGTATCGTGACCCCGCGATCATCCACGGCATTGCCGCCGAGATCGCCAAAATTGCGGGCGACCGGACGTTTCGCATCATGGAGGTCTGCGGCGGACATACGCACGCGATCTACCGCTTCGGTCTGGCCAGCCTGCTGCCCAGCGGCATCGAGTTCATTCACGGGCCGGGCTGCCCGGTGTGCGTGCTCCCGATGGGCCGCGTCGACGAAGGCTTGGCGATCGCGCACGATCCGCGCGTCATCTTTACCGCGTTCGGCGACATGATGCGCGTCCCCGGACATGCGGGCAGCGCGCTCGAACACAAGGCGCGCGGCGCCGACGTGCGGATGATCTACAGCCCGATGGACGCGCTCGCGGTGGCGCAAAAGAATCCCGACCGGGAGGTCGTGTTCTTCGCGATCGGCTTCGAGACGACGACGCCGTCGACGGCACTCACGCTATTGCGCGCTCACGCTTTGGGCGTCACGAATTTTAGCGTATTCTGCAATCACATCCTGGTACCGCCGGCCGTGCGCGCGGTCCTCGATTCGGGCGAGGTGCGCATCGACGGGTTCATCGGACCGGGTCACGTTGCGACCGTCACCGGCGCCGACGCGTACAACTTCATCCCCGATGAATACCGGCGTCCCGTCGTCGTCTCGGGTTTCGAGCCCATCGATTTGATGCAATCGACGCTGATGGTCGTTCGACAACTCGTGAACGGCGAGGCCAAACTCGAGAACGAGTACGCCCGGTTCGTGCCCGCCCAAGCCAATCCGGCGGCGACCGCGGCGATCGACCGCGTCTTCGCGATTCGGGACGAGTTCGAGTGGCGAGGCCTGGGGATGCTACCGAAATCGGCCTTGCGCATCCGGCCCGAATTCGCCGCGTTCGATGCCGAGGTCAAGTTCGAGACCCGCGGCGTCGTCGCTGCCGATCATCCCGAAGCGCAATGCGGCGAGGTTTTGCGCGGCTTGATCAAGCCGCCGGCGTGCCGGCTGTTCGGAACGCTGTGCACGCCCGAACATCCGATCGGTGCGCTCATGGTGTCGTCCGAAGGCTCGTGCGCGGCGCACTTCAAGTACGTGATGCAGCCCGCGTACGCCGAAGTCTAAGGCAGCGCGATTCCGATCTCGTTTCGCGACGAACATATTGAACTCGTCCACGGTGCCGGCGGCAAAGCCAGCCGCCGGCTGATCGAAGGACTCATCGTTCCGCACCTCATGAACGGTCGCGCCGGCGCGCTCGGCGACGCTGCGATCGTGGCGCTGCGCTCGGCAAGCGTCGCGTTGACGACCGATGCGTTCGTGGTGCGGCCGCTGCGTTTTCCGGGCGGTTCGATCGGCGATCTGGCCGTCAACGGGACCGTCAACGATCTGGCGGTTTCGGGCGCGCGGCCGCGGGCGTTAGTGTGTTCGTTCATCTTGGAAGCCGGGCTCGAGGTGGCCATCCTGCGCGCCGAACTCAAAGCGATGCAGGCTGCGGCCGCGCGCGCGGGCGTCGTTTTCGTTGGCGGCGATACCAAGGTCGTCGACCACGGCGAAGCCGACGACCTCTACGTCACGACGACCGGCATCGGCGATCCGTCGGAGATCGAACTGGGGCCGCAGCGCGTGAAGGCCGGCGACCGGATCATCGTCAGCGGCCCGATCGGAGACCACGGCATCACGATCCTGCTCGCTCGCGGCGAAATCGATTTGCGCGCCGACTTGCAATCCGATTCGCGCAGCGTCTGGCCGTACGTCGAGGCGCTGCTGGGCGCGGTGGGCGACGGGGTGCGCTGGATGCGCGATCCGACGCGCGGCGGCGTCGCGACGAGCCTCAACGAACTGGCGCGCGACGCCGGCGCCGGCATCGTGATCGAGGAGCGGCTGCTGCCGATTCGCGACGTCGTCAAAGGCGCGAGCGAGATTCTCGGCATCGATCCGCTGCACGTCGCCAACGAGGGGCAGTTTTTGGCGATCGTCGCGCCCGATGCGGAGGCGGCCGCGCTGGCGGCCATTCGCGCGATCCCGGGCGGAGAAGAAGCCGTCAGCATCGGCGAGATCGTCGCCGGACCGGCGGGTCTCGTGCAATGCAAAACGCCGTTCGGTTCGAGCCGAATCGTCGACATGCTCGTCGGGGATCCGCTGCCCCGCATCTGTTAGCGATGAACGAACTCTACGGCACGGCCGGCTGCCCGTTTACCGCCGAGCTGCGCGAAGACCTCGAGTGGCGCGGCATTGCGTTTACCGAGTACGACGTCGAAGCCGACCGTGCCGCGCTCGCGCGGATGCTCGCGTTCACGGGCGGCGCGCGCACCGTACCGGTGTTCGTCGAAGACGGACGCGTCAAGCAAGTCGGCTTCGGCGGCCGCGGCTGTGTCGTCGGCGGCGGCTGACCGGCGGCGTTCGCGCGCGGCCGAAAACGCAGCAGGTTCGGCCACGCCGTGTAGCGAGCATCTCCGGTATGGCACGTTCGCGCAGCGTAGCGATCGCGATCGGCGAGCCATGGCCGAACGATCGTCGAAAATTGAAAAGAGGCGACCATGAATCAACTCGGCGTCCACGCGCTGGTCTGGACGGGCGGCTGGAGCGAGAGCGAAGCGGCCCTGGCGATAGCGGGAACCAAGCGCGCCGGTTACGATCTCATCGAGATTGCGCTGCTCGACCCGTCCTCGGTCGATGCGGCGATGACCCGCCGGCTGCTCGATAAACACGGCCTCAAGGCGACGTGTTCGCTGGGCTTGGCGGCCGCGACGGACATCTCGAGCGAAGACAAAGACAAAGTCGCGGCCGGTGAAGCGATGCTGCGAACCGCTTTGCAGTGCGCGGTCGACTTCGGCGCTCCGTACATGGGCGGCATCCTCTATAGCGCGTTCCAGAAATACATGCATCCGCCGACGGCTGCCGGCCGGGCGAACGCGATCGCCGTGCTCAAACGTTTGGCGCGCGAAGCCGCGCCCAAAGGCGTGACGCTCGGACTCGAAGTCGTCAACCGGTACGAGACCAATCTGCTCAATACCGCGGATCAGGCGCTGGCGTTCATTGCCGAGATCGACGAGCCCAACGTCGGTGTCCACCTCGACACGTACCACATGAACATCGAAGAGGACGACATGTTCGGACCGGTCGAGCGCTGCGGCGATAAGCTGGTCTACGTCCACATCGGCGAAAGCCACCGCGGCTATCTCGGCTCGGGCTCCGTCGATTTCTCGACGTTCTTCAAAGCGCTGCGCGCGCGCGGTTATGCGGGCACGATCACGTTCGAAAGCTTTTCTTCGGCGATCGTCTCACCGACGCTATCGAACATTCTTGGGGTATGGCGCAACCTCTGGACCGACGGCTACGACCTCGCCGTTCGCGCGCACTCGTTCATGACGGCTCACCTCCGCGACTGATCCGCATTATGGGGCAGACCTTCGTGGGGCGCGCTCTTCCCCGACCGAGCGCGCCCTTCGAGAGCCTCGTGCCGACGCTCGCGGAAATCAAACGACATCCCTCGTTGCGATACAAATGCAGAGTGCGTCCGTCGTCAATTCGAGTCACAGGCGGAAGTTTCGCGTTAGGTAAGCGATGACGTCGGTCGCGCGACCACGCCAGCTAAGTGCTCGCATGTCCGTCTTCTAGAACAGGTAGGCGTTCCAAGGAAAGACTGCGCGCCGTTGCAAGAGGTCGGGCACCGTCGCGTTCTCGAACGTTTAACGATGGAGAACAAGCAATTCGAACGTGTTGCCGATGGCGTTACGACGTATACTTCGGTTGAAGGGCGCAGGCTTACGGGATTCGGTCGAACGGAGGACGAGGCGCTCGCTGACCTGCGGGCTGGCGTAGAGATGGACGAGCGCCTGACGGCTCTCATGCGTGAAAGTAAGCGTCGCCAATATCAAGAGCAACGTTCACTGTAACGGTTATCCGGCGCGCGATTGCCGGCTACCCAGCTCAAAGATACGACGCGTTGCCGTCTGTCGTTCGTGTTTGCTGCGCCGCCGCGGGGCCTTCACGGCTGGCAGCTTCGAGCGGCGGCTATGTCGTGACCGCTGTCGTCGAAGTGCGTAGTTTGATTTCGGCGGGGATGATCTCCGGTGGTTGAGCGACACATTCAGCGAGTCGTTCATTGACCCACGCAACCGTCTGCCGATTGCCTGCATCCGCATATTCCCGATTCTTGAAAATGCTCAGCGACACGACCGTGCTTGCGCCTGCGTCGATCGCCCCATACGACGCAAATCCTGGCAGGGCGGCGATCAGCGGCACGAGGCTATCGCGAATGCGGTGCGTCGCCTCGTAAATGCCGCTAACCCTGACCGGGCAACGCCAGAGGAACCCGTAGCCTTCCGGCACGTGCTCGACCACGGAACGAGTCACTACCGGCCCGCGAGTGACCTGCGGACGACCAAGAGCCAGTGCCGCTTGATTCTCTTTGTACCAACCCGCAGCATAATCGGCCTTCAGCTCGTCGTCGAAGACGCTCGCCGTGATCAAGCCGGCCGGTCCGGCATCCATCAGCGTCCACGAGACGAACCCCACCGCCTTACTGAGAATGGGCAAGAATCGTTCGCGGCAACGGTGGACGATCGCGTCAATTTGGCCGGGGTCGATATCGTATTGCCGAATTACACCGTACATCAAAGACCGCCATTTCGCTGCCGCCGTGTTTCGCGCGCGAGTTGATTTTCGCTCGTCGATCGGCGACAGTCACCACACTGAAAGGTCGACGATTCGACGAAGATTGCCCCGTCCGCCATCGCGTTCCGCCCACCGTCACCGACACTTCGTTGCGGGCTCTCATGGCCCCCGTGAGAGCCGGCGTCGGAAGAGCGCGCGCAACGATTCCGCGGTCTTCGTCGGCGGCTTCGATGAAAGCACGGCCGGTGCGAAGGTCATCCGCGAGGCGCTGGGTCGCGAACAGCCGACGCGCTGCTCTATAATGTTAGTCTGCCGCCCCTGGACCATCGGCTGCGGGAAAACCCGGTTTCGACTTTTCCGGAAATCTGACTGGAAGCTCAAAAGGCCCGTCCCGTATTGGTTTTCCTCCTCATAATCCAGACCCAGCAGCCGTGGTGGAAGCGGTGATCAAAGCGATTCATGCAAAGTCCTGAAGCGCTGCATAGATAGATCAACATTACTGCAGATGACGACATGTTCGAGCCGGTCGAGCGCTGCGGCGACTAGCTGGTCTACCGCGTTCACGGTCGAGGATTTCCCGCTGGATAATCTGACGCTTTCAGTGACGGATGCGTTCGCGCAGTTCGAGCTCCGCGAGGCACATGTTATACGGCTTGTAGCATCCGAAAAGCCGACTTTATTGCAATAGGGCAACAACGCCCGAATCCCCATTGCCAACGACACGCGGCACGGCGTTTCTTTCATCCTACTCTTCCTAATATGACGAAATTAAGTGCGGTGACAACTTGTCTTACACCGCTTGCCCTTTCGGGTCTTTTCCTTTTGACGGCTTGCGGTGGTGGTTCTGCCGGCAGCGCTAGCGGCAACGCCGTCACGCCGGTCACGCTGCCCGGTACGTCCGCCAAAAATCGGGCTACGGTTTCACTTTCCTTCACCGTGCCGCAAAACGACTCGCAAGCTTCAGCCAGCTCGGCGAATCGCACGCCGAAGTTCATCTCCCCCGGCCAAAACAACATTACGCTCATTGTCGACGGCACCAAAGTTCTCAATGCCGCCGTTATCAGCGCAGGACTGGCCAGTCCGACGACGAGTCCGGACGGAAATACCGTCGTCACCGTGGCGTATGCGGGCAGCGGGAGCTATTACACCTACACCATCGGTATCGACACCATTCCCGGTAAGCACCGGATCGGCGTCGAGATTCTCGGCAATGCGCCTCAAGTAATCCTTTCGGAAGCGCAAAACGTGTACTCGCTGCAGCCGGGTTCCAATCCGGCGGCAACCTTGACTCTCATGGGCGTTCTTTCGTCAGGCTATATCGAATGCGCCAACGGGCCGGTCGATAATACGAATTGCTCGAGCTCGTTCACCCCGGATGCTACCGTGGGCACGGGCGGCGTTTATACGTTGACAGCGATCGGCGCCGACTTCGAAAGCTTCCCGATTTCTTCGCAAAGCAGCACCACCTTCGATAACGGCGGCTTCACCGTCGTCGAAACCGATGCTAACGGCATTTTGACGCTGACCCAACCCGGAGCGCCGTTCACCGCTCCTGGAACCCAACTCACGGGAGCCCCTAGCGGCGGCTACTACGTTCCTGCCCTCTCAACCTACGGGCAGTCGTTCGAAGCGCGCTGCGTCAAACTGGGAACAGCTACGCTGTCGTTGCAAAATGCCGCCAGCGGACCCAATACGCCGTTGGTCGGCGAGACGTACACGACCTACAACCCGGCCAACCAAGTCCCCACCGTGGGCAATTATCCAGGGGCCGGTACCCTGGCCACGGGCAACAAAATCGCCGGCAACCCGAACTACCATAGCGGGCAAAACCCCAACGCCGTCACGACACTCATGAGCATCAACTGTGACGCTAATCTGAATCTGACCATCAACTAAGCTCGACCGGAGCCGCGAACCGAGAAAGCTTCCATTCTCCAAATGGGAGCTTTCTCCATGCGCTGGCGCGAACGGGCGCCTGAAGCGAAAGCGAGGCGAGCGGCGCAGGCATGACAACCGCTGCGGCGGTTTGAGCTGGCTCGCGCGCTGGTCGCGGCGCGCTTCTACTCGGCCGAGAGTGCGCCCATCGAGAGCCCGGTGACGATGTACTTTTGCGCGAAGAACGTGAGCAGCACGGCCGGCAGCGATTGCATCGTGGCGACCGCGGCCATCTGCTGGTATTGGGTCAGCGTGTTGCTGGCAAACTTCGCCAGGAAGACCGGCAGCGTTTGACTGTCGCCGTTGGTGAGCACCAGCGCATCGAGCAGTTCATTCCAAGCGAAAATCCAAGTGAAGAGCGCGACCACGATGATGCTCGCGCGCGCCATCGGAATCGTTACGAGCCAGAGCGTTGCGACCCGGCTTGCGCCGTCGATCCGAGCGGCTTCTTCGACTTCTTTGGGGACGTTGCGGAAGAAGATCGTGAGCAGCCAAACCGAGAAGCTCAAATTGATGCTCACGTACACGATGATCAGGCCGAAGGTCGACCCGTACAGCCCGGCTTTGGAGAGCAGCGCCGAGAGCGGAACGATGCCGGCGATGATCGGCATGAAGCGCGTGCTCAAAATGTAGAACTGAATGTCTTTCTTGCGCGGAATCTTGTAACGCGCGAGCGCGTAGGCGGCGGGAATGCCGATGAGCGTCGTGATCGCCATCGTCACGGTCGCGACGAACAGCGACTGCTCGAGCGGCTGCAGCGCGTTCTGCGCCCCAGCGAACGTTTCGACATAGTTTCCGACGTTGGAAAAGCTCGGCCAGACCGGCGGAATGGCCTGCGCTTGGACGAACGTCTTGAACGACGTCAGCACGATCCAGAAGATCGGGGCGACCACGGCGGCGGCCAGAAACACGGACACGACCGGAGCGAACAGACGGCGCGCCGACGAGGCCGACATCAGGCGTTCTCCTCGACGAGCTTGCGGGCGAGGTTTTGAGCGACGACGATCGTGATGATCAGGATGACGAGCGACGCCGCCGCCGCGTATCCCGTGTCGAAGTTCTGAAAGCCGATCCGGTAGATCGCGACGGCGTTGGTCAGGGTGGCGCTGCCCGGACCGCCTTGCGTGGTGCCGAAGATGATGTCGAAGAGCCGAATCACTTCGACGACCGCGAGGATGGCGGCCACCGAGATGACGCTGCCCAGCAGCGGGATGTCGATCCGGAGCGCCATGTTGAACCAGTTCGCCCCGTCGAGCTTCGCTGCTTCGTAGATGCTGGGCGAGATCGAGAGCAGGCCGGCAATGAACAGAACCGTCGTAAACGGTGTCCACTCCCAGAGGTAGATCGCGATCAGCGTGGGCAGTGCGGTCTCGGTCGACGACAGCCACTGCAGCGCGGGCAGGTGGAGCGTCGAGAGCACCCAGTTCATCACGCCCGTCAACGGATCGAGAATATAGTTCCAGAACAGGCCGATGCAGAGCGGCGTGATCATCGTCGGGAGAATGAAGATGGTGCGCAGGAGGCGCGAGAACGGTGCGCCTTGGGCGGCGCGAAAGACCGACGCGCACAGATAACCCAAGAGCAGCTGCAGCGGAATCGCGACGATGAGAAACTTTGCGGAGACCCACAGCGAACCCAAGAACAGGGCGTCGCTCGCCATGCGCACGTAGTTTCCGAAGCCGACGAAATGCGTTGGTTCGGGACTTCCCAGATGGAAATCCGTGAAGCTGATATAGATTGAATAGATGAGCGGGTAGAGGGTCAGGCCGAGCAGCAGGATCATCGCCGGCGCGAGTAACACGTATCCGCCGAGTTGTCCGTCGGAGATCTGCCGTTTGAGCGAGACCCGCTCCGGAGGCCGAGCTGGAGACGTCGACCGAGCCGCTTCGTGAGCCAAACCTGCACCCTCGCTGCTGGAAGAACGAGTTCGGGGGCGGCTCGCATCTTCGAGTCGCCCCTTATCGATTACTCGTGACGCGAAGACCTTACTCGGTCAGCGAGTCGACGCGATACCCAGCTTTTTTGAGCATCGTTCCAATCTCGCGATCGGCGCCGAGCATCGCGTCCTTGGTCGACATCGTTCCGGCAAGCGCTTTGCCGATGTACGTGCCCAGGGTATTGATGATGTCGAAGCTTTGGCTGATGCGCGGCCGGCAGTCGGCGAACGCCGTCGGCACCGAGGTCTTGAGCGACGCGTACCACGGGTACTGCGTGTTGAGGTCGGCGTTGGAGAGCAGCGAGGTGCGCTGCGGGAAGCCGCCGGCTTTCGAGAACGCGAGCGCCGTTTCGGGGCTCGTGAACCACTTGATGAAGTCCCACGCGATGTCTTTTTGCGTTCCGTACTTGTTGATGCCCATCGTCCAGCCCCCGACTTGGGTCACGAGTTTTCCGTTGGTCGGAAAGTCGGCCGTGGCGAAGTCGCTCACGACGGTCGATTGGGCTGGATCCGAAAGCGACGGCGTGGTGACGTCCCACTCGTTCACGGCGGCGACGTGACCGGTTGCGAACGCGGTTTGACGCGATTGCCAGGCGCTGTTGAGCGCGCCGGGCGGTTGCGACGCGAGCAGTTTCTTGAACAGCTCGATCACTTCGAGACCCTGTTTGCTGGCAAACAACGGCGTCATGTTGGAATAGGGCTTGGCCGAACCCGGATACTCGCTGGTGAACGGTTTGCCGCCCGGGAAGTTGTAAATATACTCGAAGAACGCTTGGCCGACGGCGCTTCCGGCCTGATTGTTCATCGACGTGCCATAGACATTGGGGAGTTTGTCGTTCTTGGTCGCGGCCGCGGCGTTGCTGACGAACTCATCGAGCGTCTTGGCCGGCGAAAGACCGAGCGTCTTGTAATATTTTGCGTTGTAGGATTGGAGTACGAAATACGGGGCGAACGGGAAACCGACGATTTGGTTTTCCCACTGCGAAGCTTCGCGCATCACCGGGAAGAAATCGTCATATTGCAAGAATGCGGTTTCGGTCTTCTTGACGTACGGGTTGAGTGAATCCGTGCAGGGCACGAATTTTTGCGTCCATGGCACATCGAAGACGATGATGTCGTACGTCTTGTCGTTTTGCCCGCAGGCGAGCACTTCTTTTTGATACGTCGCGTCGTACCCGAACGTGTCGACGCTGACTTTGGCTCCGGTCAGGGCGCTGAACGCGTCGCTCATCTTGTTGAAGGCGGGCAGGAACGGGTCGTTGATCATGATCACCCGGACCTGCTTGCCGGCATATTTATTCTTCAGTTGCGAGCTGAACTGTTGCCAGAGCGACGCGTGGTCGGCGGCGGCGGCCGGCTGCGGGCTGACCGCGAGCGCGCCGGCTGATACCGCGGTGAAAGCCGTCAGCGTGGCCGCAGCGAGAATGCGCCGCCACAGCGGGGTAGGCGATGCGCCGCGTATCCGTGCGGCGCGAAGAGATTCAGAATTCATACGAACTCCTGCTTGGGAACCGACGAAAAGTCCATCGCGCCACAACGCGCGCCGGACGAACGAACCTTCTACCACCCGGCCGGAAAGACTCTTCGCAACATTGCGCGCGGGCCGCAGAGCGTCGAGCGGCCAACGCGGAAACGGCTTGCGACGTGGTTTGCACTGTTACCGCCACCGCGCATCTTTTTCGCCTCGCGAACCAGCGCGGTCGCGGCAGCAAGATCGGTGACGGCGCGTTCGCGGGAAAGCTCGCGCTCGAATTGCCGACGGCGCCAGTCATAAAGTAGAGCATCTTGCCGGCTGCGGTCCCGGTAACAATGTATTCGGGTGACGATGGTAGCGCTACCCCCGCTTACGAAGCGCTTCGCCAACGCAGCGCTTCGCCCGAGTCGAGCAGATGCCGCGAGCTTGGCCCGAGCCGATCGAGTCCCAGACGACGAGGGTATCGCCCGGCGCACATCGCGATCGCAGCGCCTCCGAGGCGGCATCTTCGTGAATGACGACGCACCACGCAGCGTGTCGAGCGTCGAGCTGCAGCGCCGTCGCTTATTCGTCCGTCGACACGCCCGTGCAGCCAACCAGGCATTCCGGGCTTGGGCTTCGTTTCGGGACAAGTTTAGGGGACACGCGGACCCGCTTCGCGTCTGGGTTCGCAAACGTCCCAAAAACGAGGTTTTCGTAACGACTCGAGTCCTAAACTGCAGCTAAATAGTATGCGTTCATTCGGGGTTGGGCGTGCGTTCGCTGGTCATAGGCTGAGCCCCATTTTTGGTGGCTGGGTGCGAGGAAGCGCTTCGCGTTGGGGGACTTGGCGTCTCTAGCGAGCGAGATCGTCGAAGGCGCTCGCGGCGCGGCAGCCAATGTCGCCGTTCGGACCGCTCGAACGGCCTTGCATACGCGTGCGTTAAGGTAGGGAAGCGATGAGAATGATGCTGCGAATACAGATGCCTGCGGAGGCGGCGAATGCCGCCATCAAGGATGGACGCTTCGCAAAGGTGATGTCCGAGACGATGGAACGGCTGAAGCCCGAAGCGGCGTACTTTACGTCGTTCGAGGGTGACCGGTGCGGCTTCATCGTGTTCGATATGGAGCACCCGAGCGACATCCCGTCGATTTGCGAGCCGTTTTTTTACGCCGTGCACGCGAAGGTCGAGTTGCAGCCGGCGATGACCGCCGAAGACGTACAAACCGGGCTCGCGAAAGCGAACGCAAGCTGACGTAGCAAGAGTCGTGCGAAGGCGTGACGATGCATGCGCCAACGGCCGCTGCACGATGGATCGAGCTGTTCAGGTCAGCGACGCTTTGAGAAAGTCCCGTCGAAGGCGGCGCCCGTCGATCAATCCTTCTTTCCGGTAAACGGTGTGGTTTTCCGGATTTGCTCCCGGAGGCCGGGGATCTCCGCCTGCGAACGAGGCGGGCGCGGATGAACTCGGTTCACATCATGGCGAAGTGAGCGGACGGCCCGGGCGCGCAGCCCCCTCGGGCAGGCGAGCAAGGCCGCCCGGACCTGCCGCCTGGAACACACCGCGTAAGGCTTGAGGAAAAGGGGGGCTTTCGCGGAGGTTCGCGGGGCGCATGAGATAATGCGTGGGAGATGACCCACTTCCCGACGATCATCCAAGGCGGCATGGGCGCGGGCGTCTCGTCCTGGCGCTTGGCTCACGCCGTGTCGGAACTCGGGCAGCTCGGAGTTGTCTCCGGAACGGCGCTCGATCAGATTCTGGCGCGGCGGCTTCAGGATGGCGATGCCGGCGGCCACATGCGTCGCGCGCTCGACCATTTCCCGGTGTCTGCGATGGCCGAGCGGGTCTGGCAAGCCTACTTCATCCCGGGCGGCAAGGCCGACACCGACCCGTATAAGAGCGTCCCGATGCCGGTGCGCGACAGCCCGCGCGAACTGCTGGAACTCACGGTCGTCGCGAATTTCGTCGAGGTCTGGCTGGCACGCGAGGGCCACGCCAACCCCGTCGGCATCAATTATCTCGAAAAAATTCAAGTTCCGCATCTGCCGTCGCTCTACGGTGCGCTCTTGGCCGGCGTGGGCTATGTGATCGTTGGCGCCGGGATTCCGCTCAAGATTCCCGAGGCACTCGATCGTCTGGCCCGGCACGAGCCGGCGACCTATCCGCTGAACGTGATCGGCGCGCAAGAGGGCGATGAGACGGCCCTCACCTTCGACCCGAGCCAGTTCATCGGCGCCGATCCCCCGCCGCTTGTGCGGCCCCGGTTTCTGGCCATCGTGGCATCGAACGTGCTGGCGGCCTCGCTGGTGAAGAAGATCAAGTCCGGCCTCGACGGGTTCGTCATCGAGGGCCCGACGGCCGGCGGTCACAATGCACCGCCGCGCGGAAAGATGCAAGTCGATGCCGGCGGTGTGGTGGTGTACGGCGAGCGTGATCGGGTCGATCTGGAGAAGATCCGCGAACTGGGGTTGCCGTTTTGGCTTGCCGGCGGCTATGGTTCGGCGGAAAAACTCCGCGAGGCGCTCGCGCAAGGGGCGGCGGGCATTCAAGTCGGAACCGCGTTCGCGTTCTGCGCCGAGTCCGGCTTGCGGCCCGATTACAAGCGCGCGATCATCGAGCAAGTCGTCAACGGCGATGCGCGCGTCTTTACCGATCCGGTCGCTTCGCCGACCAATTTCCCGTTCAAAGTGGCTCGCCTGGAGGGCACGGTCTCCGAAGAAGGCACGTACCTCGCGCGGCCGCGCATCTGCGATCTCGGCTTTTTGCGCGATGCCTATCGCACCGATGACGGGGCGATCGGCTACCGCTGCTCGGCGGAGCCGGTCAATCTGTACGTGAAAAAAGGCGGCAAGCCCGCAGAGACCGTGGGGCGCAAGTGCATTTGCAACGCGCTGCTCGCCACCATCGGTCAACCGCAGCGGCGCAAGGGCAAGATCGAGGAAAAAGGCATCGTGACTTCGGGCGACGACTTGGTCGAAATCGGGCGCTTCGTACGACCCGACCGGCTCGAGTACCGTGCTGCCGACGTTTTGGCCATTTTGCTGGGTGAGGCGCTGCCGCAGCCGCACGCATCGGGAACCGCAGCAGCAACTTAGCAGCGCGGCGACCGGCCAGGAGAAGGCACCGGCTGCTGGGCTGTCTCATACTGGAGCTTCGTGGCACTCTTAGACGGAAAAATCGCGCTCGTCACCGGCGTCGCGAATCGATGGTCAATCGCGACCGGCATCGCCCGCGCTCTGCACGCGCACGGCGCGCAGCTGTGTTTCATCTATCAGGGCGAGCGCGTGCGCGATGAAGTGGAAAAGCTTGCCGCTGAACTCGGCGGCGCGCGATTCTACGCGTGTGACGTGACCTCGGATGAGGCGCTGGCCGATCTGGCCGCCTGCATCCAGCGCGACTACGGCCGGCTCGACGTGCTGGTGCATTCCATTGCGTACACGCGCAAGGAAGATCTCCAGGGCAAAGTATATACGACGTCGCGCGATGGTTTCGCGCTGGCGCTCGACGTATCGTCGTATTCGCTCATCGGCTTGACCAATGCGCTCGTCGACGTGCTGGCCGACGGATCGAGCGTCATGGCTTTGACGTATCTGGGCGGGACGGCGATCGTTCCCAACTACAATCTGGCCGGAATCGCGAAAGCTGCGCTCGAGTCGATCGTCCGCTACCTCGCGTACGATCTGGGCGACCGCGGCATCCGCGTCAACGCGATCTCCGCGGGTCCGATCTCGACGGCCAGTTCGCGTCAGGTTCGCGGGTTCAAGACGATTCTCGAGCGCGTCGCCGCGGCTTCGCCGCTGCGGCACAACGTCACGCCCGAAGACGTCGGTAATACCGCCGTCTATCTGGCCTCCGACCTGTCGCGCGCCGTCACGTCCGACGTCCATTTCGTCGATGCCGGGTTCCATTCAGTCGGCATGTGGGACGACACGCCGTCACGCTCGCGAGAAAACGGCGGCACCGAGCGCTCTCCCTAGAGGATCGACTTCGTCGATCCGTCGCGTTTGCGGCTTCGCCGCAAGCTGTCCGCCGTAACAAGTCGGGTTCGATTGAAACGCTCCGGTGCTACATCTTCATCATCGTCGCGTGGCCGGCGTGGTCGCTCACTTGCGCGGCGAACCAGCGGTGAAGGGCGACGATCGTGCGGAGATCGCGACTGACGAACACGATTTGTGCGCCGTCTTCGAGGTCGGCATACCGGACTTGCAGCTTCCCGCGACTCGCCTGCAGCGTCGAGAGCCCCGGCATTGCCGAGCCGTGAATCGCGGCCGGATCGGAGAAGTCACCCCGGGCAAAGGCTGCGGACTCCTTGCGCAAATGCGATCGGACGAGCGCGATTTGTTGGGGGTCGCGGTCCGTGACGATCACGGCTTGTGTCCCGCCGTCCGGGCTAGGCGTGAAGACGTGCTGCGTCCGTGTCATCGAAAAGGGCATCACCGCTTCGCTCTTGCGTTCGACGTCGGCCCGGTGGGCGGTCGTTTCATCGGCGAGCGCGGGCGGACCGGCGAAGCACGCGAGCAGCGCGCACACCGCGAGAAGACATCTCATCGCGGGCTGTTTCAGCGAATTTCGTTCGACAACCCGCGGCCGGATGGATTCGTCTCGGCTCCGCTCGACGAATCCTCGGATCAGGCTTCGTCCCGAGCGAAGCCGAGGGCCCTCATCGGAGCGAAGCCGATGGTGCCCATCCGAGCGAAGCCGCGGACGCCTATCCGAGCGAAGCCGCGGGTGCCCATCCGAGCGAAGCCCAGGGCACCCATCCGTCGAGCTCAGTGAGGTTCGAACGCGTGACGCTTCACCCGAGCGTCGAGGACCAATCGTGCGACGTCGGAGTGCGCGCGCCGCCGCTTCTCATCGAAGAGCATCGCGTATTGCATGGGCTTGTTGTAGCCGGCCCGCGCAGCGGACCGATGCGCCCAAGCGTTCTCGACGTATTCCGCTATCGTGCGCAGCAGTTCGCGCGCGGAGGCCTGGGTGATGCGGCGAAACAGCGTCATATCGTGGCCGTTTGCGGACAGGGTTGCGATTTCGTCGCCGGCGCTGATGGCGATCTCGAAGGAGTCATCGTCGCGACACTTCGCGATCGTCAACACACCGCCGAACTCCGGAAGCTCGTCGATGAGGGCAGGCAGCGACCACGTCACCGAACAGACCTGTTGCGGATCTTTCTTGGCGGCCAGCGAACCGAGCGTCGCACACAGCCGGCGTTCGAGCAACGGACGCCGCTGGGCGAAGACATTCGCCGGAAGGCGTAACGCAACGTGCGTGCTGCCGTCACCCGTTCGATGCTGGGCAAGAAAATCAGCGAGATAATGCGCTGCATCTGTATACGGGCAGCGAACTATCCGTTTCACGATGTCACTCATTGACAAATCTCCGGAAGTCCATGATAGCGCGAAAAAGCTCGACGGGCATCTTCCAAACCGCTGACCAATGCGATGTTGTTGTAAAGAAAACATTTGTTTCCCAAACGCAAAAGGCATAGCACTCCGGAACAAGCCCAACCGCTTGGGCTTCCGTTGGCTCCGAGATCAGCGAGTAGTGTAGCAGCTGATCTTGAAGCGCGACGTTAGCCGGCGAAACGCGAACGTGAAGCCGGGCCAGAGCGAAACATTTTTGCCGCGGGCGTCCTGATACCAGCTCGAGCAGCCCGTCGCCCAGACCGTGCCGCGCATGCGGCGCTGCAGATCGTCGTTGAAGGCGTGCATCACGTTCGGCTTGACGTCGAGCGTACGGCCGATGGTCGTGCGCAAGTAGCCGATCGCCCCCAGAATGTAGCGGTACTGCGCTTCCATCATGAAGATCATCGAATTGTGTCCCAGTCCGGTGTTCGGTCCGATCACCAGGAAGAGATTGGGGAAGCCGCTGACGCTCGTGCCGAGATAGGCTTCGAGGCCGTCACGCCAGGCCTCGGCCAGTTCGACGCCGCCGCAGCCGAACACGCGGACGGGCGTAAGCCCTTCGGTTGCTTTGAAGCCCGTTCCGAAAATGATGACGTCGGCCGCGACCTCGCGTCCGTCGCCGGCAACGACGCAATCGGCCCGGATCTCTTTCGCGCCCCCAGCGAGCAACTCGACGTTCGCGCGCGCGAGCGCCGGATAGTAATCGTCCGAGAGCAGGATGCGTTTACAACCGGCACGGTACGCCGGCGTGACTTTGGCGCGGAGGACCGGATCGACCACGTTGCGCTCGATGAATTTGCGCACGTCCCGCTCTTGTCGTTCGAGGAGTTTGGGATTGACGACGAATCCGAGCGCCCGCACTTCGAGCATCCAATAGATCGCCAGCCGCACCAGGCGCGCGTAGGCCGGAACCAGCCGGCGCGCAAGCTGGTGCAGCGGATCGACCGGCCCGTCGTTGCGGGGGATGACCCACGGCGGCGTGCGCTGGAAGATCGTCAGTTTTCCCGCACGCGGCGCGATCTGCGGAATGAACTGGATCGCGCTCGCGCCCGTCCCGATGACGGCGACGTTCTTGCCGGTCAGGTCGACCGCGTCGTCCCACTGCGATGAGTGAAATGACGGCCCGGCAAAGCGTTCGCGGCCCGGGATGCCGCCGAAATTCGGTTTGTTGAGCGGACCCAGCGCGCCGACGAGAACGCGGCTGCGCACCACGTCGCCGCCGGCGAGCGTGACCGCCCAGATGCCGGCCGCTTCGTCGAAACGTGCCTCACTGACATCGCAGTGAAAGCGAATGTGCTCGCGCAGGCGTTCCCGGTCGCAGATTCGCTTGAGATAGGCCAGGATCTCGGCTTGGGCCGGATAGATCCGCGTCCAATCGTCGCTGCGCTCGAACGAGAACGAGTAGAGCATCGCCGGGACGTCGCACGCGCAGCCCGGATAGACGTTGTCGCGCCAGGTTCCCCCGATCTCGCCGGCGCGTTCGAGGACGATGAACGAGGAACGGCCGGCCCGCTTGAGCTGGATCGCAAGCCCGAGACCGCCGAAGCCTGCACCGATGATGATGACCTCGGCGTCGAGGCGCAGCGTCCGCGGCGGCGTCGTCGTCGCGTGCATCATCGCGGGATCAGCCGGGCGGCGCGCGGCCCGAAAAGCCGTGCGAGCACATCGATCCGGCGGGCGTAGGCTCCGACCAGCACGATGTCGCTGCGCCGTTCGATACCGCGAGCGATGGCGCGAGCGGCTTGTTCGGGAGAACGCGTCAGCACGTTGCGTTCGAAGGCGGCGATCCCGCGGCGATACGCGTCTTGGTCGGCGGCGGCGGCGATGCGGGCCGAGCGCGCGATGTTCGTCTTGATCCCGCCAGGATAAACGGTCAGCACGTGCACCTTTCCGCGCAGCTCTTCGCGCAAGGCCTCGCTAAAACCGCGCACGGCAAATTTGCTCGCCGAATAGGGCGCTTGTCCTGCTGCCGCGACCAGTCCCAAAACGCTCGAGAGGTTGACGATCGTGGAGCCGGGCGACTGTAGCAGCGCCGGCAGAAACGCTTTGACGCCATAGACGGTGCCCCAAAAGTTGACGTTCATGAGCCAGTCGATTTCGTCGACCGTCAACTCGACGACCGTGCCGGCGCTCGACACGCCGGCATTGTTGATGACGACGTCGACGCGGCCGTGCGTGCGCAACACGTCGGCAGCGAAGGCTTCGACTGCGGCGCGCTGCGCGACCTCAACGACGTGCTTGGACACGGCGCTGCGGTCGCGCACCGCGCGGACCGTCTGCGCAAGTCCGGTTTCGTCGCGATCGGCCAGCGCCAGGGTGTAACCGCGGCCGGCGAGTTCGATCGCCAGCGCGCGTCCGATCCCGGCCCCTGCGCCGGTGATCGCCGCGACTCGTGCCGGCCGTGCGCCCAGCGCGACGGCCGTCGCCGCGATCCCCGCATCGAGCGCGCGTTGCGCTTCCGGCACGACCCGGGCGAGGTTGATGAACGCGTGCGGCAGCGTCGGACGCAGGTCGTATGCTGCGCGCACGCCGGCATCGCGCAGGCGGGTGAAGTACGCGTGTCCTTCGTCGACGAGCGGATCGTACTGCGCGGCGAGGATATATGCCGGCGGATGATCCTGCGGATCGGGCGCGTCGAGCGGAACGTAGAGCGGATCCGCCCGGTCGGCGAGCGTGCGCGTCGCATGTTTCATGAACCACTCGACCGACGCCGGCGTCAGCGGAAGATTCTCCGCGAACCGCGCGCGCGACGGAAAGCGTCCCGGTCCGTCCACCGACGGATAGATCAGCAGCGCGTATGCCGGCCGCGGGAGCCCGCGTCCGTGGGCGTAGCTGGCAATGGTCGCGGAAAGGCCGCCGCCGGCGCTGTCGCCGCCGACCGCGATCCGCGCCGGGTCGAGCTCGAATTGCGCTGCATGCTGCGCGAGCCAGGCATAAGCGTCGAACGCGTCCTCATGACCGCGGGGAAACGGATGCTCGGGACCGAGGCGATAGTTCACCGCAACGACCGCGATGCGTGCTTCGCGCGCGATGTAGCGCATGAGTCCATCGTACGAATCGATATCGCCGATCACCATGCCGCCGCCGTGAAAATACAGCAGCACGGGCAGCGTCTGATTCCGGGCGTCGCTGCGGCGATAGAGCCGGGCACCGATGTGCGCGCCGTCGCCGGCCGGAATCGCGAGGTCGCGTGCCTCGATCCCGCCGGGATCGCGCAGTCCAAACCGCCGGTTTATTTGGGCGGCTCCGGCGCGCATCGCCCGAACGCTGACCTCGGGATAGAACGTGTTGCTGGTGACCTTCGCAAGCCACAGCAAGAACCCAATTCGCCGGTCGAGCGCCACGATCGTCGCGGTTGCCGGGCGCGCTACGCGCTTCCGGCTTCGTGGTCGTGGGTGCGATGGCCGCCGGCCCCGATATCCATGCTCACGAAATCCGCCGCAGCGGCTGCCGGTTCCCGGCAAACGCCCGCGTTTTTCCCGGCGTGAGCCGACCCTTTAGCGAACCAGCATCTTGCCCGCGGCTTGTTCGCGCAGTAGTCGCTCGACGGCATCGGCATCGCAGGGTTCCGAGAGGAAAAACCCTTGGCCGTAGTCACAGCCCATCGCGCCGAGCATTTCGAGCTGCTCGGCGGTTTCGATTCCTTCGGCGATCGCCGCAAGTCCGAGATTGTGCGCGAGCTGAACGATCGTCCGGACGAGCTCCACGCCGTTGCGTGAGTCCATCTTGGTGATGAACGAGCGATCGATCTTCAGCGCTTTCACCGGCAGGTCGCGCAACACCGCGAGCGACGAATACCCGACGCCGAAGTCGTCAACGTGCAATTCGAAGCCGGCGTCGGATACCTTCGCCAACATCTGCTCCGCGCGGCTCGACTTCTCCATGATTGCGCTTTCGGTGATCTCGAGATGCACGTTTTGCGGCGTGAGGTTTGCCGCGTCGAGCGTTTCGCGCAAGTGCGTCATGAGATCCGCGTGGGTGAACTGTTTGGTCGAGAGATTGACGCTGACCGTTAAACTCGGATCGGCGAAGCGGGTTTGCCAGGCCGCCAGCGCCGTGCAAGCGGTGGCCAGTACCCAACGATCCACCGCGATGACGATGTTGTTCGATTCCGCCCGCACGATGAAATCGCCCGGATAGAGCAGCCCGCGCCGCGGGTGCGCCCAGCGCACGAGCGCCTCGAACCCCGAGATCGTCGCGTCCTCCAGGCGCACCACGGGTTGATATGCGATCCGCAGTTCGCCGCGCTCGACGGCGTGGCGCAGGTCGCCCACGAGATCGGGCATCGGCTGACCGATCGTCGGCACCGAACCGCTGAACATCATCGAACGCGCGCGCCCGCCTGCCTTCGCGACGTACATCGCCGAATCCGCATCGCGCAAAATGGTTTCCGGGTTGTCGTACCCGGGAGCTCCCAGCGCGATCCCCACGCTTACCGTCGCATGCACGTTTTGCGAATCGACGAAGATCGGCTTTTGCATCTCCGCCCCGATCCGGCTGGCGGCTTCTTCGGCATCGGCCGCGTCGTGAATGCCGTTGAGGAGAATGGCGAACTCGTCGCCGCCGATCCGGGCAACGATGTCTTCGGTGCGGGCGCAGCTTTCCAGCCGTCGTGCCGTGATTTCGAGCAAGTGATCGGCCACCATGTGTCCGTAGCGGTCGTTGACCGCTTTGAAATGATCGAGGTCGATGAAGAGCACGGCGAACCGGTATGTCGACCGGCGTTTGATCAAGGCGATTGCTCGCTCGACGTGATCGAAAAACGTGTTCCGGTTCGCGAGTCCGGTGAGCGGGTCCACTGCAGCCCGGCGGCGCAAATCGTCGGTTTGCTTCTTGTGCGCGGTAATGTCGTGTGCGATATGAACGAAGCCCTGCGAACCGCGCTTCTTGCTGGCGCGAAGCCGGCTGATCTTTTCGTTTCCCAGAAAGCGCGAGCCGTCTTTGCGCAGGAACCAGCGTTCCTCGTCGACTTTCCCCAGCACCGAGGCCTTCTGAAGCACGATCTCGGGGACGCCGTTGGAAATGTCCTCGGGTGCAAACAGCTCGGCGAAGTGCTTGCCGATGATTTCGTGCTCGGCGTAACCCAACGCGCCATGCGCTGCAGAATTCCAGCTCGTGATCGAGCCGTCGAGTGCGAGCGAGAAGATCGCATATTCCGGCACGCTCTCGATGAGGATGCGTAAGCGCTCTTCGCTGTCTTGCAGGGCTTCGCGTGCTTCGTAGTTCGCGGTCATGTCGGCGACGAACTTGGTAAAGCCGATGAGCGCGCCGGCCGCTCCGTAAATGGGCGCCATGTTGTTGGCCGCCCAAAAGTGCGTCCCGTCCTTGCGCACGTTCCAGCGTTCGTAGGTAGCGCGGCGTCCGTCTTGGGCCTCGCTCAGCTCCTTCTCCGGTGTGCCGGCAGCGAGGTCTTCAGCGGTAAAGGTTATCCTGAACGACTTGCCGACGATTTCGCGCTTCGTATACCCGTACATATTTTCCGCGCCGGTGTTCCAGGTAATGACGTCGCCCATCGGCGAGATGGCGAAGATCGCTTGTTCGCTTAGGCTTTCCACCAGCGAGCGGTACAGGCCGTCATCCGTGGCGTACCCGCTCGATCTGATCGATGACAGCCGCGCCGTCATTTCCGCCGTGTCTTCCAGCTCCATACCTTTGCGCATCGTACCAGACCGGAGAATGCGAGGCATAGTAGCGGCGGGCGCTTTGACGTTAACTTGATGTTGCTGCGGCACGCGGTTGCCGTGGTTGCTGCGTTGCGCGCGCACGTTCGTTTGATCTGCAATGCGTTCTGTAAACTTTGTGCACGGAGCCGCAGTGCGTAAGCCCTTCGGCGGTGCTTGCGGGTGGAGCTGCCGTCTATGCCTCTTCGGTGAGCAGTTCGACGAGGCGCGCGCGCTTGCCGTCGTCAAGGTCGAGCCCGCGCGCCAGGTACGCGTCGACGGATCCGAACGAGCGCTGCATCTGTTCGAATGCGGCTTGCAAATAGTTGGTTCTTGCGGTCATGACGGAGTGCAGCAGCTCGGGCGGCGTCGATGCGCTGAAGAACTGCGAGATGTCGCGCATGTACGAATTGGTCAGCGCGTAGTCCTCGAGAACGCTCTCTTGCGGTGTGCCTAAAGCAAGGAGCAGCGCAGAGATCGCAAAGCCGGTCCGATCCTTCCCGCTCGTGCAATGCAGCAGCAGCGGAAGATTGCGCTCGTCGAGCGCGAGCGCGAGCGCGCGCGCGAACTCGGCCTGATGGTCGGTCACAAAGCGGCGGTATTGGTCGACGAACGTCGCCTCGATCTCGGCTCGGGTAACCGTTCCGTGCGACACGCCGCGCAACATCTCGAGCACGCCTTCGGCCATGAAACCGATCTCGACGCTCGTTATTCCACTCGACGGCGCCAAGCGGTTCGGCAGTTCCTGGCGTTCGGAAGCAAGCCGAAAGTCGACCAGCGTGTGAACACCGAGCGCGGCGAGCCGGGCATGATCGTCATCGGTCAGCTTGCTCAAGCTGTCGGACCGGAAAACGCGGCGCCAACGCACGCGTCTGCCTCGTGTCGCCGGGTAACCGCCGATATCGCGAAAGTTGACGGCGCCTTCGAGCCCGATCCGCCGCGCCAGCTGCTCGTTCATCGCACGTCGACGCGGCGGCCCGCCGCTGCTCTGCACATAGCTTTATCCTAGCCGAACAGCGGCGTGAACCTCAACCGAAAACGTCAAGCTTTCGCGTGACGCCGGTGGGCGCGGCGTCACGCACGCGGATCGATCACCGCTTTCAAGACGTGAGCCGCTGCTTTGCGCACCCGATGCCGTGCGCTCGCCGGTGAACGGCGCGACTGCGAGCAACGGCGCGCGGCTCGGCAGCAGCGGCTTGACGCGTTGAATAGGGCGGACCCTTCCGACGGCAGAGCGCCTTCCGCCCGAGTTCGAGTTCGCAAAACAAATCTCCGCTGCAGCAGATTCGTCCGGGAGCTAACTTTCTTTGACGGCTTTTTGTTCGAGGTGGCCGCCGAATTGGAAGCGCATCGCCGAGAGCACCTTATCTTGAAAGTCCGCTTCGCCGCGTGAGCTAAAGCGGGCATAGAGCGCGGTGGTCAAGACGGGCGCCGGGACGGCTTCGTCGATCGCAGCTTTGATGGTCCAGCGTCCTTCGCCCGAATCCGAGACGTGGCCGGCAAATTCCGACAGGGTCGGGTCTTCGATCAGCGCGGCGGCGGTGAGATCGAGCAACCACGACGCGATGACGCTGCCGCGGCGCCAGACTTCGGTAATGTCGTGCAGGTCGAGGTCGTACTGATAGTGTTCGGGATCGCGCAAGGGCGTGGTTTCGGCGTCCATGGCATGACTGCGCTTTCCGACGTTGGCCGCGCGCAAGATTCCCAGTCCCTCGGCGTAGGCCGCCATCAGGCCGTACTCGATGCCGTTATGAACCATTTTGACAAAGTGGCCGGCACCGTTGGGACCGCAGTGAAGATAGCCCTCTTCGGCGGTTCCGCTCCCGGGTGGCCGGCCCGGGGTGCGCGGAACCTCGCCAATTCCGGGTGCTAGCGTGCGGAAAATCGGATCGAGGCGTTGGACCGTTGCCGATGGTCCGCCGATCATCATGCAATAGCCGCGCTCGAGGCCCCAAACACCGCCGCTGGTTCCGACGTCGACGTAGTCGATCCCGCGTTGCCGCAAGCGCTCGGCGCGCCGAATGTCATCCACGTAGTATGAATTGCCGCCGTCGATAATCGTGTCGCCCGATTCGAGAACGGCGGCGAGTTCGTCGATGCTTGCGTCGGCGACCGCGGCGGGTACCATCAACCACACCGCGCGCGGGCGCGCCAGCTTCGCCGCCAGATCGGCGACCGATGCCGCTCCAACCGCGCCGTCGTTCACGGCGGACTTCACGGCGGCTTCGCTGCGATCGTAGACGACACAGTTGTGGCCCGCGCGAATCAAGCGTCGGGACATGTTTGCGCCCATGCGGCCGAGCCCGATCATTCCGAGTTGCATGTATGAAGTCTCCATTGGCGTGCGAAGTGGGATGAAGATGGCGTTTCGCACTACGTCGTTGGCTGCACGACCGAATCCATCCCGCGCGGCCCGAGCGCGGTGCTTGTTCGGGGTGCTTGAAAGCGTTGCTGCCGGATCGGCTCGCGCCGCAGGCGCTTGGTCACTGGACTCGGCGCAATTCGGCTGCTACGGGGTACGAATGAGAGTTCAACAGGTGCGGCTCGTTGGCGGAGGTATCTTTCGGAGAGAGTAAGATAGTTAACTCCGCATTAACGTTTTGTCGTTGCTGAGGAGAGGCGAAGCAGTAATTAGTGGAATTACGATCGCCATGCACGTGGCTAAAGGAAGTTAATTCCATCTCGAGGTTACTACTAATGCGCGTTACTCGTTACGGCAATTCGTGTTACAATTCACGTATGGACTTCATGAAAGAACCGAACCAAGTATCGATAACGCAGATCGCCACTCTGTATGTTGCCTGCCTTATCGCCGGCGGGTTTTCAATTCTGAATGCATTCTTACACGCAAACTCTCCCCTGTACGTTCTCGGCTCGATCGTGTTCGCGCTTGCCGCAATTGCGGGTATCGTCTTTTGCACGCGCCAAATCGGCCGGACGCTCAAGGTCTAATTGTAGCCGCCGCGTATGCGAACAGCCATTCGGCGCACGACTCAGTAGCAGACTTGCGCTTGTCTGCGATGACCGCACGAATCGCTTGCGCGAAATATCGTCGCCATGGCTGCAGCACCTCAGGCGTGCTGCAGCTCGCTTTCTTGTGCGGTCAGTCCCCCGCGGCGCGCCATCGTCGCCGCGCCGATCGCACCCGCGTCGTTGCCTAGCGTAGCGATAACGATCTGCGTGCGTCTACGAGGCGCCACGGTCGTTAACTCGTCGACCTTCGGGCGTACGGCCTCCAACAAGAAGTTGCCGGCCCCCGCCACGCCGCCCCCGAGCGCGATCAACTCGGGGTTGACGAAGGTGACGACATTGGCGAGGCCACGCGCCAGATCGTCGACGTAATTGTTCCAGGCGAGCACGCCATGCGGGAATGCCGAGCTCCGCGGCTCTGCGGATCGCTTTTGAGCCGAGTTTCTCCGGTTTGCCGCGGACGGGGTGACTACGCGGAAACAGCGCCGCAACGGTACGCTTCGAAGCATCCCTGTTTACCGCGGCAGCGAACAGGATGTGCGCGACCCCCCGGGCGCGACCTTCGCAAACGTCGGATGCAGCGCGGAATCTTCGCCGCGCGTCGCTGCTCGAATGACGGTTTGTGTGAAGAAGAATGCGCTCCGGCCAAGAACAGTGCCAACCCCTTGGCACTGCCTGATTCTATGCTGGAAAGGTGAAACGGATGGAACGCGTCCGGTTGTATCCGACCGCCGGTCAACGCGCCGCCCTAACAAAGATGCTCGACGTAACGCGTCAACTGTACAATGCCGCGCTCGAACAGCGCATCGCGGCTTTTCGACGTTGCCGAGTAACGCTTAGCGCCTCGATGCAATATCACGAGCTGACGTCGCTGCGCGGCGAAGACGTGCGAATTGCCTCGGTATATCGCGAAGTAGAAGATGCCGCTTTGCGGCGGCTGGATCTGGCGTTCGCGGCGTTTTTCCGCCGGCTTCGATGCGGCGAGCGCCCAGGCTTCCCGCGTTTTCGCGCCGCGAGTGGTTGGGATACCCTCGTGTTCCCGCATGGCGACCGGGCGCTGCGGTTCAACGCCGATCAATCGAAGGTCCGGGTGCCGGGCGTTGGCGTCGTGCGGTTGCGCAAAGGGCGAGTGATCCCGACGTTTGGGCGTGCAATGATCTGTCGTCGTGCCGGGCGCTTTTATGCGTTCTTCGAGTGCGAACGCGAAGCTTCGCACTTGCCGCTACTGGGAAATGCCGTTGGTCTGGACCGGGGCGTGGTTGCCGTCGCGGCGACGTCCGAGGGGGAACTCGTTGCCTTTCCCGACAGCGTCGCGGTTCGGCGGCGTGCGGTCCGCGTGGCGCAGAAACGCTTGTCGCGTCGCGCGCGCGGCAGCCGTCGGCGGGGTCAAGCGCGGCGGTTGTTGGCGCGTGCTCATGAGCGCCTGGCCAACGCACGGCGCGATTTCGCACACAAGCTGTCCCGAGCGATTGTCGACCGTTATGACACGATCGTGCTCGAGCGCTTGAACGTGCGTGGGATGACCCGCTCGGCGCGCGGGACGGTGGAGCAGCCGGGGAGCGGTGTGCGCGCCAAGTCCAGGTTAAATCGCGAGATCTTGCATGCCGGTTGGTCGATCTTGCGGCAATTGATCGTGGAAAAAGCTGAAAAGGCTGTTCGCACGGTCGTCGAGGTCGATGCGAAGAACACGTCGCGCGAGTGCTGCTCGTGCGGTGTGGTGGACGCGAACTCGCGCCGGTCGCAGTCGTCGTTCGTGTGTGTGGCGTGCGGCTACGCGACGAACGCGGACGTAAATGCGGCGCGGGTGATCGTCAAGAGGGCCGAGTTGCGGCTCGCAGGGAGTTCTGGTGCACTGGCACCGGACGTAGATCTGCAAAGTGCGTTATCGTCGGGGCGGACCCGGCTCAAGTCGCAGGACGCGGCTTGAGGGCGCATTCAACGAAAATTGCAATGGAAGCCGCCGCCGCCGTCGTCGTCGGTCGCGCGGATTTGGTGGTGTCATAGTTCTCGGGCGCTCGTAGCCTTGCCGATGACGAGCGCCCCTTCCGCAACGATGCCGCCGCCGATCCCCGTCCCCCGCGTGAGCAGGACGAAGTTGGGGGCTCCGCGGCCCGCTCCGTGCGTGTGCCGCCAAGCGTTGCGCAGCGCGCATCGTTGGCGATGAATACCGACCGATTGAAGCGCTGTTTTGCCAGCCGGGCACTTCTGTTGCACGGTAAAGCTCTCAGCGATTTATTGGTAGCTCGCCATGTTAGGCCTTATGCGGTAGACAGAACGTGCTCGGTCGGACGGCTTGCAATTTAATCGTCCGCTCCTCGCAGGGTGACAGTGCGTGATCGCACCTGGCCACGAAAGTGAAGTCCAACATGCCAGCCGGTTTACGAAGACTTACTCCGGGTATCACGTCCTAACTTTTGGGTATTTCAGAAGTCCGGTCGAAAGACGGGTGCGGAGATGGCATTTCAGGGGGCGATCTTTGACGCCGAGGGCGTGCTGGTCGATTCGCCGCACGAGTTAGCGCGGCGCGACATGCGCGATTGCAGTATCTTCGCGCCGGACCGTTTCACGCCGGCCGTCCGCCACGAGCTGAGTTCGCGGGCCGGGGATGCTCCGATCAAGATCCACGTCCGCGGCGAAACGGCCGTTCTGGCGACCGGCGCGCAAGCGCGGTTTGCGCTGCAGGCGTCGTGACGACGCGAACGCTCGCCGACGAGGCGTACGGGTTATCGCAACGAGCGAGCGAAGTCGCGTTGTGCCTCGATTTCGACGGAACGCTCGCGCCGATCGTCGAGAATCCCGAAGAGGCGCGACCGCTAACCGGCGTGCTCGACGTGCTCGCGACGCTCGCCAAGCGGTTTGCCGCGGTTGCCGTCGTTTCGGGCCGGCCAGCGGCCTATCTCGCCGAACACGCACTGGCCCCCGGGGTTCGGTATCTCGGGCTCTACGGGCTGCAAGAGATTTACGACGATCGCATTTGGGTGGACGAACGTCTGAGGGCGGGCCAGCCGGCCGTGGTCGCTGCAGCCGGCGATCTGCGCAACGCGCCGGCCGTCACGGCGAGCGGCGCGTTTCTCGAAGATAAAACGTATGCGGTGGCCGTGCACACGCGGCGCGTCCCGGAGCCCGAACGTTGGGCGGCTGCACTGGACGCGGCGGTGCGCGACATCGCTGCGCGCCGCGGCCTCGAAGTCATTGCCGGCCGGCTGGTCTGGGAACTTCGACCGGCGGTCAAGGGGGATAAAGGCGACGCGGTGCGGCGGGTCGTCGCCGATTCCAATGCGCGTGCCGTGGTGGTGATCGGCGACGACCTCGGCGATTTGCCGGCGTTCGCTGCCGCGCGTGCGCTGGTACTCGATGGTCACGGAGGATTGCGGATCGCCGTTCGTTCCGCGGAGGCGCCGGCGCAATTGCTGCGTGAGGCGGATATCGTGGTCGACGGACCACTGGGCGTACGAGATTTTCTGGAGTTGTTGGTCGCGGATTCATACTGACGGCGACGCGTCGCCGCAAAGGAGCAATCGATGAAAGAGAGCTTGCGGAAGCCGGTCATCCCAAGCATTCGCGAGAGCGACGAAGAGCGGCCGCAAAACGGGGCAGTCATCTTGTTGGCTTCCGTGGCGGCGCTGGGCGGATTTCTGTTTGGTTACGATAGCGCCGTCATCAACGGCGCGGTGAGCGCGATCGGCACCGCATTCACCGCCAGCGCGGCGGCCCTCGGGCTGACCGTTTCGTCGGCGTTGCTCGGGGCTGCTGCCGGTGCATTATCGGCCGGGCGGGTGGCCGACCATTACGGCCGCTTATACGCCATGCGCCTGGCCGCGGTCTTGTTTCTGATCAGCGCGATCGGTTCGGGGCTCGCCAATTCGCTGGTGCTGCTGGCAATTTTCCGCGTCGTCGGCGGCGTAGCTGTCGGCATAGCGTCGGTGATCGCACCGGCGTATATCGCCGAAATCGCGCCAGCCGCGATCCGCGGACGCTTGGGTTCGCTGCAGCAGCTCGCGATCGTGTCGGGCATCTTTCTGTCGCTGCTCGTCGACTACGGCATCGCCGCCGCTGCCGGCGGCTCGAAGGTGCCGTGGGCCTTGGGTTTGGAGGCCTGGCGCTGGATGTTCATTGCGATGACGATCCCGGCTCTGGTCTATGGCGTCTTGTCGCTCACGATCCCCGAATCGCCGCGCCACTTGCTGGCCAAAGGCCGCATCGACGAAGCGCGTGAGGTCCTCAAACGGGTTCTCGGCGAGCGCGGACTCACTGCAAAAATAACCCAGATCCGCGAATCGTTAGCGCAAGACAAGGAACCGAGCTGGGCCGATTTGCGCGGTCCCACAATGGGTTTGCTCCCGGTGGTCTGGATCGGCATCGGCTTGTCGGTTTTCCAGCAGTTCGTCGGCATCAACGTGATCTTCTATTACTCGAGCGTTCTGTGGGAGTCGGTCGGATTCTCGGAAAACAACTCGCTCATCATCACGGTCATCACGAGCGTGGTGAACGTAGTCACCACGCTCGTCGCGATCTCGCTGATCGATCGGTGGGGACGCCGGCCGCTGCTGCTGACCGGATCGGTCGGGATGGCGATCACGCTGGGGATCATGGCGTTCGTGTTCGCACAGGCGCCGCTCGACGCGCAGGGTCAGCCGCATTTGCAAGGGATCAGCGGTCCGATCGCGCTCTTGGCGGCCAACGTCTACGTGTTTGCGTTCGGTATGTCGTGGGGCCCAGTGGTCTGGGTTCTGCTCGGTGAGAAGTTCCCCAACTCCATCCGCGCGGCGGCGCTTTCCGTGGCGGCTGGTGCGCAATGGATCGCGAACTGGGTCATCTCCACGACCTTCCCGTCGCTCAAGAACGCCGGTCTGGGCCTCGCCTACGGCGTGTACACGTTCTTTGCGCTCCTGTCGATCTATTTCGTCTGGAAGTACGTGCGTGAGAGCAAGGGCCAAGAGCTGGAAGACATGACCAGCGGCGGTTAGCATTGGCGGGCGCCGGTGAAGCGAAGAGGCTTCGCCGGCGCCGCTGCGGTTTGCCGGGACGCCCAGCGGGTCGCTCCCGGTAATTTATTGTAACGAGATGAGAGTTTCGGAGCCGGCGGCCCACCGGCGTCACCTTCATCCGGGCGGCGAGTATCGGCGGCATCATACGCTCTCAGGAGTTCTGTATCGTGCAACGTCGTTTTCCGCATCCGGCTCCGGTCTCGCTCGCGCTGACCGCCGTTGCCGGCCTGGCTTTTTTCTCGTATACGCTCGCCAACGGACACCTAGCGGCACCGGTGCGTGCCGCCGACTTGCCCGACGCCGGCAGCGATCAAGCGCACATCACCGCGGCCGTCAAACGCGACAAACCATCGGTCGTCGCGCTCGAGGTTTCGATCAACGGCACCCGTTACGTGCCGATCGACCCGTTCGGCAACACCGAACCGCAGGCAGTCGAAGGCCGTGCATCGGGATCGGGCTTCGTGTACGACGCTTCGGGCACGATCGTCACCAACGCCCATGTCATCTCGCCGCCCAACGGCGCTCACGTCGAGAAGATCGACGTGCTTTTCGCGAACGGCGATCGAGTTCCGGGACACGTTACCGCGGTCGATCGCAACGCCGATCTTGCGCTGGTCAAAGTCGACGGCTATGCGAAATTGCCGCCGGCGCTGGCGTTGGGCGACTCCACAAAGCTCCAAGCCGGACAATGGGCGATCGCGATCGGCGAACCGTTCGAACTCCGGCAAACCGTGACGGTCGGCGTCGTCTCCGGCTTCGACCGTTCCGAGCCGATCGACGATGAGAACGGCGGCCACCACGTCTTCAAAGGTCTCTTGCAAACATCGGCGCCGATCAATCCCGGCAACTCCGGCGGACCGCTCATTGATATGGACGGCCGTGTCATCGGCATCAATCAATCGGTTGCGGGCGGGGCGCAAGGCATCGGGTTCGCGATCCCGGTCGATACGATCCGCACGGACGTCACCGCGCTGCTTTCCGGCGCGGCGCCGGCGGACGCGGGAGCGGCTCCCGCAAGCACGGCGTTCATCGGCGTCCAACTCGCGCCGCTTGCCGCGTTGCGTTCCGAGATCAACTATGACGGAACGGGCGGTGTGGCCGTGCAGGCGGTGACCGCGGGCGGCCCGGCCGATACGTCGGGGATCGCGCCCGGTGACGTTATCGAACAGATCGATGGCCGCGCGGTCGACTCGCCGGAGTCCGCCGCAGCTGCGATCCACGCGCATCAACCCGGCCAAACGGTTCGCTTGCACATCTGGCACGCCGGTTCCGAAAGTTCGGTCGCGGTTCAAACGACGAGCCCGCCGCAAGTCGGGCTCGCCGCACCCGACCAAGATGGAGGCGGTTCGAGCGGCGACGATTCGTAGCTGCTGCACCCAACAGTCGCGCCCGCAGCGTCGCTTTCATACGTTGAGTACGCCGCGGGTAGCCGCCGCATCGAGATCGGCTTGAAGTCGCCGCAACACCACATTGTCGATTTCGCCGCGCTCGCGCATCTGGATGATCGCATTTCGCTGAGCAGCGATCAATTCACGTTCGACTTCAACGTGCTGCGCCGCATGATGATCCGCGTCGCCTTGCTGCAAGTCGCGCTTGTGCGTGAATTTTGCCCGCAGTGCTTCGGCGTGATCGGCGTCGATCCGGCCGTCGGTTTCGAGCTCGTCGATCCGCGCCAGCGCTGCTTCGGAACTTGCGATGAGCGCCCGCCGCATCTCGTCTTGCTCTTCGGTGCCGCCTTCGACGTGCAGCCAGCGGACGACGGAGGGCAGCGTGAGGCCGCCGCCGACGAGCGTTACCAAGATGACGGAAAACGTCACGAAGATGATGAGGTCGCGTTCGGGGAACGGCGTGCCGTTGGGAAGCAGCAGGGGGATCGCTAACGCCGCGGCCAACGAGACCGCGCCGCGCAAGCCAGACCAGGCGACGATCAGCGCGTGCTTCCAGTCGGGAGCCGCATGGTCGGCCGGCGCGACCGTGGGCGCATACTCGCCTAGGACGGCTAATGCCAATCGGACGATGATGAGCACGGCGTTGACGGCCGCCGCGTAGCCGATCACCAGTTGCCAGGGGTGGTTGCGAAAAGCGGTCAGCGCCACATCGTGAAGCTGGAGACCCACGACCAGAAAAAGCGCCGTGTTGGCCAGAAAAACGACGGTGTTCCAGAAGCCGACGATTTGTGTGCGCGCGGCGGCGGTCATGACCCGGGGATTGCGGCGGTTGACGTACACGCCGGCGGTCACCACTGCGAGGACGCCCGACAGGCCGAGCTTCTCCGCCGGAAGGTAGGCCACGAACGGCAGCACGACGGAGATCACGCTTTGCAGCTGCTGATCTTTGATGCGCCGCCAAAGCTCGACGCCCAACCAGCCCGCGGCGTAGCCCAGCGCGAGCGATCCGGCAACGGTGCCGACGAAGCCCAGCAGCGATTGCCCCGGCGCGAATGCGCCGGTCGAAACGGCACTGACGGCGGCCGCGTAAATCACCAGCGCGGTGGCATCGTTGAGCAGGCTCTCGCCGTCGATGATCGCGATCACGTGCCGTGGCAGCCGGAAATATTCGAGGACGGGAACGGCGGCGAGTTCATCCGTTGGCGATACGATCGCGCCCAGGACGAACGCGGCCGCCCACGACATGCCGGGGATGACCGCGTGCGCGACGCCGGCGACCGCGATCGTCGTAGCGACGACTAGCCCGATTGCAAGCAAACCGATTTGCCCGGCATTCTCGAGCATGACGTCGGTCGGCGCCGTAATCGATTCCCAATACAACAGCGGCGGCAGGAAGATCAGCAACACCACGTTGGGATCGAGCTGGATTTTCGGCAAACCCGGAACGAACCCCAGAAACAGCCCGGCGACGACGAGCACGATCGGATACGAAATGTTGACCCGCTTCGCGAGCGCGACCAGCGGAACGATGGTGACGAGCAACGCCACCAGGACGAAGATGATGGAGTCAGTTGCGATCATCGGGTTGTCATAGGATTACGGCTTATCGCCGAGGTTTCATCCGAAATCGCACGAGCCGTGACATTTGAAGCGGTTGGGCGGCTGGTTGCCGAGTGCGGCATGATCCCAATCGCGGCGTCCGGAATGACCGACGGTATGGCGCGCTCGGCAAAGCTGGGTATCTCTCCGATCTCGTGGACGAACGATGACTTGCCGCAGCTTGGCGGTGATACGCCGCTGTCGACGTGTTTGGCCGAGTCTCGAGAAGCGGGCTTTCTGGGAACGGAAATGGGCG
>JBEKHC010000038.1:0-43631 GCA_050012475.1 Candidatus Velthaea sp.
CGAGTCACGACCTGATCCGGTGGTGCGCCTTAGGACTAAATCCGGCTCGCGGCCAAATCCGATGGCACGCCTCACGACCCAATCTGATGGCGCCTCGCGGCCAAATCCGATGCCATCGCCTCGCGACCAAGTCCGATGGCACGCCGCCTCACTGCCAACGAAGCATCGCGCGGAATCAGGCGATCGGGCCCGATTGTTTACCAAACGTTCGCTCACGGGTCACCGCTGCTGACGTAAGCATCAGCGCAGCGCAGCGCAGCGCAGCGCAGCGCTGCGGGAACGGTTGGGCCGGATTGGGTTCATCGACGAAGCGCACCCGGAAAAGAGGTCACCTCATGCTCGCTGAAGCAGGCGGTCCGTCGGATGCAGTCGGCGCGGCATATCGCCCGAAGAAATCCACGGGTGGACGCCGAAGACATAATGGGTGCCGACGTAGCTCAGTTGGTAGAGCAGCTGATTCGTAATCAGCAGGTCAGCGGTTCAACGGTTCAAGTCCGCTCGTCGGCTCCAGACAAACCCTTGTAGATCAAGGGTTTTTTCATATCTTAATTACTGGTATAGTACCTGTATCTCAAAACGCTAACCAAAAACGCTAACCAAATCGAGAAACGGAGCGAGAGCTACAGCGAAGAGAGCAACCGCCTGCTCTGATTTGTAATCAGCAGGTCAGCGGTTCAAGTCCGCTCGTCGGCTCCATAAAAAGCCTTAACGATGGGCTACGATTTTCTTGGGGCGCTATCGCACGGTGAACCGCCGCTGGCGAGCGCTTTCTTATGGAAGGATACTTGGCTGCACGTACGCGCTGTCGTCAAGACTTGGCGGTCGCTCAACACGGATCGCGGCGACGACTATCTGGCCAAGCATTGGTACGAGGTCTGCCTCGACGGCGACGGGAGAGCGGTCATTTATTTCGACCGCAAAGCACGGGTCGGCCGCCCTCGCTGGTGGCCATACACAATTGAAGACTGACGCGCGGACGATGGCGATCGTCTATGTGTCCGCGACGATTGCAGCGGTGCTGACCGGGGTCCGGCGGCGATCGCTCAATGCAGCGGTTTGGAGCGGTGGAGCGGGGAGCTCTTCGTGTCCGAGCGCCCACGGCGGATGGACCGGAACCTCGCACCAATCCATTTCGGGCAGCCGCAAACTGTTTTCGAACGTCTGGATGCTATCGGCGCGGAAGACTTTCAGATTCCCGGCTACCAGGTCGCCGATCACCGCAAACCCGGCGCCGCCTTCGATCGTCGTTTGGGCGCGGGCAAAGTGTTCTCCCAGCGGCAGATCGTGTGCGTCGATGTAACAGATCGTTCCGATCGGCACCGTTCGCCAGATCCGCAGTCGCGGGTGAGCGCGCGAACCGTCGGTTTGCCGCAGATAGCTGCTCGGCAAGTAACCGAAGTCGACCTCCCACACGGCGCCGCCGGGCCCCATCACACCCCAGCGCGGAACGATTCGCCGCAAGCGATCGCTGACGGGCCGGGGCGCGCCGCTCGGGTCGGTTTGATACGAGTGCGCGAATGCCGCGCATGCCTGCTGCACCGCGGGCGACAAAGGCCGGATGACGAGCTCATCGTGAGCGGCGCGTTCGATGCGCCGCGGTCCGGTTCGCAGCGTCGTGCCACCACTGGAAAGCATGTCGAGCTCCTCGCGGTTCAGGTCGGTCAAGTCGACGATGAGCCGCTCCGAGACGGGATCAGGCAGTTTCAGCCGTACCACGTCGTCGGCGGCTGCTCGAGCGAAGGCGAGATACTGGCCATCGATGGCGAGCAGTCCGAGGTCCGGATTGAGCTCCTGCAACGCCCCAATGAGCTGTCTCAATCGGTTCGGCCACCGGATCACGCGATCGACTGCCCACGCTTCCCCGTTCATTGAATGAGCGATCGATATGTCGACGATCAATTCCGCTTGGGCACCTCAGGAAGGCAAAATGCAACGGACGCCGACGCTCGCCCACTTTCCGCAGCGTTCTCGGCCAGCGGCGGAAGGGCGCCTGCACGTAGCAAAACTTGCCGATCGGTTTTTTGCTGGGCGTTAGTTTAGCCGGCCCTCACCGCGGCTTTCCGTTGCGACGTAACCCGGCCGTCACATCGACGCCTTCCGGGAGAAAGCCGAGGCACGCGGCGAAGCGCTCGCGGTCTCGGTCAACCTGAAACTCGATCCGGCCATCGACAGCGGCGCGGGATTTGAGGCGCCGACAACGCCGTTCGGCTTCAATGAGTTAGCGGTCGCCGGCGGGCTGCGCGGCAAACCGGTGGAGCTCGCGCTGAGATCGTCAGCGAGAACCGACCTAACCGGTTCGCGCGTTCTCTGGTGACGTGCTGCGCTCGTTGTGCAGGCGCAATTGACTCGACTCGCGTCCAACCAGCGTCGTTAACAGCCAGTCGGCGGCGAGCAGGATGCGATTGCGCCACGAATCGATGTGCAGCAGATAGTATGCGTGCCAAGCCAGCCAGGCCGGCAATCCGGTGATCGTGATTCGCCCGATCTCGACGATGCCGTCGTGGCCGCCCAACAGCGTCAGCTGACCGACTTTCGTGAACTCAAACGGGACGGAAGGCTCGCCGCGGAGCGAGGCAGCGACGGTACGTGCAACGTACTGGGCTTGATGCTCGGCGGCTTGCGCCAGCGCTGGAACCGGCGCGCCGGTGACGCCGTCGAGCGCCCATGCGTTGTCGCCGATCGCGTAGACGTTCGGGTGACCGGGCAGGCGCAAGCATCCATCGACCGTGAGCGCGCCGTTCTTCTCGTGAGCCGCCCGCATAGTTCGCACGACGTCGGGCGCACTTACTCCGGTCGCCCAAAAGACGGTGCGGGTCGGGATCGTCGACGCGCTGGTATGGACCCCGTCGTCCGTTATCCGTTCAACCGACACACCGGTCTGGACTTCGATGCCTTGTGCTTCGAGATGCGCTCGCAGGAGGGTCGAGACGCGTGGCGGCGAGAGCGGAACGAGGCGATGGTCGCGCTGGACGACGACGATTCGCGGCGGTTGCGCCACGAGCCATGGATACAGCTTCCGCAGCGTTCCCCGGATATACTCGTCGATCGCCGCGGCGAGCTCGCAACCGGTGTCTCCGCCGCCGGCGACGACGAACGTGCGCCACGCATCGTGTTCGGCCGGATCCGTCGCTCGATGCGCGCGTTCGATCGCGTCGATGAGATAGTTGCGCAGCTCCACCGCGTCCGCCGGGCCGCGGAAGATATGTACGTGTTCACGGACCCCGGGGAGGTCAGGAACGGTCGTCACGCTGCCCAGCGCGACGATCAGGATGTCATAGTTGCGATCGCCGGCGCTCGTGTGGACGACGCGTTCTTCGAGGTCGATGCCTTCGACTTCGGCATTGAGAACATGGAACGCGCGCCCGCGCTGCAGCGTGCGAAGCGGCACCGTCACGCTTGCCGGCGACGCGCTGCCGGCAGCAACACTCCACAGCAGCGGCACGAATACTTGCGCGTTGGCCCGATCGACAAGCAGAATCGACAGATCCGCGACGCCGCGCAGCTGCCGGTCCAGTTCGATCGCGGCGGTCGCGCCGCCGAAACCGCCGCCTAGGATGAGAATCCTGGTCTTTGCGCGCTCGTAGTCGGCCGACGTCTCGCTGCGATGCGCCTGCCGGCGTCGCGGCCTCTGCGCCTTCAGGAAAGCGGCGATCGCGAGGCTCGTGATTGCGGTAAGGCGGATGGCTGCATTTCGCATGGTAACACCTCGTACTCGACGGCAGACGGATGCCGGAATTCGGCTGCTGTCAGCGGAGTTCGCCGTTGGCCTTCGCGTTCGCCGTTCCGCGGACCGCTGGTCAGCGTTCGGGTGAGTGCTTCGCGCTCGTCCGCCGGTGCGATGCGCGCACCGCGACCGCGCAACGGAACGGAAGGCAATCAATGTTTGGTCATCGTCCCCTCGAGGACGAACGAGCCGAGGAAAACGTGACGGGAAGATACGACGCTGCCGCCCGTGATCGGCCCTCCATGCCGGCTGCAACGCTGGAGCCCTCACCCATCGACCGAACGAAGTGCTGCGGCGCCGCGTCGCCAAATGCTAGTGACCGCCGCTTGCAAGACGTGACTGCTGTCATGCGGAGGCGCGGTGATCGTCTACCCGGGCGAGCGTCCGCGCGCGCCTGACGAGATCCCCAAATCGCCGGCCTCCCGCGACCTACTTGACAAATTTAAGGAAAAATATCTCAATATGATTTAATAAGTCTCGTAGAAAAACACCGCCGTCGAAAAGCACCGCCCGTCTTCACTTGTTTTCCTCGCGGGTGTGCTCGCAGCGCTTCCCGCGAGCGGAATTTGAGTCGCCTATTTCGGACCGGATCGTTTGCAAACCGTGTCCGCCCGCCGTTCCATGCGGTGGCTGCTGTTGCTCGTAACGCAGCCAGGAGGAGAGAGCAATGTCCAACGACACGAAGAGTCTATCACGGCGTCGATTCGTACAGGCATCCGCCGGCGCCGGTGCGGCCGCCGCCGCTTCCCTTGCCGGCGTACGCGTCGCAAACGCTGCGCCCGTTGAGCTGCGCTACTTCTATCGCGCGGCCTGGCCGACGTCCGAAACGTACGCAAATTGGCTGATCGACGAGTGGAACAAGAAGAACGGCGACCGCATCCACGTGACCGGCGCCAGCGTCGACGGCGAGACCTATAAAACGAAACAAACGATCGAATTGAGTTCCAGCAATCCACCCGACATTTTCTATTCATGGGAAGGCGGCCGCGCCGCGGAAATCATCAAGAACGGTTACTCCGCCGATCTCTCCGGTTACTACGCGAAATACGGCTGGAAGCATTCGCTCAATCCGGCCAGCGTTTCACTGGCGACCTTCGGCGGCAAGCAGTACTTCGTGCCGACGGAAATCGGCGCTTCTGTGGTTTGGTATCGCAAGGACCTCTACGAAAAACTCGGCCTTACCGTGCCCAAGACTTGGGACGAGTTGATGGCCAATGCGGCCAAGGCCAAGGCCGCGGGCTTGGCGCCGTTCATGCTGTCCAATCAGAAAAAATGGCCCGCCCAATTCATGTGGTCGGCGATCATGGTCAATAAATACGGACTCGACGCCTACGACGGCCTCATCAGCAACAAGATTCCGTGGACCGATTCGCGCGCCGTCGACGTCACCGCCATGATGAAAAAGCTTGCCGATGACGGCATGTTCGAGCCCTCGTTCAACTCGATCGATTTTGCGCCGGCGCAGGTCCCGTGGGCGCAGGGCAAAGTGCTGCACTGGTACCAGGGCTCCTTCATTCTGGGCAGCTTCCGCGGCGACAAGAAGCAGTGCTGCGTCGTGCCGACCGATTTCTTTCCCATGCCGGCAATCGGCAACCGAAAGCCGGTCATGTCGGTTTACGCCGAAGATACGATCATGATCCATGCTGCGAGCAAGAATAAGGACGCGGCGGCGGAGTTCGTCAACTGGATGGTCTCCAAAGACGCCACGACCAAAAAACTTGAAATCGACAAGCCGTATCCTTCAAACACGGCGGCCGACCTTTCGCGCCTCACGCCGATGGAGCAGCGGCTTGCCAAGGCCATGGCCAGTGCCGGTTCTTTCACGTTCATGCACGTCGATCATGCGACGCCGCCCGCAATCTCCGATAAGTTCCTCGACGGCCTGCAGGGTGTGCTCGCCGGCGCGATGACGCCGGAGCAGGCGATGAGCCTCACCCAAAACGAGGCCGCTCGCGTCGGCGGCAAGGCCTAACGCGACGATTGCGGGCGCCGAGGCGGAACGGACGAGCCGTTCACCCTAGCGCCCGCGCCGGCGAACTCGACCGCGTGCCGGCCTCTTGCCCGAAGGATGACGATGACTCCAACTTCGCACGCGGAATCCGCTCCGTCATTCGCGACGTTCGCACGCGAGCATACGTTCGCGGCGATCTTCGGCGTTGCCATGCCGGTGATCGTCTTTTGCACGTTCGTCGGTTATCCGATCGTCTACACGATCTACCTGAGTTTTTTCAATTGGAACGGTATGACGGCGACCAAGCAGTTTGTCGGCCTTGCCAACTACGTCTATCTCTTCCACGACAACTATTTTTACGTCTCTCTCGCCAACAATTTCAAATGGCTCGTCATTACGCTGCTCTTTCCGGTGACGCTCGGTTTCTTGATCGCGTATATCATGCGAGCCAGACTCGTCTACGCGCCGGCGTTCTTGCGCACCGTCGTCTTTTTTCCGGTCACGATGTCGCTGATCGCCGTCGGATTGATGTTCCTGTTGATTCTCAATCCGGTTTTCGGGGCGTTCGACGATTTGCTGCGCGCGCTGGGACTGGGTTTTCTCGTCCACGAATGGTTCGGTGACTATCACATCGCGCTCTACACGTTGGCGGTCGTCTCTGGCTGGGCGTTCACCGGCCTCCCGATGGTGTTCTATTTCGCCGGTTTGGGCGAGGTGCCCAAAGAGACGCTGGATGCGGCGCGCATCGAAGGGGCCGGCCATCTGCGCATGATGTGGTCGGTCGCGCTGCCGCAATTGCGGCCCGTTACGGCAATCGTCGTCATGCTGACGATCTTCGAGTCACTCAAGGCCTTCGATCTCGTCGCCGTGATGACCAAAGGCGCGCCGTTCGGCTCAACGAACGTGCTCGGCTACCTCGTCTATCTCGAAACGTTCTGGAATTCGCGCTTCGGTTACGGCGCGACGCTCAGCGTGGCAATTCTCGTGCTGTCGATCTTGCTCGCGACGCTGGTTCTGGGCCGACTGCTGAAGGGCGCATTCGATGTCTGATTATGCGGCCGCGCCGCCGCCCACTCCGCTGGCGCGCGCCGTGCTCGTCCTGCCCAAAGTCAGCGCCACGCTGATCATGTTGGCGCTCGCCGCAGTTTGGCTCGGACCGATCATTCTCATCGTGATGACCTCGGTCAAGTCGAATGAAGACTTTTTAGCGGGTCCGTTCGCCCTGCCGACAGCACCGACCGTGGCCCCCTATATCTCGGTTTGGAACAGTTTGAAGTTCGGAAGTCTGCTGGGCAACAGCTTGTTGTATGCGACGGCCGGATCAGCGTTGGCGGTTTTGCTGGCGCTCGTGCCGGCATTCGCTTTGAGCCGCATGGAGGTTCCCGGCAAGAAGATCATCTTCGGCTTGATGTTGACCGGGTTGATGTTGCCTCAACAAACCGTGCTCATTCCGCTATACGATACGTTGCGCGCGCTGCATCTGCTCGATACGAAGATCGGTTTGATCATCGTCCACGGCGTCTACGGCATGCCCGCGCAGATCCTGATCTTGCGTGGCTTCATGACGGCCATCCCGCGCGAGATCGAAAAGGCGGCGTATCTCGAGGGCGCGAGCGACTTTCAAGTGTTCTGGAAGATCATGCTGCCGCTCGCGCGGCCCGGCATTTTGGTCGGCTATACCCTGAATTTCATCGCGATCTGGAAAGAATTCGTCTTTGGCCTCGTGTTCCTGAACAACGAAGCCAATTTTCCGGTTACCGTCGGCATGCTCAAGCTCAACTCCGACCGGTACATGGCCGTGTTCAACCTGCCGGCGGCGGGCCTGGTGATCTCGCAGATCCCGATCATCATTCTGTTCATTCTCACCTATCGCCAACTGTCGGGCGGCAGCTTCGTCGGCGCGGTGAAAGGATGAAATGGCGGACGTAGCCTTCGTCAACGTCGAGAAACGCTACGGCCCGGTCAAGGTGATCGCGGATCTCAACCTCACGATCGCGGACGGCGAATTTGCCGTGCTGGTGGGTCCCTCGGGTTGCGGCAAAACGACGTCCCTGCAGATGGTGGCGGGACTCGAGCCGGTCTCGAGCGGACGGCTGTTCATCGGCGGCCGCGATGTGACCGATTTGCCGCCGAAGAGCCGCGACATCGCCATGGTGTTCCAATCCTACGCACTCTTTCCGCACATGACCGTGTTCGACAACATCGCCTTCGGACTCAAGATCCGCAAGGTACCCAAAGACGACATGCAGCAGCAAGTCGCGCGCGTCGCCCAGCGCCTGAAAATCGAGTCGTTCTTGGATCGCTTGCCCCGGGCGCTTTCGGGAGGGCAGCGCCAGCGGGTTGCGCTGGCGCGCGCATTGGTGCGCCAGCCCGGGGTGTTTTTGATGGACGAACCGCTGTCGAATCTCGACGCGAAACTGCGCATCGAGGCGCGCAGCTTTCTGGCGAAAATGCACCACGAACTCGGCATTACCACGGTGTACGTTACGCACGACCAAGCGGAAGCGATGACCATGGGCACGCAGATCGTCGTCATGAGCGAAGGGGTGATCCAGCAAGCCGCACCGCCCCTGGAAGTTTACAATAGCCCGGCCAGCCGTTTTGTCGCGGGCTTCATCGGCTCTCCCGGGACCAATTTTCTGCCGCTGCGCTACTATGAAGGCTGCGTCATCGATCCGGCGGCGAACATCAAGCTGCGTGTGCCGGAGAGTCGCCGCCCGTCGCTGGCGCGGTACGACGATAAGGAGATTATCTTGGGGGCGCGGCCCGAGCACATTCGCGTTGTGCCGTCGGGGCAGGCACGGCCGGAAGAAGCGGTCGACTTCACCATCGATGTCGCGCAAAATCTGGGCTACGAGGTCTTGCTCGACATCGTCGCGGGCGATCATCGCGCCGTAACGCGGGTCGCGCCGGACGATCTTCCGGTTGAAGGCACGCAGCGGGCGTTCGCGTTCGACATGACGATGGTGTTTTTCTTCGACCCGGGAACCGGAGCCAACATCGCTGCGCGCTGAGCGCGCGGGGAACCGCAGGTCGTGACCAGTCGACGAGGCAGCAACTCCGTGCGCGTCCGGCGCTACAACGAGCGCGTCGTTTTGGAGGCGCTGCAGCGGTTGGGAACGGCATCGAAAGCCGATCTCGCCCGATCGACGCACTTGACCGCGCAAGCGGCGGCGGGGATCGTCGACTCGCTCGTCGAGATGGGGCTCGTCGAACGCCGTGGCCGGCGGACGGGCCAGATCGGTCAGCCGTCGATCCTCTACGGGGCAGCGCCCGACGGCGCCTACTCGATCGGTTTGCACATCGGGCGGCGCGCGCTCGACGCCGTGCTGGTGGATTTTAGCGGTGCCGTACGCCGCTTTGCTTCGTCGGAGTATGATTTTCCCGAACCGGAAAGCGTCGCCCGGCTCGCGGCGTCCTACATCGAGTTGTTCGGCGCGTCGCTGCCGGCCGCGGGACGCATCCGCGTGGTCGGCGTCGGGATTGCCATTCCGTATTTCTTGGGCGACTGGGCCAACGAGCTGGGGTTTCCGCCGCACGTTGCTGCGGCATGGCGCACGCTCGACGTGCGCAAGTACCTGCTTGCCGAACTGGGCCGGCCGCTCCATTTTGAAAACGATGCGTCCGCCGCCGCAACGGCGGAACTCGTGTACGGCCGCGGCCGGGAATACCGGCATTGGATCTATCTTTCGATCAACACGTTCATCGGCGGCGGTCTGGTGATCAACGGAAATCTTGAGGTCGGTCCGCACGGAAATAGCGCGGCCTTTGGGCCCTATCCGGTGTCGGCATCGTGCCTTTCGTCCGTGCCGCCGCCGGCGCGACCGTTCGAGATCCTGCTGCATCGCGCGTCGGTCTACGTTCTGATGAATCACTTGCGCACCAATGGCATAGCCGTGCATCGGAGCGATGACGTCGAAGCCTTGGGCATCGGCGCTCAACCATATGTGAACGAATGGATCGCGGATGCCGCCGATGCGCTGGCGCAGGCGATTATCGGCTCGATCGCCGTCGTCGACGTCGAGGCAATCGTCATCGACACGATTTTGCCCTCGTTTCTGCTCGAACGCATCGTGGCGGGTATTCGGGAACGCTTTGCCGGCTTGCTGCCGGATGGATTGATCGTGCCCCAGATCGTCATGGGCACGATCGGCCGGCGTGCGGCGGCAATCGGCGGAGCAATCTTGCCGCTTTATGCGGCGTTCGCGCCCGACAGCGGTACGCTCGTGAAATCAGCGGCGGCTAAGGTTCTTTCCGGTGCCTCATTGTCGGTTTCGCCATAGTCGGCGTAGCCGGCGATCGGCCCGGTTGGCTCACTCCACGGGAGAAGGCATGCGCAGCTCAGTCATCTTGTCGTCCTTCGTTTTTCTCCTGGCCGCGCTGGCTTTTGCCGGACGTCCGGCTCAGGCGGCGCCGTGTAAACCTTCGCAGAGTGCAGCGATGTTGACGGGGCCGGTCTATGCAGCCGTTGTGGCGGAATGTGCGTGGGTCGATGCGATCAATCGACGGAGTGCAACAGCTGCCGCCAAACTTCTCGGGGACGACGTGCGGCAAGTCGATGCCGGCGGCGCGGTTCACGATCGGCGCGCGCTCTTGGGGGCGGTTGCCGATGGACGCTTTGGGCCAGTCGCTATGAACGTCGACGAGCTCACGGTTCCGTTTTCCGCGGGAAGCACCAACGTCGTCATAACCGCCTGGACCTATCGCAACATCGTACACCGCGTAACCGATGTGTTCTTTTGCGACGTTTCTCGCGCGTGCACGTATCGATTGATTGCCGAACAGGTCACGGTCGTCTCATCCTCGCGCCGTGAGACGGTACGACACGCGCCCGAACACGGTGGCGGCGGTGCGTCCCGGGCGAACGACCGCAACCGTAACCGATAAGGGGCTGCGGTTGATCGAGCGTCGAACCCGGCGAGCAGCCCGATTGCGAGGTCCGCAATGCCGATCGATATCGAACATGGTTATGCCGAGGTCGAAGCTCTCTTGCGCGAGGTGGACTTGCCGCGCGGCGCGCTGGTGCGGCAGCGGATTGAAACCCCGCCTGCGCTCACCGATATCGGCGCCGCTGTCAAAGCCGCGCTGAAAGCCGTGCAATTGCCGGTTGGAACCGTCGGCGTTGCGGTCGGGAGCCGCGGCATCGCGCAGATCGCGGAGATCGTCGCGGCTCTGGTGCGTGAACTGCGGGCCGGCGGCGCACAGCCGTTCATCTTTCCGGCGATGGGGAGCCACGGTGCATCGACGGCCGAAGGCCAAGCCCGCGTGCTGGCGCATCTCGGCATCGACGAGGCCAGCGTCGGTGCGCCGATCCGCGCGACGATGGACACCGTCGAAACAGGTGTGACCGACGACGGCGTCAAGGTGTTCATGGATGCCAATGCGTACGCAGCCGACGCCGTCGTCATCGTGAACCGGGTCAAGCCGCACACCGCGTTCCGGGGGCCCGTCGAAAGCGGACCGACCAAGATGCTCGCGATTGGCCTGGGGAAGCAGCGCGGCGCGCACACGGTTCACGCTGCGGGCTGGGCGAAAATTCACGAGACGATTCCCAAGGCGGCCGCGGTGAACATCGCGACCGGAAAAATCGCCTTCGCGCTTGCAATCGTCGAGAACGCGCACGAAGCGCCGTCTTGGATCGAAGCGATTCCGGCGGCCGATCTCCTGCGTCGCGAACCACCGCTGCTCGAACAGGCGAAGCGCAACCTTGCGCGCCTTCCGTTTTCGAGTTTGGACGTTCTCGTCATCGACCGGATCGGGAAGAACATCAGCGGCGACGGTGCTGACCCGAACGTCACCGGCCGCTTTCCCACGGCATACGGCGGGGCCGGCCCCCAGATCACGCGCGTGGTCGTGTGCGATGTCACGAACGAAACGCAGGGCAACGCGAACGGCGTCGGAATGGCCGACGTGATAACGCATCGGCTCGCCGAACGCTTCATCCCGCCCGCAACGTATATGAACGCACTGACGTCGACGACGCCCGAACCGACGCGCTTGCCGATGGTCATGCCGACGTGCGAACTCGCGCTCAAAGCGGCACTGCTCATGTGCGCGGGCATCGATCCGCAACGCGCCCAGATCGTGCGCATCCTCGATACCTTGCACCTCGAAGAATTGTGGATCTCCGAAAGTTTGCTCGAACGCGCCCGCACGGCGGGCATGGACGTCGGCGCGACCGTGGACGCATTTCCCATGCCCGCCTGGTGATCCCCGGGCAATGATTCGGGCGTGATTCGATGACGGCGTTTACGGTGGGGCAGCTCTTGCGGATTTTCGTCGCCGAGGGAGCGATGTGGCACGGCCGGCCGCTGTATGCCGCGATCGTCGAGGCGTTGCGGCACGAAGGGGTCGCTGGGGCATCGGTGTTCCGCGGCATCGAGGGCTTCGGTGCGCACCATGAAATCCACGTCGCAACGTTGTTTGGCTCCAGCCGGGCGCTTCCGATCCTCATCGAGATCATCGACGTGGAAGAGAAGATCGCGGCGCTCATTCCGCGGATTGGCGAGATGGTCGACGAGGGCGCGATGACGCTGGAACGGGTTGAGTTCCGGCGTTTCCTGCCCCAACCGAAGGCGAAGACCTGAGCGGTTGCCCTAACATGTGACGTAGAAGCACTACGCGGCGAACATGTGAAGCGAAGGACTCGAAACCCGAAGCGGAAACGCTTCACGTGCCTTACGCTTTAGGGAGAAACCAATGAGCAAGATCGCCTCGCTTTTCGCCTTCGAGATCTTAGACTCGCGCGGGAATCCGACGGTTCGCGTGCATATCAAGCTCGACAACGGCATCACGGCAAGCGCGTCGGTTCCGTCCGGGGCGTCGACGGGTGAAAACGAAGCCGTCGAACTTCGTGACGGCGACGCATCCCGTTACCTCGGCAAAGGCGTCCTCACGGCCGTCAAAAACGTCAACGAGACGATCGCGCCGGCAGTGGTCGGTAAAGACCCGACCCGGCAATCCGAGATCGACGCGTCGCTGATCGCACTCGACGGCACGCCGAACAAAGCCAAACTCGGGGCCAACGCCATCTTGGGCGTGTCGATGGCGGTGGCACGCGCCGGAGCGTTGGCCTCGAACGCCCCGCTCTATACGTATCTCGGCGGTGCAGAGGCGGCGCGGCTGCCCGTGCCGATGATGAATATTCTCAACGGCGGCAAACACGCCGATAACAGCGTCGACTTTCAAGAATTCATGGTCATGCCGATCGGTGCACCGTCGTTCGCTGAGGCGCTGCGGTACGGTGCCGAGACTTTCCACAAGCTGTCGAATATCCTCAAGAAGAAGGGCTACGCCACGTCGGTCGGCGATGAAGGCGGGTTTGCGCCCAACCTCAAGAGCAACGAAGAAGCGTGCGACGTGATCGTCGAAGCTATCAGCGCGGCCGGCTACAAACCCGGAACCGATATCGCGATTGCGCTCGATCCCGCAGCAAGTTCGTTCTTCAGCGGCGGTGCCTACGAACTCACGAAATCCGGCCAAGGCCGCAAGACCAGCGATGAGATGATTGCGCTCTACGGGCGCTGGCTGGACGCTTATCCGATCGTTTCGATTGAGGACGGTCTGGACGAAAACGACTGGGCAGGCTTCGCCAAGCAAACCGCGGCGCAGGGCGACCGCATCCAGATCGTCGGCGACGACCTGTTCGTCACCAACGCGGCCTACGTCCGCCGCGGTATCGATGCCAAGGCCGCCAACGCGGTGCTCATCAAGCTCAATCAAATCGGAACCGTCACCGAAACGATCCAAACCATCGAACTGTGCCGCGAAGCGGGTTGGCGTTACGTGATCTCGCACCGCTCGGGCGAAACCGAGGACACCTTCATGGCCGACTTCGCCGTCGCGATGGGCGGCGGCCAGATCAAGACCGGTTCGGCTTGTCGCAGCGAACGGATCGCCAAGTACAATCGGCTGCTCGAGATTCAGTACGAACTCGGCAGTGCAGCGACGTTCACCTCGGATCTCCGGGTCAAAGCGGCCGCTCCGGCCAGGTAAAATGCAAACCAGGCTCCGCTGCCGGCCTAGGCCGCGGCGGAGCGCCTGTGGGCACGACGCCGATCCCCGCCGCGCTGTGGGACGATCTCCGAGCTGCCGGTTTGCTGCGCGCCGACGCACCGGCGGGGAGGCCAGCGGGACCGCTCTTCGCCTGTTTGCGTCAGCGCGCGCGACGTCCGAGGTAGGCTGCGACGACGTCGTCACGGCCGGCGAGTTCGCTGCCGGTTCCGGATAGCGTGATGTGCCCGCGCTCGAGCACGTGGGCGGTATCGGCGATCGACAGCGCCTGGCGCGCGTTTTGTTCGACCAGCAAAATCGCCGTGCCGCGCGCGCGTTCGCCGGCGATGATCTCGAACACGGTCGCGACGAGCTTGGGCGACAGTCCCATCGATGGTTCGTCGAGCAGCAACGCTTTGGGACGCTGGACGAGCGCCCGCGCCATTGCGAGCATTTGCTGCTCGCCGCCTGAGAGCGAGCCGGCCGCGACGTTCCGGCGCTCGGCTAGGATCGGAAAGCGTGCGTACATCTCGGCGACGGAATCGGCGTGGCCGGGGCGTGACGCTTGCGCGACCGCCAGATTCTCGGCAACCGTCATGGTTGCGAGCATGCGGCGGCCTTCGGGAACGAGCGCCAATCCGGCGCGAACGACGCTCTGCGACGACGCGTTCGTGACGTTCTTGCCGGCGAAGCGAATCGTGCCGCGCCGCACGCGCAGCAACCGCGCGATCGCGAGCATGAGCGTCGTTTTGCCGGCACCGTTCGCGCCCACGATGGCGGTGAGCCCATGCGGCATCAGCTGCAGCGTGACCCCGTGGAGCACTTCGCTTTGGCCATATCCGGCGACGAGATCGTCGATCGCCAGAATCGGTTCAGCGCGCGGTTCCAAGATACGCCTCGATGACGGCCGGGTCGTGGGCGATCTCGGCCGGCGTCCCCGTGGCGATGACGGTTCCGAAATTCAAAACGGCGACCCGGTCGCAGATATCGCTGACCAGCTGCATATCGTGTTCGACGAGCAGCACGCCCACGCCGCCGTTTGCGATCGCGCGCACCATGGCGCCCAGCTGCGCGGTTTCCTCGGGATTGAGTCCGGCGGCGGGCTCGTCGAGCAGCAGGATCGACGGTTGCGACGCCAGCGCGCGGGCGATTTCGAGCCGGCGCTGCGCGCCGTACGGCAGCCGTCCGGCTTGCTGCGAGCGATCCACGTCGTGCAGCGCGGTGCGTTCTAACACGGCGTCGATTTGACGCGCGCCGATCGGAGAGCGCGCCGCAAACGACCCGGCGCGCACGTTCTCGCTGACGCTCAGCTGGCGAAACAAGCGCACGTTCTGATACGTGCGCACGACGCCGGTGCGCGCGATCCGATGCGCGGGCAACCCGCCGATCTGCCGGCCGTCGAGCACGATCGAGCCGTTCGCGAGCGCCGCGACGCCGGAAACGGCGTTCAAAAACGACGTCTTGCCGGCGCCGTTGGGTCCGATCAAGCCGACGATCTCACCCGTTGCAACGCGCAGGTTGACCCCCTGCAGCGCAGCGACGCCGCCGTAGCGCACGACCAGATCGCGCGCTTCGAGCACGTGCGCTGCTACGTTCGCTGCCACAAGCCGGCCAGCCCGCGCGGAGCGAACAGAATGAACGCCAGCAGCAACGCCCCCGTCGTGACTTCGCGAAAGTCGTGCAGAAAGCGGATGGCTTCGGGCAAGATCGTCATCGCCGCCGCGCCCAGCGTGCTGCCGAGCGCACTCGTCGTGCCGCCGATCACGCTGTACACCAGGACTTGTTCCATCCGGCTGAAGCCGAAGTCGCTCGGCGTGATGAAGAAATTCGCGTGCGCGTAGAGCACGCCGGCGCAGCCCGCAACGGCTCCGCCGGCGATCAACGCATACAAACGCACGGCGCCGACGTCGATGCCGCAGCCGCGCGCGGCGACTTCATCCTCGCGCACGGCGTCGAGTGCGAGCACCCACGGCCCGCGGCTGAACGCGAAGAGCCCGGCCAGCGCGACCGCCAGCGCGCCGTAGATCCACGCCGTGTTGGCGTCATTGGGGATGTTCGATAGGCCTTCGGCGCCGCCGGTGATGGGGACGTTGATCTCGACGATCCGGGCGACTTCGCCGAACCCGATGGTGGCGATCGCCAAGAACACGCCGCGCAGCCGCGCGATCGGCAGGGCGAGCAGGGCCGCGGCGCCCATCGCGCACAGCGCACCCACCGCCATCGATAGCGGCAGATTCCAACCGTAGTTGATCGCGCCGATCGAACCCGCATACGCCGCGATGCCCATGAACGCAACTTGCGCCAGCGCGAGTTGCCCGGCGCGCAGCGAGATCATCAGCGATACGGCTAACAGCGCGTTGATCCCGATCTGATCGATGACCTTCGAGTGCGCGGCGAAAAACGCGATCATGCGCCGCGCAGTGACTTCTTACCGAACAGACCGCTGGGGCGGAGCACGAGGATCAACGACATCAAGCCGAACGCGATGGCGTCGCGATAGCTCGACGAAACGAACGCCACCGACAGCGTTTCGGCGACGCCCAGGATGAAGGCGCCCAAAACGGCACCGGTGATGCTGCCCATCCCGCCCAGCACGATGATTGCGAGCCCCTTGAGTTCGATGCGGCTGCCCATGTCGAGGCTCACCGTGCCGTACTGCAGCCCGATGAGGATGCCGGCCGCCGCGCCCAGCGCCGAAGCGATGAAGAACGTCAAAGCGATCGTGCGCTCGAGATCGACGCCCAAGATCGCTGCGGCGATCCGGTCGTCGGCAACCGCGCGAATCGAGCGCCCCAGCGGCGTGCGCAGCAAGACGTAGTTGAGTGCGAGCATTAAACCCAGCGCGACCGCGACCGCGACGAGGTCGAGCGCGCCGATCGAGAGCGGCCCGGCTTTGAGCTGGATGCTCGCCAGCGATCCGGCCTCGAAGCGGTGCTGATCGGGACCGAAGGCACCGCGGACGAGACCTTCGATGATGATCCCGACGCCGATGCTCGAGATGAGCGGGGCGAGCGTTCCGGCGTTGCGCGCGCGCAGCGGCGCGAATGCGACCCGGTCGAGCGCAATCCCCAACAAGCCGCCGACAACGATCGCGACGGCGGCCGCCGCGACGAGCGGCACGCCGTATCCGGCCAGCGCGAACGCGACGAACGCCGCGGCCATGAAGATCGCGGCGTGGGCCAAGTTCAAGATGTCGAGTACGCCGAAAACGAGCGTGTAGCCGATGGCGAACAGCGCGTAGACGGCGCCCAGCGTGATGCCGTTAATCAGTTGTTGGGCGAGGTTAACCAAACGCGACGAACTTGCCGTCCTTCACCGTGAGGATCGCGCTGGGCGCTTTCGCGTTGCGATCGGACTCGAAGGCGAAGGATCCCAGGACGGTTTGCACCGGCGGCAGCGCCCCGAGCGCGCTGCACAGTTCTGCGGCGGTCGTTTTGCCGGTCTTGGCCGCGGCCGCAATGATTTGCGCCGCGGCATAGGCTTGCGCGGCGAATTGATCGGGCGGGGAGCCGAAGCGCTTTTGATAGCGGTCGACGAATTCGCGATTGCCAGGATACGTGTTGCCCGAGAAGTAAGCGGCGCCGACGACGACGCCTTCGGCTGCCGGCCCGGCCAGTGAGATGAATTTGGGTGAATTCAGACCGTTGCCGCCGATCATATGCGCGCTGATGCCGGCTGTCTTGGCTTGTCCGACGATTTTCGCCGCTTCCTCGACGAGCGATCCGACTACCAGCAAATCGGGTTTTTTCGAGGCGATCTGGGTGAGTTGGGCTTTGAAATCAACGTCGCCCTTGTGGTACGTCTGAGTCTCGACCACCGTGATGCCGGCGCGCGCAAGTCCGGCTTTGAAAATCTCGTAGTCGGTTTTGGTGAATTGATCGTCGTCGCCGTAGATGATCGCGGCGGTTTTGGGATGCCAGCGGGCCGCGGCGCGAGCGATCGTCTGCGGGACGACCTGGTCTTCGGACAGCGCGTTGCGGAACACGCACGGACCCATGGCGGTGATGCCGATGGCGGTATTCGAGGTGGCGAGAACCGGAACGGCGGCTTTCACCGCGATCGGATCGGCTTTGAAGGCCTCGGACGAAAGCGTCGGTCCGATGATGAGCGCCGATCCGTCGGTCGTGAACTTCTGGACCAGCGAGATGACCTGCGCCGGGTCGCTGGCCGAGTCTTGCACGTCGAAGGTCAGATCGTTGCCGCCGGCATCGAGCCGTTTTGCTTTGAGGTCGTCCGCCGCCAGATCGTAGGCGTTTTTTTGTGACGTTCCGTAGCCGCCGGCCGAGCCGCTCGTATCCGCGATGACCCCGACCTTGAGTGCTTTCCCGGCTGCGCTGATTGTAGCCGTGGTGAATGCGCCGCTCAAGCTCAGAGCGAGAAGAAAAACAGCGAGACGCTTCATGCCGCTGGCTTTGACGCGCCAGCCCGCGACCCTGGCGCCGCCGGTCGAAGAGCGGCTTGCGCGAAGCGCAAACGCCACGCGGCTTGCGGCGCAGCCGCAAACGCCACGGGTTCGCCGCAGGCGAACCCTGCTAGGCCGAGCGCCAGAAGCGCAGCTCGCGTCGCGATGCGCGCTTCCACGCTTTGCGCCAGGACGCGAGCGCTTTTGCGGCGACGCGGGCTTCGAGTTCGGCGACTTCGCCGGCGACGAAGCGATCGAGTTTCGAGGACGTCAAAGCGCGCAGCCGCTCGCTTTCGCTCACCGCGTCTTGAAACGAACCCAGCGTATCTTGCAGGCGCGTCAGACGGCGCAGAAATTGCTGCGCCGTATCCGCGCGCGATGCCCGGACCAGCGGGGCTACGGCTTCGACCGCATAGCGGCAGCGCTTGGCTTTAATTCGAACGGCGTGGAGCTGTGCTGGGGTCGGGTCGTCGCCGCACGAATCCACCGCGCGCTCCAGGCGGCGCCACGGCCTTTCGATGACGCTGCGCACCAGCGTTTCCCGCGACAGCGCTTGCGGATAAACGATCAAGGGACTATCGCGACAGACCGCCCGCACGAGATCTTCGAGCAGTTGCGGGTATGCATCGTTCTGCAATTCCGATGTCAGCTTGGCATAGGAATATTCGCGTGCGGCGCGGCATTGCGCCACGAGGCCGTCGAGGGAAGATTCACCCACGTCGGGCAAACGCTGCGCCAGCACGATGATGTGCTCGATGAGAACATCGTTATCGCGAACGCCGCCCAGGCTGTGGCCGAGCGCCCGCAGCCGCGCGTCGAGTTGGGCGGCTTCTTCGCGATCCAAAAGCGGTGCGAAGGCGGCCAGATTCGCGCGCAAAGCGCGTCCCGCGGAGCGTGCCTGATGGATCCATTCCGCGTCCTCGTCGACCAAGACGCGCGCAAGCGCACGTACTAAGCGCGCAACGCAGGCTGCAAGAGCGCGCCGCGCGACTTCAGCGCTCGACGTCTGCGGGGTGATCGGCGTGAGCGCGGTTTCCGTGCCGGGATCGTCGTCCAGCAGATCGTCGATCGCGGCAATACGTTTGCAACTCGGCGCGAAACAGTCCGCCTGGGAGCGCAGGCGCTGACCGCCGGGCGATTTCATCCGGGGTGCGGGAAGAACGTCTGCCCCATCGTTTTCCGCCTCCCTCGTTCCTAGCGCGTTGGCGGGCACATGCTGACAAGTCGCTGTGAAGGAGATTGGAAAACGGCGGGAAGGCCGGCCCGTATATGCCAGAAAGTGTCATATACGGGCCGGCCTTCCCCTTCAGCGCGAGCGGCACCGCTTGGACGTTGTCGTCGCTACGGCGGAAGGGCCGCCGGAGCGCATATCGTCGCGCCCTTATTGTCTTCCGCCGGGGCGATAGCCGTGCGCCTTGCGATCGTGCGCGTGATTGGCGAGACGTTTGCCGACGCGCAGGTGCATGGGCGCCGTCAGCAGCGCTCCGAGAACCGTATAACTGTTCTCATGGAGTCGCACCGGATCGAGTTCGAGCGCGTTGATGGGGAATTCGTCGAGCAGCCCGCAGACACGCAGAACGAGGTGTTCCAGCATGCGCCGGCTCTTTTCGCTGCGGACGCGGTGGTCGTGCGCGAGCATGTGCTCGACGAGCATGCGCGCACCGGTTTCGTCGATCGGCAACAGCTGTTCGGTGCCGTGCTCGCCGCTGCGCAGTTCGAGATACGCCTTGCCCAGATCGTCGACCCGGTAGGCGAGGGCGATGTCCGTTCCCGGCGCGATGTATTCCCAAGCCAAGATCCGCTGCTCGCGGGATTCGTCCGCGGCGGCAAGCCGTTCGTATGCTGCTGTGATCGCTGGGCCGGACTGCAGCGCTTGGACCGGCGCCGCACGATGGCCGGGAATCGCGCCCTCACGCGGCACGTTGCTCAAAACGATCGGCACGACGCGCGGATCGCGCGCTTCGCGCCGGGTGGCAAAGGCAACGGCATCTTGTGCCGAGTCGACATATTTTGCTCGAACCACACGTATGCCGGCGTGCTCGAGGAGGCCGAGTGCTTCGATGTAATCGATCGTCATGATGACATTAACTTCTCTTAATGTGAACCAAAGGATGCTCTGATTCAGCCGTGGACTTCGGCGCCATGCGACTCACTTGCTGAAGTAAACTTCGCCGCTAGGCCCCTCGTCGGGACGAAAACAAAGCATCCCCAAGGATGCTGGCGTGTTCGCCAAATCTGATATCGCGAACGGGGTAAACGATTGCAAATTAAGGCCGCAACGCGTTGCTGATACGCCGTTGGCTAACATGTTTGGAATCGTATTGTCGAGTACCGTGACATTCGCGTCAATTTTCTCGCTTGGCGCCCTTAGCAACGATGTTTGCAGCCGGTATTCAAGCATCGAGCGCGCACTCACGAAGAAAATTAGTGCGTTCGGAAAGGCGTTGACCACGAAATTGCGGCATGTTATTTTGTGTAGTTTGTGTAAGGTCTTCCTCGAATCTTCACTTTCCAACGGTAGTGGTTGCATTATGGTCACAGCAACTTCGTCTACGTCACCGCGCGTGTGTATCGGCGTTGCTCGAGCAAGTGACGCCGACGGGATCGCGCTGTTTCTCCGTCGCCTCTCGGTCGCTTCCCGGCGCCCGGTCGTTCTGGGCGCGCAAAAGGGCTTTTCGGTCATCGCTCGCGACCGTGACGCGGGGGTGGTCGTCGGTCAGGCCGTCGTGGGCCCGGCGAACGATGGGATCGCCGACATCGCGGTGGCGGTGGCCGACGCCTACGAAAACCATCACATCGGCTCGCATTTGATCGAACGTGCCATGGCGGAGGCGCGCCGGCACGAGATCGAAACGCTGCGCACCAACGCGCTTGCCCACCACAATCGGATGATCGATGTTTTCACCTGGCTTGGATTCGAGCCGGTCGGAACCGATCTCCGGCACTTGTACGCCTCGCTGAACGGGTTGCCGCTCCGCATCTCGCAAGCCGAACTCGCCCGGCGCTAACTCCGCTCCATTGCTGCCGGGCGGCGTCCGGCAAACGGCGAATCGCCGGGACGCCGAACCGCTCCGAGCGGTTCGGCCCGAGACGCCACGGGGTTCGGCCCGAGACGCCACGGGATCGATCGGCCGAAGCCGCCAGGCTAGTGCGTGGACCGTTTCGCCGGGACGACGAGCACCGGGAGAGCGCTGCTGCGGATCACTGCTTCGGCGACGCTGCCCAGGAAGATCCGACGAACGCCCCGCCGGCCGTGCGTTCCGATGACGATCAAATCGCAGTTCCGCTGCAGGGCGGTATGCTCGATTGCTTCGGCGGGTTCGCCTTCGGCGACGACGAGATCGTCGACGGTGAGGCCGACGTTGGGCACCGTGGCAGCGGCTTGGAGCAGCTTGCGGGCATCGGCGCGCATCCCCGCTTGGAAGGGGCTTGCGTCGTAACCGTAAGCGGCCGCTTTGGCCAAGACGTCGCGTGAGTCGATGACGTTGCAGAGCGTCAAGTGGGTCGCGTAGTCCGCCGAGAGGCGGGCGGCGATCGACATGGCCGTGCGCGACGGATCGGAGGCGTCGAGCGCGACGAGCGCGCGATCGAAGGGATGGTCGTTGCGCGGGGTCTTGGCGTGACCGGTGACCACGAGGACCGGGATCTCCGTTTCGCGCAAAATCGCCTCGGCGACGCTCCCCAGCAGCGCGCGCGGGATTCCGCGCCGGCCGTGCGTTCCAAGCACGATGAGGTCGAAACTGCTCGACCGCGCGAGCGCGACGATTCCCGCCTCAGCAGAGTCGCGGATGATGAGCTGCTCGGCAAAGATACCGTGCAGGGCGCACGTCGCGACCGCGGTCTTCAAAACGGCAGCGCCTTGGTCGTCGACGGCCGTGATGAGCGGGGTCGGGTCGATCGTCGCGAACGCCGTGGACGTCATGGCCGTAGCCACGACTCGGCTTTCATCGAGCGCGTGAGCGATACGAAGCGTCGCGCCGGCCCGCACGAGCGAGCAAGCATACTCCAGCGCGACTTGCGATGCGACCGAATCGTCGTACGCGAGCAAAATGCGAGGAAATGCGAGTGCCATACCTTATTTTGCGCACGCAGAATGAAGACACGATGAAGAGCCGTCCAGGGTCGCGGCAATCGGCGCTGCGGCGTGGCTTCGACATTGTTAACATGTCACGCGTTGCGACGCTGAATCGATCAGAAAGCAGCGGTTCGCATGACTTCTGTCGCATAGCGTTTGCGTCTATCCACCGCGCGAAAGCTTCGCGCACTGTTTGCAAGCCAGAGCGGTTGGGAAGCGAATGTTCCCGGCGAAGTTTCGCCGCGCCGGTGAGGAGGAATTAGCGCGAATGCAGCTGGCACCGTACCTGTTCTTCGATGGGACTTGTGAAGAAGCGCTCGAGTTTTATGCCGAAGTGCTGGGCGGAAAGATTTCAGAGATCAATCGCTTTGCCGACTCGCCGATGGGCGAGAACATGCCGCCGGAGCATCGCGACCGGATCATGCACGCGACGTTCGTTGCGCCGGGGATGACGCTGATGGCGTCGGACGGTTCCGACGGACAGGGCGAGATGCGCCGCGCGTCGCTCTCGATTGCGACCGCCGACCGGGTCCAGGGCGCTCGCGTCTTCTCCGCACTCGCCGCGGGCGGCACGGTAACGATGCCGTACGCCAAGCAGTTGTGGGGCGCGTCGTTCGGCATGCTCGTCGACAAGTACGGTATTCGCTGGATGGTCAATGCCGGGTAGCGCGTTCTCGAGCACGATTGCCGGGAAGCTGGCGGTTGCGTTGACGGCGGCCGTCATCGCGGCATCGACCATCGCCCACATTCATGGCCGGATCGTTTCCATCGACGCGCGCCGGGGCACGTTCATGATCCATCACGAACCCTTTCCCCTCATGCCGATGGCCATGACGATGGAAGTCGAGCCCCGCCGGCATGCCGATCTGCGCAAGCTGCGCGTCGGCGAAACGATCGACGCCACCGTCGACACGGCGGTCGACCCGTGGCCGGCCACGGACATTCGGCCCGCTGCGCCGGCCAAAGCGCATCGTCCGTAGCACGACCCGGCAACCGGGCCGCGCGGCACCGTGTTGTCGACAGGTGCGCTTCGATTTCAAGCTCGTGCTGGCGATCGGCATGGTTTGGTTCCTCTGGGGATCGACGTTTGCGGGCATGCACTATGCCGTCGCGACGATTCCGCCGTTTGTCATGGCTGCGACGCGCTTTCTGGTCGCGGGCACGATTCTGTACGCGGTCTGCGTCGTTCGCGGCCGGGCCACGGTCACGCGCACCGGCCTCAAGCATGCTTTCATCAGCGGCGCGGCCCTGTTGCTGTTTGGGAACGGCATATCCGCGTACACCGTGCAGTTCTTGCCCACCGGGATCAACGCGCTGCTGCTCAGCTCCACGCCGATCTGGATGGCGCTCATCGGCTTCATCTGGGGCGGCGAGCGGCCGCGCGGCGTAGCCGTGGCTGGGATGATCTTGGGGCTGGCTGGTCTCGTGCTGCTGCTGGCGCCGAACGGCCGCGGCGCACCACCCTCCTGGCCTGCGCTCCTGGCGGTGTGCGGGAGCATCGCTTGGGCATTCGGCTCGATCTACGCCCGCCGCGTCGGCAAACCCCCGGACGTCCTGCTCGCGACGGCGCTGCAGATGCTTGCCGGGGGCCTGCTGCTGGCGCTCGAGGCGCTGGTCTTCGGCGAATGGCGTACGTTCGACGTGCATGCCGTCAGCGCCGCATCGCTGGGCGGTCTTGCCTGGCTGGTCGTGTTCGGCAGCGTCATCGCCTACAGCGCCTATCAGTATACGATGCATGCTGCGCCGACCGCGCTGGCCTCGACATACGCCTACGTGAATCCGATCGTCTCGGTGGCCCTGGGCTACGTCCTGTTCGGGGAACGGCTGACGACCGTCCAAGGCGCGGCAAGCGCGGTGGTGCTGTTGGGCGTCGCTTTGATGATCTGGCCCAGCCGCCCCGCACTGCCCGGAACTTTGCCGCGCGGCGTTGCTCCGGTCGAAGTCGTCGAATGCAATCCGGCTTCCTGGACCATCGTCGCGTGCAGTTCGAGCCAGCGCTCGGGCGACACGGAAACGTCGCCGCGAAACGGATAGTCGAGCAGGACGATGAGCGCCAGCAGAATGCCGATGATGGTCGCCGTAGCCGCGGTCATGAGAAGCTGAACGCGAAAGTTCTCCAAGCCGAACAAATAGAGAAAACCCAGCACGGTGCAGGCCCCGACGATCAGTGCCAGCTTGATGACCGGGAGAACCGTGCTGCGATTATCGTTGATGCGATGGCGTCGCAGATCGGCCATGACTTGAACCCGGTCGAGCAGATGGCTTTGCAAATTCGAGGCTCGCGCATCCGGAAGCGGAATCGCTGCGATGTCGGCGATGAGGTGGATGATGAGTGCTTGGACTTGCGCACTGCTCTCGCCGCGGCGCATCTTCGGCCATTCGTCGCCGGCGACGGCAACCGCATACCGCTCGATGTCGCCGCGAATCCGGTCAGCTTGCGGTGCGGGCAACAAGCGGGCGAAGCGCCAAATGTCGGTCGCCGCGTCAACTTCGGATTGCGCGCGCTCGTCCGATTCCGCGTAGTGCTCCCAGACGACGACGGTAAGAAAGCCCAGCAGGACGGCGTACAACACGCCGACGACGGCGACGATGAATCCGGCCACCTCGTTGTGCTCGATGAAGTCGACGGAACGGAACGTTCGGTGCACGATGACATGGCCGCCGCAGGCCAAGCCGACGCACAGCAGCGTGATGAGTGCCAGGCCCAGCCAGCCCGGCACGGCGTACACCGCGGTCAGATCGTCCAATCGGTTTCTACGCCGTACGAGCGGCGTAACTCGCTGACGATGTCGCGACTTCCTCGGTACGTCTTGGGCACGAAGATCCGGCGCGGATACGCGCACTGCGCCCGATAGCCGCGTTCGTGAATGACGACGCGTCCCCACAACGACACTTCGCCGAAGACGTGCCGGATCGGTTTGCGTCCCTCGTTCATGTATTCGATCGCTTCAGCCGGCCCCTTGAACGCGTGGATGCCGTGGCGCAAAATGTTTGCACCGCAGCAGGCTTTCATGACGACGCCCGGTTGCCAGACGTTGTTCATGAACGTGCTCGTCAAGATCAACGGGACCGACGGCTCCGAGCGGCCCGGTGCTGGCGTGGACAGGCCCCACACGCGCCAGCCGACGACAACGTCGGTCGCTCGCTTTACGCCGGGACGGCTTCCGTCGGGGCGGGTTCCGGAAGCGGCGGAAGCGGACTCGGAATCGGGATCTCTTTGGGAATCACGATGACTTCCTCGAACGGTTTCCCAATGTCCATCGCTCATGCTCTCCTCAACTTTAAGTCGCGACGCGAAAGGCGTCGGTTAGCCAATTCTGCCACGATTCCGCCGGACGAAGTGCCAGCGATCTAGCGTTCAGGCGATCGCTCAATCGGATCATAGGCGCCATTCGAAGCTGCGTCCTCGGTTTCGCCCGGTACACCGGCGCCCGCACCCTCCGGCTTGCGTGTGCCTCGGCTTGGCTCGGCATCCCGCGAAGTCCAAACGCGCGGGATTGGGCGTCGTGCCAATCTTTTCGGACTTGTCGGGCGAAGCCGAGACGAACCCATCTGCTGGCCGAGCCGCCGGGAGAACGGACGCCCACTTTGCGAAGGGCCGCGCGGAGGCCGCCACGTAGCGAAGCGCATGGATGTGACCGCTGCCGCCCGTTCTTACGCTGTGCGCCGGCTCGCCGTTGGCGTGCTTTTTGCCGCCGTCGCCGTCGCGGCTCTTCGCGAACCGGCGCGGGCGAATTGCATCGCGCATCAGCCGGCGAACGCGCAGTTCACACCGCCGCCTGGTCTGCAGATGAGTTGGGATTGCGTCACCGGCGGTCCGCTCTTCGAGCACGAACGGGCTTGGTTCATCGTCACCTTCAAAGCCACCAACACGGACCAGCGCCGCGTGCAAGCAATGAAACTTCAGGCGAATTTCGTCGATGCTTTCGGCGACGTGCTGCGCACGATTCCGATCGTCGAGAATGCGCGGCTCGGTACGGGTGATTCCGATGCCGCGGTGTGGGCTTTCCGGCCCACCATCGACAAAAATAGTCTCGATCACGTCGCCTTCTTCGTTATCGCCGTCAAGTATGAGGACGGTTCGCTTTGGCGCTCGTCGCCCCCCGAGCCGCGGATCGGACCGACGCCCGCGCCGAGCGCGGGCTTGCGCCGGTTTGCGATGACCGGAATGAACTACGATATGGGCAGCGTCATCGTGCCGCCGCCCAGTCCGACGCCGTTCCCAACGTCGACGCCTTCACCCTGAGCGCGCGGCGCGGCGGGCTTTCACCTTCGCCGCCCATTCGGCACGGTCGCGCGGCGTTGCCGTCGTTACGAGCGAGCCGATCAATTCGCGCGCGCTGCCGGCAATCTCGTCGATTGCGCGGTCGAATGCGGCTTGGTTCGCCTGCGACGGCTTCGCAAAGCCGGACAGCTTGCGCACGAATTGCACGGACGCAAAGTGAATCTCCGCGTCCGTGGCCGGCGGATCGAAATTAAACAGCGGCCGGATGTTTCTGCACATCCGGCCGGTTTCGGCGGCGCCCGCGAATTTTCCAGCGCCGGATCGATCGGCGGCGGAGCGCGTCGTCAGAGGCGAACGGTGATGCCGGTTCCGAAGGCGTGCTGCGCAAAACCGGGCGACGGCAGCAAATTGACTTCGTACTCCGCGTCCAGAACGACGTTCTGCGAGAGCACTTGTTGGACGGCAAAGAGCGCGCGATTGCCCGTCGGCGCTTGGGGACCCGTCGGCGCGGTAATTTGGTCTTCGAGCAAGAGCGTGGTCGGAACGGCAACGGCGTAGGAGAGATTGAGCGTCGGCTGATACGCGACGTATCGCTGCATTGCGCCCAGCGCGTTGGTCCCGCTCGCAACGACCACGCCTTGCGAAGTCGACAATCCCAGCGGTCCACCCAGATTGAGCGCCGCCGTATACGACAACGCATAGGTAGGCGCATTCAGAGAAAAACCCGCCGGACCCAGCGGATACCCGGTGGGCAGCGTCGCGAAAAGCGCGAAGGCTTGCTGAAGGTTGGGGCGGTCGGCGATGAGATATTGCGCACCGAAGCCTGCGTCTTGCTGTCCGGCAACGGCTGGCAGGCCGGAGCCGCTTACGCCGATGCGCCGCGAGTACGTCAGACCCGGCGCGAGGATGAGTTCGGCGCGCGGGGCAACGCCGGCTAACAGGACCGGTTCGGGATACACTTCGAGCAGTTGGCGTCCGGAGCCGACCGTTGCTTGTTCGCGGTAACCGATGCCGGCGACCACGACGCCCGGCGGAGCAACGCAGACCGCGCCGCTCGTTGCGGGCGTGCGGCCGATGCCGGGCCGCACGGCAATCGTTGCAAGCGCCGGTTGTGCGCATGGCCCGTTTGCCGCCGGAGTCGAGGACGGTGCGGGAGTCGGCATCGTTCGGGCACTGGCCTGGCTCGAAATCGCGGCGGCAATGGCCGCCGCGATCGCGGGACGGCGTCGCGCCCGGGGGGCGACGTCAGCGGCCCTCTTCGGCGTCCTGTTTGTCGAGATGGGTTTTCATGTCGTCGAGCACGTACGAATTGGCCGTTTCGAGATGCGCCGCGTCGACGTGTTGATCGAAATAGCGGACCAGATCGGCGTCACTTGCGCCGTCGCGGATCAACGTTTGAAATTCAGCGACCGAAACGCCGGCGCGGTCGAGAAACCCAGTCGACAGTCCGCAGTACGCGATGTACTCGCCGGCGGTTCCGGCCTCGTCGGCGCGGGCTTTGTCGGCGAGCCGGGCCAGCCAAGTATAGTTGCCCAGGCGCTCGCGGCCGCTGCGCGGCACGGCCGTGTTCAAGTCGGGTGCAATCGTCGTCGTCATGCGGGCGTTCCTACCCACTCCGGCGCGTGCCTATTGCGGCGGCGGCGAAGTGCCGGGATTGAGCGCGTTGTGTCCGAGACTTGCGCGCTTGGTAATGGCTTCGATGTGGCGATCGATGTACGCGTCCGTGAGCGGCAGGCGAAACTCCGTCAGACCGCGCGACGGCGCGAACAGGACGTCTTTCTTCATGAGTTGGCTGCGTACCGAGCCCAGTTCGGATGAGGCCAAGCCCAATGCACCGGCGATCTCCTCGCTGTGGTGGGTGCCCGGGCCAAGGCGGTGCAGGGCGAGCACGTAGAGCGCCTCGCGCGGGCTGATTTGCGCGAATTGCCGGCTGAAAATGCTCTCGTCCAGCATCGTTTGAACGCCGAGCGCGACCCGCTCGACATCGGCTGCGGTGATGACGTCGCCGTGATGCGCCAGCCACGCGGCGGAGGCAAACTCTTGAACGAAATACGGATACCCCTGACTGAGCGCGTAAAGCTTCGCGGCGGCGGCGGGCTCCCAACGGACGCCGATCTTGCGGGCCGGCACGTCGACGGCTTCGACCGTTGCCGCCGCAGTGAGCAGTCCGAGATTCAGGTACGCATAGCGCTCGGTGTAGGTGCGGACGGTTTTGAGCACGCCGGCCGTATTGGGCAAGCCCGCGCACAGCAGCAGACTGGGCTCTGGCGTGCCGGCGGACTTGTGCACGACGCGAATGATGCGCAGCAAATCACCCGTCGGGCTTTCCTGGATTTCGTCGAGGGCGATCAGCAGGAACCGGCCGTGCCGGCGCAACTGCTCGTTGAGCGTCAGCAGAACGTCTTCGAGCGAATCGGAGCGCACCGGCTCCTCGTCGGTCGCGTTCGCGCTCGCAAGGCTGACGCTGCCGGCGCTGTGCGGCAGCTCGTACGAAATTCTCGGCAGCCGTTCGGCGAGGTATCCGATCGCCGAGGCCAGGCGTTTGGGGAGCGATTCGCTGCCCGACAGCGCGGCGGCCAGTTCGCGCCGCATCACGTCGGTGAAGCGCAGCGTTTTGTCGGCCTCCGCCGTGATGGCGAGTCCACCCGCCGCGCGTGCTTCGCTCACGCATTGGCGCAGGAGCGCGGTTTTGCCCATGCCCCGCAAGCCGGTGAAGACGATCGGTTTCGCCGGCGCGCCGGCGTTCGTCATCGCAATCGCATACCGCGCCGCACCGAGTTCGCTATCGCGCCCGGCCAACTCGGGCGGCACGCTGCCCGGAGCGGTCCGGTAGGGATTGTGACTCGCCATCAGACCTCAGTGTAGCGCAGCGGTTACAAAAGTTACAACTCATTCCAAGGAACGTGAGCGTGGTCCGCCGCGGGCCGGGTAAAATCCCGAGCATGAAAACGACGTGGAAACCACACGAAAAATCCGGCCGCTTGACGACGCAAAGCGACTTGCCCGACAGCGTCTTCGCGTTTCCCAAGCAGCGCAAAGAACCGCTCACCGATGCGCGTCACGTCCGCAACGCCATCGCGCGGCTCGATCAGGTTGAGGGCGTCAGCGCCGCCGACCGGGAGTCGGCGTTCGCGAACATCAAAAAAGCCGCCGCTTATTACGGGATCGAACTGAGCGAGACGTCGGCGGCCGATGTGGGCGTTCATCCGCAAAGTGCCGCGAACAAACGCAAGCGCTCTGCGGCGCGCGCCCACGGGGCAGGCGACGCGTCCACCACGTAAGCCCGAACCGCGACGGCGCGCGCGGACGCCGGTTTGGCGCGCGCTTAAACAGCCGGCGTATTCGGCCGCGAAGCCGGCCCGATCTCGGAAGCGATCAGTGCGAGTGGGTGATCATATCGTCGAACGTATTGACGACCAGCCAAATTCGCACCGCAGCGCAAACGACAACGATCGAGCAGACGACGATGACGGCAACGGCGGTATCCATGGCGATTTCCTCGGACGTGCGTTTGGACGCCGGGCCGAACGGCTGGTTGGTGCGGTCGGCGCGACGGGATAACGACTATTGTCGCACCTGCGAGCGCTGATTGCAACGGCTCTGCGCTTGCCCCTACTCCGAGACGCCGGTGCCGCCGAGCGAACGAGGCGCCACCGGCGAGTGCTGATTGCAACGGCTCCGCGCTGCCCCTCCTTCGAAACGCCGGTACCGCCGAGCGAACGAGGCGCTTTCCGTATGAACGGCGGGCATTGGCTCGCCTGCACGGTCGCTCACGCGAGGAAACAGCGGACGTTCTTTTGTGCGAAGCCGTGCGGGAAAATGTAAAATAACCCGTCGCTCGATGGACCCGCAATGCGCCCGTGTTCGCGTTTGCCGAAATAGACGTTAGCGGTCCTTTCGGAAAACCTGGAAGACGTTGCCCATGAAGCGCCCAACGCACAATCCCGTTCCCGCCGTCGCCTCGATGCTCGAGTCGTGTTCCGATGAAGAAGTCTATTTCTTCTTCATGAAGCACGCGTGCGGCAAGGCGCTCTGCGTGTACCCGATCTGCGACGACGCACGTGCGGCGCGGCACGCCGTGGTGATTCCCGAAGGCGCGGATCCATTCGTCCAAGCCGCCGTTATCGGGCTCGTTCGCCGGCACAACCTTCAGCGTGCCGATCGAACCAGCGCTGCTGCCGCGACGTTCATTCGGACCTGCACCGCCGATTACTATTTCGGATACGGATTCGGGGAGGAAACCTAGGTGTCGACATCGGAGAGCGCCGCGGAAATTCTCGCGCGCAATATCGCTTTCTTCGAGCAGCGGACGGCGCCGCGCTCTCGTCCGCCGGTTGTTCCGGCGCAGCCGCTGCAAACGGAGCGCACCTTGCGCCCGGAAACGGCGCCCCGCCGCTAGGCGGCCTTCCGAACCCGCGCGAAACATCCGAGCGGCTCGGCCGTATCTTCGCAGACATGGCCGACTGGAGTGTGTGATCTCGAATGTGGCTGACGCGGTTTTCGATTCAGCGCCCGATCATCGTCTCGATGTTCTTCATCGCGCTGGCGGTGTTCGGCCTGATTTCGTTTGCGAAGCTGGGCCGCAGCCTCAATCCGAACGTCACGTTTCCGATCGTCGTCGTCAGCGCGGCTTACCCCGGTGCTTCGCCGGCCGAGATGGAGCGCTTGATCATCAAGCCGATCGAAGATCAAATCGACGGCATCGACAATCTCGACCGCATGTCGGCGACGTCGCAGGAAGGGATCGCGACCGTCGTCATCCAGTTCAAGATCGATACGAATCTCGACTTCGCGGCGATCGACGTCCAGCGCCGGGTCGATACGGCGCGCGTGTACATGCCCACCGATCTCGATCCGCCGCTGGTCGACAAGAGCGCCGGTTCGCAACAGGCGCCGATTCTCACGCTCGCGCTCAGCTCGCGTTCGCTGACGGGAACGGCGCTGTCGGATCTGGTCGACGCGCGGATCATCCCCGACATCAAGCATATTCCGAACGTTCAGAGCGTCGATCCCAGCGGCGAGATCAAACGCGAGTACCATGTCTTGCCCGACCCGCTGCGGCTGCTCGGTTCGGGCGCGACGCTGCCCGATATCTTCGATGCGATCGCGCAGAACAACGCCAATTTGCCCGGCGGCCGTTTCGATTCGCCGACGCGCGAGGCGGATGTTTCGATTCACTCCGAGATCGTGAACGCCGCCGACATGCTCGACATCCCGCTCCCGGTGCCGGGTGCGGCCCAGAAGGATCTCAAGATCGGGCACGTCGCAACGGTTGAAGACGGTCACGTCGAACAACGCAGCGTCTCGAAGTTCAAGGGCGCGCCGACGGTGCTCATCGACATCAACCGCACGCTGAACTCCGACGAGATCGCGTCGACGAAGATCGCGCGCGCTCAGCTCGCCGACATCGCGAAAAAGTACCCCAGCGTCACCTTTACCGAAGTCGACGCAGCAGCCGACTACACGCAAGCCTCGCTCGACGGCGTGCTCCAAAATTTGCTCGAAGGCATCGTGCTGACCGCGATCGTGATCATGCTGTTTCTGCACGCCTGGCGGAATGCCGCCGTCGTGATGATCGCGATCCCGACGTCGCTGCTCTCGACGTTCATCGTGATGAGCGCGATGCATTTCACGCTCGATGTCGTTTCGCTCATGGGACTGTCGCTCATCATCGGCATTCTCGTCGACGACTCGATCGTCGTGCTCGAGAACATCACCCGGCATCGCGACCTGGGCGACAAACCGTTCGACGCCGCGCTCAACGGGCGCACGGAGATCGGCGGCGCGGCGATCGCGATCACGCTCGTCGACGTGGTGGTCTTTTTGCCGATCGCGTTCATGTCGGGCATCATCGGCAAGTACATGATCGAGTTCGGCATCGTCGTCGTCGTCGCGACGCTGTTTTCGCTGCTGGTGTCGTTCACGCTGACACCGATGCTCGCTGCACGCTGGTCGGTCCGCAAGCGCGAAACCGAGATCCCGCGCTACATTCGCTGGTTCCCGGCCGGCTTCGACCGGCTTACCGCGTGGTATCGCGACCGCGCGTTGCCGTTCGCGCTCAACCATCGCTGGGCGACCGTCGGCCTGTGCGTCGCGTTGCTCGCCGCGGCGGTGGCGCTGCCGGTGTCGGGCGTCGTGCAGTCGGAGTTCGTCTCGGCGTCGGACACCGGTTCGATTCAAATGACGGTAACCTATCCGACGGGGACGCCGCTGGCGACCACCCAAGCCGGCGTCGACAAACTCGAAACGGCCGTTCTGCAGCTTCCCGGGATCCGCTCGACGATCACGACGACGGGCACCAAGCCGGCCGGCTGGGGCGTCACGATCGGCGGCAACGTCGCGCGGATGTTCGCCCAAACCGAGAAAGACAAGCGCAAGCAAACCAACGCTTTGGTCGAGCAGATCCGCGGGCTGTCCCCGCTCGTGCCCGGCGCCCTGCTGACGGTCTCGGCCGAAGGCGGCGGCGGGAGCGGCGGCGACCCGATCTACTACACGCTCTCGGGTCCCGAAGCACAGATCGGGCCGGCGGCCGACAAGCTGGCCGAACTCATCCGCGGTATTCCGGGAACCGTCAACGTGCAGACCGGCGCCGAGACCGAGGGCGACCGCGTCAACATCACGATCGACCGCGCGAAGGCCGCCGTGCTTGGCGTGTCGCCAGGTGTCGCCTCGAACGCGGCGCGGATCGCGATCGGCGGTGCCGTCGCCACCAAGGTCCGCACCGAGAGCGGGCTGGTCGACGTGCGCGTGCAGTTGCCCGAAGCGTATCGCGACCACCTCGGCGACTTGCAGAACATCAAAGTGCGGTCGAGCGACGGCAGCTTGTACCGGCTGGCCGACGTCGCTTCGTTCACGTTCGCCAAAGCGCCCACGAAGATCGAACGGCTCGACAAAGAGCGGGTCGTGCGGGTGACCGGCGGTTTCGATCCAGCGAAAACGACGCTGGGCGCCGTCACCGCGAAGATCGACGCCGCGGTGAAAACGCCGGGCTACTTGCCCGACGGCGTCGGGCTGCGCGCGTCGGGCGACTCCGAGTTCTTCGGCGAGATGGTGCAGAGCATGACGATCGCCATCGTCACCTCCGCGATGCTCGTCTACGTGCTGATGGTCATCTTGTACAGTTCGTTCCTAACGCCGTTCGTAGTGATGTTCTCGATTCCGGTCGCCATCGTCGGCGCCTTGTTCGCGCTGGCGATCACCCGTCAGACGCTCAATCTGTTCTCGCTCATCGCGATGATCATGCTCTTCGGTCTGGTCGCCAAAAACGGCATCCTGCTCGTCGACTACGCCAACACGATGCGCGGCCGCGGCATGCGCGTGATCGAGGCGATGCGCGCCGCGGCGGGGACGCGCTTGCGGCCGATCGTCATGACGACGATGGCGATGGTGTTTGGCATGCTGCCGCTCTCGCTGGGATTGGCCGAAGGCGCTGAGTTTCGGCGTTCGATGGGGACCGTGCTCATCGGCGGACTGCTCAGCTCGCTCATCTTGACGCTGTTCCTGGTGCCGGTCATCTACACGTGGGTCGTCGGCTTCATCGACCGACGCGCGGCGCGCCGGGCGCTGTTCATCGACGATGCCGACGACGGGGTCGACGAGTGGCGGCCGCCGGCCATGCCGACCGAGGCGCGCTGAGTCGACAATCGGGGAACATGTCCCGGTATGAATGACCACGAGCCCGCCGTCACGTTCATGCGGCGCGGAGTCGCCGTCGCGCCCAGCGGCAATGCTGACGATCGCGGCGGCGTCATCAATCCCGGGTGCGCGCGAACGCGTAACGGCAAATTGGTACTTCTGCCGCGCGTGGTCGCAGCCGGGAATATTTCGCGCGTCGCGTGCTATCGGGCGGCGTGGAACGGCGACGAGCCGGCGTTTTCATTCGACGGCATCGCCCTCGAACCGCAGGCGCCGTACGAACGCCGGGTGACGCCGGGCGGCTACGGATGTGAAGATCCGCGCGTGACCTTCGTGCCGGCCCTCGATCGTTACTTGATGGCGTACTGCGCGTACGGTCCCAGCGGTGCCCGGGTTGCCGTAGCGACGTCCATCGACGCGATCCATTGGACGCGCCTAGGACTGGTCGATTTCCACGGCGAGGACGGTTTTGGCGACAAAGACGCGGCGTTCTTTCCCGAGATCGTCGCTGCGCCGAACGGCGCGCCGTCATTTGCGCTCTTGCATCGCCCGACGTTGCACGAATCGGTGAGCGGCGGTCGCACGATGGTCCCCGCCATTTTGGCGATGCCGCCCGGCGATCGTGAAAGCATCTGCATTTCGTACGCGCCTGCCGATATCGTGCGAGCGGATCCGGGAGCGCTGCTCGACATGCGCGAAACGCGCGTCGTCATGCAGCCCGACGGCGCTTGGGGCGCGATCAAAGTCGGGACCGGCACGCCGCCGGTCCGGACGCCGGCCGGCTGGATGTTCATGTATCACGGCATCGATCCGCAGTCCGGACAGGAAGATTCCGAGCGTCCCGCCGTGCAATATCGCGCGGGCGTCGCGCTGCTCGATCCGGCTCGGCCGCACGTGCTCGTCTACCGGTCGCCGCAGCCGGTCCTGTGGCCCGAACTTCCGGAAGAACGCGAAGGCATCGTCGACGACGTCGTGTTTCCCACCGCGATCGATCCCCGCGCCGATGTCGGGAACGATGCTTATGATGTCTACTACGGGATGGGCGATCGCGTCACCGGCCGCGGCCGCTTGACGTTCGATCCGCGCTGACGCAGTGGCATCACACGCGCCGGCCGGCGCGGTCGACTCCGGCGCTCCGGCGGACGTGATCGAATACGGCTGGCGGCGCGTCGCGGTCACGGTCGCCGTGATCCTCGGTGCCGTCCTCGAGATCGTGGACACGACGATCGTCAACGTTGCGCTGCCGAACATTCAGGGGAACGTCGGCGCGTCACGCGACGAAGGCGCCTTCATCGTCACGGGTTACATCGTGGCGAACGTCATCGTGATTCCACTTTCGCCCTGGCTGCAGCGGCGTTTTGGGCGTCGGCAATACTTCTTTGCCTCGATCGTCATCTTCACCGCCGCCTCCGCGATGTGCGGCCTGTCCCACGATTTGTTTTCGCTCGTGTTCTGGCGCGTCGTTCAGGGCACGGGCGGCGGCGGATTGCTTTCGCAGGCGCAAGCGATTTTGCGCGAGAGCTATCCCAAAGAACGGCAGGGCATGGCGCAAGGGATCTTTGCGCTGGGCGCGATCGTCGGCCCGACGCTCGGTCCGCTCATGGGCGGACTGATCACGGATTATGCGTCGTGGGAGTGGTGTTTCTTCGTCAACCTCCCGATCGGCGCGCTCTCGGCTACGTTGACCGCGCTTTACCTGCGCAATCCCGCTCCGCCCAAGAAGCTGCCGATCGACGGCGTCGGGCTGGCGTGTTTGGCGCTGGGCCTGGGGTCGTTGCAATACGTCCTCGACCAGGGGCAAGAGAAAGATTGGTTCGGCGACGGGCTCATCACCCGGCTTTCGATCGTCGCCGCGGTCGGGATCGTGGCGTTCGTGATCTGGGAAGTGCGATTCGCGCGGCAGCCCATGGTCGACTTGACGATTTTGCGCAATCCCACGGTTGCCGCCGGCTCCGCACTCGGTCTCGTGCTGGGCATCTCGTTGCTCGGTACGCTCGTCACGCTGCCGCAGTACACGCAAGGCTCGCTGGGCTTCACCGCCACGCTCTCGGGGCAGCTCATCCTCATGCGCGCCATCCCCGTTGCGCTGCTCACCCCGCTTTCGGCGCGCCTCGCACAATCCGGGCGCATCGATCCTCGCTGGCAGCTCGGCGCGGGCTTCGTGTGCATCGGCGTATCGAATTGGTGGCTGGGCGCGATCACGACGCCGGTCTCGGAGTTCTGGACGTTCTTCGGACCGCTCGCGCTGAGCGGGATCGGGCTCTCGCAAGTCTTCGTCCCGATGTCGCTGACCGTGTTCGGCGCCGTGAGTCCGCGCGACGTCCCGAAGGCTTCGGCAATGTTCAATTTGTCGCGGCAGCTGGGCGGCAGCATCGCGGCCGCCGCGCTGCTGACGTTGCTCGATCGTTCGTCGGTGGCGCATCAAACGCGGATCGCGGCCGACATGACGCCGCGCAGCGCTGCGGTGCAAGCGTACCTCGACGAACACGGCGGCGCTGACTCGCGGCGTGCGCTCCTATCTCTGAATGCAATCGTCGAGCGGCAAGCGGTCGTGCTCGGTTACGCCGACACGAATCGCGATTCTGCGGCCGTCACGCTGCTGTTGACGCCGCTCGTCGGCTTTCTCAAGCCGGGCCGCCGCGGCCGGTAAGCGCGAACGCGCTCAGGCCGCCGTTTTCGTCGGAGCAATACACGGCGCCGCCGGCGATCGCCGGACTTTCCCAATGGATTTGGCCAAGCGGACCGCTCCATAACCGGTCGCCGGTTTGGGCGTCGAGGGCGACGAGTTGACCGCTCGTGGCGATGAAGACCATGCCGCCGGCAACGGCGGGCGAAGTGCCCTGCACGGCTCCGGCAAGGCTTGCGCGCCAGACCGGCGTGAGGCGGCTGGTGCCATTGACCGTCGTCAGGCGGAAGGCATGGACGCCGTCCGCAAGCCCGAGAAAAACGAACGTTGCAGCGTGGGGTCCGGTCCAGACGGCGGGGGCGGAAAAGAGCTCGTTGTCGAGCGGCACCGTTTGCAGCGGCGGGCGGCCGTTCAAGTGCGCACGATCGAACAGACGTAAGACGCCGTCTTTTCCGCCCTGCACGGCAAGCAGCGGCGTCGCGCTGTCGGGTTGACGCGGCAAGAGCGCCGGTGAGCTGCTGCCGACGTCGAGATCCTGGGCCTCCAACCGGGCGTAGTCGTCGGGTGTTAACGCGCCCAACAGGCGGCTCGCGTCGGCGGCGAGCGACAGAATCGAATCGCCGTAGTTGCCGGCACGGGCGTCGTACGGTCCATTACCGGTCGCCGCATAGATCCGCCCCTGCATCGCGGGATCGGAATCGACGACGACGCCGGCGCGCGACCACATTCCCGCGCGCTGCGCGTCGCAGGAGCCGGGTTCGATGAGCGCGCGGCGCGAACTGCACAACGAGTTGAAGACGGTCGTTACGCCATCGCGCAAGCGAATCGCGACGACGTGGCCGATATACGGCGTCGCGTCGCCGATGTATCCCGAGGTCTGCGCGTACAGAAAACCATTCGCCAAGTTGAGCGGCGACGCGTTCTTTTCCGTGTCGCGCGCGAGTGTGATGGCCGCCGGAAAGCCGTTGCCGCGCTGTTCGTGCCCGTCCGCCGGGTCGAGTTTGTGAATGTTTCCGTCGACGCCGGGGACGTACAGCACGCGAGTCGCCGGATCGTATGCCGGAACCGACGTCGTGATGTTGGGACCGTGCGTCTCGAAGCGCCACACGATTTGCCCGCTGGCGGCGTCGATCCCATAGGTCGTGCCGTCGCGCGATGTTTGGAACAGCCGATCGCCGACGACGATCGGGGCTGAATCCGCAACGCTCCCGAGCACGATGTGCCAGCGCAGTGCCAGGCGTGCGACGTTCGCGGAGGTAAGCGCGCCATCGGCGGAGACTGCGCTGCGCATCGCGTCGTGTCCGAACAGCGGCCAGTCGGCCGGCTTCGCAATGCCGAGCAACGACACGAACACGGCGAGCAGCACCGAACGACGCATAGGGGTTTCATACCCGAACCGGCGACGACGGACACGCGCGGCGGCGAGGCCCGCTGCTTCGTCGTCCGTTCATCAGGCCTTCACCGGTGACTCCTACATTTTAGGTATGGCACTCGTATTGTCTCGCATTTTGCTTGCATACGATGACTCCGCCGGTTCACGTGTCGCGTTGCAGTACGCTTGCGCGCTCGCGGGAACGGGTGCGGCCCTCGCTGTCGCACATGCGTCAAAAGAAACGAACTTTGTCGCTTCGGCCGCGATGGCCGGCGCTTTTCCTCCCATCGATCCGTCCGCGATGATCGCGGCGGTCGACGAGCAGGGCGATTTGGTACTCAAAGCGGCTCTTGCCGCATGCGCGGCCCACGGCATCAAGGCGGAGAAGATCTTCGTGCACGATTCCCCCGGCGAGGGCATCGTCGCTGCCGCTCAAAAAATGAAGCCCGATATCATCATCGTTGGAACGCATGGTCGCCGCGGGCTGGCGCGAACGATCTTGGGCAGCGTCGCCGAACGCATTCTCCGAACCGTCGGCGTGCCGGTGCTCGTCGTTACGCGCCATGCCAAGCCGCCGCCAAAGGAACGCGCCTTTGCGCGCGCGCTCGTCGCCGTCGACGATTCCGAGCACGCGAAGACGGCGCTTGCGTTTGCCGTGCAGCTTGCCAAACGGTTAGGGACGCGTCTGACCCTTTGCAGCGTGGTCGACTTGAGCGGTTTAGAAGCAACGCCGGCGGGTGTCTATTCGTACGAGCCGAGCCTTCATACCGCCGCCGTCAATCTTTCGCGGTGCGTGAAGTCGACGACGGGTCTGGGGCCGTTCCTCGACGATGAAGTCGTCATCAAAGGCGAACCGTCAGCGGCGATCGAGCACACCGCGATGCAGCGCAACTGCGACCTCATCGTCGTCGGCAGCCACAGCCGTCAAGGCCTGCGGCGTGCCCTCGAAGGCAGCGTCGCCGAAACGCTGGCGCGGACGAGCGCGGTGCCCGTTCTGGTCGTCCCCACGCAGCACGCCGCCTGAGGACGCCCGAAAAGCGACATCCGCACGGTCGGTTTTCGCTGTCCGGCTGAAGAAGGCGTCGCCGCCGTGAACGATGAGCAACCACCGCTGCGAGCCGGCCTCTGGGCCGCAACGTTATTGCTGCTGCTCGCCGCTTGCGGCGGAGGCGACAGCGGATTCGGGGTCAGCGGATCGTGCGCGCCCCCGGCCGGCACGCGTACGGCGCTGGTGTATCCGGCTCCCGGTTCGCGTGGAATCCCCGATGACTTCGGCTTGGTGATTTTGGGCAGCACGGCGGCGTTGCCCCCGACGTATCAAGTGCACGTCGTCAGCAGCGCGCGGCAAGCCCTGTTGTTCGAAAACATGAGCCCGGCACCGCATCCGCTGCCGGTGCCCAACACGCCCGCGCCGTTTGCCGATCCGGTATATCAGTCCAGCGCCAATCCCGGTCAGACGTTTGCCGCCGGGACGACGGTCAGCGTCTATCTGAACAACGAAAACGGCAGCAGTTATTGCCTGGCGACGTTGCTCCTCGGTTCATTCGCAGTGCGTTAGGCGACGCGCTCCGCTCAAGCGACCGCCGCCCGACTCGGAGTCGGCATCGGCGCGGCTGGACGACGCGCCCCGCCTTCGGAGTGGGCCGGTTCTCCGGAGTGCCGGCGAAGTGTTTCCTTACGGGCGTCGTCGAAGTTTTCGCAGCGAGGGCCGGGAATGAGTAGAGAGTGGTTTTCGCGGGCCGAATAACGCCGTCCGCGCGGCGGAGATGATTGGTCCAACGAGAATGAGCAGCGCAAACCGCGCGCTGTCAGCCCGGCAAGCCCAGGTTGCGGAACTGATCGCACGCGGTAGGTCGAATCGCGAGATTGCCGCGACCCTGTCGTTGAGCGGGCGGACCGTCGAGGCGCACGTCGCGGCGGTGTTCAACAAGCTGAATGTGCGCTCACGAACGGAGCTCGCGGCGGCGGTCTTGCGGGCGGCCTTCGAGCGCGCGCCGCAGCGCAGCAGAACGAATCTGCCATTTCAAGTGAATCGCCTCATCGGACGCGAGCCCGAGATTGCGCACCTCACCGGCCTGCTCTCGGACGAACGGTTGGTGACGGTGACTGGTGCCGGCGGGGTCGGCAAAACGAGCACGGCGCTTGAAGTGGGCGGCATGCTGCTGGATCGTGAGGACGCCGGAGTGTGGTTGGTCGAGCTCGCTCCATTGCGCGACGGGTCGCTGGTTGCAGCGACTCTTGCCCGAACGCTCGACGTACGAAAGGACGCGAACCGGCCGCTCCTCGATACCATCGTCGCGCACCTCAGGCAGCAGACGACACTGCTGATCCTCGACAACTGCGAGCACGTGATCAAGGATGCCGCGGTCATCGCGAGCGCCTTGATACGCGGGTGTCCGGGGCTGCGGATCCTTGCGACGAGCCGGGAACCGCTCCGAATCGCCGGCGAGCACACCCGCCGCCTGCCGTCCCTGAGCGTTCCGGAACCCGACGCGGTGCGACGACTCGCTGCGAGCGACGCCGTCAAGTACGCTGCGGTCGAACTTTTCGTCGAGCGCGCCACCGCCGCCGACAACCGCTTCGTGCTAACGGACGAGAACGCGCCGGCGGTGGCGGACATCTGCCGTCGCCTTGACGGTATTCCGCTGGCGATCGAATTGGCCGCAGCGCGGATTCGAATTCTGAACCCCAAACAATTGCGTGAACGGCTCGACGAACGGTTTCGCGTTCTCACCGCGGGAAGTCACGATGTGCTCGCGCGACATCAGACATTGCGCGCGCTCTTCGACTGGAGCCACGACCTGCTCGACGTGCGCGAACGAGCGCTCTTCCGGCGGGTCGGCGTGTTCGTCAACGGCTTCACCCTCCCGGGGGCGGTCGCGGTCAGCAGCGATGACGACCTCGACGAACTCGACGTGTTGGATTTGCTCGCATCGCTCGTCGACAAATCGCTGGTGCTGACCGATCCGGACGGCGAGGCGCCACGCTATCGGATGCTCGAGTCGACGCGGGCCTATGCGCGCGAAAAGCTGGCAGCGGCGGGTGAGCTTTCCGCCTCGCTCGTTCGTCATCGGCGCTACCTGCGCGATCTTTTCGTAAGCACGCAAATGCGGGTTGACGGGTCCGGGCGCACGACCGAGATCGATGCGCTGCTGGTCGCCGAGCTCGAGGACGTGCGCGTCGCTCTTGACGCGGTCGCCGGCACCGCCGAACAGGAGCTGGCGGCTGAGTTGCTCGCTTCAATCGACAACCGATGGTTGTGGATCGGTTTGGTCAGCGAGGGCTGCTCGCGCTTGGAGCGCTGTATCTCGCGGATGACGACCGGGCAAGGGCGACTGACGTCTCGGCTCTGGACCGCATTTGCGCGAACGGTGACGGCGGATGGCGCGCGGGCGCACGAGGCGGCGGCCATGGCCGTCGGCCTTGCGCGCGACGCGAACGATTCGGACACGCTGGCTCAAGCGCTGACGATGTACGCAGATTCACTTGCTCGCCCCAACGCGAGCGCGTACGAGAACGCAGCGGCGGCGCTCACGGAGGCGGAGGCACTTGCATCGGCCCAGAACGTGTGGCTGCGCCTCAGAATCCTTCGCGTGCGCGCGAATCTTTCCAGATACTCGGGCAATCTCAGTGCCGCTGCCCAGGCCTACGAACAGTTGCGGCAGACCCATTCACTGCTCGGCAATGTGTATGAAGCGCACGTCCTTGCGATCGTGCTCGCCGAAGTCGAGCACGAACGCGGGCAAACGGAGAAAGCGGTAGTGCTCTTGCAAGAGGCGCTGCCCGCTCTGCGCGCCGACCGCTTCCGCGAATCGCTGCTGCTGGATGCGCTCGCCGGTTTGTGCGGCTATCTCGTTGCGCTCGACCGGCTGTCGGAAGCGCGTGCCGTTGCGCGCGAGGCCATCGGCAAGAACGCCGAGCATGATGTCGACGAATTGAATACGACGATCGCGCTCGAGCATCTCGCTTTGGCTATTGCCCTCGATCGCGACGTTCGGCGCGGCGCCCAGTTGGCCGGTTTTACCGAAGCTGCTCTCAAACGCTCGAGATACGTGCCCGAATACTCGGCACGAATATCCCGAGCGCGGCTCGCAGCCCTATTTCGCGCGCGGCTCGCACCCGCCGAACGGGACGAGTTACTCGCTGCGGGCGCGGCGCTGTCTGCTAAAGACGCGGTCGCCCTTGCGCTTACGCATCTTGCCGAGTAGCACGCGGCACCGCGCGTTCGACTTGGATCGGGCGCGTCATCTCGCCAGCGCTTCATCTCAGCGTGCACGTGAGTCGCACGGCGTCTTCCGCGCGGCCGCTTTCAAATGGAGCTTATGCCGTTGTCAACGAACAGGCTTTTCTTTTTACGCTCGGCGGTGGCCGGCTCGCTTGCCGCGATGCTCGCGGCTTGCAGCGGCGGCGGGTCGACCTCCGTTCCCTCCGCGGTTGCCCCCGGCCAGACGGGAACTGCGGCTACATCGCGCTCGTCGGCCCTGATGGTCTCGGCGTCGAGCACGAGCGCAGTGGTTCCGCAGTGGAAACATCAATGCGGACTCGATCGCAAGCACTGCATCGCGCGCGTTCTTCTTATCAGCATCGACGGCATGCACGGCGTCGATTTGACGAAGTTCGTCGCAAACCACCCGAGCAGCGCGCTTGCAAAGCTGTCGCGGACGGGCGTGACGTATGCGAACGCGCACGCACCGGTTCCGACGGACTCCTTCCCGGGCTTGCTCGCACTGACGACCGGGGGCCACCCGGCATCGACCGGCGTCTATTATGAGGTTTCCTACGATCGCAGCTTGTACCCGCCGCACTCGAATTGCGCCGGTGTACCCGGAACGGTGGTAGCGATGGACGAGACGATCGATATCGATTCGACGAAAATCGACGGCGGAGGCGGCATCAACGAGGCCAGCCTCACGCAGCAACTCGACCACGGCGCCTGCAACTACGTCTATCCGCATAATTACTTGCGCGTCAACACGATCTTCGAGGCGATTAAGGCGCACGGCGGTCGCACCGCCTGGAGCGACAAAGAGCAGAGCTACGAGATGCTCAATGGGCCGTCCGGCAAAGGCGTCGACGATTTTTACAATCGTGAGATCGCTGCCGGTGGGACGACGTCATCGCTGCCGGCGACCGAGGCTTACGACGACACGAAAGTCGCCGCGATCATCAATGAAATCGACGGAAAAACCGCGCGCGGCGTCGCGGGCGTGGGCGTGCCCGCTATTTTCGGCATGAACTTCCAGGCCGTCAGCGTCGGCCAGAAGCTGCTCCATTTCGACGGCGCAAACGGCGCGCGCGACGGCTATGAAGATGCGTCCGGCACCCCGACACCGGAGTTGGAGCAGGCCATCGAACACACCGATGCCTCCATCGGCTCGTTTGTCAACGAACTACGAAAGAACGGACTGACGGAGTCGACTCTGCTCGTCATTAGCGCAAAGCACGGGCAAGCTCCAATCAATTACGCGTTGCGCCGCGGTATCGATCCCGGTACCAGTTTTAGTGCGCTGTTGAAATCGAACGGTTTCGCGTCTGCTACGACCGACGATCTGGCACTGCTGTGGCTCAATCACCCCATCGCGAACCTCGACGATGCGCGCACCAAGCTCGAAGCGCTCAGCTTCAAGAG
>JBEKHC010000039.1:0-103327 GCA_050012475.1 Candidatus Velthaea sp.
TTACGAATGCCTGATCCGCGACATAGCGATGCCGTTTCTAACGGTTGGCGAACCCGAGAAGCCCAAGGGACTTTCTTGAGGATCACGCTCCGCCTGGCCGGATTGCGACGTTGGCAGATGTCGTCAGTATATGCCTCACTCCGACGAAGGTCCATTATACTTTGGTATCGGATCCGCGCCGGCACTGACGCGCGAGGCCGGCGGCCTGCCGATGCGCGTCTGCTGATGTGGTCACGTTCGATACCATCGCACAATAGACTCACCTTCAGGCTCCTGGTGTAATAGGATGTGCAGCACGCTTCAAGCGCGCTTCGCTCGGCCTCCGTTTGCCGCAATGGCGGCCGATATCCGGATCTACGTGCCATTCGCCCTCAGTCGTCCCGACGACGGAGCAATCTTTCTGAAAAGCTGACAAAGAAGGGGTAATCACGCCGATGATTGGGACTAGACGTGCTGCGTTCGCGCTGCTGGCCACCGCGGTCGCTGCGTTTGCTGCCGGGGGAAAAACAGCTCAACGCGCGGACTCCAAACCGAGCGCGCCATCGGGCGTCAACGACCGCTTCACGGCGGAGAACAGCCCCTGGTTCAATTCGCCTCCTTTGACCGCAGCGTTGCTGAACCGAAAGGTCGTGTTGGTGAACTTCTGGACCTACTCGTGTATCAATAGCTTACGAGCTCTCCCCTACACGAAGAGCTGGGCCGCAAAATATCGAGACGCGGGCTTGGTCGTGATCGGTGTGCATACCCCAGAGTTTTCATTCGAAAAAGAGCCCGCAAACGTTGACCGGGCCGTGCACGATTTGAAGCTTGCTTATCCGGTCGTAATGGACAGCGACTATGCGATTTGGCGAGCGTTCGACAACGACTATTGGCCGGCATTTTACCTCGTTGATGGAAGCGGGCGTGTTCGCTATCACTACTTCGGCGAAGGCGAATATGACAAGACCGAGCGCGAGATCCAGAAGCTTCTGAAAGAAAACGGAGCGACCGACCGGAGCGCGAGCACCAATAGCATCTCCGGCACCGGAGCCGAAGCGGCACCAAACTGGGCGAGTGAAGAATCCCCCGAAACCTATGTGGGATATCGCCACGGCACCGACTCTTTCGCATCGCCTGAACGACTGACTCAAGACGTTCCAACGAGCTACAGCGCCCCTGGCAATCCGTCTCGGAATGAGTGGGGATTGAGCGGATCGTGGAATGTGGGTGCCGAGAGCGCCGTACTTGGGTCCGCGCCCGGGAAGATCGTCTTCCGGTTTCATAGCCGGGACCTGCATTTGGTGCTTGGTCCGACGCAGAGCGGTCAGCCCGTTCGCTTCAAGGTGCAATTGGATGGCGCCACTCCGAACGACGATCACGGAACAGATGCAGCTCCGGACGGCACCGGCGAGGTGCGAGCGCCGCGTCTCTATCAGCTCATTCGGCAAAAGGGTCAGGTCAGAGACCGAACGTTTGAGATCGAATTCCTTGATCCCGACGTTCACGCGTACGTTTTCACATTTGGTTAGCTGCGCGCTTGGCCCGGCGCCGCCGGAAAAGTCGCGCCGCTCGGAGATGACATCGATTGCGCGCGAACGGCTGTGGAGTGTGGAGAACGCTCGGCGCTGTGCGACGTCGGATCGCGGCGATTGCCGGCGCGGCCGGCGGCGTTTGGGCAAGCTTGTTTACGGCTTGATGTTTTGATTCATTCGGAAGAGATTCGTTGGATCATACTTGCGCTTCAAATCCACCAGCCGCTGATAGCTCGCGCCATAGGCTGACGGCACACGGTTCGACTCCTCAGCGGTCATGAAGTTGACGTAGACGCCGCCGGTAGCGTACGGCGTCGCTGCATCGAAGACGGCACGGCACCAAGCCACGCCGGCTCCGTCTTCGGCCTCCGTTTCCCAGCGTCCGTGGACGTTCATGATGAACTTCACGCTGCGATCCCGATATGCTGTGGCGTCGGACGCGACGCGGCTCGTCGCCCCTCCCATCTGGCCGATAAAGATCTCGCAGTGCGGACTGGGGAGCTTGCCGACTGCTTCGATGACGGCGTCGATCACGCCGTCCGCGAGTTCGGCGAAGTCGTGCGACTTCCAGTAGTTCCGTGCGCCCGCACCGAGCAATGGGTCGAATGCACCTTGCCAACCGACGAACGGTTGCACGCCGATCACGTCGACGATTGGTTTCCCGATCGCTCGCAGCGGCATCAGCGCCGCCTCACCGCTTGCGATATCGCCTGCACAGCACGCAGCAAAAACCAGCACTTCCTTGCCATGCCATTCTTCGGCAAGGAACGGCAAGGGCGGCGCCTTGCGCATCACGACCCACACCGTGACCTCATCCGGCGCAGTCGCGCAAAACTCACGATAGTGGCGAAGCAATTCAGGCGCATCCGCCATCGGATGAATGATCAAGCCGGCGAGGACCTCAGGACCAACCGGATGCAGCCGGTACTTGAACTCGGACACGACCCCGAAGTTTCCGCCGCCGCCACGAATGCCCCAAAACAGGTCGGCATTTTCGTCAGCTGAAGCGTTCAGGATCTGCCCTTCGGCCGTGACGACCTGAGCAGAAAGCAGATTATCGATGGTCAAGCCGTACTTGCGGCTGATCCATCCGAACCCACCGCCTAGGGTCAAACCCGCGAGTCCGGTCGTCGCGTTGATTCCGGTCGGCGTCGCGAGGCCATGTTCCTGACACGCCTTATCGAACTCTCCGAGCGTTAGACCGGGCTCGACCGTCGCGATGCGGCCCTGCGGGTCGATGTCGATACGCTTCATCCGTGAGAGGTCGATGACGAGACCTCCGTCGCACACCGCATTCCCGGCAATGTTATGCCCTCCACCACGAACCGAGGTGAGCAAGCCGCGCGACCTCGCAAGCTGCACGGCTGCGCGGATGTCGTCACTCGTCACGCACCGCGCGATGACTTCCGGCCGCCGATCGATCATTGCGTTCCAAACGGCGCGGGCCGCGTCGTAATCGGGCGAGCTCGCGGTAATCACCTCGCCGCCGACGAGACTCTTGATAACGGCCACGTCGAGCTGAGTACGGCTGCCGTCGGACGCAGTAAACGTAAGTTGAGACACAACCTTGCCCTCCAATCAGCTGAGCTAACGATCCCGAGAATCGACTAGACGCCGTCAAATCGCCGGCTTGACCCATCGTTGGACAACCGCCGCGAACGTGACGACTATGAGATCAAGGCCAATCGTGTTCCGCCGTACGAACGCAACATAATTGATTCAAGTCCGCGTTGCGAACGTCGCTCCCGAGTTGCGCTTCGAAGTACATCGGCAGTCGCCCCGACGCTCAGCCGAAGCGCTCGATTGCAACGTTTTCGGCCGCAGCATTTGGTGCGCCCGACCAACGGCATCGCCACGCTGGCGACATAAATGGCGTCGCCGGCGAACGATGCATCACGACGCCGGAGCAATGTTGCATTGGACACGCAGAACCTCGACAAATCTGCTACGTCACAGCAGCCAGGGGAGAAGCGTGGCCTGAGCTCTCAAATTGTACTGCGGCCGTTTTGCTCCGGCAACGGAATAGAGGCCGTTCGCTTGCTTCAGTCGGCATTTGGCGCCGCTGGAATGTATTCCGCCGCGTTAGGCCGCGCGTCGTCTCTCGAGCCTGCGAAGGAAACAGTGTTGCCCACGACTTCGCCCACGCCGCGATCGAATGGTGGAATTGCCCGGGTTGGCTCCGTTGCACGCTTCCGTGCAGCGCGGCCTGTGCGGCAAGTGATGCGTTACGCCCTTTGCAGGCCCTCCGATTTCTGCCGTCGGGGAAGCAGGCGATAGAATTCCACTCGTTCGAGTGTCATCGTACCCTCACCGACCATCTCGTCGATCCGCGGAATCACCTGAGCAATCTTTTCTTCCGTGTCGACGACTTCGATGAGGATCGGGAGATCGCCGCGAAACTGGAAGATCTTTGCCACGTGAACCTCATGCATCGATCCGCCAAAGCCCTCGATGCCCCGGAACACTGACGCGCCGGCGACTCCTTCGTGCCGTAACACCTGTACGATCGCGGTGTAAAGCGGGCGGCCGTGCCACGTATCGCTCTCGCCGACAAAGATACGCAAGAGTTGCCCTACCGTAAATGCACCCATGCCGTTACTCCACTGAATCGAAAGCAATCGCGGCCGGAGGATCCCGCGTTCTCTGGAATATTAGTTGGTATTTCGGATTCTTTTCTGCTTCGGTAGGCGCCGGTTTCGCAAGCATAATCGGCGTACCATCGCGGGCTAATGCCAGTATACCCCCGCGAAAGCAAAGCGTACACCTGCCCTCGCAAGTCGGTGATCTTCGCTCTTCGGGAACGAAGAGTCGCTGGAGAGCGATCTAGGGGTCACCGGAGATAGGGCGAAATCAGGAACTCGCGGACCGTAAGGAACTCGATGGATGTTGCGATGTTGCGGACCGGCTCAGGCCGATACAACGTCGGAAACAGCGACTGCGCTCGTGTGCGCGCCGGTCGGTGTCCCGCATAGGCACGGTGCGCGCTGCGCCCCTCGACTGTTCCTGAGGCGTACTGTCGAGTATCGTTTTCAACAAGCCGATTCGCCGGCAACACCCACGGAGTCCGGAGCGGGACGAACGAATGAAAATCGAGCATAACGGGACGCTCATGCGAATCTACGTCGCACAGAGTCAGCACCGTAACCATGCGGATGTCCACCGGTTGATCATCGAAGCACTGGCTCAGGCGAAGATATCCGGTGCCGTTGCTTTTCTCGGCATCCAGGGCTACGGTAGACATAACTATATCTCCAGTGCGAATACGGTTGATGCCTTCGTAGATTTACCGATCCTCATCGAGGCTGTCGACGATGACGACAAGATTCGAGCATTCATACCGAAGCTCGAATCAATCCTCGAGGACGGACTGGTGACGCTCGAGCGACTGCAAACGATCTTCTATCGTGTTGGCGACGTCGCCGACTGAATGCAGCGATCTTGCGCCCGCTGCCCGAGCTATGATGGCGGAGGTGATTTAGCGACGATAGATAAACGTTGCGTTCAACGGGGATGGGGCCCACCCGAAACCGCCCAGTTTGGGCTGATGGCTCCTGCGTAATAGCGGGAGCATGGCCAATATGCAGGCGCACCGGACGCAGGAACAGCAGGGCGGCAGGGGTCGTTCACGCGGCGTCTTGCGGGACGAGCAGATTCCTGATTTGGCCGCCGCATGAGGCTCTCGCCGTTCGCCATCCAGACCGCCCAAATCTTCACCGTCGTTTTCGTGTCACCATTGTTGACGGGTCTCATCGCTCGGGCGGAGGCGGTCGTCGCCGGTAAACGCGGGCCGTCCATTTTTCAGCCCTACCGCGACATCGTCAAATATCTTCACAAGCAACGCGTGAAGCCCAGCCCGTCGTCGTCGATCTTTTCTATTGCGCCTTACGTCGCGTGCGGGTGCTACGTCACGGTCGCGACGCTCATTCCGGTCTTGACGACCTTTCCGCTGCCCGGCGCAACCTACGGCGATATTCTGGGAGGAGCGTTCGTGCTCGCGCTCGCCGGGTTTGCAACCGCCGTTGCCGGCCTCGATTCAGGATCGCAGTACACGAACATCGGCGCGAGTCGGGCGACGATGGTTGGAGTCTTCGTCGAGCCAACGCTTATATTCGTTTTTTTCTCGGTTGCCTATATTACCGGAACCGATCTTCCTTACGCGATGAACGCGGCGCTGAGAAGTTCTGCCGTTGACGTACTGCGTCCGGTCCATGTACTTGGTTTGGCTGCATTCTTCATGATGCTGCTGGTCGACACGGGCCGGATCCCGATTGAAAGCAGCTCGGCAACCATCGAATTCGGAATGATCGACGATGCGCGGTTATTCGAGCATAGCGGACCCGAGATGGGCTTGTTCAAATGGGGCTCGTCGATGAAGCAGTTCTTGCTGTACACGATCTTTGTCAACGTGCTGTTTCTGCCCATGGGCCTCTCCTCCGACGGCGAGCTCGCCTCGGTCATTCTCGCGATTGTGCTTTTGTTCTTGAAAATGCTGATCGTCGCAGCGGTTGTCGTCACCATCGAGGTAACGTATGCGAAGTTACGTCTTTACAAGATCACCGAGTTCATAGCGACCGGCTTGCTCGTAGCGATACTGGCGACGTTTGTCTACGTTATCGGAGTGTGACGCCGTATGCACCACTTAACCGTGCCCGAAGCCATCGCTGGAACGATCTCAGCAGCGCTCCTGCTCGTACAGCTTGCGCTGTTGCGCTCGCTCGTGCTCGCCGAACTGATCGGCCTTTACTCCGTCCAATCGCTTTTTGTCGCGTTCATCTCGTTCGCTGTCGGAATCACCGAACGAGACGGGGCGTTGATCGTATTGGCGGTCCTCACCCTCGTCGCCAAAGCGATCGTCCTGCCCTTCTACATGCGCCGGCTCAGTCGAGACATATCAACGCGGGTGGAGATTCCCGAGAGCATCAATGTCACGCTTTCGCTGATCATCGCGGCCGCCATCATGGGGACGGCGATCCTGACAGCGGGCGCGCTGCCGCTCAAGACCGGCGAGTTCTTGCCTCAGGCCGATCTCGCGACGACGCTTGCCATTGTTTTCGTCGGCTTTCTCGTTGCGATTCTACGCCCTAATGCACTCGCGCAAGTAATCGCGTTTCTGACCATTGAAAACGGGCTGTACTTCGGGACGGTCACGCTCGCTCCGGGCTTGCCGTTCGTGGTCGGCATCTTGCTGCTCATCGACGTTCTGATCGCCGTGGTGGTGTTTGCCGTGCTCGTTCGCGTTCTGGTCTCTCAGGAAGCCTCAGCTTCGGTTGACGTGCTGCAGCAGCTCAAGGGATGAACGTCATCGACGGCTTCATCGTCGGACTCCCCGCAGCGGCGGCGATCGCCTCGCTCGTCCTTCCCTCGCGGCTCTCTCGCTCCGTGACCGCGTGCGCAGGTCTGGCAACTGCCGCGTGCATCGTCGTTGCCGTTCTTCAGACCAGCGGGCATCGCGGGGAGCACGACGCGCTCAGCGCGGTATTTCTGCTCCCCGTTGCCATCGTCTACGGTGCGGTCGGACTCTACGCGCACTGGTACGTCGCCGAAGAAAGCCCCGACGGCGGCCCGGGCGAAGCGTTTCGGCGCGAGTTTCTCGCCCTGACGAACGCGTTTGCTTTCGTCGAAGTCATCGTTCCGCTCGTGACGAACATCCCGGGCATGTGGGTCGCCTTGGAGGCGACGACGATCGTCGCGGCGCTCCTCGTGCGGCTGCAGGGCACGCCGGCTGCGCTCGAAGCAGCCTGGAAGTATATTCTGATCGCATCTTGCGGCCTAGCGCTCGGACTCGTCGCCGTGATCATCCTCTACGCGGCGGGGGCGCGGGCACTCGGAACGCACTATGCACCGGAGTGGAGCTCTTACGTCCATTTCGCTCGCCAACTCGATCCCGACGGAGTTCGCTTAGCGTTCATCTTCGCACTCATCGGCTTCGGAACGAAAATGGGACTGGCTCCGATGCATACCTGGCTGCCCGATGCGCATGGCGCCGGCCCAACGCCGACGAGCGCGATGCTGTCGGGGGTCGTTCTCTCCGATGCTGCGTATGTGATTCTCCGCTTCGCCGCCATCGCCAATGCCGCACTGGGCTCGACCGTCGTTAGCCGCATGTTCATCGGCGTCGGCTTGCTCTCGCTGTTCGTTGCGGCATTTTTCTTGCTGCAGCAGCGCGATATCAAACGCATGCTGGCGTATTCGAGCATCGAACATATGGGCATCGCTGCGATTGGGTTTGGATTTGGTGCTCCGCTGGCCGTTGCCGGGGCACTGCTGCACGTCGTCAATCACTCGGCGTCTAAATCCGTTGCCTTCTTCGCAGCAGGACGAATGGCGGCGCGCTACCAGACGCGCGAAATTGCCGGCATTGCCGGGAGCGTCGACACGCTTCCGATTTCCGGAACGCTGTTCGCCGCGGCCGCCTTGTCATTGGCCGGCTTACCGCCGTTCGGAATATTTCGCAGTGAACTCATGATTCTCACGGCGGGGTTCGGCTCGCCGTTCTGGATCGTCGCGGCGTTTGTCCTGGCGTTGTTGCTGGTTGCCTTCGCGGGCATAACCCGCTGGGTAACGGCGACGACGGTCGGCGACGCCCCCGCCACGGTCGAGCGCGGCGAGCATGCCCTGCTGCCCATCGTCGGAATGGGGCTGGGTTTTTGCGTGATCCTGGGCCTGGGTATCGGCGTTCCGCTGGTGCTGCAAACGCTTCTTGCCGACGCTTCGGCCCTGATCGGGACAACCTCATGATCGAGGCACGGCGAACTCCGGCGCGCGCGGCGGTCGAGAGCGTTCGGGCGGCGATCGCCGCCGGCGCGCGATTCGTCGCCGCGTTCTATGACGAAGAGGGCGGCGTACGCCAGATTCGCTACGTTCTCGCCGGAAAAACGGGACTCAGTCAGACGATCGGCGTCGTTTCTGATGATCCCGTGCCGGCGTTGGCGGCCGATATCCCCGCTGCCGATTGGGCGGAACGAGAGATTCGCGATCGATTCGGCGTGGAGTTCGTCGGCATTCCCGAAGGCCGGAGACTCCTGCCGCCCGGCGATCCCGGTTCGTACCGGCGCAGCGTGGCCTCCGAAGTGTCGACGGTGCTTTATGGACCGGTACGGTCAGGAATCGTCGAGTCCGCGCGCTGGGTCATCGAAACGGCCGGGGAAGATTTCATCGCGGTCTACCCGTCGATGTTTTTCAAGCATCGCGGACTGGAGCATCTTTTCACTACCGTCGATCTCCAGCGTGCCACGTATGTCGCCGAGCACGTCTCGGGCGCAACTGCCGCAAGCCACGCGATCTGCTTTGCGCTTGCCGTCGAGCGCGCGCTGGGCATCCACCTTGCCGCGGCCGATCGGGCTGCGCGTCTCGTGCTCATCGAGTTCGAGCGGATTCACCAGCACCTCGACGCGCTGGCAAAGTTGGCCGACGATGGCTCGCTGGCCGTCGGAGCGGCCCAAACCTTCGCGGCCAAAGAGCGCGTCCATCGACTGCTTGGCGAGGCGACCGGAAATCGGTTCGCACGCGGCGCGATTCGGATCGGCGGTGTCTACGGTGATCTGCTGACAGCGCTGCGTGACGTTTGCGGCCGGCATCTCGATGAAGTGGAACACGAAGCGACGAGTGTCCTGGACGGGCTGTTCGGAACGCAGTCACTGCTCGACCGCCTCATCGGCACGGGTAAATTATCGCGAGAACTCGCGATGCAGTTTGGCTCGGTCGGGCCGGTAGCACGCGGCAGCGGCGCCTCGACCGATGTGCGCATGACTGCTGACGTGCTTTTTTCGATCGGAGAAGGCGATGAGGCGCTCGAAGAAGACGGCGATGCGTTCGCGCGAGCGCGCATTCGCGCAAGCGAGATTCGGCGTTCGTTCTTCATCGTGCGGGACGCGCTGGGCGCCGATGTCTCGACCGCCGCGCCGTCGTATGCCGCGCAGCAAAATGGAAGCGGACTCGCGCGCGTCGAGTCGCCGCAAGGCGAACTGGTCTATTTCGTTCGCGTCGTTGACGGTCGTCTCGCTCGCGTAGCCATCCGGTCGGCTTCGTTCGCGAATTGGCCGCTTTTCGTTCACACGCTCCCGGGCAATATCTTTACGGACTTCTCCTTCATCGAGCATTCGTTCGGATTGATTCAAGCGGAGACCGATCGATGAGCAACTGGCTTGGGCGCGGCCTGCGGCGTGGCGTCTTGACGACCCGCTACCCGTTTGACGAAGCCGAGATGCCCGAGCGCTATCGCGGTCGCGTCCGCCTCGTCGAAGGAGCGCCGGCGCAAGCGGTTCTGCGCGCGGGAAGCGTCTGTCTTTCGAACGCGATCGAGCTGCAAAACGAGTCCGGGCACGTCCGCATGTCGCGCTGCTTCCAATGCGGCGCCTGTGAGCGCGAGGCGCCCGAGGCCGTGCACCTCTCGAATGATTTCGAGGTCGCCATCTCGGACGGTGAAGCGGATGAAGCGCGCCATCGCCTTCGCGCACGGATGCGGCCGCTGGGCCGGTCGTTCATGGTGCGGCACGTCGACGCGGGCAGCGATGCGTCGTGCGAGCAAGAAATTCAAGCGCTGTTCAATCCGTTTTACGATATCAATCGTCTGGGGTTCTTCTTGACGGCCACACCGCGTCACGCCGACATCCTGCTCGTGACCGGAGTCGTCACGACGGCCATGGCCGGTCCCCTGCGCGAAACATACGACGCCATGCCCGATCCGCGGGTTGTCGTCGCCATTGGAACGGCCGCCTGTTCCGGCAGTATTTTCGTGACCGGCGAAGAGGTGATCGGCCCGGTCCACGAGGTGCTGCCCGTTGACGTCCGGATTCCGGGTGCGCCGCCGTCGCCGTTATCGATCATCAACGGCTTGTGGGTCGCTGTGGGCCGCGCAACGGCTCATCTCGCGGCACCGAGGCGCTGATCGTGTCCGCGCAACTCGTCGCCGTCGCCCTTCTCGTCGCCAGCGCAGGCTTGCTCTGCGCGCTCTGCATTCCCGCAAATATCTCACGCTGGCTCGGATACGGCGCACTGGCGCTGGCCTCGCTCGCTGCGCTGGGCGGCGCCCTTCACGAATTGAGCGCCGGCAGTTCAACGTCCGTATGGGTGGCGTTAGCGCTCGCCCATGCGGTGGTCCGGATCGATGCGACCTCCGCTGCCTTTGTTGCGATCGTCAGCGTCGTTGCGCTCGCCGCGAGCGTCTACGCTTTGGGCGGCAAGGCACGCGACGAGCGGCATCAAGGCCGCGCCGGTGCCGCTGCGGCGAACCTGATTTGGATCGGCTCGATCATTGTTTGCAGCTCCGGCGACGTGTGGTTCTTGCTCTTTGGATGGGAACTGGTGGCGCTGGGATTTTATGCTGCCATCGCGTACTCGGGCAACGACGAGTTTGCCGGGGTCGCCGCCTACTATACGCTGGTGATAACGCACGTCGCCGGCGCCGGAATCGTCGCCGGACTGCTCGTCTTAGCCAATGCGGCCCATAGCTTGGGGGTCGTGGAGGTTGCTGCGGCGGGCTCCGCGCTCGAACCGGCGGCCCGGACCGCCATCTTCTTTCTCTTGTTGGCCGGATTTGGAGCGAAGATCGGGCTCTTGCCGCTGCAAGGCTGGCTCCCCTATGGCTATCCGGCGGCACCCACGGCAATCGCCGCGCTCATGGCCGGCGGTGCGCTCAACGTCGGCTTCTATGGAATCATTCGCTTTCTCATCGGCTTTGGCGGCACCATGCCGCTGACGTGGGGACTCGTCGTCGTCATCCTCGGCGCGCTTGGGGCGTTCTTTGGGATCGCTTGGGCTCAAGCGCAGCGCGATGTTCGCCTGCTGGCGGCCTTCTCGAGCGTCGAGAACGCCGGGCTGATCGTTGTCGTGCTGGGGATCGCACTGGTCGGCCGAAGTGTTGGCCTCCCGCTCTTGGTTGGGCTCGGGCTTGCCGCGGCGTACGTCCAGATCGCAGCTCATGCATTGGCAAAATCGCTGCTGTTTCTGTGCGCTTCGGGCATCCGCAACGCCGTGGGCACGCTCTCGTTCGAATCGCTCGGTGGACTCGTGCATCGGCTGCCGCTTCACGCAACCGCGGGGCTCGTCGCCGCGATGTCGCTGGCGGCCCTGCCGCCATTGGGCGGCTTCACCGGCGAGTGGCTCGTCCTCGAGTCGTGCATGCAGGGATTCCGAACGGCGAACGCGCCGGCCGAAGTTACGCTGGCTCTCGCCGGCGCGGTGGTCGGCCTTTCAGCCGGGGTCGCGATTGTCGCATTTGTAAAATTCGTCGGCATCGCTTTGCTCGGAGCCCCGCGCAACGCCGCAGCCGCAACGGCCATTGAGCCTCGTTCGCCCTTCCAAACGATCGCTCTCGCCGGGCTATCGCTTTCGATCCTCGGCCTCGGGATAGCGACGCCCTGGTATCTGCGAGCACTCACTGCGGCCATCGACGGCATCGCCCATGCGGATGTCGTCGCTCGGATGACGGCATCGCTGCCGCTCATCCAGCCCACGTTTCCGGGCTTCTCCTCAGCCTCCGGTCTTGGCTTGGGCGTAACGATCGTGATTGCCGCCTGCGCTTTTGGAATCATCGTCCGCCTGATTCCAAGACCCGCAACCAAAACCGAACAGCCTTGGACGAGCGGCGCTGCGTACGCCCCCTGGACCCAATACACCGGTACCGGATTTGCAAATCCGACCCGCGTCATCTTGCACGCCGCGGTGCGCACCGTGCGCACAACCTCGGGCGACGTCTTCGATCCGCACAGCGTGGCAAGTGAATATGACAGCGTCAGCCGTCAATTCTTCGATTTACCCAATGCAATCGCGATCGGAAACGCGTTTTTAAGTATCGCAGCAATCGTTCGCCGAACGCAGTCGGGCATTATCGCGGCCTATCTCTCATATATCCTGGCATTTGCGCTCGCCGTACTCGTTCTCTATCCCTCGATTCGGCACTGGTAACGGGCGGCGGCAGAACCACGCCGTGCCCGCCCGAGGCTATGAGATCACCAAATGCCATCCGCGCGAGTTCATCGCGTCCGGCGACTATGTCGTGGCCCTGGTGACCATCGCCGGGCATCCGCGCGAAACGCCGACCGTCGCTCAGAGAACGGTTGACAGGCCGGCTGACATGCTGGTACGGTAAACTCCCATGAAAGGTCAGATGATGTGCGCGGTGGTTTGTTGTTGCCCAACTGGGCTCCGGCGACGTTTCGCATTGGACTGACGCCGAGCGTCAACCCGCCTGTGAAGCCCTCGCCCCAGCCGGCCGAGGGCTTTTTTCTTTCCCGTCTTTTCGTATGTAATCAAGGAGAATCTCCCAATGAGCCTGGATCGACGCTCCTTCATCATCGCGGGCGCCGCGGGAACAGCGACGGTGCTGGTGCCGCGAATCGCGCGCGCTGCCGCTCCCGACCGCATCGCGCTCGACTATGCGTATTACAATCCCGTCAGCCTCATCCTCAAGCAGAGCGGGTGGCTCGAAGGCGAGCTTGCGAAGCGCAAGACCGGCGTCGATTGGGTACTTTCGCTGGGCTCGAACAAGGCAAATCAGTTTTTGCAAGCCGGCGCCGTCCAATTCGCCTCGACGGCAGGCAGCGCCGCGTTTCTCGCGCGAGTCAACGGCACGCCGCTGCATACCGTCTTCCTTTACTCGCAGCCCGAATGGACGGCATTGGTCGTAAGCAAGGACAGCCCCATGGCAACGGTGCGCGATCTCAAGGGCAAAAGAGTCGCTGCGACGCGCGGAACGGACCCGTGGTTCTTCCTTTTGCGCTCGCTGCGCGAATTCGGGCTGGATGTCGCCGACATTCAACTCGTCGATTTACAACATCCCGATGGCCGCATCGCACTCGAACGCGGCCAGGTCGATGCTTGGGCCGGACTCGACCCGCACATGGCGGCCTCGCAACTCGACGCCGGCTCCAAGCTGATCTACCGCAACGTCGCGTTCAACACGTTCGGTGCGCTCAACGTGCGCGAAGACTTCCTGCAAGCGCAGCCCGGGATCGTCGATGTCGTCCTGCGGGGTTACGACCGCGCTCGCCAGGCCGCACTCGCGAATCCCGATGCGACCGCGCAAACACTCGCGACCGCATCGAACGTCGAACCGCAAGTCGCGCAACTGGTGATTCGCGAGCGCACGAAATTCCCTGATCCGACACCCGGCCGCGCATTCGCCGATGCCATCGCCGGCGTCGTCCCGATCGTGCGCGCGGAGCATCTGACCGCCGCCGGCGCCGACCTCGACGGCGCGGCCGCGACGCTCGCCGAAGCTCGCTACGCCCAGGCAGCCGCAAAAGCGTGAAGTTCGTCGTCCCGATCGCGCTGGTGGTCGCGTGGTTCGCCGCGACTTCGACGGGCGCGATCAAATCGTACCAACTCGCCTCACCGCAAGCCGTGCTCGTCGAGCTGAACGATCTGGCCTCGCGCGGTCTGCTCTGGACGGACCTCGGCGCGAGCCTCGAGCGCGTCGCGACCGGCTTCGCGCTTGCCGCGATGCTCGCGATCGTCCTCGGATCGCTGGTCGGCGCTTCAAGGATCGCGGAAAAGCTTCTCGATCCGACTTTACAGGCAATACGTTCGGTGCCGTCGCTCGCTTGGGTGCCGTTGTTGCTGTTGTGGCTTGGAATCGGAGAGACGGCGAAGATTGCGCTGGTCGCAATCGGTGCGTTCTTCCCGATATACGTTGCGCTGGCATCGGCAATCCGCAACGTCGATCGAAAGCTGGTCGAAGTCGCGCGCGTGCTCGGCGTGCGCGGGTTGCCGTTCATCGCGCGCGTGCTTCTGCCGGCGGCGCTGCCGCAACTGCTGGTCGGCTTGCGGATCGGCTTGACGCAAGCGTGGCTTTTTCTCGTCGCCGCGGAATTACTCGGCGCCTCGCGCGGTCTGGGATTTTTGCTCACTGACGGCCAGCAAATTGCGCGCACGGATGAGATTCTCGTCGCGATCCTTGCTTTTGCGATCTGCGGCAAACTCTCGGAGTCCGCAATGCGATTGCTCGAGCGGCGTCTGGTGGGCTGGACCGATACGGTGGTCGCACGTTGAACGCGATTACGATTCGCGGCTTAGTGAAGCGCTACGGCGCGCATATCATTTTCGACGGCCTCGATCTCAACGTCGCGCACGGCGAACGGCTGGCCGTGCTCGGGGCCAGCGGGTGCGGAAAGTCAACGCTTTTGCGCTGTATCGCGGGCCTCGAATCGTGGGAGGGTGGTGAGATCAGCGTCGCCGGCGAGATCGGCTACGTTTTCCAGGAGCCCCGGCTGTTCGGTTGGCTCGACGTGGAGCGTAACGTCGCATTCGCGGCCCGGAATGCCGAAGAGAAAGCGCGCGTACCGGAGGTGCTGGCCCTCGTCGGTTTGACCTCCGCACGGTCCAAGCTGCCCAAGCACCTTTCCGGCGGGATGGCGCAGCGAGCGGCTCTTGCTCGCGCGCTGATCCGCAAGCCCGAGATATTGCTCTTCGACGAGCCCTTGGCGGCGCTCGACGCGCTCACGCGGCTCGAACTGCGGGCTTCGTTGCGCGAAATCCTGATCCAAGCGCGCGCTTCTGCCGTGTGGGTAACGCACGACGTCGACGATGCCCTGAGCCTCGCGACCCGCACGATCGTGCTCCAGCGGTCCTCCAATTACGTGCTGGCGGTCGAACCGGCGCTCGGCGTCGACGTTGGAGTCCGGCGAGCCTTGCTCGCTGCGCTGGGCGTTAGCGCCTAACGCGCAAGCACGCGTCCGGCACGACGTCGACAGTCGAAGCCGGGAAGCATCATGTCGAACGGAGTGCTCGACGTCGCAACAAGTTTGTTTGTATCCGCGATCGTCGCTGGCGCGACGCTCGCGCTTTCCTCGAGACGCAAGTGGCGACGCGGCGCAACGAGTGGTGGTCAATCGACTTCGTTGACGACACGTTGTCGATGGACTACCGGTGATGATGAAAAGCCACAACGCGGTGAGTTTGCTAGTGACAAGATGCTCAAATGGCCCAGCGATCATAACGTCGCGCTGCACTTCATCGATCCCGGCCGTCCTATGCATAATGCAAACGTGGAGTTTTTTTGGGGACGGCTAAGAGATGAGTTTTTGAACGAACACACCTTTCCGAAAATCTTCTACGACCGCAAGGCGATTGAAGAATGGCGGCGAGATTATAACCACCATCGACCTCAGAGCATATTCGATGACTTGACGTCGAGTGCATTCTTGGAGGATCATTTCCGTATCAACCCACCGGAACAAGTGGCCTGAGCTTTGGGGTTGTCTCGTGGACGTATCGAACTATCTTATCGCTCTGACATTCATCGCTTTCCCAATCGTTTTGTTGATCTGGGAAATTACTTCGCATGCTGCCGTACGCCGGCGGCCGCTAAACGCAATTCTGCTTTACTTTGGGCTGGTCTGCGTCGGCCTGGCAATTGTTGTCGACCATTAGCTCATTGCAGTCTACCTGTTGCGACTTCTCAGCATCGTTGGCTTCGTTCTCATATTATCGGGGTGGTGGCTACGGTCGCGACGTCAGTAAGCGTCTTCTCAAGGCCGTCTTGCGCATGACGTCCGTCGCTCAGGATGATGGAGAAAACTGACCATCGATCGCGAGGATTTCATGGCAACAACAGCATCAAAGGCGCGTGCGCTGCATCGCTCCTGGCCGCCGGCGGAATAGCGGCGAATCGTTGAACTGACGCTGCGCGACCATCGCTCGGCCGCCGGGCGGAAGTCCGACCGGAATCACGCGAGGCTTGCTCGAAAAGGAGAGCCACATGGGGAATCGCCGTTCAAGGGTTGTCGCCGCGTGGGCACGACGAATGCTCCGCGCACTTTTCGGTGTCGCTGTTGCCTTCGCGCTCGAGCGCGGCGCGGTCGGCGCCCACGACGACTCTGTCGACGACAGCACGATGAAGATCGTTTCGCGCAACAGCGAAGCCGCGATTCGTGCCGTCTTGATAAAGTCGATCTTCGGCAGCACCGTAACGTTGCCGCGCGATATTCAACCGACGCAGACAATCGCATCCTACCACCCGGTTTCGGGTGACGCGCTTCCGCCGGTCATCGTGGGACTCGACCGTATCGAGAAAGTCATCGTCGAGATGACCGAGCCCCAGGCGAACGGTAACCCGATCACGATCACGTCGACGGCATATATCTATCACCCTCGGGCGCCAAACGGCGAAATCGTCGTCGTCCATCAAGGTCATAACTGCCACCTCAACGGCCAGGACGACAGCAACATCCCTGCCGTCATCGAAGAGCTGGTTGCCGGCCACGTTGCGGTCATCGCCATGCGCATGCCGTACTTCCAGTCGCCGTCCGACTGCGGCTCGAGTGCCGACCACAACGCGCTCATGGAACGTCGCCTAAAGGATGGACGCGGAAGTCCTATCCGTTTCTTTCTCGAGCCCGTCACGCGCGTCATCAACTTCGTGCAGTTGAAATACTCTGGCATCTATCGCACCTTTGGCATGATGGGACTCTCGGGCGGTGGCTGGACCACCACCGTGTACGCCGCGATTGATCCCCGCATCACGCGAAGCATCCCGGTGGCTGGATCAATACCGCTCTACCTTCGTGGCCATAGCTACCCCGACGATCGCGAGCAATATATCCAAAGCTTTTACGCGGTGGCTGGCTATAAGGACCTGTACGTCTTAGGCGCCGATACGCCGAACCGCAGTCAGCTGCAGATCTTGAACCGCTTCGATAACTGTTGCTTTGGTCAGCCCCAAGACACCGTCGGTCCACCGCCATATCTCACGGCCGTGAGGCTCTATGCCGACGATGTCCAGGCTGCGCTCAGGCGATTTTCTGGTGGCACCTACAGCCTCTTGGTTAGCGAGACAGCACACTCGCACAAGATTCCGATCGAGGCCTTTCAGCAGGTCGCTCTTCCGATGCTCGGCGTCGCACCACCGCACGATCTCGAGGACGACGGAACCCAAATGAGCAACATGCACGGGTGCGGTGCCGGCAACTTCATGAGGGGCGTTGAGATTGCCGAGAATACGTTTCTCTGCATGAAGGCGGGTCAAACCGAGGCCGGAGTCGTGGACACCGGGACCGAGCAGACGTTCTCATACGGCGGGCACCCGCATAAGGTCCACGTCTGCCCTGATGGATTGGCGATGCAAGGCTTGCAGGTGGCGCGGAATCAGCTCTTGTGCACGAAACCGACTCGTCCACTCGTTGCGGCGCCCTTCATCGACCAGCATAGTCAGGCATCCATTCCAACGAGCATCAGCGGTAAGTCCATGCACGTGTGTTCGGGACCCGCACGAGACGCGTTGATGATCGGGATTCAGGCAGCGAATAACGTCCTCGTCTGCAAGTCGCTCGTAGGAGCTTGACGGCCAGAGCTTCAGCGTGATGGGCCACGGCGCCGCGGCCGCGCAGCGCGGAGAGGAAGAGCGCCTCGCTGACGCGCTCGGTGTGCGCGATGAGTGGCTCCGGCTGCTCCTGACCTCATGGAGATCGAGCTGCGGTGCTTTTAATGTCTGCCACGATTAGTGCCGTGTTGTCCTTTGGCATCGACTGCAATTGGCGGACGCAGGCGTTTACACAATGCAGCGATCAACGCGCGATTCGGGATCGGGATACCTTTCGTTTCAGAAGCCGATATCGAAATGAGCGCGTTGCCGGCGCCGGTGCTGCAAGCGACGGAGTGTTGTTTCCCTGCCGTCAACGGCAGTATCGGGAACCGATCGATCGCAAACGCCCGCGGCTTATAGGTGAGGAACGAATGCTCGCAGCGGACGACGACGACAACGCTGCGATTGGGAGCAGGTTCCGCTTGCACTGGTCGTGGCGTCGTAGGTTAAGCACGGCGCGCACAGAACTTTCGGGTTCGTATGATTCGTAAGCGCGTCGTTCTTATCGTTGGCGGCGGTGCGAGCGGAACGCTCCTGGGAAGGGCGCTCGTTGCCGCAGCCGACGACATTGACGTAGCAATCATCGAACCACGGGAACGTCTAGGGGCAGGGATGGCGTACTCGACCACCTGCCCCCTGCACTTGCTCAATGTGCCGGCCGCGAAGATGTCCGCTCTGCCCAACGAACCAACGCACTTCATCGCATGGCTCGCCGCGAACGGCTACGAAAGCTATGACGGTCGGACGTTTGCCCCGCGGCAACTTTACGGAGAGTATCTTGCCGGTCTAGGCGCGGACGTCCAAGGGCAAGATCCACAGCGGTTTCGCCACGTTCGTGAAACCGCGGTGGCGGCCTCGATAGAACGCTCCGGCGTGGAGGTCGAGTGCACCTCAGGCCGGCTCTTGCGGGGCGACTTCCTTGTGCTCGCGTTTGGTAACTCTGCTCCGGCGGCATGGCCGAATGTCTCCGACGAGGCGCGCCATTCGGGTCGTTTCTTTGCCTCAGCCTGGGAGCCGAACGCTCTGGCCCCAGCCGATCCCGCTGAGGTCGTGCTGCTCTTGGGAACGGGATTAACGGCCGTGGACGCCGTTCTCGGATTGCGTCACAACGGGCATCGTGGAACCATTTACATGGTCTCCAGGCGAGGGCTTCTTCCGCACGAGCACCGGCTGTTCGATACTCCTCCGGCGGCCTGCCCCAACGCAAAGAGCGTGGGCGAGCTTTTGACCAAGGTACGGGGTTCGGCACGCGAAGCGAACGATGCGTTCGACAACTGGCGCATTGCGATCGACGGAGTTCGACCGAAGACCAATGAGCTTTGGCAGGCATTCTCGCTTGCCGACCAGCGCCGTTTCGCCCGCCACGTCATGCCGTACTGGAACGTGCATCGGCACCGGATGGCACCCGAAGCGGCGAAGGCGCTCGCCGATCTCATGGCCGCCGGTTCGCTGCAGATGCTTGCGGGAAGAACCGAGAGCGTGGCGGACGAGGGACAGGTCCTCAGTGTCTCGATTCGCAGGCGTGGAAGTGATGTGCGGACCCTGATCCAAGCCGCTCGCGTCATCAATTGCAGCGGCCCCGAACACGACTTTCAGAAGCTTCCGAACCCGCTCGTTGGCTGCTTGTTCTCCAATGGCTGCATCAGTGCCCATCCACTGGGAATCGGCCTTCGCGTCGCACCCAGCGGAGCAATGGTCGCGAACGATGGGACGATATCGGCTCGCTTGTTCGCGATCGGTCCCGTCCGCTATGGAACTCTGATCGAGACGACCGCGATTCCGGAGATACGGATACAGGCCCAAGAGCTTAGCGAACTTCTAGCTCGCACGGCTCCGGATGCTACGCAGCAAGACACGAAGACGACGCAAATTTGCGGATAAGCGCGTCCAGTCGGACCGTTCCATGCCGCGGCGGTTCGAGCGAGGCGGTATTTGACACGCCTTAGCCGTGAATGGTATAAGCAACTCATGCGTTTAATGGGGCTGTCCGCTGGCTGGTGTACGAGCTGCGCACGACAGGTTGACAGCGATCGCTTCTAGTCCGGCGTGGCGGACCCGACGGGTCCGTGTTCCCAGAAAGCCTCTCGCTGCGCCGAGAGGCTTTCTGTTTTCTACAGTTGGGAGTTACCAGCGTGCCGCTTCAATCGATCACGAGCCGAACGCTTCAGGAGAAGCGCCTACGATCGGCACGGCTTGTACAACGCTCAGCGCGGTCGGCATTTCGCCGGCTCGAAGGCGCGCAATATCAATGACAACAACGCGCCTTCCAGCCACCCATCCGATCTACTTCCGAGATGCTCTTGACGCAGTCGGCCACACGCCGCTCATACGATTGAACAAAGTCGTCGACAACGCACAGTGCCTGGTGCTGGCGAAAGTCGAGTACGTCAATCCCGGCGGCAGCGTCAAGGACCGGCCGGCCGTCGAGATGATCCGCGACGCGGAGACGCGCGGCGTGCTCAGGCCCGGCGCGACGATCATCGAGGCTACGAGCGGCAACACGGGGACGGGGCTGGCAATGGCCGCCGCGATCCGCGGCTATCGCTGCATCCTCGTGATGCCGGATAAAATGTCGAAAGAAAAAATCGACCTTCTCAAAGCGTACGGCGCCGAGGTCGTCGTCACACCGACGAACGTCGCGAACGAATCGCCCGATTCCTATAACAACGTCGCCAACCGGCTCACGGCCGAGATCCCCGGCGCATTTCAACCCGATCAATGGCACAACACCAACAACCCCGATGCGCACTACCGCACGACCGGGCCGGAGATCTGGGAACAAACCGGCGGCACGATCACGCACTTCGTCACCGGGATGGGAACAGGCGGAACGATCTCGGGTACGGCCCGCTACTTGAAGGAGCAGAACCCCGCGATTCACGTCGCGGGCGCCGACCCCGAGGGCTCGATCTACTCGGGCGATACGCCCAAGTCGTACAAGGTCGAAGGCATCGGCATGAGCTATCTGCCGCAGACCGTCAACATGCGCGTGATCGACCAGATCCTGCGCATCTCCGACAAAGAGAGCTTCCTTATGGCGCGGCGCGTCGCGCGTGAGGAAGGCTTGCTCGTCGGCGGCTCGTCCGGGACCGCGGTGGCTGCGGCGACGCGCATCGCGCGTACACTGCCGCCGACGGCGGTGCTCGTCGTCATCATGCCGGATTCGGGCCGCGGCTACATGTCCAAAATCTTCAACGATGAGTGGATGACGGCCAACGGCTTCATCGGTGACGATCGGCGCAAGGACACCGTCGGCGACGTGCTGCGGTCCAAACAGCCGTTGCCGTCGATGATCACCGTGACTGAAACGGCGGTCGTGCGCGAGGCGCTCGATCTGCTGCGCCGGTTCGAGATATCTCAACTGCCGGTCATGCGCGGCAACGACGTCGTCGGTTCGATCAACGAGGTGGGCGTGATGCAGGCCGTCTTCGACCACGCCGATCTGCTGCACAAACCGGTGGCTGAGGTGATGGGCCGCCCCTTCCCCATGCTCGAAACCGCTGTTGAAGTCGATCGCGCCTACAAGCTGCTCACGCTGTCGAACGCGGCCATCGTCGCAACCGAACTGGGTAAACCGGTGGGCGTGCTGACTCGCCAAGACATCATCAGCTTCCTCTCGACATCGAGCCCTTAAGTTCAAACACGCTTTCGCCCACCGTCCTAGCTGACGGCCTGTGGCAAAGCCGCAAAGGCGACCGCGGCTTGGCGCGAAGCGCCAAACGCCATGGATTTGCGGCGCGTTCAGCGCCGCGAATCCTGTTAGCCCCGGTTCGCGCGAGCTGCGAGCGGCTCCGGCCCGAAGTGTCCGTTCGACACCTCGCGCGTTATCCTCAGCAGCGTATCCGCGAGCTCGTCGAGCTGCCCCCGTGCCCCGGGAGTCGGTCGTTTCGCATCGTCGAAATCCGAGCTCGTCAGGTAGACGCTGGTCGGAAGGGCGAGTGCGCCGAACCAGGCGAGGACCGATCGCAGCCCCGTATCGACGCCCAGATAGTGGTGAAACGAAGCGCCGACGACAGCGACGCCGACCGGCTTGTCGCGCAAAGCATCGACCGGCAGGATGTCGAGGAAATTTTTCAAGATGCCGGTGTACGTCGCGCGATAAACCGGTGAAGCGATCACGACGCCGGCGGCAGCTTCGATCTTTGCGACTGCCTGACGAACCGTGCGATCATACGCTTCTAGGGCACGGCCGTCGGCTGGTTCGTAGCTGACCTGAGCGAGGTCGAGAATGTCAAGCTGGAGGGTTGCATCGCGCGCGCGAAGCGAGTTGCCGACCTGTGCAGCGATTGTATGAGTGCGCCCCGGTGTCGTTGCAGAACCAACTAAGATGACGATGCTCACGGTTTTTCGTTCCTTGGTGAAAAGTGAAAGAGATGAAAATCTTCGATTCTCGCTTGACGACCGCCGGAGTCCTCCGCTACACTGACCACGATGTTGGTTAGCAGTCGATCGATAGCTGCGAGTTGTCCGCCTTGTCACGATTCTTCGTTGACCGGCTTTGAAGTGTTCTCGATCGCTTAATTTTCGAACGAAGCGACCAACAGACGCCTTTCGCCGGCCGGTGGGAGGCTTTTTTATTTGCAGTCCGGGCCATCTGCCCGAGTGGAATGGAATATTGATGGAGATTAAATTTGCCTATTGGGTGCCCAATGTCAGCGGTGGGCTCGTCACCTCGAACATCGCGCAACGCACGGACTGGTCCTTTGAGTACAACCACCGGCTCGCGTTGACGGCAGAAGCTGCAGGCTTCGACTTTGCGCTCGCGCAGGCGCGCTTCTTCGCCAGCTACGGCGCCGACAAACAACTCGAAGCCGTGACGACCGCGACGGCCCTGGCCGCCGTGACCACCAAACTGAACGTCATTGCCGCCGTGCATCCGGGTTTGTGGAATCCGGCGGTCATCGCGAACGTCATCGCGTCGGCAAATCATATATCGAACGGCCGGGTAAGCCTCAACGTCGTCAGCGGTTGGTTCAAAGACGAGTATATCGGGTTCGGCGAAACCTGGCTGGAGCACGACGAACGTTACGTTCGCTCCGAAGAGTTCATTCGGGTGCTCAAGGGGATGTGGACGCAAGAGCGCTTTTCGCTGCACGGCAAGTATTACGACATCACCGACGTGCCGCTCGAGCCCAAACCCAAATCCAAACCGCATCCGACGATCTTCCAGGGTGGGAATTCCGCCGCTGCGCGTGAGATGGCGGCACGCGTCACCGACGTTCTGTTCATCAACGGCGGCAGTGTCGAGCATATAGCGGCGCTCATTGCCGACGTCCGCCGGCGAGCCGCGCGGTACGGTCGCGAGAACCACATTCGCTTTGCGATGAACGCGTTCGTGATCGCTCGCGATACCCAAGCAGAGGCCGAGCAGACGCTGCGCGAGATCATCAAGCAGGCCAACGTCGAAGCCGTACAGGGTTTTGGAGAAGCGGTCAAGGAAGCCGGCCAAGCATCGCCGGAAGGCGAGGGCATGTGGTCCAACTCGACCTTCGAGGACCTCGTCCAATATAACGACGGCTTCAAACCGCAGCTCATCGGCACGCCGGAGTTCATTGCGGAACGCATCCAACAGTACGAAGCCGTCGGCATCGACATCCTTCTCACCGGCTATCTCCATTTCATCGAAGAAGTTGACTACTTCGGCTGGGCCGTTCGTCCGCTCGTGCGGCAATTGCCGAGCTTGCGGGGCCGACGTCTCGAGCAAGTCGCGGTCTGAGCGCCGGATCTTCGTTCGCAGCACACGAAATCACCGTGGCAAGGCGAAGCCGGAGCCGCGCCTCGCCACGGTGGCCCGTCGCGCAAGTTCGGGGGGAGAGACCCAAAACGCGACGGGTCGTGCGCACCGTGCCTGCTACGCCAGGACCGGTTCGCGCAACCGCTTGGCTTCGAGCTCGCGAACCAGCGGGATGACGTGCTTGCCGAAATACTCGACTTCTTCCTGAAAGTGCAGAAAACCCAACAGGATCAGATCGACGCCGATATCCTTGTAGGCCAGAATCCGTTCGGCGATCTGTTGTGGAGTTCCGATCAGATTCGTCTTGAAACCGTCGTTGTACTGAACGAGATCTTCAAGCGTTGATTTGGCCCAATTCCCTTCACGCTCGGGAGATGCGTTGCCCGCGTTTTGCACTTCGTAGTGGAAGCCCTTGACCGCTTCCGGATCGGCCTTATCGAGAATGTCCGCAAGCACGTGGCGCGCTTCGGCTTCGGTGCCGCGAGCGATCGCGAACGCGTTGACGCCGACCTTCGCTCGGCGACCGCTTCCGGCTTCCTTCGCGCGGATGTCGTCGACCTGCGCCTTGATGCCGTCCACGGTATTGCCGTTGGTGAAGTACCAGTCCGACACGCGGGACGCCAAGTCGCGGGCCGCGCGTGAACTTCCGCCTTGGAAAATCTGCGGCAGCGGCTGCAGCGGCTTGGGCTTGAGGCGGTAGTCGTGGAACCGGTAGAAGTCGCCGCTAAAGCTGAATGCTTCTTCGGTCCAGATCCCGCGCAGCGCCCGGATGAATTCTTCCGATCGGCGGTAGCGTTCGTCATGGTCCAGCCAGGGCTCACCGATGGCGTGAAATTCGCCCCGGAACCAACCGCTGACGATGTTGACGTGGATGCGGCCGCCGATCAGATGGCTGATGGTCGCGATTTGCTTTGCGACGAGCGCCGGGTGCCACGGACCCGGCAGGATCGCCGCGATGACGTTGAGGTTATCCGTTGCTTCGAGCAGCGCGTGCGAGAACGATACCGACTCATGCTGGTTGTCGGCGCCGTAACCGGCAGTGAAGCGGATCTGCGTGAGCGCGAATTCGAACCCAGCCTGTTCGGCGATCTTCGCCAACGCACGGTTGTACTCGATATCCCAGCTGGTTCGCTGTTCGATCTTGCTGATGACCAGCCCGCCCGAGACGTTCGGGACCCAGTAGGCAAACTTGATTGGCTGGCTTTGTGTATCGGACATGGTTCAATCTCCATTTGTGAAAGTGGCACAGAAGGTGTCGGGGAGTGAGCGACGGCAGCGATTGGAGTCAGGCGGCCGATCCGGCCAGGACTTTCCGCCGCAAGGCGGCAAGCGCCACGGCTTCTTCCGCCGCTCGCCGCGCCCGCTCGGCAATCGCTGCTCGAATCAAACGGTAATCCTCGAAGTCCGAGTCGAGCGCGAAGATGCCGGTCGGCACGGTGTAAGCGTTGAAAAAGCTAAACAGCGGCCGCAGGTGATGCTCGATCACAGCCGCGTGACGATCCGTGCCGCCGGTCGCCGTCAGCACAACCGGCACGCCCACGAGCGCATTGGGAGCCACGAAGTCAATCAAATGCTTGAAGAGGCCGGTATACGAGCCTTTGTACACCGGCGAGCCCACGACGAGGATATCCGCGCTGCCGATCGCAGCCAAGGCAACGGCGACGCGCTGTGGGATTGCCACCGCGCTCGTCAGGAGACCCAGGTCCGCAGCTAGTGCGCCGACCTCGATCGAGGTCGTTTCGATGGCCAGGCGATCCTCGATTGCTCGAACGACCTCGTCGACCAAGGCGCGGCTGCGCGAGCGCTCACCCAGATTGCCCGAAACGGCAACGACGTTGATCTTGCCCACGACTTCAGATCCAGGCGTGCCGCGGCGGTTTGACGCCGTTGAGGTAGTAGTTGCCGACGGCGTGATATTTCCAGCGCACCGGATCGTGGAGCGTGTGCGTGCGCGCATTGCGCCAGTGCCGGTCGAGATTGTACTTGCCCAGAGTCGACCGCGTCCCGGCGAGCTCGAACAGCTTGTTGGCTGCGAGCACCGCGATCTCGGTCGTCAGTGCCTTCGCCTCTGCTACCGCGATCGATGCCACTGCCACCGTGTTTTCGTTCGGTTCGCGTACGGCCGCATCGACGACGCGCCCGGCGTGCTCGAGCAGCGCTTCGGCGGCATGCAGCCGAATGCGCAGATCGCCGACCGCAGCGATCGTGTAGTGGTCTTCGTACCCGTGCTCCTGCCCGCTGTCGGGCCACGGACGGGTGTAGGTGCGCACGAAGTTCTCGGTCTCTTCGATTGCCGCGCGAGCGATGCCGGCGTCGATTGCGGCATGGATGATTTGTTCGATGGGACCGTTGGCGGTGGGTTCGTCGAACACCAGGTAGGCCTTGATCACCCGGCTTGCGGGCACCACGACGTTATCGATCACGACCGTGCCGCTCGCCGTCGTGCGCTGCCCGAAGCTGTCCCAGTCGTCGACGATTGACAAACCCGGAGCATGCCGGTCCGCAATCGCTAGGTGGGCTCGCCCGTTTTCGTCAGCCGCGACGATGGGGACGAACTGGGCCAGCAGCGCCCCCGTCGAATAGAACTTGCGCCCGTTGACCGCAAAAGCGTCGCCTTGCGGCGTGATACGGGTCAGAAACTCGGAGACGTTCTTGCTGTGCTGCTCGGAGAACGCATTACCGAACCGGACGCCGCCGAGCACTTGGGCGAAGAGCTCTCGCTTCTGCTCTTCCGATCCCGCCGACCGGATGATATCGACGATCGCCAGATGATTCTGCGGAATCTGCCCGAGCGACGGGTCCGCCACGGCGATGATTCGCGTCACCTCTGCAACCGTCGCGTACGAAACCTCGGCGCCGCCGTAGGCTCGCGGTACGGTAATGCCCCAGAGCCCGCTCTGCGAGTATTCATCGAGTTCGCGCAGCGGCAGACGGCGTTCTCGATCGCGGGCCGATGCCTCCACGCTGAAACGTTCCGCCAAGCTTTTAGCTATCGCGACGGCTTCGGCGTCGTCACGGATGACGTGCGCGGCCGGCCTTTCGGTTGAAACGGACAAAGTCATAAGGACCTCCTGCAAAGAGAGTTAGCGCGGGGAGATCGGCGCGATGCCGTCCGGCGCGCAAGGAACGCGGCGGCGGCCGCAGGGCGGACGCGCCGACGAAAAAAAGCGAAAACGAGCCGCTCTTGAGCGACTCGTGTTTCGGGAAACTATCGACCTTCGGAGATCGCTACGTCACGGGCGTGAAGACGCCTCCGACGACGTGCGAGTCGAGCGACAGATCCCGAACGCAACGCAACAACAGTTTGCGGCGGAGGCGTGGCGTTGAACGGCGAGTCTGCTTTTCATATCCCCGACAGCAAGCAACGAAAGTTGATGAAACACTAAATGCTGCAGACGTGGATGTCAACCCCATTGACCGAAGTGTGCAGCTACAGCTGTTCGCGGCATGTCGCATCAGATGCCCGCCGGCGAAATTTACTTTCGGCTGCCTGTGATGGCCGGGCGCTTGACGGCGGCTGCGCCGCTCGCCTACAATGCGCCCAGCATGTTTGCACGTTCCATCTCCAGTTCGCACGCTTGCCCTGCTTGTTGTTGTCGGGAGTCTTTCGCTCCGCGGTGCAGGTGCGTCGTTTTCGCGTAGTCTCGTAAGAGCTGCGTTGAGCGCCTCTCGCCGTGAGCCGAGGGGCGCTTTTCTTTTTTGCGGTCGCCGCGGCGTTTCTCGCCCTGGCCGGCCTTGGATTTCCTATTCGTTGCCCGTCCTCATAGGAGAGTTTGCGAAAGCCCATGACCGCAACCCTCATCAGTCCCGCACCGCTGCTCGCGCTCGAGGGCATCAACTTGTCCTTCGGGGGAGTCGTCGCGCTCTCGGGCGTCGACCTCGCGGTTGCCGAGGGCGAGATTTGCGCGATCATCGGTCCGAACGGTGCCGGCAAAACCTCGTTACTCAATATTATCAGCGGACTGTATCGCCCACGAGCGGGAAGCATCACCTTCGCCGGACGTCGTTACAGTGAACTGCGCTCCGGCGCGCTGGCGCGCTTGGGCATCGGGCGCACATTTCAAAACCTCGCGCTCTTCAATGGCATGAGCGTGTTCGACAATATCGTCATGGGCCGCGTGGCGGTCGCGCGTTCGAGCGCGGCCGAACAGGTGCTGGGACTGCCGCGCGCACGCCGCGAAGAACGTGACGGCCACGAACGCGCCGAGCGCATCGTCGAGTTTCTGGAACTGCAACGTGTGCGGCGCCAAATCGTCAGCACGCTGCCGTACGGGCTGCAAAAGCGCGTCGAACTCGGACGCGCCCTCGTCGCGGCTCCGCGGCTGCTCCTGCTCGATGAACCGCTCGCGGGGATGACGATCGTCGAAAAGCGCGAGATGGCGGCTTTCATCCTGGCCATCAACGAACGGTTCGGGACGACGATCGTGCTGATCGAACACGACGTGGGCATCGTGATGAACCTCTCCGATCACATAGCCGTGCTGGACTATGGGCGCAAGATCGCCGACGGGCCGCCGGATCGCGTCCGCGACGACCAACTCGTGATCGACGCCTATTTGGGCGTGGACCACGATGCTGCCCTTGCCGAGGTGTCCTCCACATGAGTTTCTTCATCGAGGTGCTTGTCGGCGGATTGCTCGCGGGCATCATGTATTCGCTGGTCGCGCTGGGCTTCGTGCTCATCTACCAGCCGTCCGGCGTGCTCAATGTCGCGCCGGGCGCGATGGTGCTCTTCGCGGCGCTGACGTTCGTGAGGCCGCCGCGCTCGTGCTGACGCTGGCCGCGATGGTGCTGCTCGGGTGGCTCATCGAACGTTTCGTGCTGGGACCGCTCGTCAACCAACCGGCGATCACGCTCTTTATGGCGACCTTAGGAATCAGCTACCTCATCGAGGGCGCCGCGCAGTTGCTGTTCGGCACAGCGACGCACGAACTCGATCTGGGCATTCCCGATGAGCCGCTGCATCTTGCGGGTGTCTCGGTGAGCGAGTTCGATCTCGCGGCCGCGCTCATCGCCGGCGCGCTCGTCGCGGCGCTGACCGTCTTCTTCCGCACGACCCGGACGGGGCTCTCGTTTCGCGCGGTGGCCGACGATCAGCTTGCGGCGATCGCGGTCGGGTTGCGCTTACCCCGCATCTGGACCATCGTCTGGACCTTAGCGGGTGCGGTCGCGCTCGTCGCCGGTCTCCTCTGGGGAGCTCGGCTCGGCGTTCAATTCTCGCTCTCGCTCATCGTCCTCAAAGCGTTGCCCGTGCTCGTGTTGGGCGGCTTCGACTCGATTCCCGGAGCGATCGTCGGCGGTCTGCTCATCGGCGCGATCGAGAAACTCGCCGAAGTCTACGTCGGCCCGTTCGTCGGCGGTGGCATCGAAGGCTGGATCGCCTACGTCGCTGCGCTGGGCTTTCTGTTGATCCGGCCCGCCGGTCTGTTCGGCCAGCGAATGGTGGAACGGGCATGAAGCGCTGGGCTACGGTCGCGCTACTGCTCGTTGCCTTCGTCGCGGTTCCGCGCTTGGGGGACAGCTATCTCTTCGACGCGATTCTGTTGCCGTTTCTCGCCTTGAGCCTCGCGGGGGTCGGGCTGAATCTGCTCACCGGATATGCCGGTCAGATCTCAGTCGGGTCGGCCGCTTTCATGGCGGTCGGCGCATTCGCGGCCTACAACTTTAACCTGCGCGTACCGCACCTGCCGCTGCCGGTGACCCTGGTTCTCGCCGGCTTGACCGCAGCGGGCGTCGGCGTCTTCTTCGGTCTGCCCAGCCTGCGCTTGCGCGGATTCTATCTGCTCGTCTCGACCCTGGCTGCGCAGTTCTTCGTGCAGTGGGTTCTGACGAATTTCCACTGGTTCGCAAACGACGATTCATCGGGGGTGATCACCGCGCCGCCGCTGCACATCGCCGGAATCGATTTCAGCTCGTCGGCGGGACGGTACGTGTTCTCGCTCGCGGTGGTTGTTGCGTTGACGCTGTGCGCGCAGCGGCTGGTACGGGCCCAGACCGGCCTCAACTGGATCGCCGTACGGGACCGCGAGCTTGCCGCCACGGTGATCGGCGTTCCGGTCTTTCGCGCCAAGCTGCTCGCCTTTGCGATCAGCTCGTTCTACTGCGGGGTCGCCGGCGTGCTGTGGGCGTTCGCGTATCTGCGCACCGTCGAGTCCGACGGGTTCAGTCTCGACCTCTCGTTCAAAATTCTGTTTATCATCATCATCGGCGGCTTGGCCAGCATCCGCGGCGCTTTTTTCGGCGCGGCATTCATCGTCATCTTTCCGCTGTTGCTCAGCCGCGTGGGCGCCAGCGTCTTCGGCAGCACGGATTCTGGAGTCGTCGAGTTGGTCGAGACGATGATCGTCGGGCTACTGATCATCGTCACCCTCATCGCGGAGCCCAAAGGGTTGACGGCCCTGTGGGATCGCCGCTTCTCACTTCACTCGCTCACCACAAAGAAAGTGCCCTCAGCATGAATCGTTTCATCACCAGGCTGCGCCGGCGCACGCCGACGTTGCTGGCCGTCGCGCTGCTCGCGACGACGGCGAGTTTCGCGAGCGAAGCACGCGCCGACAACAAACAAGTGGCCGCGGCGCCCAAGTCGCAGCAACAGGAATATTTCCCCCTGCAAAGCTATCGTGTCGGCCCGTATGCCGCCGGCGGCACCGGATTCTTCGGCGGTTTTATCGATTACATGAACCTGGTCAACATTCGCGACGGCGGCGTCAACGGCGTCAAGCTCTGGTGGAACGAGTGCGAAACCGAGTACGAAGTCGAACGCGGCGTCGAATGCTACGAGCGCGAGAAAACGCAAGGCAACCCGGGGCCGGCCGCGTTCAATCCGCTCTCGGTAGGGATCGCTTACGCCCTCATCGATCGCGCCACCGCCGACAAGTTCCCGCTCATCACGATCAATCACGGACGCACCGACACCACCGACGGCGCCGTCTTCCCCTACGTGTTTCCGCTGCTGCTCAATCCCTGGAGCGAAGCGTCCGCGATGGTGAACTACATCGGATTGCGCGACGGCGGCCTCGACAAACTCAAGGGCAAGCAGATCGTCGTGCTCTATCATGGCTCGCCGTACGGCAAAGAGACGATCCCGGTCTTCAAACTGCTCGCGGACAAGTACGGCTTCACCGTCACCGAGATCGAAGTGCCGCATCCGGGCAACGAACAGGAATCGCAGTGGCTGCAGATCCAACGCATCCATCCCGAGTGGGTGTTCCTGCGCGGCTGGGGCGTGATGAATCCGGTCGCGCTCAAGACGGCCCAAAAAGTCGGCTATGCGGCCGACCACATCGTCGGCAACATCTGGAGCAACTCGGAGGAAGACGTGCGGCCAGCCGGCTCCGCCGCTGTCGGCTACATCGCGCTCACCGATCATCCGTCGGGGACGGATTTCCCGGTCGTCCAAGACATCATCAAACTCGTCTATGGCGCGGGCAAAGGAAATTTACAAGACACCGGCCGCATCGGCAGCGGCTATCACACCCTGGGCATCATCAACGGGATATTGAACGTCGAAGCGTTTCGTATCGCCCAGAAGCATTTCGGCAACGGCGCGCTCAGCGGCGAACAAGTGCAGTGGGGCTTTGAGCATCTCGACCTCAACGAGAAACGAATCGCCGAGCTGGGCGCCACCGGTTTGCTGCCGCCGATCAACGTGACGTGCGCCGACCACGAAGGCGCCGGCGCCGTGAAGTTCCAGCAATGGGACGGTCAGAAGTGGGTCGTCAAGACGCCTTGGATTCAGGCGGATCGGAAACTCTTGCGCCCGCTCATCGAAGAATCGGCCAACAAGTACGCCGCCGAGCACGGCATCAAACCGCGCGACTGCTCGAAGGTCTGATCGACGTGGCTGCACCGCTCCTGGACGTTCGTGACCTCGAAATCCTGTACGACAAAGCGATCCTCGCCGTGCGTGACGTCACGCTGTCGGTTTCGGCCGGCGAGATCGTCGCGCTCTTGGGAGCGAACGGTGCGGGCAAGAGCACGACGCTCAAGGCGATCTCGGGCGTGCTCGTCGCCGAGCGCGGCGAACGTACGCACGGGACGATCGCTTTCGACGGCGTTTCGACGGCCAAAGCCGGTGCGGCCGACCTCGTCGAACGCGGTGTCGTGCACGTGCTCGAAGGACGGCATTGCTTTCCGCATCTCACGGTTGAAGAAAACCTGGTGACCGGCGCGATCGCGCGTCGGTCGAAGCGGAGCGAGCTTCGCAACGATCTCGACCGAATCTACACGTATTTTCCCAAGCTGCGCGATAAACGCGCCCTGACAGCGGCGCTGGCATCGGGCGGCGAACAGCAGATGACGGCGATCGGGCGCGCGCTCATGGCGCGCCCGCGATTGCTGCTGCTCGACGAACCCACGATGGGCATCGCTCCGATCGTGGCACGCGAGATCTTCGCGTTCCTCGCGCGGCTCAATGCGGAGGCTGGTCTGAGCATTCTCGTCGCCGAGCAAAGCTCTGCGCTTGCCTTGCGCTATGCGCACCGCGCGTACGTCCTGGAAACAGGCCGCGTCGTCCTCACCGGGACGGCAGCCGAACTACGCGAACGCGACGACATCCAGCACTTCTATCTCGGATCCGGAGCCGACGACCCAGGCACCCGCCGTAAGCGTCCGTTGCCGGTCGGTAACCCGGTATAAACTCCGGTTCGATAGCTCTTGCGCGGCATTCGGATCGGCGTCCGATCTTCATCCCGGCGTTGAAGATTTGTCGCCTGACATTTGCTGCTGGACAACCGTGCCGACGTCACGTATAGTAGACGGATGTTACGGATTGCCGTCTCCAACCTGCAATTGAATTCGACCCAATGGTGTCGGGTCCAGGCGTGGTTCATCATGCGCTGACGTGCAGTCCGCGCGGACTTTCGAGCCGCGCTGCCAACAAATCTCTCGCTGATGATCCCCGCGCCAGTATGGTGCGGGGATTTTTCATTTTCGGGCCCCTCCCTGATTCCGGCTTGCGTCCCTGATGTGATACGAAACACGGAGCATATGATCGTTAAAGCCAAACCCGGTAACACCTGGACAAATATTGCTGCACTGGCCCTAGTCGTCGTGGCGTGTGGTTTGTTGCTGTCCAAAAACTATCAAGGGCACACGCAGTTTGAACTGCTAAATGTCTCCTACGGCCCCACGCGTGAGGTCTACCAAGAACTCGACCGCAACTTTATCGCCAAATTCCGGAAAGACACCGGCAAGCTGATGCGCGTCGACGAGTCGCACGGCGGCTCCTCGAGCCAGGCGCGAGCCGTAGCCGACGGCTTGGCGGCAGATGTCGTAACCTTGGCACTTCCTTCGGATATCGACAGCCTGCGCAGGAGCGGTCTCGTCGCCGAAAATTGGGAAAGACGGTTCCCGAATGCTTCACAGCCCTACTATTCCACAATCGTCTTTGTCGTGCGCAAGGGCAATCCGAAAAGCATCCATGATTGGTCCGACTTGACGACTCCCGGAGTCGAAGTGGTGACGCCCGATCCAAAAACTTCAGGCAACGGCAGGCTGAGCTTTCTCGCCGCGTGGGGATCGGTGATCCGGCGGGGCGGGACCACGGACCAAGCGCGCGATTTGGTAACCAGACTCTACCGGAACGTATCGGTTCCAGGAGCCGGCGCGCGCGATTCGTCCAATTCATTCGAGCCGGGAGGGGAGGGCGACGTCCAGCTAACGTGGGAGAATGAGGCGATTCGCGAAGTTGGCGAATCGCACGGCGAACTGGAAATCGTCTATCCTCCCGCAAGCATCCGTGCCGAGCCAAGTGTCGCCCTGGTGGACGCCGACACAGCCAAGCACCACTCGGAAAAACTCGCAACGGCCTACCTGACGTATCTGTTCAGCGACGAAGCTCAGGAAGTCTTCGCCAGGAATGGCTATCGGCCAAGCAATCCGGCAATTCTCAACAAGTACAAAGATCGACTACCCCAAATTGGTGACGACGGACTTCATTTCCAAGCGAAGCCAACGGTGCAGAGGACAACGGTGCCGAGGAAGCGGGTACTCACCGCCTCGGATAGAAATCCGAACCGAACACAAATGGAGGAATGTCGATCGTGGTGCAAACGAAACCGAACGGTGCCGCGCAAGCAGAGACGGGACGCAGCGGACCCGTCCGGATGACACCGAGCGAAGCCTTTGTGGAAACGCTCCGCGCCGAGGGCGTCACGCTCGTCCCCGGGATCGTCGGCTCCGCCTACATGGACGCGCTCGACTTGTTTCCCGCGGCCGGAATCCGGTTTGTTTCGGTAGCCCACGAACAAAACGCCGTGCACATGGCCGACGGTTTAGGCCGCGTCAGCGGCAAGCCCAGTGTCGTTATCGCGCAAAACGGCCCCGGAACTACGCATTTCGTTACCGGCGTGGCCGCTGCGTACTGGGCGCACACGCCGATGGTGGTGGTCACGCCCGCGGTCGGATCGCTCGGTGTCGGTCTGGGGGGATTTCAGGAAACCGAACAGCTGCCGATCTTCTCGAAAATCACCAAATGGCAAGTCGCGGTCAATCGCCCGGAGCGCATGGCGGAACTCCTGCGGCGTGCGTTTTACATCGCCAAAGCAGAGCTGGGACCCGTTCAAGTTGACATTCCGCGCGACTATTTTTAGGCGACTTCTTCACCGAAATCTATCCGTCGCTGACGCTCGAACGCGGCTCCGGAAACCCCGCTCAAATCGCGGCCGCCGCCGAAGCGCTCGCCAACGCACGGTATCCGGTGATCCTTGCCGGCGGCGGCGTCGTTGCAGGCGACGCGCTCGCGGAGACGCGCGAACTTGCCGAATTCCTCAGCGCTCCCGTCGCATCTTCGTATCTGCACAACGATGCGTTTCCGTACGACCACGAGCTCGCCGTCGGCCCGCTTGGATATCAAGGTTCGAAGGCCGCGATGGAAACGATCGCGCAAGCCGACGTGGTTCTCGCACTCGGTTCCCGGCTGGGCCCGTTCGGCACGCTTCCCCAGTACGGTCTGGAGTACTGGCCGCCGAACGCGCGTGTCATTCAAGTCGATGCCGATCACCGCGTCTTGGGCTTGACCAAACGCCTCGAGCTGGGCATCTGCGGCGATGCGAAGCAAACCGCGCGCGCCATCCTCGAGCGACTGCGCACGGTCGCTCCCGGCCGCGTGCGCAACGGCGATACCGTCCGCGGCATCACGCAACGCCGCGAGGCGTGGCGCGCCGAACTCGCCGGGCTGTCGTCCAAGACCGGCACGCCGATCAGCCCGCGGCACGCGCTCAAAACGGTCGCCGAAGCGCTGCCCGACAATGCGGTCGTCACCACCGACATCGGCAACATCTCGTCGGTCGCCAATAGCTATCTGCGCTTCAAAGATCCCCGCCGCTTTCTAGCCGCGATGAGTTTCGGCAATTGCGGCTACTCCTACCCGACGGCGCTCGGTGCGAAGCTCGGCCGGCCGGACCTCCCGGTCGTCGCCTTTATCGGGGACGGCGCGTGGGGGATGAGTCTAGCCGAAGTGATGACGGCGGTTCGCGAGAACATTCCCGTCGTGGCGATCGTTTGGAACAACAACCAGTGGGGAGCGGAAAAAAAGAACCAGATCGATTTCTACGACAATCGCTTCCTGGGCGCAAACCTGCAAAACCCAGATTTTGCCGGGATCGCGCGCGAAATGGGCGCGAACGGCTATACGATCGAGCACGCATCCGAAATCGCCGGAACGTTGCGCGAAGCCATTGCGTCGGGCCGCCCGTCGGTGATCAACCTGCTGGTCGACTCTGAGGAGCTGGGCGATCCGTTCCGGCGCGACGCGCTCAAGAAGCCGCAGCGGTTCCTCGAGCGTTACGCACATCTCAATGCCTGAGTCGGCATGAGCTGTTGTCACCATCACTACGCCGCGTCGGTCGACGGCGACCGCGGCTTCGAGGTCGACGCGACGCGCGTGCGCTTCGGTCGTGGGCTGCTCGACGAGTGCGGCGACGCGGCGCGCGAGCTCGGCATGACGCGCGTCGCACTCATCACCGATAAGGTCGTCGGCAAGCTGCCATTTGTGGCGACGGTCCGCGAGTCGCTACACGCGGCCGGAATCGACGTCGTGACGTACGACGAGGCGAGCGTCGAACCGACCGATGCATCATTCAAAGCCGCGGCGCGCTTCGCCGTTGAAGGAAAGTTCGACGGGTACGTTTCGGTCGGCGGCGGTTCGGCGATCGACACGGCCAAGGCGGCGAATCTGTACGCCACCTATCCCGCCGACTTCATGACGTATGTCAACGCGCCGATCGGGGACGGACGGCCCGTGCCGGGTCCGCTCCGGCCGCACATTGCCTGCCCGACGACGAGCGGGACCGGCAGCGAGTGCACGGGGATCGCGATCTTCGACTTGATCGCCATGAGGGCCAAAGCCGGAATCGTATCGCGCCGGCTCAAACCGTCACTGGGCATCGCGGATCCGGACACGACGCGCACGCTTCCCGCGCAGGTCGTCGCATCGAGCGGGTTCGACGTGCTCAGTCACGCGCTCGAATCGTACACCGCCCTGCCCTTCACGCGCCGTAAGCGGCCAGCCAACGGAAGCGCGCGGCCGCTCTCGCAGGGCGCGAATCCATTCAGCGACATCGCTTGTCTCGAGGCGCTCAGATTGCTCGGCCGCCATATCGAGCGGGCGGTATGCGATGCGAACGATGATGAGGCGCGCGAACAAATGATGTTCGCCGCGGTGCTCGCCGGCATCGGTTTCGGCAACGCGGGCTGCCACGCGCCGCACGGCATGTCGTATGCCGTGTCGGGGCAAGTTCGAGATTTTCGACCCGCCGCCTACCCGCAGGACGAGGCCATCGTTCCGCACGGCATGTCGGTCATCGTCAGCGCGCCGGCGGTCTTTCGATTTACGGCCGAGGCCTGCCCAGGCCGGCATCGCGAAGCGGCGCGCGCGCTTGGCGCCGACGTTAGCGGCGTTGACGATCGGGACGCGGGAGTCGCGCTGGCCGAACGCATCATCGGACTGATGCGCGGGACGCAGATTCCCAACGGATTGGCCGCCCTGGGGTACACGCCCGCCGACGTCGACGCGTTGACGGCAGCCGCGTTTCCGCAACGGCGCTTATTTGAAAACAGCCCGCGTGAAGTTTCACGCGGCGATCTTCATCATTTATTCGATACGGCGATGGCCTACTGGTAACGCAGCCTGCCGGACGGTGACAGTTGACATCGGGGACGACGGGATGCTAACCTGGCCCATGGTCTTGTGCCTCCATCTTGCCCCGTGTCGTTGTCGTGCTTGGGTGTCGGTACGGAAGAGTGTTGTGCGCGGATAGTTTCTGCGTTTTCTCCCTGCTGCGTAACCCTCTGCCAAGTCCGGCGGGGGGTTTTTCCTTTCGCAGGTCCTGAAAGGCAGTCGTATTGGATATTGCGTCGACGCAAGCGTCACCGTCGACCCGGACGAAAAGGCGGTTCCGCGCACGGGATTACTCGAATCAACTCTTGAGCATCGCCTCCGTTTGCTTGGGGTTTCTTGCGTGGCAGTTGCTGCACGCATCGGCGATCATCTCGCCCGAACTGCTGCCGGGGCCGGGTGACGTTTTCAATGCGTTCCTTCAGATCGTGCATGAAGGTTACCGCGGAACGACGCTTGGGCAAAACATCTTGTCGACGCTGGGCCGTTGTGCGAGCGGGTTTCTGTTGGCCTGCATCAGCGGCATTCCGCTGGGCCTCTGGATGGGGATGAGCCGGCCGGTCGCCGCAGCGGTCGATTACATCGTGCAGTTCATGCGGCCGCTGCCGCCGCTCTCGTATCTGATCCTGCTCATTCTCTGGTTCGGAACGGGAAATACATCGAAGATCGGGCTGTTGTATTTGACCGCTTTTCCGATCGTGGTGAGCAGCGCGATGGCCGGCGTTCGCAGCGTGAAGACGCAAAAACTTCAGGCTGCCTATTCCCTTGGTGCGTCACGTTGGCAAGTCTTTCGTTACGTCGTGTTCCCGTCGGCGTTGCCGACGATTTTCACCGGTACGCGAATTGCTCTCGCCGCCGCCTTCTCAACCGTGGTTGCAGCGGAACTCATGGCCGCAACGGATGGGCTGGGCTGGATGATCGTCTCGGCGAGTCAGTTTTTGCGCAATGACGTCATCATTCTGGGCATCATCATCCTCGGTGTCCTCGGGTTGTCGCTGAACCGGCTCGTGCTCGCGCTCGAGCAAGCCACCGTGCACTGGCGAAGCGTCGAATGAGTCGCGTTGCTGCTCGTATCTTCTCCGGCGGCGAATGGCGTTTCACGCTCTTGAGCGTCGCGATTTTGGCGGCGGCGTGGGTGGCCGTTACCTCCAGCGGCCTCGTGCGCGATCTGTTCCTCCCGGGGCCGGCGCTGCTGTGGTCGGGGTTGGTCGATCTGGTCGAAAACGGCTACAAGAGCCGTCCGCTCTGGATGCACTTCGCCTTCAGCATCGAGCGAGTGCTGCTGGGCTTCGGAACCGGAGCGGTCTTCGGCATCGTGCTCGGTCTCGCGATGGGATACTATCGCAGAGTCGACGCCATCTTCAGCCCGTACGTCGAGTTCTTGCGGCCGCTGCCGCAGCTTGCGTACCTGCTGCTGCTGATCGTTTGGTTCGGCATCGGCGAAACGCCGAAAATCGTCCTGCTCTTCCTTACGGCGTTCCCCGTCGCCGCGGTCGCAGCACGTGATGGGGTGCGCAACACGTCGCAGCTCCGCATCAAAGCGGCCCGCTCACTGGGCGCGAACGAATTCCAGATCTTTCGCTATGTGATCTTTCCATCGGCGCTCAGCGACATTTTCACCGGTGCGCGGCTGGCGATCGGCATTGTCTATGCGACTTTGATCGCGGCCGAGATCATCGCGGGGAGCACCGGGATCGGCTGGATGGTGTTCGACGCAGGCCGCTACCTGCGATCCGACTACGTTTTTGTCGGTATCGGCCTGATCGGACTTACGGGCTTAGCTCTCGATCGCCTGATTTTGTCGATCGAGAAGCGCACCGTCCACTGGGCCGGGAAGTGATTGACATGGCGTCCAACCGAGTGCTAATCTGGCTCATGTACTCGCGCCCATGTCTCTGCCGGTGCTGCTGTTGCCTTTCGTTTCCGCGAACCCGGGAGAGTTTTGTGCGCACGTAATTTTCAACGATTCATCTTCGTTGCGTGAACCCTCTGCCGAGTTCGGCGGAGGGTTTTTTGTTTCGCCGTTTTGTGAAGTTCACACTTGAACGTCACGCTGAAAGGAAACTCGTGAGCGCATCTTTGTCAGAGCCGAGTCACCCATTCGACCGCCGCACGTTTTTGCGAGCCGCCGGGCTCGGCGTCGGAGCGGCCGCACTCGGCTTTCCGCTTTCGCTGCCGGCATCGGCCGCTGTCCCCGACACGACCAACATCGCCTTCTTCACGGAAACGAAGCCGACGGAGATCGCCAAGGGTCAGGGCTGGTTTGCCGAGGGGACGAAGGGCAAGATCAACTGGAGCGAGGTCGGCAGCGGCGCCGAAATAAACACGGCAATCGCAGCCGGCTCCGTCGACATCGGTCTGGGCATCGGCTCCGCACCCACGGCAGCCGGCATCAGTCAGGGCATTCCCTACCAGCTCGTCGGGATCATCGACAACATCGGTCCGGCCGAAGAATTAACGGTGCGCAAGACGGCGAACATCAAGACACCGGCCGATCTCAAGGGGAAGAAAATCGGCGTCCCGTTCGGGTCGACCTCGCACTTTCGTTTGTTGGGTTTTCTCAAAGAGAACGGCTTGACGGAGAGCGACGTCACCGTCCTGGATTTGCGGCCGGACGCACTGGTCGCGGCCTGGCTTCGCGGCGACATCGACGGCGGATACGTCTGGAGCCCGGCAAAATCGAAGCTGCTGGCCAACGGCGGCGTGCCCTTCCGCACCTACGACAAGCTCGACGCTGCCGGATATGTCATCGCGGACCTCATCGTCGCGCGCACCGCCTACGTGCAGCAGTATCCCGAGGCGGTCAGCGGCGTCCTGCATGCGTACGGCCGCGCGCTTGCGTTGTGGAAAACCAAACCTTCGGACGCGGCCGAGATCGTCGGCAAACAGGCCGGTGTGAGCGCCGAGGTCGCGCGTCACGATCTCGACGAATACGATTTCGTGCCGCTTCGCGAGCAGCTGACGCCGACATGGTTGGGCGACCCTGGACACCCGGGTCAGTTCGCCGCGGTGCTCAAACGCACGGCAGATTTCCTGGTCGAACTCAAGAGCATCCGCTCCGCGCCCGACCTGACGGCGTTTCAGACCGCAGTCAACACCAGCCCGTTGGCGCAGGCCGCACGTGCTTGAGCGAACGTGACGAGTTCGCCCTTCGTCGAATTCGACGATCTGTCGATCGAATTCGCATCGAGTGACGGACCCGTCTTAGCGCTCGACCACGCTTCGCTGCACTTCGAGGAAGGCGCGTTCGTCTGTATCGTCGGACCCTCGGGCTGCGGCAAGACGACCTTGCTCCAAACGCTCGCGGGATTTCTCAAGCCGACAAGCGGCACCGTTCGGCTCGACGGCCGGGTCATCGACGGACCCGGCGCCGACCGCGGCGTCGTCTTCCAGCAGCCGGCGCTTTTTCCGTGGATGACCGTGGCAAAAAACGCCGGTTTCGGTCTCATGGTGCGCGGCACCGCCGACAGCGAACAACAAGCCGCAGTCGAATCATACCTGCGGTTCGTGGGTTTATGGGATTTTCGCAACCGTTATCCGTACGAGCTCTCCGGCGGGATGCAGCAACGGCTGGCGATCGTGCGCGCACTGGTCAACGATCCCAAGGTCCTGCTCATGGACGAGCCATTCGGCGCTCTCGACGCCTTGACGCGCGAGAAAATGCAGGAAGAGCTGCACACGGTCTGGCGGCGCACGAAGAAAACGATCGTGTTCATCACGCACGGTGTCGAGGAGGCGGTCTACCTCGGCACCGAGGTCGTCGTGATGTCGCCGCGACCCGGCCGAATCCTCGAACGCCTGCCCCTGCCGTTCGCTCGCAACGGTGAAGACCGTGACATTCGCGCCGTCAAGTCGAGTCCGGAGTTCGTCGCGCTGCGCGAACACGTGTTGTCGCTGATCTGGAAAACAGCCGACGCATTCTAAGCTACACCCCGATCGCCATGCTTTGCATCGACTGGGCCGGCGGAAATGCCATCGCAGCGACAAAGACCTTGGTAAACCCTGGATCGGTCGCGAGCTCGATCGACTCGACCGCACGGGTTACGGCGAGCAGCGCGCCGCGGGCATCCGCGTTGACCAGCAGCGCTTCGGCGCCCGTGCGCGCGGTGTTGCCGACAAACGTGACTCTGCCTTCAAGTTGGGGCGGAAACAGACCAATGTCGATGAGGCTGCGCGTCGTGAGGTGGTAGCCGAACGAGCCCGCGACCAGCACCCGGTCCAGATCCGCAGGCACGAGTCCGTTATGTGCGAGCATCGTATCGATGCCGGCCCGGACGGCTGCTTTTGCCAGTTGCACTTGCCGGATATCGCCTTGGCTGAGATACACGTCGCCGGACAAATGAAAAACCGTTTTTCCGTCGCGCGGGCGCAAGCGATCGCGTAACGCCGGCGACAGCTGCGTCACCTTGCGCGTGAACCGCCCCGAGCTTTCGACGACGCCGGTAACGACCATCGCGGCGAGCGCTTCGATCAAGCCGCTGCCGCAAATCCCGACGGCATCCGCACCGTCGATGGTCGCCACCCGGATGTCGTCGCCGTCGACTGCAACGCGTTCCACGGCGCCGCGCGCGGCACGCATACCGCAGGCGATGTTCATGCCCTCAAAGGCCGGCCCCGCAGCGGTCGATGTCGCTTGCAGCCGGCCGTCGCGCGCCAATACCATCTCGCCGTTGGTGCCGATGTCGACGAATAGCGTCACGCCGCCGGCGTTCGGCAGATCGGTCGAGAGCACGCCGGCGGCGATATCCGCGCCCACGAATCCCGAAATAAGGGGTGGAAAATAGATCTCGGCGCACGCGGCGACACGCAAACCCAGGGACCCGGCGGCGCGCGACTCATCGCCCGCGAGCGCCGGCGTGTACGGAAAACGTCCGAGCGGTTCGGGGCTGACGTTGGCGGCAAGGTGCATCATGCACGTATTTCCGGCAACGACCACTTCGTAGATGCGCCGGCGCGGAATGCGGGCTTCCGCGGCGAGCAATCCGATCATGCGGTCGATCTCGGCCATCAGCTCGTCGTGCAACAGCGCCAAACCGTCCGCTTGCGATGCAATCTGCACGCGCGACAATACGTCCTGGGCGTGGGCGACCTGTGGATTGAGCGCGGCAACGGAACCGACGCGCGCTCCAGTCCCCAGATCGAGTAAAGAGGCAACGAGCGTCGTCGTTCCGATGTCGACTGCGACCCCGTAGAGGCGGGTCGTCGTGTCGCCGTTTTCTTCGGCCAGCTGCCGTTCACCCGAACTCACAATGGTGCACCGGCGCTCGTCATCGTAGCTTTTTCGAATGGCCGGGCGCACCGGCAGATCCAGCCGAAGACCGTCTTCGAGGATTCGCAGGCCGCGCTCGCCCGAACCCGGCAAGGTAACGTCCAGATCCCCCTCGACGAGCGTACTGCACAAGAGCACGCCGCCTTCCGCGACTTGCTCGCTCGAAAGCCCGCGGGTCGAAACGATGCGCGCTCGCGTCTGCCCTACCGCGTCCAGACGCACGCGGCACTTGCCGCAGGTGCCGACGCCGTTGCACGGTGCTTCCAAGCGGACGCGAGCCAGTCGCGCGGCGTCGAGCAGCGAGCTGCCGACGGGAACCTCCGCGCTCGCACCGGTGGGGAGAAACGTGACGATCGGCATTGGTCAGGCCCGGTGCCCGGTCTTCACCGCGCCGGTCAGGGCTCGAATATTGTCGAGACCCGTCGATGTGCTGAGTCCGCAGGCCGGGGCGATAATGTCGACACCATCATGCACGAGCCGCTCGGCGCTGCGCTGGACCTTGTTCGCGTCAGCGAATTCCAGCAGCGCGGTACTGAGGTTTCCCATCGTCGTGATTTGCGGATAGTCTGCTTTGAGCCGCACCAGGCTGACTTTCGCGTCGACGCTGATCGCATCGGCGTGCAGATCGGCGAGGTAGTGGCGACTGCGGCTCATATCACCGCAAATATGAACGATGACGGGCTTGCCCGCCGCATGCACCGCATCGCACAGCAGGTTGAGGTAACGCACCGCAAACGAGCTGAAAATCGCCGGCCCCAAGATCTCGCCGGTCGCCGTAGGATCGCCGATCGCGATCACGTCGGCGCCGTTGCGAGCAACTTCCTGCGCGTAAGCGACGAGCAGCCGGGTGATGTAATCGAGCACGCGATGCGCGTCGCGCGGTTTGGTGCGCAATTCCTTGAGAAAGCTGAGCGGGTCGACGACCGAAGCAGCCGTGCTGATCGGCCCGGAAAGCGTCGCAATCACCGGCACGTCGGGGTTGCGCGTTTTGAGCTGATAAGCGGCTTGAATGACCGTCCCGATGCGCCCGCTGCGCACGAGTTGCTCAACGTCGTGAATCTCCACGTCGCTCGACGAAGCATAGGCCTCCGCCGCGATTTTCGGCTCGCACGAAAGCGAGCCCGAGTCGATGCGGCTGCCGAGCACCTCCGGCTCGACGGTCATGCAGAACGGAACCCCGAGATTTTCGAATCCCGTCTTCGCGCGCACGCGTTCGGCAAGTTTGGTCATGCTCTCCGATGAGTAGTGCGCTTGCGGCAGTTTGGGCGAGTCATCCTCGTCCATCACGCCGACGACCGCCGCGTTGAGCATGCCACCGGTGCAGATGACGGGAGGCCGGTCGACTTGCTCGTTGGCGAGCACGCGCACCAGGCGTTCGCGCGGAGCAAGCTCAAGCACGAGCGGTTCTCTCCGGCGCGAAAACCGCCGGCAGACCGGTCACGGCAGCGGTCAGTGCGGCGATGTTGGCCAGGCTGGTGGCGCTTGCCAAACCGCAAGCCGGCGAGACAACGTCGACGCCGCCGCGCACAAGACGGGCACCGACGTTTGCAATTTGGCCAGGCTCTCCCTGATGCAACAGAAACGTGCTGACGTTGCCTACCACGGCCAACTGCGGAAAGGCTTGGGCGAAGTACTGCAGCGACACCGCGGCATCGGGAATGAAACCATCGCAGCGCAACGTGCGAAGCTGCGCATCGACGCGGTCGAGGTGACCGCACATGTGCACGAGCACGCGCGCCCCGGTCTGCGCAACCGCGTCGATGAGCCGCTGCAAATGCGGCAGAACGCTGCGCTCGAAGACCGCCGGACCGGCGAGTGCGGGAGTGACCGTATCTTCGTGAATGACGATGACGTCGGCACCGGCCGCGACCAGCTCGCGCGCAAAACCGATCTCGAAGTCCGTGACGTGCTCGACGAGCGAGCGCACATCATCGGGACTTTTGCGCAGCTCGCGAAAGAACGCATCCGGGCGCACGGCCGCAGCCGCGACGCTGACGGGCCCGATTAGATTCCCGATGATCGGTAAATCTTCCGCGGTCTCGGTCAACCGGCGCACCGCCGCCACCGAGATCCCGATGCGCCCGCGCTGCAAACGCTCGTCCACGGGGACGCGCGGCACGTCCGCACACCGCTCGTAGGGTTCGCGCACGACCCGTGCTTCCGTGGCCTCGTCACCGAGATCGACGATCGCGCCGAATGCTTCCGCCTCGACCGTCGTGCAGAGCGGAACCCCGACCGATTCGAACCCGGTGAGACGCGCAGCCGCCAGCGCCAGACCGGCCATCGCCGCCGCGTCCGAATGCGCGTCGGGCAACCGGTAGCCCGAACGAATCACGACTTCCGCCGGGACGCCGCTCATGCTGCCGCCGCTGCAAATGACCGGGGGACGATCGACGGGGAGGCGCGCGAGCGCCTGCAGCAAACGGGCGCGACGATCCAATGCGGCGCTCACCATTGCAACTAATAGTGCCCGTAGAGCCGGGCGGCCTTGACCATGGTCGCGGCGCTGAGCAGGTTGCCGTTGGGCGGAAACTCGCAGCCGCTCGAGAGGATGAACCCGCCCTCGGCAACGCGGAAGGTTTCGATTTGCTGACGGCATTCTTCGAGCAGATCCGCTTGGCTGAACTCGTGACCGGCCTTCGCGGGGTCGATGACGCCGATGGTCACGACCTTCTTCCCCCAGTTCTGCGCGTGCGCCGTGAGGTCGGCCGAGCCGTAGGCCGGATACGCGTGCGAGATCGCAATCGGTTCGATGTGCTCGATTACCGCGTCGAAATACACGCCGTTACCGCAATTGTGCACGATCACGGGTACGCCGGCGGCGCGAACTGCGTCAGCGATCGGATGCATGAACACGCCCTCGAAATCGACCCAGGTCTGTTTCTTGAGAATCGACGCCGAGGAATACAGCGGATCGAGGACGATGGCGTGCGCTCCCGCCTCCACTTGGGCGACAGCGTACTCGACGAGCACGCCGGTAATCGTGTTCACCGCTTCGAGCACGCGATCGGGATGGCGGATCAAATCTTTAAACAATTCGGCATGACCGCGAATCTGCGACAACACGCCCAACGGGCCATACACGAAACCCATCACCGCGACGTCCTTGCCGCGCGCTTCAGCGAGACCGCGCACGATCTCGATGACGCCGCTGGTGCGGCGCGATTTGCGCGGATCGAAAGCGCGCACTTTCCCGTACTCCTGCGCCGTTGCAATAAACGGATTGTCGAAGTTCGGGAGCGCCGTGCTCCAATCGGGGAAGAGCACTTCTTGGCCGAAGTCTTCGGCTTCGACCGACAGGTCGACCAGGGTGAGCCAGCCGTCGAACCCGATCAGTTCTTGCGCCGCGAGCAGGCTGGCCGTCGCGGCCTTCGCATCCTGCGACCAGCGGCCGTACGAGATGCCCAAGACGCGGCCCGAGGCGCCGCAGACGAGCGGCGCCGCCGGTACCCGGTCGGGCTTTTTGTATTGCAGCGCCAGTCCGACCCGTTCGAGCGACGTCAGTTGGTCGCGCTGGGCCGTGGCGGTTCCGTTGGTGCTCATGCCGCGTGCACGACTTCAGTCAGGCGTTTTGCCAGTTGCACGGCGAGCGTCGCCTTCGCCGCGTAGCCGTCGGCTCCGATGCGGTCGGCGAATTGCTGCGAGAGCGGAGCGCCGCCGACGATCACTTTGAAGCGCTCGCGGATGTCCTCGGCTCGGAGTATTCGGACGACTTGCGCCATCTGATCCATCGTCGTCGTCATGAGCGTCGAAAGTGCGATCACGTCGGCATTCACTTCCAACGCGCGATCGACGAACGTTCGGGCCGGCACGTCGCGGCCCAGATCGAAGACCTCGAAACCGGCAACTTCGAGCATGATCCGCACCAAATTCTTGCCGATGTCGTGCGTGTCGCCGGCAACCACGCCGATGACGACCCGGCGACCGCGCACGGACGATTCCTGACGAATATGGGGCTGCAGGATCGCGAGGCCGGCATACATCGCATCGGCCGCAATCAAGAGTTCGGGAACGAAGTACTCCTCTTCGTCAAAGAGTTTTCCCGCCGCATTCATGCCGGCAATCAACCCATGTTCGACCGCCGCCCAAGCGTCGAGGCCCTGCGTGACTACCTCCTGCGACAGCTCGGCCGTCAACGGCTCGTCAAGCTCGAGAACCGCGTTGGCTAGAGCGGCATGCAGCTCATCAGGATCTTCGGACATAACATCTCCTTCTGTCGAAAGCGGCGCGTCCGGACGGCCGCGCAGAGTCAGTCATCATCGAGCTGCGCGACACCATTCACGAGCTCGATCCTTTCGTGGCTGCAGGCACCGGCGCACGCCCCGCATCCCGCACAGCGTCCGCTATCGATACTGATGCCTTCGTCGACGCGCGTAACCGCGTCGTTGAAACACACTTCCGTGCAAGGCGCTTCACAAACGCGACAGACCCCGTCGGACGGTCCGCGATCCGAAGCTGGTTGACCCACACCCGATGACGCCACGAAGATCGACATTCAACAAGCGGTCTTTCTGATCGAGAGAACCGGCGCTCAGATGGTCGAGCATCGCGTCGAGCGCTTTTAAGTCAGTACCGACATCGACGTTCAAGCCGGCGATTCGACCGCGTAGGCCGTGCCCGCTGGTCCGGTACCTTCGAGCCACACCGCAATGTCGCGTTTGGAAGAAAAATGACGAAGCCCCTCACCGAACCGGCGAAGGGCTTCTTCGCAGAATAGCGCGGTGCGCTAACCCGCGGTGAAACTCACCGGCCCATTCGAAGGGGCCGGGTACACCACTGCGCTAACGCACGAGAGAGAAGCATTGCTTAATGATAGTAGCTGTTTGACGGTTCATGTGTCAAGCAGATGAATGCAGTTCTCAAACACATGTGCTAAAGCAATTGCTATGCTTTATTGGAATTAAATCGTTTGCTCCGCATGTTGCCGGTTTGCTCGCTGCGCGCTTTCGACAGGGATGCCGCGCTGCAACGAGCATTCGACGCTAACTTAGGGTCAACTATAATTTAACGTAGGGCCGACAAAATGCAAAATGCCGGCACCCATTATGCAATCGCTGCTTAACTACTTCACGACGGAAGCGAACTTCCGGACGCGACGTACGAGCAGCTCCGCCTCTTCACTTCGCGCGATGATCGATTTGCTGCGTGACCCGATCGCCGCCGGCCTGAACCGCGCACACGAACGCGATCAGCACCAGGACGACGGCGATCATCACGGTCGTCTCAAAGCGCTGATACCCGTAGCGGATCGCGAGGTCGCCCAAACCGCCCGCGCCCACCGCACCCGCAACGGCCGACTCGCCGATGAGCGAGATCAACGTCACCGTAAAGCCCGCCGACAGCCCGGGGAGCGCCTCGGGAACGAGCACTTCCCAGACGATCGTGGCGCGGTTCGCTCCCATCGCGCGCGCCGCTTCGATCAGGCCTCCGTCGACTTCGCGCAGCGAGACTTCGGCGATGCGGGCAAAGTATGGGATCGCCGCGATCGACAGCGGGACGATCGCCGCCAACGTGCCGATCGACGTGCCCGCGATCAGCCGCGTAAACGGAATGAGCGCAACCATCAAGATGATGAACGGGACCGAACGAAACGAATTGACGACCGCGCCAAGGATCCGGTTGACCGTCGGTTGTTCGACGATTCCGCCGCGATCGGTGCATACCAGAACGAGGCCGATCGGCAACCCGATAAGGAGTGCGATAAGGCCCGAAGCGCCGACCATCAGCAGCGTTTCGAGCAGGGCCTCAACCGTGAGGTTAACGATCTGAGTTGAGATAGCCGAGCACCTCCACGGAAGAAACGCGGTCTTCGACGAACGCGCGGAAGCGCGAAGCCACGTCCGGCCCAGTATTTTTCACGCTCACGAACAGGGTTCCGATCGGCTCGCCCTGCACGTGCTCGACTCCGCCCTCGAGCAGCGTCGCCGCGCCAAAGACTTGCGAAAGGTTGGCAAGGAGCGGCGAGCGCGCCTGATCCCCTTGCACGTCGAGGCGCACGACGAGAGCATCGCCCGTCACTTCGTGCAGCCGTGCAGCGATAAACTCCGGCAGCTCCGGCCGCAACGCGCCGAGCAGCCTGCGCGTGCCCGGCGCCTCGGGCGCGGCGAACACCGCAGACACGGGGCCCGTCTCGATGACCCGGCTATTTTCGAGCACGACGACCCGGTCGGCGATCGCACGGATCACGCTCATCTCATGGGTAATCAGCACGATCGTGAGCCGCAAGCGGCGGTTGATCTCGCGCAGCAGTTCGAGAATCGAAAGCGTCGTCTCCGGATCGAGCGCCGACGTGCCTTCGTCGGAGAGCAACAGCAGCGGTTCGGCGGCGAGCGCACGCGCGATGCCCACGCGCTGTTTCTGGCCGCCGGAAAGCTGCGCCGGATAGGCGTCGCCGCGCCCGGAGAGATCGGCGAGGTCGAGCAGTTCGTTCACGCGCCGGCGACGCTGGGCAGCAGCGATTCCGGCGATCTTCAGCGGCAAGGCAATGTTCTGCGCCACCGTCTTCGATGAGAGCAGATTGAAGTGCTGAAAAATCATTCCGATCCGGCGTCGCATCGGCTGCAGTTCGCTCTCCGAGAGGCGGGCGATATCCACGCCCTCGATCTCGACCATCCCGGTGTCGGGACGCTCGAGACCGTTGAGGCAGCGAATGAGCGTCGTCTTTCCCGCGCCGCTGCGGCCGATGATCCCGAGGATCTCGCCCGGCTGCACCGCGAGCGAGATCGCATCGAGCGCAACGTATTCGCCGAATCGCTTACCGACGTTGCTCAGCCGCAGCAGCGCACGCGAATCGGTTTGGTCGTCGACGGGCTGATCCCGGATAGCGAACGGCGACGCAGAAACCTGGCTCACCAGCCCGGAAGCGCCGTTCCGTGGTAGACCTTGACCAAGGCGCTCTTGATATCGTTGTTCTCGTACGACGCCACGAGCGTGCGCACCCAGGTTTCGTTCTCCTCACCCGTTTTCACCGCGATGAAGTTGCGGTACGGGTTGTCCTTGGCGGGCTCGGTCGCGATGCGGTCTTTCTGCGTGAGCTTCGACTTGGCGGCCCAGTCGGTGTTGACGACGGCGGCATCCACGTCGTCGATCGAGCGGCCCACGATGCCGGCGTCGAGTTCGCGCACGACGATGTTTTTCGGATTGCTGACGATATCGGTCTGCGTCGCCGTTATGCCGGAGCCTTCGCGCAGCTTGATCAGGCCGACGTCCTCGAGCAGCACCAGCGCGCGGCCTTCATTGCTTGGATCGTTCGGCACGCCGATCTTTGCGCCGGCCGGCAGATCGGCGACGCTGCGATGCTTGTGCGAATACAGTCCGATCGGCCAAATCGCCGTGTAACCGGCGATCGCGATATGATAGCCGCGCGTCTTGATCTGATTGTCGAGATACGGCTTGTGTTGGAATGCATTCGCATCCAGTTCGCCGTGTTCGAGTGCTTCATTGGGTTGCGTGTAGTCGTTGAACGTCACGACCTTCACGTTGAGACCGCGCTTCTTGGCCTCTTGCACGACGAGGGCCCAGAGGTCCTCATCCTCACCGCTTTCGATGCCGACGCGGACGGGATTCGGGGCGCTGTCCGCGTGCGCGAGGAGCGGCAGCGAACCGCCGAACAGAACGCTGGCTGCGAGGACGGCGACAGCCCAGCGGCGATAAATCTTCACGACGAGAAAACTCCTTGCATGAGTGCGGGGTGAAATGACATGAAATAAAAAAGCCCTCGACCGATCGGTAGAGGGCAAAATCTTGCGCTCCCGCGTCTTTAGACGCGCGCAAACCTCTTCCGACCTATTATGGGCGCCGACGAACACCGACACATCGCGCTGGCGGAAGAACTCATGGCGCTACGCTACCATCCCGTTGCGCGGCGTGTCAACCATCGCCCACGCCAACGTTGCCTTTCCGCTCCAACTCGCCGGACCGCCGCGCAGCGAGATCGCAGCGCGCGGTGGTCTTTGCAGGCGCCACGTCATTTCCGTGGGCGCAACATCGCGCTCGAATCCCAACCGCGCGAAATCGTGCGTAGCGACCAGGCCGCGCAGGACGAGCCTCCCATCGTTCGCGCGCTCAAGCGTGTCGGATTGACCGCGTTTGCGCGCCCGCGCGGGGACGGCCGAACGCTGTTCGAGATAAACGTTCGCCGGATGGGCGATCCGGCAGGCGGGTCCTCGCACAGCCGCGTAAGTTGTCGCTCTGCAATGTACCCATCCACTTTCTGTTGTGCTTGTCGGTGTTCGACTGCTCCATTGGGCACGCCGGTGAGGTATATGCGCGCTTAAGCGATCGTCGCAATTCAGCCCGTACAAGCCCTCTACCGACCGTAGCGGGCTTTTTCTTTTTGCTTTCGAGCCATCAACTGAGGACACAATGTCAGGGGTCACACGATGAAATCTTATTTCGCGATCGCTCTTTGCGCGATCGTCGCCGGCCTGCCGTCTGCCGCGCTGGCAACTGACGGGTATTTCACTCTCGGGACGGGCCCGATCCAAGACGGGCTGGCTGGGGCGGGCGTCGCACTTCCGCAAGATAGCGCGGTTGCGGCCGTCAACCCCGCAGGCCTCGTTCGCGTCGGCAACACCTGGGAGTTCGGCGCCGCACTTTTCGCACCGTATCGGCAATATTCGGTGGACGGAACGCCGTCCGGTGCGACCGGGACGTTCGGGCTCGCGCGCGGCACCGTGAAAAGCTTGGACGATAACTTTCTGCTTCCGCACGCATCGTTGAGCCGTCGAATCGACACGAAATCCGCCTGGGGCCTGGCCTTTTACGGCAACGGCGGCCTGAATACAACCTACCCGGGGGCAGGTCCCGGGACGGGTACCTTCTTCGCGGGCCCGACCGGCGTCAATCTCGTGCAGATCTTTCTCGCGCCCACCTATTCCCGCGCGATCGGCGACAAACTCGCGGTCGGGGTCTCGCTGACCGGATCGTACCAGGCGTTTCGTGCGACGGGGTTGGCGAACTTCGGACCGTTCGTAAGCGACGGCCATCCTGGCAATCTTGCCAATCGCGGCGCGGAAGGCTCATGGGGAGTCGGCGGCCGTGTTGGGGTGCTCTACGACGCGACGCCGGCCTTGACGCTCGGCGCGGCATATCAGAGCGTTACGTCACAGTCGTCGTTCGCGAAGTACGCGGACCTTTTCGCGCAGCAAGGTAGCTTCAACATTCCGGCGACGGCCACGGCCGGTCTCGCCTGGAAATTCGCGCCGTCCGTGGTCGCGCTCGACGTCGAGCACATCTGGTACGGCCGCATCGCGGCGGTGGCGAATCCATTTTCCAATCTCAACATCGGCCTGGCCACGGGCAACCCGTCGTACTTGCTCGGGGGCACGAACGGTCCGGGATTCGGCTGGCACGACACCACGTTCTACAAGGCCGGATACCAAATCGCGTTGTCGCAGCGCCTGACGTTGCGCGCCGGTGCCGCCTATGGACGGCAACCAATTCCGTCGTCCGACGTGTTGTTCAACATACTCGCACCGGCGGTTACCGAATGGCACTTCGCGCTTGGAGGAACGGTGAAGACGACCAACCATGGCGAAGTGAGTGCGGCCGTCGTCGACGTGCCAACGGGCTCGGTGAGCGGACCAAACCCGCTCGAGGTGCCCGGACGCCAGCAGATCATGCTCGCGATGCATCAATTCGAGATCGAAGTCGGCTACGGCCGCAAATATTGATGGAACGATGATAATACACCCCGCACCTGCGCAATCCGATTGCATCACGCTCATCCCGCTATCGATCGTCCGGCTCAACCGGTTGACGATTTTGTGCAGCGTGATCCTCGCTTACGTGCTGCACGCACCGCTCATTACGACCGCGTTGTTCGTCATCGTGACGCTCGCCGCCGGTTTCGGGCGCCGCGCCAGCCTCATCTATGCCGTCGGCCGGCTCGTTCTGCGACCGGCCAAGCCGGCAACCGACGGTGAAGACCCGCGCTTGATGCGCTTCAACAACACGCTCGCCGCGATCATCCTCGGTCTCGCGCAAGTCGCTTTCGTTCTGCACGCACCGCTCGTTGGTTGGATTTTCGCCGGCCTGGCCGCGCTCGCCGCGGCGGTCGCGCTTGCCGGCTTCTGCTTCGGCTGTTTCTTGTTCTACCAGTTTAAACTCAACCGCGCCCGGCTCTTTGGTTCGACGAAGTGATCGAGTCTGGTCGCCGGTTCTCGGCAAAGTAATTCCCGAATCCTTAGCGCCCGCTCGCACGGCGCCGGCCGGATCATCGAGGCACTTGTGCGCAGGCGCCAATTCAGCGTTGCCCGTAGATTACGACCATGAACGCGAATGCAAACACCGGCGCAACGCACGGCTTTGTCGGTACGATCGGGAACACGCCGTTGATCGAACTGCCGAAACTATCGGCCGCGCTCGGACGAACGATTCTCGGGAAGGCCGAATTCTTGAATCCCGGCGGGTCGGTAAAAGATCGCGCGGCGCGCGGCATTATCGAGGATTTCGAGCGCCGCGGTCTCCTCGTACCGGGCGGCACGGTCGTCGAAGGCACCGCCGGCAATACGGGCATTGGCCTGGCCCTGGTCGGCAACGCGCGCGGCTATCGCACGGTCATCGTCATGCCCGACGATCAGGCCGAAGAGAAGTACGCACTGCTGCGAGCATATGGAGCGGATCTACACGTCGTCGAAGCCGCGCCGTTCACCAATGAAACGAAGAACTACTACCACGTTGCTCGGCGACTGGCCGAATCGATCCCGGGCGCCGTGTGGGCGAATCAATTCGAGAACACCGCGAACTACGACGCCCACGAACGGACGACCGGGCCGGAAATCTACGCGCAAGCTGGGGGCAACCTCACCGCCTTCGTCGCCGCCGCGGGAACCGGCGGGACCATCGCCGGCGTCGGCCGCGCCCTGCGCGAGCGAGATCCGCGCATCAAGATCGTACTCGCCGACCCATACGGCTCGGCGCTCTTCAACTACATCAAACACGGCAAGCTCGAAGCCGAAGGCGATTCGAATGCCGAAGGGATTGGAATCAAGCGGATCACCGCCAATTTCAGCGCCGCACCGATCGACGACGCTGTGCGCATCGACGATCGAACCATGGTCGAGATGGCGCACTGGCTCTTGCGGGAAGAAGGACTGTTTCTCGGTGGGTCAGCGGGTCTCAATGTCGCCGCCGCCGCCCGTTTTGCCGCGACACTGCCGGCCGGCAGCCGCATCGCCACGATCCTGTGCGACGGAGGCGACCGTTACCGTTCGCGCCTGTACGATAGCGCATGGTTAGCTGAAAACGGCGTCACTCCAACCGCGCATGATCTCTCATTCCTCTGAAAGTCCCGTTTCAAGCGTCCTGATGAAGATCATTGACCAGTCGTGTACGCTAGGCTCCCGTTGCGCGGCGCCTCAACGTTTGTGCATTTGCTGAAATCGCCGGGCACGAGCGTTCCAGGGCAGTGCGTTATCCGCTATATTGGACAAGCGGGAGGTTAAAGCGGAACCGAGCCCTTCTTCATCACCCAAAATTCCGTTGTAGTGGACAGGATGGTATCGATGTCCCATTTGTAGCATTGTCTGCCCCTTACAAGCGCGTTACGATTGAATCACCAGCACGGCCAAGGTTGATGGTCGAGCAAACGAGACTATCGCTTTCCACAGCAAAAGGATGCTAAAACGATGATGCCCGCGATGCAGATGCCGACGAACGGAATGATGAACCCCATGATGAGCATGCCGATGAACCCAATGATGAGCATGCCGATGAACCCGATGATGAACCCCATGATGATGAACGGCATGATGGGCATGCCGATGAATCCGATGATGATGAACATGATGGGCATGCCGATGAATCCCATGATGATGAACGGCATGATGGGCATGCCAATGCCAATGCCGATGATGATGTGTACAATGACCTGCGAGATGACGCCCGAAGGCATGGTCTGTACCATGAAGCCGATGGACGGCATGTCGATGGATATGATGAAAGACTGTTGCGAACGCATGAACGCAGCAATGTCGATGGGAATGCCCGCGATGATGATGTGTTCCAATATGCCCATGATGATGTGCATGCCCGCGAAGAAATAGCTGCCCGACGCACCTGGCGGCTTTTTTATCCGAAAACAGGGGCGCTTCGATCAGGCCGACGTTTCGATGACGCTGCGGAACGTCGGCCTCGAAGTGAATTGCATTCCCGCTTCAAACAAGCGCGATGGGGGTGGGTCTCACCGATAACTACGTTGCTGGATTCGTAACGCCGCCGTTGTTCCATCGTCGTCGATCACTTCGGCTTCGCTCTCGCCTGGCGTTTACTCGCACTCTTATTGACCGGCGCGGCGCTGATCGTGCTGTTCGGCGGCGACCATGTTCGACGAGGAATATCGTGAAGGCCCAAGGCCCTCACTTTTGCGCAGCGCCCGACCGAGTTCATTTGCCAGCACAATGCCATGGCTCAGCCGTGCACAAAAGGTTTTCTATCCGATCGGGTCGACGTATGTCATTACCAAAAACATGAGCGCTTCGATTTGGCCGACATTTCGATAATGATGGGGAACGTCGGCATCGAAGAGAATCGCATCGCCGACTTCGAGAACGTGGAGTTGCGCCTCGACCGCAATTTCCACAGTTCCCTTGCTGACCACTAAGTTCTCGACGGTTCCCGTCGCATGGGCTTCGGCTTTTTCCAGACCCTTCGAACTCAGGCGCAATTCGTAGAATTCGACTCTGCGTTGACTATCGAAAGGGAACAACGCTCGCGACGTAAACTCCCGCGAACTCGATATCAGGACTTTCGAGTCGGCTGCTTTTAATACCGTGGGACCGTGGCTGTGCGGTCCGCCGGTGAGGGCAGATAGCGGAATCTCCAGCGCTCTTGCGACTTTCCAAAGCAGGTTGATCGTCGGAGCACTGCGTCCCAGTTCAATTTGGCCGAGCATCGCCCGGCTGACGCCGGAGATTTGCGCGAGACGCTCGAGCGAGTATCCGCGGCGGGATCGCAGCAGCCGCAAATTATGGCCGACGACTGCCGAAAGATCCTCTTCATCGGCCAACGTGACGACTAACTAAAAGGGCCGATTGAACGCGAACGCGTACGGCAGCGGCATCCAGACATAGCACCACATGACCGGCATGACGGCTGTGCGCGGCTGAGCTGCGGCAAGCTTCGCTTCTTCCCGGCGGCGCCGATATGCTTCGAGGTCGTGAACCACTGCCAGGGTGGCGGATGCCATTTCATTCTCTCCGAGGGTGCAACGTGAAGTGCGGCGGCGGATCCGCAAAAAAGAACCTCTCGCCGACGGACGAGAGGTTCTTGGAACTCGCTGCTTGACGCTACGAGAGCACGCCTAGTCCAAACGGCTCGCTATGAGCTTCCCAGGGCGACAGCGTCGACACAACATGCTTTCCATCCAGCGTAATCTATCATGTGCCCCAACCAACGTCAATCGCTTTGGACGTAAAGCCTTACCCGAGACGCGGCTCCCCATGTCCAGTCAGATGATAGCTCCATCTCGATAGCCAGCCGGGCGGCAAGATGAGCGCGCGCCCGGAAACCCAACGGCGCCGAGACCCCGTCGGCGTTGCGGGACGGAGCGCTCAAGCCGGTAAGACTCTCGGTAGCAACCTTCCCGGGGCCGCCGTTCACGGTTCACGCTGCCGGCGGCCGGCGGCCGGTGCGGCCAGCCCCGGGTTCCGGCATCTTACTGCCGGCAGCTTGCCCGTCAACCTTGACGTCCGGAACCGGCGATGGTACTATGCCCTGCATGAACGTTGCGAGCGCATCGTCGTGTTGCCGTTGTCTCGGTCCCTCACCCGGCGTAGCGGCATGACTTGATCGCAGCAGCGTGCGACTCTTGAGCGCCCTCGCCAAAACGGTTGAGGGCTTTTTTAATTCCGAACGCGTCTCATTTCCCGGGCAGTGGACGGCGCCGAAATCGTTTCTCGCTCGTCTTCACCCATGATCGAACTCGACGGGGTCGGCAAGACATACGCAAGTGGTGAGTCGACGGCCGTCGCGTTAGCGGACGTGCATCTTCGCATCCGTGCTGGCGAGATTTTTGGTGTCATCGGTCGCAGCGGCGCTGGCAAATCAACGCTCGTGCGGTGTATGAACCTCCTGGTGCGGCCCACTCTCGGCACGGTTCGCATCGACGGCGTGGAATTGACCGCCCTGCGCGAGCGCGAACTGCGCCGCGAACGCCGCGAGATCGGCATGGTCTTCCAGCACTTCAGCTTGCTGGCGTCGCGAACCGTGTATGCCAACGTCGCCTTTCCGCTCGAACTCGCCGGAACGCCGCGCCGCGAGATCGACAGCGCGGTGACGTCGCTGCTGTCATTCGTCGGTCTGTCAGAACTGCGCGACCGCTATCCGGCGCAAATCAGCGGCGGACAGGCGCAGCGCGTGGGGATCGCCCGCGCGCTGGCCACCCGGCCGAAGGTGCTGCTCTGCGATGAAGCGACATCCGCTCTCGATCCGCAAACCACCGAGTCGATTCTGGCGCTGCTTCGCCAAACGAACCGTGCGTTCGGCGTCACGATCGTCATCATCACGCATGAGATGCGCGTCGTTCGAGCGATCTGCGATCGCGTCGCTGTTATCGAGGCGGGCCGGATCGTCGAAATTGCGACACCGGAGGAGATCGCACAGGCGCCTCGTTCCGCGACCGCGCGCGCGTTCTTTTCCGGCGACGTTGCCGAAATAACGGTGGCCGGATCGTGACGATCCCCGATAATCTCATCGCACTCATCGCCGGTGCGCTCGGCGAGACACTGCAAATGGTAAGTATCTCCGCGTTGGTCGCGGCGCTCGCCGGCGTCCCGCTGGGCGTGTTGCTCACGGTCACCGATCGCGGCGGGGTACGGGAGAATTTGCCGCTCAACCGGACGGTCGGTGCGATCGTGAACGCGACCCGCTCGACTCCGTTCATCATCTTGATGGTCGCGATCATCCCGTTTACCCGCTTTATCGTGCACACGTCGATCGGAACGAACGCTGCGATCGTGCCGCTTTCGGTCGCGGCGATTCCGTTCTTTGGCCGGCTCGTGCAAGCAAGTCTGCGTGAAGTTCCCGAGCAAGTCGTCGAAGCGGCCAGTGCGATGGGTGCCTCGCCGATGCAGATCGCCGTCTTCGTGTTGCTCCCCGAAGCCCTGCCCTCGATCGTAGCAGCCTTTACCGTTACGTTCGTCAGCCTGATCGGCTACTCGGCGATGGCCGGCGCCGTGGGCGGCGGCGGCCTCGGCGATTTAGGCATCCGCTACGGCTACGAGCGGTTTGAGCCGGCCGTCATGCTCGCTACCGTTGCCGTTCTCATCATCCTCGTCCAACTCGTTCAGATGCTTGGCGACCGCATTGCGCGGCGCCTTTCCCACCGTTAAGGAGTCAACGTGTTCGTGTCCCGCCGCCGCCGTCGAGCCGGTTCGCACCTGGCAGCGCTGCTCGCAATCTTCATGAGCCTGGCTACGAGTTCGGCTGTCCTCGCCGATCAAACCATCAAAGTCGGCGTGACTCCGGGGCCGCACGAAGAGATTCTCGATGAAGTCTCCCGTCTGGGCGCAAAACAAGGGCTGTCGATTCAGGTCATTCCGATCAGCGATTATGCGGTCCCGAATGCCGCGCTCGATGCCGGCGATCTCGACGCGAACAGCTTCCAGAATCCGCCGTTTCTGGCAAAGCAAATCGCTGACCGTCACTTCAACATCGTTGCCGTGGGCAAGACGATTTTCTTACCGATGGGAATTTATTCGAAGAAGATTCGTACACTCGGCGCACTGACAGACGGCGCAGTCGTGGCAATCCCCAACGATCCGACCAACGGCGCGCGCGCCCTGCTCTTATTGCAAAGCGCAAAACTCATCCGGCTCAAAGACGGGGGCAACCGGCTTTCGTCTCCGCAGGACATTGTCGACAATCCCAAACACCTGACGATTCGCGAGCTCAACGCGGCCCAAACACCGCGCTCCCTCGACGATCTCGACGCCGCCGCCATCAATGGCAACTATGCCGCAACGGCCGGACTGGCGCCGAGCCGGGACGCGCTTTTTTCCGAAGGCGGCGGCGTCGGCGAAGCACTCCAATCGGTGTACAGCAACATCATCGCCGTGCGCACCGTCGACCAAGGGAAGCCGTGGGTGGCGCAACTGGTCGCCGTCTACCATTCGAGCGCGATCCGGGGCTTCATCATCCGCCATTTCGGCGGCACGATCTATCCGGCATTTTGATCCGGATCAGCCCGTTTTCAATCGAAGCTCGAACGATCGTTCCTTTCGAGCTTACGCTGTTTCGGCAAGGCGTTGGCGAGCTTGCGCGGCGGAAACGTCGGGGTCGTCTTGCGTGCTGACGGGCGTTTGCTCACGATCGAGCCGAACGTCGGGAGAACCGTACGGAGTTGAGCGAACGGTCACGACGGCGTGATCAGCGCTTAACCAACGCAGGAGCAGCCCCCGGCCGTCAACCGTTCCAACCATCTCGAGGAGTGTCGTTCCGTCTTGGAACGCATCGAAACGGAGGGTTGATTGTCCTGCGTCCGGCTTGAGCGCGATCCAGAATCTTCGAGTCCAGCTTCTATATTCCATCATGATCTTTCCCATGAGCGCGCCGCCTCTGCTGCCTGCGCTGCCAACGCGCTTTCAAGCAACGCCGACGGAACACCAATGTATGCGGCACTGACTGCTGCGGGCCATCAGCTACCTGGTGCATCATGGAACCGCCTATTCGTTCGTGACCGGCACGGGATGGGCTGATTTCTTCCGCTGTTTGAGGCCGTTGAACGTCACTTCCGCTGACGCATCTTCAACGTGTTCGACGGTTGAAACGCCTTCGAGCGACGGTTCCACGCGCGCATCTTTGACTTGGTCGACCGTCGAAACAGTCGCCTTGAGAGAATCGCGACAAGTCTCGATAACCGCATCCTGCAGTTTACCGACCTGAACAGCAAACTTTTCAGAGAAATCAGCCGTGATTTGAACGCGCGAGCAGAACTCGCCGGCGGTCAGGTTCGCGAGCTCACTAGCGCGCTCGATGTTTTCGCCTATGGCCGATGTCACTCCCGGCGACGAGTAGGGCCGCGAGGCGATCTCCCAGACCGACGTCCAATAGCCCAGCCTGCTCCGCGCGGCGGAGTCGAGCGTGTCGACGATCAGGGTGTAGACCCGATTGGAAAGGGCGACGTATTTCGCCGTGCTGCCTTGAGTATTCAATTCAATTCAGTTCCTGTTTGACAATAATTGTGAACAGAGATTTGCTCGTCAACCGCGGGAGCGCTTTGCAGCGACAAATGCCGTTTTGGGCAGCGATCGGCAACGGCACATCTCCGACCGGGCTATCCTATAGCTGTCGAGGCGGCGAAATCGGTTCGTTGTCGGACGAAACCGGCCTGACTTTTATCGAACCAATAATCCGCTTCGCGGGCTCCGACAAAAGGTGAAGAGCATCAGGCCGAGAAGGACTTCCTGCTGAAATGTCAGCCGTTGCTCGCTGACCTTCGCGGATAGGCTCCCTCATAGACCGGGCTGTCCGCGACTACAATCTCTCATTTTTCCGGTTTTCTATGCGCCGGTGGTCAGGTACTCAGGCTATGCTGGCATCAGCAGCGGTCAATGCGGGCCTTTCAGGAAACCTTTTTCTCGACCATTTGGCGCCTGAATCTGCCAAAGTTTTGCTCCCCAGACTTATGCGCGTCAACGCCGCGAGCGGGAAGACGATCTCCGATCCGGGCATGCCGCTCAAGCACGTCATGTTTCCCATCAACAGCATCATCTCGGCGGTAACCCGCATGCAGGATGGGACAGACGTCGAAGTGACGATCATCGGCCGCGAAGGACTGTACGGCTTTCAGCTTGCTCTCGGCCATGATACGAGCGCAACGGCAGCAATGGTGCAAATCCCCGGCTCAATGTTGCGGATCACGGGCGACGACTTCCGTACTTGTTTGCGGGCCGACCCGCAGTTGAGTCAACGCGTCCTAAACTACGCAATGGTGAACCTCGAGACCATCGCACAATTTTCCGGTTGTAATCGGCTGCATCCCATCAACGAACGCCTAGCGCGCTGGCTGCTCATGGCTCACGATCGCGTTGTCGGTGACGAGCTGATGCTCACGCACGATTTCCTTGCAACGATGCTGGGAGTTCGTCGGCCGGCCGTGAGTCTCGCTGCGGCTGCTTTGGATCAAGCGGGCGTGATCCAGTACCGTTATGGGCGGATTTCGATCATCAATCGCGGCGGGCTCGAGCTCGCTGCCTGTGAATGCTATCTGGTTGCCAACAACGCAATCGAGTGTCTCCTCGGCTACACCATTCGCAAAGGCACACAGAACGGTGAAGCGGAGAAGCCCAACCTTCACGCCGTCATTTGAAATGCTGCCGGCGATCTGCGCGGGATCGCGCCGCGGTCCAAGACGGTCCTGCCCGTTGACGGACGTTCACTTGCCGCGGCGCTGCAGGCCGATTAGCTCAGGCGGGCACCTCGAAGCTGCCGGGACTGCGCTGCGAACCGCTCCAGTCGGGCGTGCGTTCGCGTTTCGCCTCCGAGAGCGCACGCCGCACGCCGGCCGCGTCGAAATCTTTGGTGTAAACGGGGCTGCCCGGTTGTTGACGCCAGGATTCGTCGAGTCCACCAGCGTCGACCGGGTCGAAGCCAAGCTGATCGACCAGTTCGAGCACGACCTTTTTCGCAGCGACGTCGTCGCCGGCGACCGGCAACGCGACGCGGTCGGGGGCGCCGGCGGGCTTGCCGTTTTCAAGCAGATGCTGCGCGTAGATATTATTGAATGCCTTGATCACTGGATGTCCCAGCTGCCGCTCGACCCACCGGCTCTCGGGCAAACCGGACTCGATTGGTTCGATTCGTCCATCACGCTGGCGCGGATAGTAGTTGCCCGTGTCGACGACGACGCTCGCAGCCGCCCCCGCGAATAGGCCCGCGGGCAATTTGGGGATGTCCTTCTCGGGGATGGTAACGACAACGAGGTCCTTGCCGCGCGCCGCCTCAGCCACCGATACCGCCGTGGCGCCGGTTTCGGCCGCCAGGGCGGCGAGGCTTTCGGGACCGCGCGAGTTGGCCACCACAACGGTGTGTCCGAGCGCCCGCAGCCGGCGGGTGAGTGTCCCGCCGATGTTGCCGGCGCCGATGATTCCGATGTTCATGCGTGCTCCTTTTGGTTGTATGCGTCAACTCGTGGCTACCCGTGACGAGACCCGGCTCCGCACCGGCGATAACGCAGCTCGGCTGCCGGCCGCAACTCGACCGTGAGTTGATCGTAGCAGCCGAGTGTGCCAGCTGGCCCCCGCTGAAACCCGCAGGGACGTGCAATATGCAAGAAAAGTTCAGTCGTCTCGAATGCGCACGCAACGATGCCGGTCCCGCCGACGGTCGATCTGACCGTAGTGCAAGTCGTGCTACTGTATCAATGCGCTTATCGGTTCGACCGCGCCGGCGGCGCCGACGCTTCCGAAGCGCGTGAAGCCGATCGGTCGGGCTCGAGTGGTAAAGCGAGGGTGCCGGTCGTTGTCCGCGAGTAACAAGGTTTATCCGTCGGTCTCCTCGGATCGCTCCGGAACTCGTGCGCTGTGTCAATTGAGCTCACGAGTTGGGGGCGACACGCGCCGCGCCGGTGGTTGGTTGCATCACCCCGGCGCGGCCCACGATTGCTCAGCGCGAGCGCCGCGAACTTTCGGACATTGGCTCCGGATCTTCAAGTGCCCGCTCTAGCGCCGGTACGGTTCCCGCGTCGCCGATCTCGCCGAGAGCGAAAGCGGCTTCCTTCCGGAGAATGCAATTACGTGGTACACGTGGGCGCATCTGCTCACAGTAAATGACACGTTACTCGAATCATGTGATCAGCGCTCGACGTCGAAGGCGTCTGATCACAATTGGTGACACCAGCCTTCATCGCGCGGAGATTACAAGCGACCGAGGGCCAGGGGGTCGCCAGCCGCTTTCGATTTTCATCGCGAACGCGACCCGCGGTTTTCGGTGGAGGAGTCGATCGCTGCGCTAATGGGAGTGGAGCGCGCGAGAAACGCGTTCGTCGCCGCCTAAGCTGACAGCTCGCCGACCGATGCGCGTGCCGCCTGTCAGGCCGGCCGTAACGGTCAAAAAAAGCCGCACCGAATGTGATCCGAATCACAATCACCGACAGCGCGGTGGTTGGGCCGGACTGCAACCCGATACCCAAGATATGACGGATGTGCCCCGGACTCAGCCCATCCATTCTTTTGCCTAAGGAGCCGCTTCTACATGGGCGCCGGCACGGCTCGCACGCTCGTCCGTCGTGATCTTCGGCTCGCAACGCAACTGATCGCGTATGCGGCGGCCGGCTGCATCGTGCTCACCGTCGCCTTATGCGCGGTCATTGGCACCAGCGTCCGCAACTCCACGCTTGCACAACTTGAAGCGCGGACGACCGCGATCGGAAGTGTCCTCCACGCATCCATCGCGCAAATCGGGCCCGCGAGCGTCGACCGGGGAATTCTGCGTTTCGGAAGCTGGGTCGCAAATAATCGCAACGCCCTCCTCGATGACGTTCACTCGCACTTCGGCGTAAATGCCTCGATCTATGCGGTCGTGAACGGGCGGCCCATTCGGGTCGCCACCTCGAACAAAAAGGGGGATGGAACACGGGCGATTGGCGTCGAGTTGACTGGAGCGGCGCGCGCGGCGCTTGACCGAGGTGTCGGCTATGACGGCCTCACGACGACGCCCGAAGGCAGCCGGCACATCAGCCACTTCGAGCTCGTTCGCGACGCGCGCGGCCGCACGATCGGTCTCGTCGGCGTCGGCTCCTCACTCGACGGTATCGGTGCTGCAGAGTGGGCCGCAGTGCTCCCATGTCTTATCGCCCTCGCGGCCGCGAGTGCGCTGACGATGATATGCATCGTCCTCATCGTCCACCCGATCGGCTTGCACTCCGCCCTGCACGATCAGCTGACCGGACTCCCCAATCGTTTGAACTTCGTCCAACGCGTAGAGCGTGCACTCGCCCGCACTCATCAGCCCGGCGCCAGACCGGCAGCAATCCTCTTGCTGGATTGCGACCGCTTCAATGTCGTCAACGATGCCTTCGGCCACGCCGCGGGCGACGCGCTCATCGTTATGCTCGCCCGACGGCTGGAGCGCGGAATGCGCGGCCAGACGTTGGCCAGGCTAGGCGGCGACGAGTTCGCGATCCTGCTCGAGGGGGTCGACGACGAGCACGAAGCCGTCGCGTTCGCCGATCGCATTCTTACGAGCCTGTCCGAGATGTTCTCGCTCCAGGGCACGGAGCTGAATCTCAGCGCGAGCATCGGCATCACGCTGAGCTCGATCGGCTATGAGACTCCTGACGATATGCTTCGCGACGCCGACATCGCGATGTTCCGCGCCAAGTCGCGCGGCCGCCATCGCCACGAAGTCTTCCATACCGGACTGCGGGATCAGATCACCCACGTGCTCCAACTCGAAATGGCGCTTCGGCACGCCATCGACCGTGACGAGCTGACGTTGTGCTTTCAGCCCATCGTGGCGCTCGAGGCCCAACGCATCACCGGGTTTGAAGCTCTTCTGCGCTGGCATAGCTCCGAGTTCGGCGCCGTTTCGCCGGCCGAGTTCGTGCCGGTTGCGGAAGACAGCGGCCTGATTTTGAAGATCGGCGACTGGGTCATGCGCGAAGCTTGCAGGCAAATGCGGCGGTGGCAAACCGCCGTTCCGGAATACGACCGGCTGACGGTCTCCGTCAACGCTTCGATGGTACAACTTCGCGAGGTCGACTTTATTGAGCGCGTCGACAGCGCGCTGCAGGAAAGCGGACTCGACCCCGGCTCGCTGCACGTTGAGATCACCGAGACGCTCCTTATGGACGATCTCCCGACATTCAAGGCGGTTCTCGAACAGCTCCACGAGCGCGGAGTCAAGATCCACGTCGATGACTTCGGAACCGGATACTCGTCGCTGGCGTATCTCGGCCAACTCTCGGTCGACGCCCTCAAGATTGATAAGTCGTTCGTCAGCGGATCGGGCTACGGGCTGACGAATCCCGAGATCATCGAGACGATCGTCACCCTGGCGCGGCAGCTCGGCGTGACCGTCATCGCCGAAGGCATCGAGACGCCCGAGCAAGAGCGAGAACTTCGCGCGCTCGGATGCGCCGACGGGCAAGGCTTTCTGTTCTCGCGAGCCCTTGAGGTGGATCAGATGGGACCCTACTTGGCGGAGTGGGACGCGAACAACGCAGCCCCGCTGTGAGATCGCGCAGACGATGCAACCCACCAAAGGAAGTCGCGAAAACGGCTGGATGAAGATGCGGACGCCGGCGTCGGTCGTTTCGCTCTTAGGCGGCAACGCCAGCAGGAAGCGTATCTTGGCGGGGCGCACGACGAATGACACACCGGCTACACATCCGTCTTAGAAGGTGTTCGTGTCGATCTTGAAATCCGCTAGGACGTCGATCGTTCCGTTATGCTGCGCGTTGGGCTTGACGTACGGCGAGCCCGATGCGACGGCCCATTGGTCGCGCGCACGCAGCGACAGCGAAAACACCCGATTGAAGCGTTTCGTTAGGAGATAGGTTTGCGACGTCGTCCAGCGATACGGGAAAGGTGCATTCTCGTAGAAATTCAACGCCCCCCAACGATCTTGCCCAACGAGCGATACGCCGTGTTTCTTGTCGATGGGAATCGTGAGTTGGACGTACTGATCGGTTTCCCAGACCCGATTCTGCGCGGGATTCTCGTCGATGAACCCGGTCGTGTTTCCTTTGGGGCAGGTCGCAGCCACGCCGTCGAGGGCCTTGAGTAAGCATCCGACGTGGTGATCGATGGCTTGCGTGTCGGCATTGATGTTGAGGGTGATGAAACTGTTGAGCAGCCACGGAATGCCGCCGGTGACATACGTCACCCCCGCATAGCCGATATGCGCTTCGCGGGAAGCGATCGTGGGCAGCAACGGATTATTGCTGGTTTGCGATCCGCCCGCGATGCGGTGACGGAAATACAGGCCTTCCTCGAACTGCACGTGCGAGAATTGCTCGTCGATCCGGGTGACGAGAACCACGTCACGCGAGTAGACGTTGTAGACGTACGCGTGCTCCGCGTTCGTCACTCGCGCGTCGGGAACGTTGAGCGTTCCTTCCACGACCCGGTCGAACGAAGCCGACAGGTTCGGGGTGATGGGGAGTTTGAACGTGCCGCCGACGTCGATCGGATCGTATCCAACCCCGGCGTTCTTGAGCGGATTGACCACCGGCTGACCGGTCTTGGTGATCGGTCCCACGGTATAAAATTGCGGATCGGTGAAGACCGGGATGATATCGATGATCGGCAAGTGGCCGAACTTGCGGGCGACGTTTTGGGGAGCGCTTCTCGGCGGCGCCGCCGCCGGGCCGGGCTGTTGGGGTTCCGGAGTGGGCGCAGCGGTTGAAGCAGCATCGGGGGCAGGGCTCGCCGCAGGCGAGGCTTGCGCAACGGGCTGCGCCGTCGCATTCGCAGATGCAGCAGAAACGCCGAGCAGCACGGCGAGAATCGCAATTAGGGCGAACGGAAAGCGCGTAGTCCGCGGCGCGTCAGAAAACCGGGTCACAGGGCTCCTATCAAGTGAGAATGATGCTTCAAGTTTAAGCGAGACAACAGAGCAGACCGAAAAGACTTAAGTCGGACCGTAAACGAAGCGACGGGCATCGTTGGTGACGGACTGTTTGCACGCAGCGACCGGTTGTTCTGCAGATCAAGTCGAACGCAAAGTCGCGGTAAGCAGTTAAACAGTCGATGACGCGAAGCGACGAGAGCTACGATCCTTCACAGAATAGAGGTCCAGATTTCGCACGCGGCTCATCCGCGCCTCCGTTCCAAACGGAAGCACCAGACGACAACCGCGAGCAGCACCTTACGTCATCGAAAACGACTCTGCGTGCTTCGAACCTGCGATCTTTCAATCAACGCCTGCAAAGTGTCGATCGCTTGAAGAACATGAGGCCACGGCGAGAATCGAACCCGCTCATTGCGGTTTTGCGGACCGCCGCCTTCCCACTTGGCTACGTGGCCGCGCGGACGGTCGTCGTCCGTCGTGTCGGCTTGGTTGCGTTCGAACTCGAGCATATCGATTTGCCAGGCCATCAGCCGTATTTTCGAGGTCATATCCATCGTTCTGCCGTTGCCCTCAAATCGGCCGGTCGCCGAGAATAGTCGCACGCCGCATGCGCCGATGTGCCGGATAGTAATCGGCGATGGCGTAGTGCTGCGTCCAGCGGTTGTCCCAGAACGCGACTGCGTTCGGCGTCCACTTCCAGCGAACTTGGAATTCCGGCTGAGCGACGTGCGCGGTGAAGAAGTTGAGCAATGCCGTGCTCTCGCGGGCACTGACACCCAGGATGTGCGAGGTGAAGTTCGCATTCACGAAGAGGGCCTTGCGCCCGTTGGCCGGATTCGTGCGCACGAGCGGGTGGACGACGGGCGGATTGTCGGCATACACCTTGTCGACGCGATCGGCGATGCCGTACTCGGCAAAACGCTCGGGCCGAAAGGCGCGCGAAAAATCGTGTACGGCTTGCAGTTCGGCCGCCACTTTCTTGAGCGGCTCGGACAACGCTTCGTAGGCCAAGTATGTGTTGGCCCACAGGGTGTCGCCGCCGATCTCCGGGATGATGTCGGCATACAAGACCGACGCTTTCGGCGGCGTTTGGATGTACGTCACGTCGCTGTGCCAAACGTCGTTGTGTCCTCTGCGATCGGCATCGTATTCGAGGAGCATGATCTCGGGCAATCCGGCCTGCCCCGGATACAGCGGATGAACGTACAGTTCACCGAAGCGGCCGGCGAAATCGCGTTGCTGCTCGGGCGTCCAGTTTTGGTGCTCGAAAAATAGTACCAGATGCTCGTCGAGCGCCGCTCGAATCGCAGCGATCGTCGCGGCGTCGAGGTCTTGCGCGAGGTCGACGTGTTCGACGACCGCACCAAGCGCGGGAGTCAGGCGGCGCAGCGAAAACGCCGCAGTGTCGGCGCGCGGACTTTCCACTGTAGTCATGTTATTTACGTACCTCTCGAGTTGCGGTAAGTGAGCTGCCCGGCGTCCAGACCGCCTGGCCGATCACGATCGGATGGGGAATGAGCCCGAGCTCGCTGAACGTATCCGCGATGGCTTGCTGCTGCCGGACGACTTGCGGAGTGACAAAGGCGATCTCGTAGTTGCCGCGAGCGGCGACGACTTTCTCCACGTCGACGGGGACGCCCGACGCATCCGCCAGCACGGCGGCAAGCTCGGCTTGATGGTGTTCCGCCCAATGCCAGGCAGCGGTGGTTTCATCGACGATCGCGGTCACGACCGCAGGGTAGCGCGTTGCGAAACTCCGCGTTGCCAAGAAGAACGCGTTCGACGGCGCGACGCCCTGGGCGGTGGTCAGGACATGAACGCCCGGGAAACGCTCGCCCAGGGCATAAAACGGATCCCAGATGGACCACGCATCGACACTGCCCGAGCGCAGCGCGGCACCGGCATCAGCCGGTTGCAAATACACCGGGGTGACGTCGGACCAGCCGACATTGGCCTTTTTGAGGACTTGCACGAGCACATTGTGAGCGCTCGAGCCTTTCACGAGCGCGACCTTCTTGCCGCGCAAATCCGCCAGAGAATGAATATTTGCATCGTTGCGCACGAGGATCGCGTTGCTTGCGCCGGGCTGCGGGATCGATGCCACATACACGAAGTCGACGCCGGACGCCTGCGCGACGATCGGCGGCGTATCGCCGGTGTAGCCGAAATCGATCGCACCGGCATTGAGTGCCTCGATCAGCGGCGGCCCGGACTGAAACTGCACCCACCTGACCGTAATATTCTCGCCGGCAAGCCGCTTCTCGAGCGAGCCCCGCTGCTTGAGGATCAGCAGAGCGCCGATCTTTTGATATCCGATGCGCAATTCACGCGGTGCCTCTGCCGCCCGCGCCGGTGTCGGACCAAAGCCCAGCGATAGCGCTAGTGCGAACAGCGACGCCACGATCAAACAAGTTCTTCGCTTCATGATATCTCCAATGACACGGGTATTTTTTCACCGCTGGTCCGCTGCGCCAAACCAGTTTGAACGCCGAGAAGCGCCAACAACTCGCGGCGTTGCAGACCGAAGGCTGGGTCGCTGGGGTCGCGCGGTCGTCGAGCAGCGATGCGAATCTGCGCCGCGATGCGACCGCCGTCGAGAACGACGGCTCGATCCGCCAAGAGGAGCGCTTCGTCGACGTCGTGCGTGACGAGCAGAATCGAAGGCTCGTGCAATCGCCATAAGTCAACGACGAGATGGTGCATGCGCAAACGCGTCAGCGCGTCGACTGAGGCAAACGGCTCATCGAGCAGAAGCACCTTGGGTTCGCGGACGAGCGCTCGCGCGAGGCCGGCCCGCTGCGCCTCGCCGCCGGAAAGCGTGAGCGGCCACGCCCCCGCGCGCCGCTCGAGCTGGACTTCGCAGAGCGCCGCATAGGCGCGTTGCCGGACATCCGGGCCCTGCAAACCGAGAGCGACGTTCTCCCAAACGACTTTCCACGGCAGCAGACGCGGTTCTTGAAAAACGACCGCTCGCGGTTGCGGTACGTGCAGCGTGCCCCGGCTCGGCTCTTCGAGACCGGCAAGCACACGCAGCAAGGTCGTTTTGCCCGAACCGCTGCGTCCCAAGAGCGCGACGAACTCGCCGGGCGCGATGTCGAGGTCGAGATCGCGCAGAATATCCGTCGCGCCGAAGCTCAGTGAGAGGTCGCGAACCCAGGCGCCGGTGTGGCTCACCGGCCGGGCCGCAGCAGCGACGGCCGCCAGGCGAGTGCGTGCCGCTCGACGCCACGCACGATGGCATCGGTGGCCAGGCCAAGGATCGCGTAGATGAGCAAGCCGACGATGATGATGTCGGTCCGCAAAAAATCACGCGCGTCCATGATCAGGTAACCGATGCCGCGATCGGCATTGATCTGCTCGCCCACAACCAAGCTCAGCCACGCCGCGCCGAGCGAATAGCGCAGGCCGACGAGCGCCGGAGCCAGCGAACCCGGCAGAATAACATGCCGGATCGTTTCCCAGCGCCCGAGCCCGAAAATCTTCGCTGCCTCAATAAGCTTCGGATCGACGGAGCGAATGCCGCCGAGCAGCGTCATATAAACGGGAAAAGCGGACGCGAACGCCACCAGCGCGATCTTGGGCGACTCGCCGATGCCGAACCAGAGAATCAACAGCGGCGTTAGGCCGAGATACGGCAACGTTCGAAGCATCTGCATAACCGGATCGACCACATCGTCACCGATCCGCGAAAGCCCGACGGTCAGCGCGAAGAGGACGCCGATCGCTACGCCGATGAACAGGCCGACCGAAACGCGCGTCAGGGAGACGGTGAGATGGCGCAGGAGGTCACCGGAGACCGTCAGCGTCCAGAACGCGCCGAGGACCGCCGACGGCGGCGCCAACTTGTTCGCAGGAATCCAGCCCATCATGGAACCGAGCTGCCAAATCAGCACAAACGCGATCGGCGAACCGAAACGTCGGAGTGTCTGGGCATCGACGCTGCGCATCACATCGAGGCGGAGCGGCCGGGAGAGAAAAGCGGCGTTTCGTATGACTGACATTGTCGATCCAAAAGTGGCGAACCCGAGCGCGCGAACGTTCGGCCTGCGCTGCCCGAAATCGGTAAAAGACGAAGCTGAGGCAGCCGTCTGGCGGCCACGCCCGTTTAAGGCTTTGAAAGCTGCTGAACGTGAGGCCACCGCGAGAATCGAACCCACGTGGCCACGCTCACGGACAACATCCCAAGCGTTGTCAGGACGGCGCTTGGACGTCGTACCTTAAATAAAAAGCCCCTCACCGAAAACGGCGAGAGGCTTTCTCATACAGCGCCGGGCGCTAAATGGAATGCGAACACTCACCGGTCAGACGAGCGGAGCAGCGACAACAACGCGACTGCAGCATATCCATTGCACCGCATGATACGGCAGCAGAGTTGCCCAGTCAAGTCTCGGCCGCATTTTCTTCGGCGAGGCGAACCGGCACGCAATGCAACCAAGGTCATCGCGGCTGAAACTGTGCTATGTCATTTACGCCATCGTAAAAGCGAGCCGCGACATCGCGGTGCGACCGCAGCCGGCCTTTGAGAGCGTTGTAGCCGTACTCGGCGAAAATCGGATCGGCGGGATCAACGCGCGCGTCGCCGGCGAGCGGAGGCAGGACGTGATCCGGCAGATCCAACGGCTCCACGACATAGTCGAAGCGGGGATTGTAGAAAAACGGAACGCTATAATAATCCCGGCCGGCAGACGGGCTTTCGACCCGGTGCAGCGTCGCGCGCAAGCGGTGATTCGTCGCGAGTTCGAGCGCTTCGCCAAGATTGATCACGAACGCGCCGCGCTTGGGAATGACCTCGACCCACGCTTGGCCGTCGTGGAATTGCAGGCCCGAGCCGCCGGCATCATCCTGAAGCACGAGCGTCAAAAATCCAGAGTCCTTGTGACTTCCCACGCCTTGCCGGTCGCCGGCTTCGCGTCCGGGATAATGCACGAGTTTCACCAGCAGGTGCGGATCGGGGTTGAACGCACCGTCGAAAAAGGTGCGCGGCAGTTCCAGTGCTTCGGCCAAAGCCCGACCTAGATCCGCCGCCACCGCGCGCAGCCGCTCGAGCCAGGCCAGGATGGCCGGCCGAAGTTCGGGCAGCGCCGAGGGCCACTGATTGGGACCCTGAAGACCCCAGTACGGCGATCCGCCGGGCTCACGGCGCACCGGCCGCTCTGCTCCGATGTCGACCTCTTCGCGCCAATCGGGCTGGCCCTGCGTGTATTCGTTTCCGAGCGCCGTGTAACCGCGAAAATGCGGGGAATTGACCATTTCGATCGCGCGGCGTTCGGCTTGGGGCAACGCGAAAAAACGGCGCGCCAACCCTAAGATGCGGTCGGCGTCCTCGGCGTCCACGCCGTGGCCCGTCAGATAGAATGCGCCGATGCCGCCGACCGTCGCGCGCAAGCGTTCCAGAGCCGCGTCTCGATCGTGTGCGCCGGGCGATAGTTCACGGAGGTCGATCGTCGGGAGAGTCGTCATAAGCGATATGTCGTGTCCTTATTTCGTAGCAGTTGCGGCTCTGCGCGCGAAGCCTTTCCCGCATTGAGGAGCCAACGCTAAAACGATCGGCGCACCATGGCTCACGCCGACAGGTCCATCTTCTTGAAACAAAAAGGCCCCAGCCAGAAATGGCGAGGGCCTTGATGGAACAGATGTTACTGCGATCAAATCACGCCGCTACGCCATGTCGAAAAGACTGCAACAAGGACAGACTGCCGATTTGCTCGCAACGCTCACGCTCTGAACGATAGCATCGAGCGAAACGGGCGTCAACCCTTGCCATCATTGACACGTTCTTGGTCCCGTGATAGATTCTCGCCTTAATCTTTGGAGCGCGGAAGCGCGGAGTATCTCTTGCGGAGAACCGGTGGTATCCGGCTGCGGCCCGGATGTTTCATGACGCACGTAGCGGTGGATCGTGCAGCGGCTCGTCCGTAGCGAGTTCATTCTCGGCGCTGCCGCGCTGGCGCTCGCGCGCGTCCCCGCTGAGGCTTCGGAGCCGGCGCCCAAACGGCGCGCCGACGTCCGAATCGGGTGGAGCGGCACGAGTTGCGAAGCTGCGACGTATGTCGGCTATGCGCGCGGCTTTTTCGCGCGCGAAGGACTCAATGTCGAGCTTATCCGCCTTCGCGATCCGCTCGCAGCAACCGAGGCGATTCGGTCCGGCGCCATCGACGCCGTCAGTTCGCTCCTGTATACGTGGCTGCGGCCGATCGAACGAGGCCTCGACGCGCGGTTGACCGCGGGTCTGCATGGCGGCTGCGTGCGCCTTGTCGCGGCGGCGCGCTCTCCGATTCGTGACCTCGGTGACGTCAAGGGGGCCACGATCGCGACCGACGATATTGGCGGCCCTGCCATGAGCTTTTTCTCCTCGCTGCTGCGCCGGCGCGAGATCGACCCCGCGCGCGACGTTCATTGGCAGTCATTCCGCCCGACCGATTTCGCTGCTGCCCTCGAACGCGGCGCGGCGCAGGTCGTAGCCGCCCGCGATCCCGCCGGCTTCGATCTCTTACGCAGCGGCAGCGGTCTGGCCATTACCGACCAGCTAGCGGCTGGAGTTTTCTACTGCGATCGCGGCATCAGCCACAGCCACAATTGCTACATCGTGATGCGCGGCGCGCTAGTCCGCGAACGGCCGCGCGTCGCAGCCGCGTTGACCTGGGCTTGGCGCGACGCTACTCGCTGGGTTGGCGAGCACGTCGCCGAGGCTGCTCGCATCGCGGTCGACAAAAAGTTCGTGTCCGGCGACGCGGCCTCGACGGCGGCGATCCTCTCGACGTACGGGTGGCATCCGTCCGCCGATCTCGCGCTCGAAGAGATTGAATTAACCGCGCGTGATTTCAAGCGCGCCGGTCTCCTGGACCGCAGCACGGATCCCGAAGAGCTCGCCGAACGCGTCTACGCGGATATTCTCAAGACGGTCGACGGCTAGTGCATCGACCCACTCTTTCATCCTCGGCCGGAGAGTCGGCGCTGGCCGCGCGCGACGAATCAGCGATACATCGCGACGATATTTTCGGCGCGTCCCAAGTGCTTCGACGCTGCGTTTGACAGATTCAGAGGGTGCATGCTAAAGTGCTGCTATCGTGAACTGCATGTCCTGTCCATGTCCGCGCTACTTTTGGCCGATCTTCGGTAGGGCTTGATCTTGCGCTGAACCGGCGAATTCCGCCGATGTCCCGAGCAAAACCGCCGTACTGGCGGTTTTTTTTTGTATTTTTTATGAGGTCCGCCATCATGTCGTTCGAAAGCATTTCAAGAAAAGCGCTGCTAAAGGGAACGGGTTTGGGCGTCAGCGCACTTGCCCTCGCCGGGATCGTCCACCCCGCGCCGGCGCTCGCGCTCAACGTCATCGGGCTCGCCCGTCCGAAGGTGCGCCTGGGCTGGTTCGGCGCGAGTTGCGAGGCGCCGCTCTACGCCGCCTATGAGACCGGCATCTTCGAGCGAGCCGGCATCGACGTCGAGCTCGTCAAGCTGAGCAAAGATTACACGTCGGTCGACGGAATCGGCGCGGGCAAGTTGGACGGTGCACCCGGAATTCTTCATGCTTGGCTCAAGCCGATCGAACAGGGCGTCGACGCCAAGATCGCAGCGGGGTTGCACGGCGGGTGCTTGCGGCTCGTCGCGGCGACGAACTCCGGGATCAAGACCCTTGCGGACTTGAAAGGCAAATCGATCGCCACCGACCAGTTAGGCGGGTCGGCTATGAGCTTCTTCAGCGTCCTGATCAGCAAGCAGGGGCTCGACCCGACGAAGGACGTCAGCTGGCGCGCATATCCGCCGGTTCAGTTGGAAACGGCGCTCGATAAAGGCGAGGCGCAAGTGGTTGCCGCCTCCGATCCGTTCGCGTACGCGCTCATCCCCAAGCACAAAGCAGTCGAGATCGGCTCGAACATGTCAGGCTTGTTCGCCGATCGGTCCGGGTTATCGCACAACCACTTCTGCTGCGTGGTGGCGTTGCGCGGTGGTCTCGTCCGTGACGATCCAAAAACGGCGGCGACCGTAACCCGTGCCTGGCTCGACGGCAGCCGTTGGGTCGGCCGGCACATCCAACAAACCGCGCAGATCGAGATCGACAAGAAGTACGTCGCTTCCGACGTGCCGACCATCGCGAATCTGCTGGGGTCCTACGAGTGGCACCCGTCAGCCGATTTAGTCTACGAAGACATCCAACTCGGCGCGCATGATTTCCTGAAGGCCGGAATTTTGGACAAACGCACCGATCCCGACGCACTCGCGAAAAAAGCCTACGTCGACATTTTCCGCGAGGTCGCAAAACTCTGAATATGGCCGACCAACCCGCATATAACTTCGATACCGTCGCCATTCACGGCGGCCACGACGGCGATCCGGCGACGCACGCACGGGCCATTCCGATCTATCAGACGACGTCGTTCCTCTTCGACAACACGGACCACGCCGTCCGGCTGTGCTCGCTGGAGGAAATCGGCAACGTCTATACACGAATAGGCAATCCGACGAGCACCGCACTCGAGCTTCGAATCGCGGAACTCGAGGGCGGCGTAGGCGCGCTGGCGGTTGCCAGCGGACAGGCCGCGGTCGTGTACTCGGTGCTCAACGTCGCAACGCTGGGTCACCACATCGTTGCCTCCGCCTCACTTTACGGCGGAACCTACAACGCATTCGTCCACACGCTTCCAAGGTTCGGTATCGAGGTCACGCTCGTCGACGGGTCCGACCCGCTCAACTTCCGTCGCGCGATCAAAGCGAATACCAAGGCCATCTTTGCCGAAACGATCGGCAATCCGAAAATCGACGTGCTCGATATCGAGGCGACGGCGGCGATTGCGCAGGGCGCCAAGATTCCCTTGATCGTCGACAATACGCTGCCGACGCCGTATCTGCTGCGTCCCATCGATTTCGGCGCGAACGTCGTCGTGCATTCGGCTACGAAGTTCATCGGCGGTCATGGCACCTCGATCGGCGGCCTCATCGTCGACGGCGGAAACTTCGACTGGACGGGCTCCGGAAAATTCCCAAATCTGACCGAGCCCGATCCGTCGTACCATGGGACGCGGTTCGTCGAACGCTTCGGCAACGAAGCCTACATCGTCAAAGCGCGCGTCTTCCTCTTGCGCGATCTCGGCGCGGCCCCGGCGCCCCTGAACTCGTTTCTATTTCTGCAGGGACTCGAAACGTTGGGGCTGCGCATGGAGCGGCACTCCCAAAATGCACAACGCGTGGCTCAGTTCCTCGAAGGACATGCGGCGGTGAAGTGGGTGGCCTATCCCGGATTAGCGGACGATCCGGCTCATGGCCGGGCAAAGAAATACTTGCCCAAAGGGGCCGGCGCGATCCTCACGTTCGGGATCCACGGCGGGGCCGATGCGGCGCGCGCTTTCATCGACCGGCTGCAGCTGTTCTCACTGCTGGCGAATGTCGGCGACGCGAAGTCGCTCGTCATCCATCCGGCGACGACGACTCATCAGCAGCTCACGCCCCAGCAGCAGTTCGAGGCCGGCGTCACGCCGGATACCGTCCGTCTGTCGGTCGGCATCGAAAACATCGACGATATCATCGCGGATCTCGCTCAAGCGCTGAAGGGTACCGAACGCATCGTCTCGCCGGAAGTGGAAAATCAGTATCGGCTGCTTCCCATTGGCTGAGCGCGGCGCGGTCAGCGCCATAAAGCAAGTGGCGTCCTGATATGTCGTCTGTCGGTGAACTCGACGCAATGGCCCGGTCGGGAAACATTCCGGCACCGATGCCGGCGTCAGCAATAAACCAGGGAGCCATCGAGCTGCCGGCGCTCGACGAAGAGCCCGTGCGTGTCCGGACCAGCGCGGGACCGGTGGCGGCGGGCTACGCTTCGTGCCTGCTGTGGATCGCCGCCGCTGCGGTGACGTGGCGTTTGCCCGACGCCCGACCGTTGTATACGACCGCGCACCTCGCAACGTTGACGGCCGCCGTTGCCGCGGCGATCGGCGCTTGGCTGGTCGCCGCACATTTGCGGCCGGCCGCTGCACGCCGCCTCTACGCGGTGGCTCCATGGTTGGTCGTGCTCGGAAGCGCGGCGCTGGTGTGGCAGCTCGTCACCGCCAAGTTCGCGCTGCTGCCGATGCCGTTCTTTCCACCGCCGCAAACGATCCTCGACGCCTACGAAAATGACGGACCGCTCTTGCTGCTCAGCGCCGCATACTCGCTGCGGCTGCTCGCGCTCGGGTTCACGCTTGGCCTCATCGTTGGCTTCTTTACCGGCGTTGCGATGGGCTGGTGGCCGCGCGCAAACTACTGGCTGCACCCCATCGTCCGGACGATCGGCCCGATTCCAGCGACGGCGTGGCTGCCGCTCGCGTTCGTCGTTTTACCGACGAGCTTCACCGCGAGCATTTTCATCTTGGCGCTCGCGACCTGGTTCCCGGTGACGTTTCTCACCTGGTCCGGAGTGCGCGCCGTCAACCGCAGCTACTACGACGTGGCGCGAACGCTGGGCGCGTCGCAGTGGTTTCTGATTTGGAAAGTCGCGGTCCCCGCCGCCTTGCCGTCAATCTTCGTCGGCATCTTCATGGGCCTGGGCACGTCATTCGTAACCTTGCTCGCCGCCGAAATGCTCGGCGTGAAGGCGGGCCTGGGCTGGTACGTCACCTGGGCCCAAGGCTGGGCGGCGTATCCCAAAGTGTATGCCGCTTTAGCCATTATGGCGCTGCTTTTTTCCGGCTTGATCAGCGTGTTGTTCAAGGTCCGTAACCGGGCGCTGGCGTGGGAACGCGGGTCGATTCGATGACCGCGGAACCCAACGGCCGGCGCGGGGACGCGATCGGGGTGCACATCGCCGGTGTATCGCACGAGTACGTCCTCGAAACGGGCACATTGCCAGTACTCGAGGACATCGATTTGACGGTGCCCCCCGGCTCGTTCACCGCGCTGCTGGGTCCAAGCGGAAGCGGAAAATCGACGATTCTGCGGATCGTCGCCGGCTTGGAATCGCCATCGCGCGGCCGCGTACTCGCCGGCGGCGTCACGATCGAAGGCCCGGATCCGTCGCGCGCAGTCGTCTTTCAAGAGGCCACGCTCTTTCCGTGGCGCAACGTTTGGCGTAACGTCGCGCTCGGGCCCGAAGCGCGCGGAAGCGTGCGCAGTGGCCGGGCCGCCCAGCACGATCCACGCATCGTGCGCGCGCTCGAACGGGTCGGACTTACTGCGTTTGCGACGGCACTGCCGCACCAGCTCTCCGGGGGCATGGCGCAACGAGTGGCGCTCGCGCGAGCACTGATCGGCGATCCCGCGGTCCTTCTCTTGGACGAACCGCTGGGCAAGCTGGACGCGTTGACTCGCGGTGTCCTGCAGCGCGAACTCGCCGACCTCTGGCAGAGCAGCGGCTTCACCGCGTTGCTGGTGACGCACGACGTCGACGAAGCACTGATCCTCGCCGACCGCATTCTCGTTTTGAGTGAGCGCCCGGGGCGCATCGTCGCCGATCTCGCGGTCGATATCGAACGTCCCCGGCATCGCACCAATCCGAACTTCATTGCGCTGCGTTCGAAGGTGCTCGGTTGGCTTGGATTTCCGGATTGATTGCGATGCTTCGGATCCCGCGAAGCCTAGCGGATCGACTTCGTCGATCCGTCGCGTGTTCGCGCATACCTTTGCCGTTCGTGTTGGCGCTTCTGATGACGTCGTCTTCGCCCGTGCTCGCCGCTTCGCAAGCACCGAAAGCCGGGCCGCACGTCGGCCTTGCGAATTTCACCTTGACCGATCAGTTCGGCCGGCCGTTTGCGCTCGCCCGGCACATCGGGCATCCGCTCGTGCTGTTCTTCGGTTATTCGCACTGTGGCGACGTCTGCCCGCTCACGTTGGTGAAACTCGAGCATGCAAAAACTGCCCTCGGTGCTTCCGCGCGACCCCTCCAGGTCATTTTCGTAACGGTGGATCCGCAACGCGATACGCCCGCCGTTTTGCGGCGCTTCGTCGGCACCTTTGATCCGTCGTTCATCGCCTTGACCGGCTCGAAGGATCAGCTCGCCGGCGTCTATGCGGCGTATCACGTGAGGTATCGCGCACTTGCCCCGGCCAAACCTTCGCTCGATTACGAAGTCGAGCACACCTCGCTTTTGTATTTCATCGGCCGCGATGGACGCCTGCGCGGGTTCGGTGACTGGACGGATTCGCAGACGATCGTAACGGAAAGCGTGCGCGACCTTCTGAACGCCCAGCCCCGGCCCAAGGTGTAAAAAGATGGATTCCACGACGCGCATTCCTCCTACCGATCGTTCGCCGGAAGCGGCTGACGATTCTGTTTCGGGTCGACGAGGCCGCAATCCACGAGCCTGGTCGACTTCGCGCTTCCTGCGCTCACGAGCAATCTACGTTTTACGAGCAATCTACGTTTAACGAGGAATGTATGTCTGTCGAAGCAAGTGTTCCAAGCGCGGCGGCACCGCGCGATTCAAGCGGTTGGATCCGCGAATTGTTCGCCAAAGAAGATTGGTGGGCCGTCTGGATCGGTCTCGCAATCGTTCTCGTTGCCGTGCTGCTCTTCGAGAGCGGGAGCAGCATCAAGTGGCTCGCCATCGCACCCAAGAAATGGAGCACGCTGCCGGACATTGCCGGCCAACTCGGCTCACACGCCGTGCAATATATCGCGCTTTTCGTTACTTGGGCGATCTTGCTCGGCATCGGTGCGCGTACCGTCGGTCTCCGGCTCGCGCACTTTCTGCCCTCGTTTGCCCTAGTGTTTGTCCTTACGGTTCCAATCTTCGCGCTGGGGCTCTGGGATCAGGCGGCGCGCTATAGTCTCGAGCCGCCGGTCGTAGCGCTCCTCGTCGGGCTGGTGATCTCGAACTTCGTTCGCCTTCCCGCCTGGATGGACGCCGGTTTCCGGGTCGAATACTACATCAAAATCGGGATCGTGCTGCTCGGCGCAACGCTGCCGCTCACCCTCATCCTGTGGGCTGGACCGGTTGCCATCGTTCAAGCAGCGATCGTCTCGCTGATCACGTTTGGCGTCATCTACTTCGTTGCGACCGGCTTAGGTCTCGATCGCCGGCTCGCGGCAACCCTCGGCGCAGGCGGTGCGATTTGCGGCGTGTCAGGCTCGATCGCCGTGGCCGGCGCGGTCGGCGCGAAAAAGGAGCACGCCCCGATCGCGATCACGCTCGTCGTACTCTGGGCGATCGTGATGGTCTTCGTGCTGCCGTTCGCATCTCACGCCTTCGGCCTTTCGACCGGGGTTGCCGGTGCATGGATCGGCTCATCGGAGTTCGCTGATGCGACGGGCCTCGCCGCAGCGCAATTCTACGGCGGTTATGCAGGGCACGATCCGCGCATAACCGGCGCTGCCGACAACGCGGTCACCACATTTACGCTCATGAAGGTGATCGGACGAGACATTTGGATCGGAGTTTGGGCCTTCGTGTTGTCGATCGTCGCGACCACGCGATGGGACAAGACCGGTGTTGACGTTCGGCCTGACCCCGGCGAGATCTGGTGGCGCTTTCCCAAGTTCGTGCTGGGCTTCCTGGCGGCATCGATCATTATCACCGTGCTCACCGGGCACCTCAGTTTCTCGGCGTTCAGCAAAAACTTCACCAGCGACCTAGTCGGGCCGATCAAGGACTTGCGCACTTGGGCCTTCACCTTCTGCTTTCTGAGCATCGGGTTGACGACGCGGCTGCGCGACCTTGCAACGGCCGGTGCGCGACCGTTTTGGGCTTTTACCAGCGGCGTCGTGGTCAATGTGATTCTCGGTCTGCTGCTGTCTGCGGTCGTGTTCGGCGGCTATTGGAGCCGGCTCGGGCAATGAGCGAAACGGACGGGCGGCACTGCGCGAGTTGCCGATATTTCGATAACGCGCCGGCGACGCTCGAACAGCTGATCCCGGGACTGCGTTCGCTGAGTTCCGGTTTTGCCGCCGTTCGTGACCGGGACGGGCTTTGCCGTTTCCACGATCGCTATCTCCCCGCAAGCGCCGGCTGTTCCGACTTTGCGGCCGCGCGAACGAAACGGCGGTGAGCGCACCGGCGACGCGTCCATCGCGCAAGACCGTGCTTCCGGTGCGGTTGACAGGCCTTGCAATCGAATGCTAGTCTCGTACCAAGTATGGTTTGTCACGCGCACGCTCAAACGCCGTCCTGTTGTCGCTGTCCGCTTTTGCATCGGGAGAGATTGTTGCGCGTCTAACCGCCATTACTCGCAGGCGTAGCGTGAAGCCCTCTGCCGATTCGGCAGAGGGCTTTCTCGTGTGCTCCTCGAGTGTGAACCGCAGCCGTATGAGTCGTGAGCGATGAGGCGTTGCCGACCTGTTTCGTTCGACGTCAGCCACCAATGTCGCAGGAACGTGGCCGTAGCTGCGGCCGATCGAAAGGAACACCTCTTGGCGCTCAAGGCTTATTGGAACGAAGAGATCGAAACGCTTCCCCGCCGCGAGCTCGAAGCGCTGCAGCGGGATCGGCTCGCGTCGCACTTGCAATTGGCATATGCGAAGTCGCCCTACTACCGCGGTGCCTTCGATGCGGCCGGAGTGAAACCCGATGCTTTGGTAACGCTCGCCGATCTGCGTAAGTTTCCGTTCACCAACAAACAAATAGAGCGCGAGCGCCAAGTCGCTGCGCCGCTGCTGGGCGACATGACCGCCGTCACGGAGGAGGAAGTCGTCTTCGTTTCGGCCTCGAGCGGATCCACCGGCGTCCCGACCGTCAGCCCATTCACGGCGGAAGATTTCGACACGTGGCAAGACATCGAGGCGCGCCTGTTCTGGATGACCGGCATCAGGCCGTCGGACCGCTACGTTCATGCCCTGAACTTCACGCTGTTCGTCGGCGGTCCGGACGTCATCGGTGCGCAGCGCTTGGGCGCCTTGTGCATCTGGGCGGGCACGATTCCATCGGACCGTTTGCTCTACATCATGAAAGCGTTTCGACCCACCGTCACTTGGACGACTCCATCGTATGCCTGGCATCTCGGAGAGACGGCCAAAGCGGAGGGAATCGATCCGGCGCGCGACCTCGCGATCCGCCGCATCATCGTGGCTGGCGAGCCAGGCGGCTCCATCCCCGGCACGCGCAAGGCCATCGAAGATCTGTGGGGCGCCGAGCTGTTCGATTTCTATGGGATTTCCGATATCTACGGTGCATGCGCGGGCCAATGCGCGCGGCACGAGGGACTGCACTTGGTTGAAGACCAGATCCTCTTAGAAGTGCTGGATCCAGCGACCGGAGAGCCGGTCGCGGACGGCAGCCAAGGGGAGATGGTCCTCACCACGCTGCAAAAGCGCGCCCGTCCGATGATTCGCTTCCGCACCGGCGACATCATCACCGCGGACCGTTCGCCCTGCGCCTGCGGCAGGACCCACGCGCGCATCTCCGTGATCGGCCGCCTCGACGATATGTTCATCGTTTCGGGAGTGAACGTCTTCCCCAGCGACGTGGAGCACGTGATCCGCCAGATTCCCGCGCTCACCGGTGAATACCGGATTCGGCTCTACGAAGAGGAGCATCTCACGCGCTTCGACTTGGAGATCGAAGTTGAAGACGGCGCCGGCCGTACCGAGCCGCTGGTCGAAGCCGTTTCAAACGCAATAAAGGCGCGCCTCGGATTACGGCCCAAACGAGTGACCGTTGTCGCGAATGGCTCGCTTCCGCGAAGTACGCACAAAGCAAAACGTGTCGTCGATGAACGCACTAGCGTTGGATAAAAGCGCACAACCGGCGCGATCTCCAATGGACCGGCTCGGAGTACGCGCATTTCGCGCTCGCTTGAGGAACAGCCGCCGACAACACGGGCGGTCCGGGCCGACGGCGCCGGTAGCGACATGTTCCGCAACACCGTCACGCATGTCACTTTCGTCGCAAGGCAAAGGTGTGTCAACGCGCCAAGAAAATCTGTCACAAGGCTGCTTTGTAAGCGCGCTTGCGCATTCGCGTGTTTTTTTTCCGAGATGTCCGGAGAAGGTTGAGATTTAAACGATGGCCGACCCTGCGACCCCTGCAAGAGCCCTAGGCGACGACGCCGCCAGGCAACTCGCAAATGCCACCAAGACCGTTCCGCAATACGACATCATCACGCCGCGGTGGCTCGTGCGCTGTCTGCAGTGGGTGCCGGTCGAGGCGGGCGTTTTCCGGCTGAACCGGGTCAAGGACGCGAGCAGCGTCGCCGTCGACTGCGCCGATCGCGACGAGCGCGATCTGCCCGAAACGTACGTCAATTACGAAGAAAACCCGCGCGAGTATTTGCTGTGCGCGGTGACGACCGTCGTCGACGTTCACACACGCGTCTCCGACCTCTACAGCGTTCCCCACAACCAGATCGCGCAGCAGCTCCGCCTGGCCATCGAGACCATCAAGGAACGCCAAGAGAGCGAACTCATCAATAACGCCGAGTACGGGCTGTTGAGCAGCGCGACGCCGGCGCAAAAGCTCTCGACGCTTGGCGGCGCCCCCACCCCCGACGACCTCGACTCCCTTATCGCGAAAGTCTGGAAAGAGCCGGGCTTCTTCCTCGCTCATCCCTCCGCGATTGCGGCGTTCGGCCGCGAATGCACGCGCCGCGGCGTCCCGCCCGCCACCATCAACCTGTTCGGCTCGCCGTTCATCACCTGGCGCGGCATCCCGCTCATCCCGTCGGATAAAGTGAAGGTCGTCGACGGCAAGACCAACATCTTGCTGATGCGTACCGGCGATGCGCGTCAGGGCGTCGTCGGCCTCTACCAGCCGAATCTCCCCGGCGAACAGAGCATGGGTCTTGCGGTGCGCTTCATGGGCATCGATCGCAAGGGCATCGCGTCGTATCTAATCTCGCTGTATTGCGCGCTCGCGGTACTAACGGACGACGCCCTCGGTGTTCTCGAGAACGTCGACGTGACGAAGTTCCCTGTGTACACGCATACCTATGCCTGATCTGCCGGATCCGCAATCGCTGGGCGCGCCCGGCGAAGACCTCATCGGTCGCATGGCCAACGCGATGTTTCGGGCCGCGACGCAAAGCGTCGCGTGGCCCGGCGGCCTTCCGAGCGGAACCGGCACGCCGCTGGGCGGCTTCGGCGCGGCCCTGCCGTCGACACCGCTGCCGGACGCGTTTGCGCCGACGATCACCGCTCCGAGCGCCGTCCCGGCCGGCACGATTCCGCCAGGCACGATTCCGCCGGATATTGCAACGGCTGCGCCGCCGCCGCTCGCGGCGCCGAGCGTTTCCGGCTTCGATGCCGCTCCAAGCGGAACGCCCGGCATAGCGCTGGGCGGTTTCGGCGCACCGCTGCCTTCGACGCCGCTTCCCGACGCTGCCGCGCCGGGCGCGGTTCCCGGCGATTCTGCCTTCAATCCGGTCGGCATCTCGAATCCCGTCGAATCGAAGCCCGCGCCGGAGTCCGCAGCGCTACCGCCCCACGGTGGGGTCACGCCCGACGGTTTCTCCGGCGCTCCGGCAACCGCGCCGCGCGGCGGCTTCGGTGCTCCGCTGCCTGGCCACGCCGCGCCTGAACGCGGAACGCCCGAGTTCAACGTGCCCGCGTTATCCGACGCGAGCCTTTTCGTTCCCGACCAAGCCATCCCAACCGACACGCTTTCGCGGCGTGGCCAGCCCGGCACGCTGCCCGAGTCGTCGTTGCCCACGTCGTCGTTGCCCGCGTCGTCGTTGCCCGGCGCGAAAATGCCCGGCCCGTCATCGCCTAGCGTGCCGCCGCTCGGACTCGCGATTCCCGGTGAAGACGATCTTCGCGCATTGCTCGCGGCCGCGGCCATCCCGTTCGTGCAACCGACGTTGCAGGACGCCGCATCGCCGCACTACTATTTCCTGAAGCCGCCGGCGGAGCTCGCCGCCGCACCGGCCGCGGACGGCTTCGACGTGGATCTCGTCCGGCACGATTTCCCGATCTTGTCCGAACGCGTCCATGGCCGGCCGCTGATCTGGTTCGACAATGCGGCCACCACGCAAAAGCCGCAAGCGGTAATCGACCGCCTGAGCTATTTCTACGAACACGAGAACTCCAACATCCATCGTGCCGCGCACGACTTGGCCGCACGTGCGACCGACGCGTACGAAAAGGCTCGCGAGACCGTGCGCCGCTTCATCAATGCTGGTTCCGCCGACGAGATCGTTTTCGTGCGCGGCACCACCGAAGCGATCAATCTGATCGCCAACACGTGGGGCCGGCGTTTCATCGGCAAGGGCGACGAGATCGTCGTCACCTGGCTCGAGCATCACGCCAACATCGTGCCGTGGCTGCTGGTGTGCGAGCAGACCGGGGCGATCCTCAAAGTCGCTCCGGTCGACGACCGCGGTCAAGTCAAACTCGATGAGTACGGGAAGCTCCTGGGGCCGCGCACCAAATTAGTGTCGTTTACCTCGGTCTCGAACGCGCTGGGGACGATCACGCCGGCCAAAGTCATGACCGATATGGCCCACGCCGCCGGCGCACGCGTGCTGCTCGACGGGGCCCAATCGGTCTCGCATATGCGCTCGGACGTTGCGGCACTCGACGTCGACTGGTTCGTGTTCTCGGGACACAAGGTCTTCGGGCCGACCGGGATCGGCGCGGTGTACGGCAAGCCCGACGTGCTCGCGGAATCACCGCCGTGGCAAGGCGGCGGCAACATGATCGAGGATGTGACGTTCGAACGGGCCCTCTACAAGGCACCGCCGAGCCGGTTCGAGGCCGGGACGGGGAACATCGCCGATGCCGTCGGTCTGGGCGCTGCGCTGGAATACGTCGAACGCGTCGGCATCGAGGCGATCGGCCGCCACGAACACGATCTGCTCGCGTTCGCAACGCGGTTGCTGCTCGACATACCGGGGCTGCGGATCATCGGCACGGCGGCCGAAAAGGCCGGCGTGATCTCCTTCGTCCTCGACGGGATCGACCCGGTCGAAGTGGGAACCGCGCTCAACGAAGACGGCATCGCCGTCCGGGCTGGTCACCACTGCGCGCAACCCATTCTGCGCCGCTTCGGCTTGGAAAGCACCGTGCGCGCGTCACTCGCGCTCTATAATACGCTGGCCGAAGTCGACGCATTGGCCGCGTCGGTGCGCCGGATTCAATCGAAGCGAGCACCGCATCGCGGGGCGCGCTCGGCGGTTTGACAGGAACGGCCGGCTCGACGGTTTGACGGGGAACGGCCGGCGCGGTGCGTCGCCTCGCGAACGCGCCGCGGGACCGACGGCCGGCAAAGGGTTACTGGTTCCGAGCTCCGAGGGTCGCGCCGCGCGACCCTCGGGTTTTCGGCTTCGCCTAATCCGAGCGGGTATCGAGCGAAGTCACGGCGCACCCGTTTTGCGCCCTTTGGCCGACGGGCCGTCAGCGAAAGGCGTCAGATCGCGAATTCGGAGTATTCGTAGGACAGACTCTTGAGAATTTTATCGAGCGCCTGAACTTGAGAGCTCTTTTCCGATGCCTTGATGATTTTTGCCGGAATTCCGGCGACAGTCGCTTTCGGGGGAACGGATTGAAGCACGAGCGCTCCCGCGGCGATGCGGGCGTACGATCCGATTTCGATGTTGCCCAGGATCTTGGCCCCCGCGCCGATCATGGCGCCGCGCCGAATTTTTGGATGGCGATCGCGTGCTTCTTTTCCGGTCCCGCCTAAGGTGACGTCTTGGAGGAGCGAAACGTCGTCTTCGATCACAGCGGTTTCACCGACGACCAGTCCCGTCGCATGATCGAGAAAGATACCCTTGCCGAACCTCACCGCCGGATGGATGTCCGTTTGGAACACATCCGACGAGCGGCTTTGCAAATAGAGCGCGAAGTCGCGCTCGCCGCGGTGCCATAACCAATGGGCCAGACGATGGGTCTGAACAGCGTGAAATCCTTTGAAATAGAGGAACGGCTCGATCAGCCGCTCGCACGCGGGATCGCGTTCGAGCACGGCCGCGATATCGGCGCGAATGGCCTTCGCGATCGAATGATCGGCGTCGAAGGCGCGGTGGAACGTCTGCACCAAGGCGTCAATTGCCAGCGTGCTATTCGCCAGCCGGGCGGCAACCCGATGAATGATCGCCGCCTCGAATGAGGGCTGGGCAAGAATCGAATCAACGAACAACGGGGCGAGCATCGGGGCCTGCCGGTTGGCGTCCTCGGCTTCTTTCCGAAGGCGCGTCCAAAGGTCATCGCGCGGGGCTTGCCGTTCCGCAGGCTCCGCCTGATGTTCCCCAGTTTCCCCGCGCTGGGTTGAGATGACTTGGCTATTGACGGAGTGGAGCGCCACGCGTGTTTCCCCAATGAATTCGAGACAGCAAATTCGAGACAGCAAATAAGAGAGCAAAGAAATGAAGAACCCCTCGGCACAGCGAGGGGCTCTTTAGGTAACGCGGACCCGGCGGGTCAAACGCTAGTCGATGAGCAATCGCCGTTCAAGGGCTGCACGAACCTCAGACAACAACAACCAACGAGAGACCGGCGTAAGCGCATGCGCGAACGATATCATTCTCGCCCGGTCCTGTCAAATTGTTGACATTCCGCTCACCGGGGCCGCACGCTCCATCCACGGGCGCGGCGGCGTCGGACCAGCGTTCGCAACCACCGTGTACAGAACCGCGTGCGACCTTCGATAGACGCGAAAACGGCCAGTCGCCATGCCAGCTTCAGCGTGTCGAGCAGCGTGCGGCCCGGAAAGCGCCAGCGCACCAGCAGATACGCGATCGCAGTACCGAAGGTGATCGCCTGCTGCACGTCCGGCTGCTGCAATGCGGCGAAAAACTCACTGGGCGTCGAGCGCACGATCGCGTAGTCGCTCTCTGCCTGGCGCCTTCCGTTCGATTCAAGACCGGCGCGCCGGTGAAACGGCATTAGGGCGGCAATACCATCACTTCGCCGTTGGTACCGCGCGCCGCGACCGGGTCCGCATTCAGATCGGCTAAAATCTGCTTTGCCGCCGACTGGAATCGGCGGCCATCGTCATACGCCCGTGCGATGAGCATCGCACCTTCCAGCGCGCCGACGAGGTTGCGTGCCCGCTGTTTGGCCGTCCCGCCAAACCGGAATTCACCGTTCCGGCGCCCGTCGTCGAGCACGGCGGCCAGCCAAACTTCGTTGGCGTCGAAGAATCTCCGCAATTCTTCCTGCATCGCTTCCGGCAGCGTTGCATACTCGGCCGCCAGCATTCCGCACAGACACATCCGGTTGTTGCGCATGACCGAGTCATAGAGAGCGACATAGCGCGCAAGCTTGTCGCGCCCTCTCGGCGTTCGTCGTTCGATCGCGTCGAGTGCCTTGCCAAAGGTGAGATGGTAGCGCTCGATCAGCGCTCGGCCCAGTTCCGCCTTCGACGGAAAATGGTAGTGCAGACTGGCTTTCGTGACCCCCAACACTTCGGCGATATCGGCATAGCTGAAGCCGTTAAAGCCCCGCGTCTGCGCAAGCTGCTCCGCGATGTCGAGGATCTGCTGCGCGATCGGAACCGCGGGCGCCTTGCCGGAAATGACCTTTTTGAGTGACACGACGCGGTTGACTTTTACCTACTGGTAGATATACTCCTACTAGTAAGTCAAAAAAACAGCTGAACGGCGCCTCTGCGTGACGGCCGTGGCACGATTCTACGAGGTCGGCCGAGGCGCCGAAGCGGCGCTCGAGCATTCCCCACCACCGCACACGTTGTCGTGCCGGCAGTTCGCCGCGCGCAAAAGGAGCTTGGGATGCAAACGGTTGAGCAGAAAACCGAACACAAGACGTTTTCGGCGCCTGATGAGGTGCGTGAATTCCCCAACGGCAAAGCGGAGATCGTTGCCGTCGGCGGTGCAGAAGTCGGCCGCTTGATTTTCCAGCCTGGCTGGCGCTGGTCGACCGACGTTCAACCACTGGCGCAGACCGCCAGCTGCGAGGCGCCGCACTTCCAGTACCACGTCGCAGGCAAACTCGGAATTCGGATGGACGACGGCACCGAGTTCGTCGCAACTTCCGGAGACATCACGTCGCTCCCGCGGGGCCACGATGCGTGGGTGATCGGGGACGAGCCGGTGGTGGTCGTCGACTGGTTCGGCGCGACCAACTACGCAAAACCGTCGTAAACACGCAATGCAGAAAGGAACAGGTCGCTATGCAAACGTCAATCAGAAAAGTGATCGACTGTCGGGAATTTCCGAGCGAGAGCAATTGCTCGCTCACCATCTCGGGGACGGAAGATGAAGTGCTCAAGGCTGCCGCGGAGCACGCCGTATCAAGCCACGGACATGCTGCCGGCCCCGATCTGGTAAACGCGCTGCGCTCCGCGCTTCACAACGAGACGTAATCCGCGGGGCGCCGTCCACATTCACGGACCGGCTTCACCGATGCAGACCGGATCTCGGGACCGAGATTTGATTGGCGCGCCGTTCTCACGCATGTCACGGTAACGCGCGATGGTGGCAGCGCGATTCGTGGAATGCGTTTGAACTACGTGTCGCCGGCCGCATCATCTCGAGCGGATCAAGATCAGCACCAGGGCCACTCGGCCCTGAGACGCGCACACAGCAAACGATGAGGCGGCGCTGCGGGGCGCATTGTCAGGGCGTGAAGCCGGGCCGCGAAGCAGGACGCGCCGGTTTCCGGGATGCGGGCGGTGGCCTGACCGAGGCTTCCGCCGCATCGGGCCGGAAACTCGCGCCTGATGAGTCAGCCCAGTCTCGATGCGCTGCGCCATACGGCCGCGCACGTTCTCGCCTATGCCGTCCAGGATCTGTTTCCGGACGCGAAACCGACGATCGGCCCGGCGATCGAAAACGGCTTCTACTACGATTTCGACCGCGCGACCCCGTTCACGGCCGACGATCTCGTCGCACTCGAAGCGCGCATGCGCGAGATCCTCAAGGCCAACTACGAAATGACCGGCCGGCGGGTGTCGCGCGAAGAAGCGCTCGAACGGTATGCAGGCAACGAATACAAGACGGAGCTCGCTCGCGACATCCCCGTCGACGATCCAATCACCCTCTATACGATCGGTGACTTCACCGACCTGTGCCGGGGCGGGCACGCCGAACGGACGGGCGAGATCGGCGCGATCAAGCTCACCAGCGTCGCGGGTGCCTATTGGCGCGGCGACGAGCATAATCCGATGCTGCAGCGCATCTACGGCACAGCGTTTCCGACCCAAAAAGAACTCGACGACTACCTCGTCTTTCTCGAAGAGGCGGCCAAGCGCGATCATCGCAAACTGGGGCCGGAATTGGGCTTGTACCGAATCGAGGAAGATGCCGGTGGCGGCTTGGTCTTCTGGCACCCGAAAGGCGCGATCGTGCGCAGCGTGGTCGAAGATTTCATTCGGGCCGGACTCAAAGAGCGCGGCTATCAACCCGTCGTGACGCCGCACGTCGTCCACGAAAAGCTCTACGAAATCTCAGGCCATCTGGAAAACTTTTCGCACGGGATGTTCGGGCCGATCGAAGTCGAGGGCCAGCGCTTTCGGCTCAAGCCGATGAATTGTCCCGGTCACATCCTGATCTATCGCTCCGAAGGCCGCTCGTATCGCGATTTGCCGCTCCGCTTTTCGGAGTTCGGCACCGTCTATCGTTTCGAGCGCAGCGGGACCCTGCACGGCCTCACGCGCGTGCGCGGCTTCACCCAAGACGACGCCCATCTTTTCTGCACGCCCGACCAGCTGCAAGGCGAATTCGAGCAAACTCTCGATGAGGCACTGCGTTTGATGCAGGCCTTCAACTTCACCGAGTTCGAGTATTTTCTCTCGACCCGCGAGCACCGCACGGCGACCGATCCGCAAGCCGAGGAGGCCATCCGCCGGGCGTTGGAATCGCGTTCCATTCCGTATCAGATCGATGAAGGCGGCGGCGCTTTCTACGGTCCCAAACTCGACATCAACTTGCACGATGCGATCGGCCGCAAGTGGCAGCTGGGCACGGTGCAAGTCGATTTCGTCCTGCCCGAACGGTTCGAACTCAAATATCGCGGTGCCGATGGCGCCGACCATCGTCCGGTGATGATCCATCGCGCGCTGGCCGGTTCGATGGAACGCTTCATGGGCGTGCTTATCGAGCATTTCGGCGGCAATTTCCCCGCCTGGCTCGCGCCGATCCAAGCCGTGGTCGTGCCGATTTCCGAACATCAACTCGACTACGCCTATACGATCCGCGATCGGCTGCGCGAGCAAGGTTTCCGCGTCGAAGGCGATGCGTCAAACGAGAAGCTTGGGTACAAAATCCGTAATTGGAAGACCCAGAAAATACCGTACATTCTCGTGGTCGGCAAAAACGAAGCCGCCGACGGAACCGTAAGCGTAAACCAGCGCGGCGTCGAAGCCAAACGGCCGCCGATCATGATTGCGGCGTTTGCCGACGAATTGGCGGCGATAGTCGCGGAGAAACGCTGACCGTTCCGATGTTGTTCGGCCGCTTAGCCGAGTCCCGAAACCCCCTCGAAGAGCGATGCCACATTCGGCCCGGCGGCGGCAAGCCGGGCCCGGCGCAGGCTCAGGACGGCACGCGCGTGGCTGCCGCCGCTCGGGCGGCGCGAAACGTGAAAATCGTCGGTAAGCGTGGAGATCAAGAACAACCCGCGGCCGTACTCACTGTACGGATCGTCGGGCAGAATCGGAGCGTGCCGAAAACCCGGTCCGCGATCCATGACGTGCAGCACCGGGGCCGACGCGCTCCAATCGACCGTCACCTCGACGCGCCCAGGCGCGTGGCGCACGGCGTTGCCGACCAATTCGCCGAACACCAGCTCCGCCGCGTACACGTCCTCGAGCGCTCCGCCGCGCGCCAAGATCGTCTCACCGATCTCATGGCGGGCCGCACGGGCCGCCGTTTCTTCGTGGGCATCGAACGTCCATTGCTGGATCGCCGGCACCGCCGCGTGCGCATCGGGAAACGATTCGATGCCGACGATGAGAATCGCGACGTCGTCTTTGGCCCGGGCACCATCGAAGAACGCCTCTTTGAGGGCCCGCGCGGGATGTTCGGCGGCGAAGATCATTTCGTCGTCGAGCAGCGTGCGCAGTTGCTGTTCGCCGTCGAGCGGCCGATGAAAGACTTCGGTCAAGCCGTCGGTGTAAAGGACCAGCCGCGTCGCCGCCGACGCGTCGATGATGCGGCCGACGGCGTCCTCGCGGCCGAGCCGCAACCCCAACGGCAGCCCGCCGTCGGTCAGCGCTTCGACCCGCCCGTCCCGAAACTGCATGAGCGGCGGCGGATGACCGGCGGAGGCATACGCGAACGTCTTGACGATCGGATCGAGCACGCCGACGAACGCGGTCACGAATTGACCCGGCGCTTCGAGCCGCAGCGCGCGATCGGCGGCATCGAGAATGAGCGCTGGGTCGGCATGGACCTGCGCGATACCGCGAATGATTTGGCGCATGTTGCCCATCGTTACCGCGGCGTGCAGTCCTTTGCCGGCAACGTCGCCAATCGAGATCACGATCCGGCCGTCGAACAACCGGACGGCGTCGTACCAATCGCCGCCGATCTGCGCTTCGTCGCTGGCGGGAACGTAGACCGCGTCGAATCTCACGCCGGGCACCGCGGGCAGTTCGGCCGGCAGCGACGCTTCTTGAAACGACTGCGCTACGCGGTGCTCGCGTTCGAATTCATTGGCGTTCTGCACCGCGAGACCGGCGCGGCGTCCGAGTTCCTCGAGCAGCGGCAAGTCGTCTTCGACGTAGTGCCGTCCTGAATCGCCGTAGATGACGGCCAAGGCGCCGAGCGTCGCCCCTTGCGCGATGAGCGGCACGGAAACGAACGACCGGATTCCCAACTGCTGGTACATGCGCACTTCGTATTCGTCGTCGACGGTGGCCTCGAGCATGCTCAACTCCAGGCTCTCGACGAAGTGACTGCGCCCCGTGCGGATGGCGTACGCTTGTCCTGCCTCCGCTTTGGGGTCGAAGTGAATGCGACCCACGAAGCGCTGCGCGATTTCATTTTTCTTGCGGTCGTGGTGCGCGATCGCGACGGTTTCGATCTGGTCGTCGGGCGTACGGATGTCGACTTGGCACCAATCGGCGAACTGCGGAATGGTGAGTCGCGCGATGTTCTGCAACGTCGTCGGCAAATCGAGCGATTCGGCCAACAGCCGGCTGGCTTCCGACATGAATTCGCGCTCGATGGCCCGGCTGCGTGTCTCGCGTTCGCGCAGCACGGAATCGGTCGTCTCGACCATCAAACAGAACACGCCGCCGATTCCCGCGCCGTCTTCGATGGGGCTGAGGGACACCGTAAAGTACGCTTCTGTCCGCGCGCCGCCGGGGGGCGTTGGAACCTGCCAGTTTGCGACGACGGCCGGTGTGCCCGACGCCCTGACGCCGGCGAGCTGATGCTCCAAGAGTGCCCACAGCGCGGGCCACGATCGCGCAGCCGGTTGGCCCAGCGCATCGCTATGGTGCGTACCGAACATCGCCGCGGCCGGCGCGTTGTAGAGCGCAACGAAATGCGGGCCCCAATAAACGATCGCCGGGACGTGCGCGCCCAAACAAATTCCCAGCGCCGTCTGCAGCGCTGGCGGCCAGCACTCGCGCGGGCCAAGCGCGGTTCGATCCCAGTCGATCCGCGCGATTAACGATTCTACCGAGTTCGAGGACACCACAACCTCACCCGCGTTCACGCGCGCGATTCACAGATCATCCATTTGCCGCTGCGCGCCGGTAAAGGAAAACGGAATGTTAACGCGGGCTGCTCGAGCGAAGCTCGAACGCGCAGGATCGACGAAGCGGATGTTCTTAAGCAACTTGGCGGGTGGCCTCCCGCGGCGGCCACACCGTTTGAGCCAGGACGCAGGCACCGATCTGAACGGCCAGGATCAGCGCCACGGTCGCCGGCCAACCGCCATGCAGCCAAAACAATCCCGGAATCACCGCGCCCGCGCCGCCCCCGAGGTAGTACACGGTCAAGTAGAGTGCCGCGGCAGTCGAGCGCTGCCCGGTGGCGACGACACCGACGTAGCCTTGCGATGCGGCAGCGGAACAGAACACGCCCGTCGCCAGCAGCACGAGGCCGGCCACGATGACTTCGATGTTTGGGACGAGCGTGAGGGCGATGCCGAAGGCGCTGGTGCCGATCGACAGCAGCAAGGTGGCGCGATGGCCGAAGCGATCGACGAGCCGCCCGGACAGCGGGCTCGCGACCACGCCCAACAAGTAGACGCAGAAGACATTGCCCAGCGCCGCCGTGCCCATTAGAAAGGGGGGACCGGCTAAATAAAATGTCACGTACGTAAAGGTCGCGACTTGGGTGAAGAGCACGCTTCCGCCGACGATGTCCGTTGCGACCAAGACCGGATCGCGAACGAACGCGGCGATCGCATGCACGGCGGAGCCCAACGACGCGCTGCGCACGAAATTCCGCGACCGGGGGAGCGCGATCCACACCATCACCGCTCCGCATACGTTGAGCACGCCGAGCACGAGGAAGGCGACGTGCCAACCGGTCCGATCGGCGACGAGCGCGGTGAAATACCGCCCGAAAAACCCTCCGAACACGTTGCCGCCCATGTACGCCCCGACCGCCCGGCCGCCGACCGCAGCGGGAAACTCTTCGGCGATGTAGGCGAGGGTCACGGCAAAAATCGCCGGCATGAACAGCCCCTGCGCAAAGCGCCACGCGACGAGCATCGGCAAGGTCGTGGCGGTCGCCGTTCCCATCGTCACCAGCCCCAGCAGGGCGATTGCGCTGACGATGACCCGCTTGCGCCCCACCCGGTCGGCGAGCGATCCGACAAACGGCGCCGACAGCGCGCAAGCAACGGTGATCGCGGTAATCGTCAGCCCGACGGCGGCTTCGGAGGTATGAAAGGTTGTGCGCAGCTCGGGCAGCAACGGCTGGGTCGCGTACATATCGATGAATGCGCTGGCGCCGGCCGTCGCCAGCGCAAGATATCGCCAATCCACTTGCGGTGGCTTCCGCCTGCAGCGTTCCGGTGCCCGCAGAACGTCCGTCCGCGGACCCGGCACGCAACCACCCGCGCTCGCGGGCGGTCGAATCGCGCGCATGCTTTTGCTGGGAATCGAAACGTCGTGCGACGACACCGCGACGGCCGTCGTGCGCGACGGGCGCAGCGTGCTCTCGAACGTCTCGACGAATCAAGACGAGTTCCACGCGAAATACGGCGGGATCGTGCCGGAGATCGCGAGCCGCCGCCATGTCGCCTTGCTCTCGGCGGCCGTGGACGATGCGCTCGGCCGGGCCGGATTGGGGCTGCCCGATGTCGACGGCATCGCCGTCACCGCTGGTCCAGGTCTCATCGGCAGCCTGGTCGTCGGCGTGGCGGCAGCCAAAGCGCTCGCGTTCGCGGCCGGCAAACCGCTCTACGCCGTCAACCACCTGCACGGCCACATCTTCGCCGCGTTTCTCGACACGGCAAACGAGCCCGAATATCCGCTGCTCGCCTTGCTGGTTTCGGGCGGTCATTCGCAACTGGTCGACGTGGAGTCGCCCACCCACCTGCGCGTCATCGGCAAAACGCGCGACGACGCGGCCGGCGAGGCGTTCGATAAGACCGCGCGCTTGTTCGGCCTTCCCTTTCCGGGCGGGCCCGCGCTCGAACGCCTGGCCGCCGGCGGCGATCCGCGCGCGGTAGCGTTTCCGCGGCATCGCGCAGACCCCGGCAAACTCGACATGTCGTTTTCCGGCATCAAAACCTCGGTGCGCCATTTCTTGGAAAACGATCGCGGCGCGACGCCCGCAGCGGACGTCGCGGCGTCCTTCCAGGCAGCGGTCGTGGACGTGCTCGTCGACCGGGTCGAACGCGCGCTCACGCTGCGCCCGTATCGCGCCATCGTGCTCAGCGGCGGCGTCGCCGCGAACGGCGCGCTGCAGTCCGCCTTCCGCGCGGCGGGGGCCAAGCACGGCACGCCCGCGCTCGTGCCGCAGCGTCAGTATTGCACTGACAACGCGGCGATGATTGCAGCCGCTGCCGACCGGCGCGGTGCCGCGGCGCGCGCTGATACTCTGACGCTCACCGCCGATCCCAACCTAATTTTTTAAAGCGCCGGCGTGGGAGCGACGTCGAGGGCGCGTCGAAACGTTTCGCCTACGTACGAATCGGTACCAAACCGAACGGAGCGTCTCCGGTGAGCACATCGCACACGCGGGCCGGCCTCGGATTCGATATGCGTTTTGTGATTGCGCTGTACCGGCCGCCGTTCGACGACGCATCGCTGCCGCAGCGCTCGTCGTGAACGCGGTCGTCGTTTGCGTCAGCCTGGGGTCGACCGCCGCATTCCTCGGACTGGCCGTTCTTGGCTGGGGCGGTTTCGGCGGCTTTTTTTCGCACCCGGCGCTCGCCGCGCTCGTCGGCGTGACGTTCGCGTTGGCCGTCGCAGCGGTTTTCACCAGCGGCAATTTGAGTTCGGGCGAGCGCGAAGATACGGCGAACCGCTGGATCTTCATCCCCGCAACCGTTATCGGCGTGTTGAGCGGATTCGTCCCAGCGTACACCGACCGGATCGGCTGGTGGACTCTCGACGGCGATTCGCTGCGCTGGCTGGGCGTCGTACTGTTTGCCGCCGGCGGCGTGTTGCGCGTGTGGCCGGTATTCGCGCTCGGCCGCCGCTTCAGCGGTCTGGTCGCCATTCAGCCGGGTCACACATTGGTGACGACCGGAATTTACGGCGTTATCCGCAATCCGAGCTATCTCGGAATGCTCGTCATGCTGCTGGGCTGGGCGCTCGCGTTTCGCTCGGCGCTGGGCGTGCTGCTCGCGCTGCTCATGATTCCGCCGCTGGTCGCGCGCATGACGGCTGAGGAGCGGCTGCTGCGTTCGCAGTTCGGCAGCGAATACGATGCCTACTGCGCGCGCACGAAACGGTTGATCCCGGGAATGTACTGAATCCCACCGCGGTGCTTTCGGCAATCGCCGAGCGAGCTGCACGCTCGCCCGGCGGCTATCGCTGCGCTGCGTTCGACGTCTCTTAGCGCGTCACAGCGACCGGCATCTGCGGCGGCCGCAGGGCCAAGGGCGGAAGAAACTCCGTCTCGTCCAAGCCGTGCGAACGTTTGAGGTGCTTGGGCGAGATCCACAGGTAGGCGATCGGCACGATCACGAGCGTCAGCAGCAGCGACGAACTCAAGCCGCCGATCACGACGACGCCCAGTGATTGGCGCACAGCCGTACCCGGATCGAGCGCCAGCGCCAACGGCGTCATGCCGGCGATCATCGCGATGGTGGTCATCACGATCGGCCGGAAACGCGTCTCGGCTGCCGAGACGATCGCTGCGAGCTTCGATTTGCCCGCGTCGCGCTCCCGATTGGCAAAGTCGACGAGCAGGATGCCGTTTTTGACGACCAGGCCGATGAGCAGCACCATGCCGATGAGCGAGAAGAGATTGAGCGTCTCGCGCGTGATCGCAAGCGCTCCCAGCGCGCCGATCACTGCGAGCGGAACCGCGAACAGGATGATCGCCGGAGAGCGATAGCTGTTGAAGAGCGCGACCATCAGCAGGTAGACGAGCGCGAACGCCAATCCCAGCGCCGCACCCATGCCGACGACGGTTTGGGCCAGATTCTCCGACGTGCTGCCCGACGCCACTGCGACCTTGATGTCGGACGGCAGATGCAGTGCGGCGACGCGGGCTTTGAAGGCACTCTCGACCGTCGACTGTGCGTATCCCGCGGCGACGTTTGCGCCGACGGTGATCACGGTTTGACGGTTTTCGCGCGAGATCAGCGGCGCGACCGGCGCGTAGGTGAGCGTTGCGATGTCGCCGATGTGGACGATGCTGCCGTTGTCGGCCCGCACCGCGATCGACGCGATCGCGGCCACGTCGGTGCGGTCGGTTTGCGGATAGATCACGTCGACGTCGTAGATGCCGGTGTTGGTCGCATACGTGGTCGCGACATCGCCGCCGAACGCGGCGCGCACGGCCGACGCGGCGGTGCCGATGCTGACGTCCAGCGCACGCGCTGCGTCGCGGTTGAATTCCACGGAGACTTGCGGCACGAGCGTGGCCGCACCGTCGGTGACGTTGGTCGCGCCCGGCGTCGCGGCCAGCGCTGCCCCGACGTGCGCGGCGGCCGCCGTGGGATCGCTGTTGTCGGTGGTCGACACCACGTAGTTGATCGGCTGGGCAATCCCGCCCCCAGGACTCGTTGAAGGAATGACCACGACGTTGGCTTGCGGAACGAGTGCGGGGATGTCGCGGCGATATTGCGCGACATAGTCGTTCGTCGATTCCTTGCGGTTGTCGGTAAGCTGCACGGTGATTTGGCCGAGCATCGCTTCGTTCACGAACGCCCGCTGCGACTGCGCGCCGCCGGCGATCGCGTTCTCGCTGGCGAGGTCCGGCGTGTGCGTCATGACGTACTGTTCGACCGTGGCGATGCGGGCGCGCGTCGTGTCGACGGCGGTGCCGGCCGGAAAGGTGAACTGAACGGTGAGCTGCCCGCGGTCGGTCGGCGGCATGAACTCAAAGCCGATCGCTCCCAACGGGACGAGCGCGATCGACGCGGCGAGCAGCGCGACCGCCGTTCCCGCGACGAGCTTCTGCCGGCGCAGCGACCACGCCAGGACCGCGTGCACGTAGAAGGAGCGCACCCGCTCGAACCCGCGCTCGAAGGCGCGGATGAACCACGGCGCCTGCCAAAGCGTGCGCAGCGACCAGTGCGCCGCCAGTGCCGGCGTGATGGTGAACGAGGTGAACAGCGAGGTGAGGGTCGCGACCGCCACCGTCAGGCCGAACTCGTTGAGGATGCGCCCGAGTTGACCGGGCAGGAACGCGATCGGAACGAACACGACCACGTCGACGAGCGTGACGACGACCGCCGCCAAACCGATCTCGTTCCGTCCATTGAGCGCCGCCGCTAACGGCCGTTCGCCGCGCGCGCGGTGGCGCTCGATATTCTCGAGCACGACGATCGAGTCGTCGACGAGGATGCCGATCACCAGCGTCATCGCCATGAGCGAGATCGTATCGAGCGTGAACCCGACGAGTTTCATCACGCCCAGCGTGATGCCCAGCGACGTCGGGATCGCCAACATGACCACCACCGCGTTGCGCCACGAACCCAGGAAGAACACCATCACGATGCCCGTCAGCAGCACGCCTTCGAGCAGCGTGTGAATGACGCCGTTGATATCCTGCTGCGTCTGCGCGGCCGAGTCCGTGGTGACCGAGAAGGTGACGTCGGCGTATTCTTTGGTCATCTTCGGCAGCGCTGCGAGGACCGCATCGGCGACGGAGACTTCGCTTGCGCCGGCCGACTTGATGACGCTCAGCGTTATGCCGCTGTTGCCGTCGAATGTGGAGTACGAGCGCTGCGGCTCCTCGCCCGTGCTCACGCTGGCCACGTCGCCGATGTGCAGCAATTGCTGCGCGACGCTCCAGGGCGAGAGCGACGCCGTCGACGTGCTGGTCGAACTCGACGTCGTGCCGGCCGCATTCGTCGACGGCAATAACAAGTTGGCGACCGTCGCCGGATCTTGGATGTCGCCCCGGACGTCGATGCTCGTTTCTTTCGAACCCGAAGTGGCATAGCCGCCCGGCGCGCGATTGTTGTTCGACGCAATCGACGCAACGATGTCGCCCAGCGTGGCGCCGTGCGCGGCGAGCGCTTGCGGGTCGGCCTGAACGATCATCGCCGGCGTCGCGGCGCCGCGCGCCTGCACCGACGAAACGCCCGCGATCTGCTCGAGTTCGGGCACGATGCGATTGGTGACCGTCATCGCCAGTGCATTAGGCGCCAGCGATTTCGAGGACACGACCATGCCGACCACCGTCGTTTGACTGGGATCGAAGGTCGACACGGTCGGCGTTTTCAGATCGCTGGGCAACTGCGACTGCGCGGCCTGCACGCGATCTTGGATCGCAACGAGATCGGCGTTCTTGTCGGAGTTGAGGTCGAAGGTCGCCGAGATCGTCGCCTGGCCTTCTTGCACGGATGAGGTGAGATACTGCAAGCTCGGCGCGCCGGCGATCTGGTCCTCGAGCGGCTTGACGATCGAATCGCGCATTTGGGTCGGCGACGCGCCCGAATAGCTGACGTTGACCGACACGACGGGGAAATCGACGTTGGGCATTTGCTGGCGCACCAGCGATTGCCAGGCGTACCCGCCGATGAGCGCGACGAGCAGCAGCGTGACGAACGCCAGCGTCGGCCGGGCGATGAAGAGTTTGGTCGGCGACATGTTAAGGTACTGCGACTTTCTGGCCGTCCGCGAGCGAACTGCCGTCGGCAACGATGTGCGTGCCGGACGCGATGCCCGAGACGATCGCGTTCTGGGCCGTTTCCGCCAAAACGCGCACCGGCACGGTGTGATAGGCTCCATCGGTCACGACGCCGACCGCCGTTTCGGTTCCGCCGGCAAATGCCGCGCGCGGAATCTCGGTGCCGGTGACGGGCGTGAGCGCGACGTTCGCGTCGACCGCCATGCCGGCTAACAACGTTCCGTCGGTATTGTCGAGCGCGACTTTGATGGTGAAGTTGGTCGAGCCAGGCGCGGCCTGACCCAAGATCGCGACGATCTTCCCTTGCTTTGCGATCGTGCCGCCGTGCTGCGTGACCGTCACGGCATTGCCGACCCGCGCCCCGGCAAGCTGTTCGGACGACGCGTTGAGCTGCGCGTCCACCGTGGACAGAGCTTGGATGGTGAACAAGGTGCGCGAACCCGGATATTCGCCCGGATTGAGGTTGCGATTGGTCACGACGCCGTCGACGGGCGCGACCAGCGTTGCGCGCGCGATCTGCGCAGCCACCTGCTGAGCGGTCGCGTGGGCTTGCGCCGCGACCTGACGCAGCGACGCGAGACTCGCGCCCTGTAAACCCGAATCCTGCGACCCGTTCGTGCCGGCGGTCAAGCGGGCGGCGCCGAGCGCCACCTGGGCGGCGCTCAGCGCCGAGCGGTCCGCGGCAACCGTCTGCGCCTGAGCGTCGACGGTCTGCTGCGCGACGTAGCCGCTGACGAGCAGCTGCGCGTCGCGCGTGAGATTGGTTTGATCGAGCTGCAGCTTCTGCTGCGCCTGCGCGAGGGTCGCGGCAGCCGTCGCGACGTCGCTCTGCCCGGCGCCGATCGTCTGCGCCCCGGCATAGACTTGCTTGGCGGCGTTGGCGTCCGCCGCCAGCGCCGCGTGCAGATCGGCCTCATACTGCGCCTGCAGATCGGAAACGTCGAAGACGGCGAGCACGTCACCCTTGCGCACCTGCTGGCCCTCGACGACGTTGACCGCGGTCGCGGGCTCGCTCAGCGAACTGGTGATGAGCACGTTTTCGGCCGGGGCGATGAATCCGCCCAACGCTCGCATCGGGACGATCGTGCCGGATCCGGCGACGGCGCTGCTGACCGCGGAGAGCGGCGGCGGCGTTGTGGCCGCTGGGGTTCCGCGGCCGGCGCAGCCGGTGAGAACGACGCCCAGCGCGAGCGCCAAGCCCAGTGCGGCGCGCGACCGGGAAGGGAGAGTGTGCGTTGCCATGGCGCTATCGTCGCGCGGACGGCTCCAAGCGCACTTGGAACGATTCGCAGCAAATCCGGAGGAAGTTCGCCTTCAATGAAAACGATGGCACAGGAATCGGGGACCAAGGTCGCCGTGATCGATGACGAGGAGGGTCTGCGCGACTTGCTGCAGGTCGGCCTGGGCATGGACGGGTTTCAAGTGCGCAGTGCCGCCGACGGCGTCGCGGGGCTCGAGCTGATTCGAACGTGGCAACCGGACTGCATTTTACTCGACGTGATGCTGCCCAAGATCGACGGCTTTACGCTCGTGGCGATGATCCGGCGTATCACCGAGGCGCCGATCCTCATGCTGACCGCGCGCAGCGAGGTGCGCGACCGGATCGAGGGCTTGCGCTCGGGCGCCGACGATTACATCCCCAAACCGTTCGATCTCGAGGAGCTGGCGTTGCGCGTGCGCGCCGCCGTGCGCCGGCCTACGATGCGCGAAGTCGAGCACATCGCGTTCGAAGACCTCACGATCGATCTGCAGGCGCACACCGTCGCGCGCGGCGGCCGCTACCTCAAACTTTCCGCGCGTGAGTTCGATCTGCTCGTCACGCTCGCGCGCCGGCCCAAACGCGTGTTCACGCGCGACGAACTGCTCGACATGGTGTGGGGCAGCGAGCGCGATACGTCGCCGCAAACCGTCGAAACCTACATCTCCTATCTGCGCCAGAAAGTCGACGCCGGATTCCCCGCTGCGCTCATCCACACCGTGCGCGGCGTCGGCTACACCTTGCGCGGCTCGTGATCGGCACGCTGCGCGCCCGGCTCGTCGTCGCTACGGCGAGTCTGGGCATCGCCATCATGCTCGTGTTCATCGTCGCGCTCACGCTCATCGGCGGACCGCTGATCTCGCGCCCGATCGTCGACTCCGTCGCCGCTGCCGCCGGCGATGCGCGACAGCTGGTCGCCGCGGCGCCGGCCAGCGAAAACTTCGACGATCTCATCCGGCGCGTCGTCGACCGCGAGATGCTGCGCGGCGTCAGCGTGGCAATCATTCCGCCTCCCGAAGCGCAGCACGTGCGGCCCGGCGACACCGGCCCGCTGAGTTTAGCGCGCTTGATCGGCTTGCGCGGCGAAACCGTTCCGGTGCGCGGAAGCATCCTGCTTCTTTTCCCCGAGCCGGACGCGGTCGATGCGGCAATCCGCGCCTATCTCCTGCTCGTCGGCGGCGCGGTTGTGGTGTCGCTCGTGCTGTCGCTGGCGGCCGCGCGCTGGAGCGCGGCCCAGGCGGTGTCGCCGCTGCTCGCCGTAACGGGCGAACTCGAGCGTTTTGCCGGCGGCGACTTTCGCGAACGCGAACTGCAGACGCGTGACCGCGGCGAGATCGGCGCGCTCACGACGGCCTTCAACGCTGCGGCCCGTCAAGTCGCGCAATCGTTCGCCGAGCGCGCCCGGGTCGAAGAGGAGATGCGCCGTTTCGTCGCCGACGCCAGCCACGAGTTGCGCACGCCGCTCACCGTGGTCACCGGTTTCGTCGACGTGCTGCGCCGCGGCGGCTACGCCGATGAAAACCTGCGCGACAATGCCTTCCGCCGCATCGCGACCGAGACCAAACGCATGCGGCAGCTCGTCGAACGGCTCATCGTGCTGGCCCGCATCGAGCGGTTGCCGTCGGTCGCGCCCGAGATCGTCGATCTCGCTGAGATCGCGCGCGAGGCCATTGCTGCGCGTTGCGCCGGCGGAACCGCCGTACCGCTGGCCGTGACCGGCGAAACAGCGTACGTTCGCGCCGATCCGGCCGACTTGCACGAGGCGATCGGCAACCTGATCGAAAACGCGCTCAAGTACGGCGTACAGCCGCAGGTCGGCATCGCGCGCGAAAACGGCACAGCCGTCGTGCGCGTGCAGGACGCGGGTCCGGGCATCGCCGCCGAGGACGCCGATAAAATTTTCGAGCGTTTCTACCGCAGCGCCGGGTCGCGCGAAACGCCCGGATCGGGCCTCGGCCTCACGATCGCGGCCGGCGCGGCGAAACGTGCGGGCGGAACGCTCGTCTTGGAGGACCCATCCGCCGGTCACACCACGTTCGCGCTGCGCTTGCCGCTCGTCGTCGTCCGGTAAGCTCGCGTCCAATCGTCCGGTTCGCCCGAGGAGAACGCTGCCGGTCCGGCACAGCGTTGGAGCATGAAGCAAAAAATCGTCGGCGTGGCAGGCTTGGGTTCGATGGGCAGCGGGATGGTGCGGAGCTTGATCCGTGCGGGGTACACGGTCCAAGGCGTGGACGCGCACCCGACGCGCCTGGCCGATCTCGCCGAACGAGGCCTCGTCGCGACGAACACGCCGGCCGAAGCGGCGCGCGGCGCCGACGCCTTCCTCATCAGCGTCGTCGACGCCGCACAGACGCAGGCCGTGTTGTTCGGCCCCAACGGCGCGATCGAAACCCTCGCCCAGGACGCGGTGGTGGTCGCCACGACCACCGTGGCTCCGGCCTTTATCGAAACGCTCGAAGCGCAGTTGGGCGAGCGTGGCGTTTTGCTGCTGGATGCGCCGGTGTCGGGCGGCGCGGAAAAGGCCGCGACCGGTCAGCTTTCGATCATGGCGTCCGGCACGCCGGAAGCGTTCGACGGCGCGGCGGGCATCCTCGACGCGATCGGCAGCCACGTGCATCGCGTGGGCCATCGCGCGGGATTCGGTTCACGCATGAAGAGCATCAATCAGCTGCTCGCCGGCGTGAACCTCGCCACGGCGTGCGAAGCGATCGCGTATGCGATCCGGCTGGGCGTCGATCCGACCGAAGCGTTCAACGTGATTACCCACAGCGCCGGCAGCTCGTGGATTTTCGAGGACCGCATCCCGCACGTGCTCGACAATGACTACGCGCCGCGCAGTGCGACGAACATTTTCCTCAAAGATCTGGGCATCGTGCTGAATCAGGGACTAGCCGAAAAGTTTCCGCTGCCGATGGCGGCAGCGGCGCATCAGCTGTTCGTGGCGGCGGCGGCGATGGGCTTCGGCGGCGATGACGATGCGTCGATCGCACGCGTGTACGCGGCGCTCGGGAATATCGAACTGCCGCAATGAGCGCGGCGGGCCCGCACTAGGAATTCTGTTCGAAGCACCAGCGCCGGATCGCCGTTGCGACGGCGGCGTGTTCGATCGGGCGCAGCCGTGCGATGACGTCGGCCGGATCGCCCGGGCCGTCCAGACGCAGGGGCGTTCGCACTACGATCGCTCCGCGATCCGTTTCGCGGGTGACGCGATGCACGCTCGCGCCGAACCAGCGCACGCGCGCGGCCAGCGCGTCGCGCAACGCATGTGCGCCGCGAAACGCCGGGATCACGCTGCCGTCGGGCATCACGACGTCATCCGCCGCCGGATCGAACGGCAGAAAGGCCGGGTGCACGTTGAGGATTTCGGCGAAGCGTTCGATGAACGCCGGCGGCAGCAAGTGCATCCAACCCAACAAGAGCACGAGCTCGGGCTCGGTAGCGGCGACCGCACGCATGACCCGCTCGTCGTACGCCGCCCGCGATTCCGCGCCGCGCTGCCAGACCACCGTTTGCACCGCGACGCCGGCGCGTTGCGCGCGTTGGATCGCTTGCGCGCCGGCCGAATTCGCGATCAGGCCGCCGAGTGCGAGCGGCAACCGGCCCGTCGCG
>JBEKHC010000040.1:0-65347 GCA_050012475.1 Candidatus Velthaea sp.
GCGCTACATATTGCGGCAGTACGAAGAAGAAGCAAAGATGTCGGTTCAAACCGAAGCAGTGTGCGACATTGACGACTTCGAGCCGTTACTTGGTATCGAAATCCTGTTTTTCGACAGTCTGGGAGAAACCTCGCTTTTCAAACATATAACGGCGTTGCAGGCGAACAATTTTGCGTTCCCGCTGTTCCGCTTTAATGGCGAAACGGGGGTCGCCTACTTTCAGTTTGCCAATGGTCGACCGCGAACGCAGTTTGCTACCCCATGCACGGTGTTTCTCGACGAACTGGGCAGCTTTGTCGGTTTTGAAATCCCGGCGTGGATCGGAGATTATCGTTTTGCAAGCACGCGCTGATGAAACGACCTAAGAACGCCTGCTCACGAGCCTCGTCCGAGCGGGTTACGTCAATGGCACGGTCTCCTCGCGCTCGGTGTCGGCAACATACGATTCACGTGGACGCGTGTTAATCACGACGGGTCCGCGGACCGACGTCGCGCAAGTCACCAAGCTGACTTACTTCTCCGATACGGACGCTGATCTGGGGCGCCGCGGGCAACTCCAAACCCTTACCGACGCACTCAACCACGTGACGACCTACGGCAACGGCGCTTCCCCGTACAATACCTACTCGCCGTTTGGCATGCCGGCGAGTTTCACGGATCCCAATAAAGTTCTGACGGACTTCACCTTTGATGCGCGCGGGCGCCGCTTAAGCCAAATCGTCAAAGGCGTCACCAACGATCCGGCCGATCTGCAGACGTCCATAACGTACGATACCGAGGGGAAGCCGACGCGCGTTGCCAAACCGCTGGGCAACGCCGTGAGCGCTGCGTACGATGCCAACGACAATCTCACCAGCTTGACGCGACTCGATGCAGGCGGCCTGCAGCGCGAGCAGGCAGTCTATGGCTACGATGCCGGAAGCCGGCCGATCTCGACCACCCTGCAGTCTTGCACCTTACCCAGCAGCGCCTGCTCGACGTGGAACGCCGCCTTTGCGTCGAGTTCCGCGTTTTCCACTAACAACCAGGTCACCTACGAAGCGTTTCGTCAGCGGCGATCTGGGCACGAGCTATCACTACAGCGCAGCAGGCGACTTGGGCAGAACCGTCTACGGCGCGTCGCCAACGTCCTTTTCCGAGAGTTACGAACGCGACGCCACCTACGATCAGAACCATGTACCGCTCACGCGATCGGATGGCGGTTCTTCACAGCTGACGTTCAACTACGATTTGCAGATGAACGTGGTTGGCATCACGGTTCTTGGTCCGCAAAATGGCGTGACAACGGCGGCTTTCGACGATTTCGGTGAAATGAAACGCCAAGTATCACCGTACACGGGCACGACGACGATGACCTACGATCCGGCGGGGAACGTGGTCTCGCGCACGGATGGAAACGGAGCCGTAACGGTATCAACCTACGATGCGCTCAACCGGCGTCTGTCGTCCGTTTCCACCCTTGCCGGCAAGCCGACCGAGACCGTCACCTGGACGTACGACGGCGCAACGGTCGGGGCGTACGGCATCGGACGCCTGGCGACGATGACCGATCCGTCGGGATCGACGGCGTACACCTACGAGCGGCGAGGCTTGCTTGCCTCGACGCTGCAAAAGGTCGGCAGCGCCAGCTACACCACCAAATACAGCTACGACGGCAACGGCAATCGCATCTCGCAAACGCTGCCGTCGACTCGCGTGCTATCATACACGTTCGATTTCGCCGATCGTCCGTATTCGGTCAAGTCAGCGACCGCAGTCTACGTCTCGGCAGCCACGTATGCGGCTTTCGGTCCACTCGCGCAAATCGTCTTCGGAAACGGCACCACGCAGGCTTGGACCTTCAACGGGCGCTATAAGCCGACCGAGAACAAAGTCACGACGAGCTCGACGACCTTATTCGATCAAACGTATGCACAAGAAGCATCAGGCCTCACCAGCGCAACGACCGACAAGCTGACGCCCGCGAATTCACGACAATATACCTACGGGTTCTACAAGGATACGCTCGCAACGGTCGCGACTCCGACCAATCCCAGTTGGGCTTCGTTCGTGCCGTCCTTTGCTCGCGATCTCGCCCAGATGAACGTGACCGATTCGAGCGGTAACGCGTCGACGATCGGCTTCGCGCTCGACAGTGCCCAACGGCTGACGGCGGTCCTGACGACCAATTCGTCCTATCAGACAACCACCCAGAACGTCACCGAAGACAACGCCGGCAACGAGACGACGTTTGGCACCGCGACGTACGCGTATTCGCCGCGAAATCTCCTCGCGAGCGGCGAGGGCGTCAGCTACACCTACGACGGTTTCGGACGACGGGTGAGCGCGACGGCTGCCGCCGGAACGCGTACCTCGCTCTACGATCCCGCCATGCACCTGCAATCGGAAACTGGTCTGTCGGGCTCGGCAATCGCCTACGACTACGTGTGGTTCGCGGGGCGGCCGGTCGCCCAAGAGGACACCGCGACCCACTGGACCGTCACCGACGATCTGCGCGCGCCGATCCTCCAGACGAGCGCGACCGGCGCGACGTTCTGGCAGGCTGTCTACACGCCCTACGGCGCGATCTACAGCCTCGCGACGGCGGACGCACATCAGCCGCTGCGGCGCCCAGGACAGGAAGCCGAAGAGTTCACCACCGGCAATCCCAACGGGCTCACGGCCCGCTTCTACAACGGTTTCCGCTGGTACCGACCCGCCTACGGCCGCTACACCCAGGTCGACCCCGTCGGCTACGCCTCGGGGGCATTTTCGCTCTACGCGTACGCGGGATCCGATCCGCTCAATGAGATCGATCCGTATGGAACAGATCCCATTGGAATAGCGATTGGCTCAACGATCGGCGGAGGTCTCGGTTGGGGCCTTGGCGAGACCGCCGGATCCACCATCGGAGCCGTCATCGGCAGCGTCGTGCCCGGTGCAGGAACAGCCGCAGGAGCCGTCCTCGTCGGCAATCTTGCTGCCGCCGGAGGTGCGGCGATTGGCATCCCCATTGGTTCCGTCGTTGGAGATTGGGCGGGGAACGCTCTTGGGGATATCGGCAATGCCATCGGAACCTCTCTTAACGAAACCGATGACGAACCCGGGGCCGTAGTCGAAGTTCCGGCACCGACTTTCACGGGAGATCCTGGTAGTACACAAATTGGAGATAAACAAACTCGAACCTACGGTCCTGATGGATACCCCGAAACTGATGTGGACACCGGGCACAATCACGGTCAAGGCGACCCTCATACGCACCAGTGGACACGCCCCTCCGGGGGCGGGCCACCGAAAAATACAAACCGTCAACCGGGCCGACCGTGGAAACCGGGAGACCCTCCATTGCCAAGGCGATGTTTATAAACTAACATTTACAAGAAGCTGATTTATGATAGGTGGCACTCAGTGCAAGTTGCGATAGACGACCATGGAATTTTGCGAAACCCGGACGTTCACGACGTAAACCTTTGTGGCTTACGGCTGCTGCGAAATACCCTCAACCTGTATTTTGTGGATCCAAGGGACGATTCTACGTTTTCCGTGACGATCCCAAACATCGTCGATTGCCGAATGGAAGGGTTTAAGGAGGGAAACATTGTGTTCGAACTTAAGTTTCTACAACCATCACTACTTGACATAGATAGTCAAATGCAGCACTACCGCACACCGGAGCGCACGGAAGAATTTGAGGAAGCAAGAAAAACAATGGCCCATCAGGCAACCGAGCAGCATCTTACATTCATTCAGATTGACACTTCTTATGGATGCGACCTTATTGCCATATCGTCTAGCTCATCAACTGATGTCAAGTGGGAGCAACATCATATGACGAAGACTCCAGCTTGCGTTGTGAGCTAAGCTGCTCGTGGTGATGCCGACGGCAAAGTAATCAAACCCGAAAGCGCGTGCGTCGAAGACACCAAGTACGCCTTATAATGGACTCAGGAATTTAGACAGAAAATCGGGCAGCGATAAAGTGTATCGCAGCCATGAGTAAACGTTGTACAGCGGCTTTCAAGGCCCAATCGTCCAAGAACTCCTGCGCGGAGAGAAGACGATCGCCCAGATCCCCGCCGCCCATAAACTCCACTTCTCTACGATCCGGCGATGCACTCGCAGTCCGAAACTGGGCTGTCAGGCTCAGCGATCGCCTACGATTACGTGTGGTTCGGCGACGTTCCGGTCGCCCAAGAAAATGTCGGCGGATCGACGCAGTGGACGGTCACCGACGACCTGAGGGCCCCGATCCTCCAGACGAGCGCGACCGGCGCGACATCCTGGCAGGCTGTCTACACGCCCTACGGTGCGATCTACAGCCTCGCCACGGCGGACGCCCACCAACCGCTGCGGCGGCCGGGCCAGGAAGCCGAAGAATTCACCACCGGCAATCCCAACGGGCTCACGAACCGTTTCTACAACGGCTTTCGCTGGTACCGACCGGCCTACGGCCGCTACACCCAAGCCGCTCCGGTCGGTTACGCCTCCGGCGCATTCTCGCTCTACACCTACGCGAGTTCCGATCCGCTCAACGCACTTGATCCGTACGGACTCGATGAGGTCGGCGAGACGATCGGCGGCGCCATTTTAGGGATTTTAGGAGCGGCCGGAGCCGACTTCTGCGCTGCGGCTGGAGAAGTCCTCGGCGGGCCGCCCGGCGCGATCATCGGCACAAACGTCGGCGGAATCGCCGGATACGCGCTGGGCCGCCATCTCGGGGCAGGCGTCGATCTCAACCCGTTTACGCTGCCGGGAGCCTCGTGTGCGGCAGATGGCGGCGGTGCAACCGGATCACTCGGCACCAGCGCAGTCGGTGGTGCGCCGGGCGAACCGGGGACGGGCCAGGGCGGCGGCGGGCCTGGAACCAGCAATGCCCCTTCTAAAATTCTCATGCCAAGTGGCTCGTCTATAGGATCTCCGGGTACGAGTCCTGACATATGTGAGTTGTCGGGAACAACTCCCGCAGACGCACAAAACTTGTTCAACAAGCTTGCTCAGGGCGGCACTCCGTACTCAAAACCCTATGCTCCGAATGCGAATGGCGTCGCTGTTAATCTGCCAAATGGTGGCTTCATTGGCATGCGCACAGGTGGAACGAATAGCCCGGGCACACTCGTGACTATTGACCTAAATATCCCCAATATTCCAATTAGTAAGATTACGTTTAACCCATGACGTATCTGACGCAAGTTGTTACGAACATACGAAAAGAACTTGACGAAGACATAGTGGCTCTCTCGTCGGTTACGCTTGGGCTTTATCACGGTTTTGGCGTCACGAGTGATACGAGCAAGAATTATAGTGATTTCGCATCAGAGGTTGCAAGGGAACTGCTTCATGATGAGCACATCCGCGTTGCCAGCTTCACAGAGACCGGGCTTGAGCCGTGGCCGACCTCGACCAATGAAAGCGTTGAGCGTATTCGCAAGTTCTTACTCTCACTTGATCGCACCCCAAATGCAGGCGATAATGTCTGGTTCCTGCGACAGCCATGATTACTGGACGAGCGCTACAAGCCTGCCGGGTACTATAATGGCAGTTCTGGCAATTTCGAGATTGACATCGCTGCTGCCGGATTTGGGATTACGCATCGCTTCTTCAACGCAGGGTCCCGACGTTACTGGCCATCTTACACCCGAATGGAACTCGCAAGGCGCTGATCTTCAGCGTCGACGAGAAGTCGCAGATTCAAGCGCTCGAACGTACTGCTCCGATTCTGCCGCTTCAACGCGGCATTCCCGAGCGCCAGAGCCATGATTACTGGCGCAATGGGACAACTACACTTTTCGCTGCTTTGAATGTCCTTGATGGAAGTGTGATTGGGAAATGTCTGCCGCGGCACCGCAATGAGGAATTTGTCGAGTTCTTGGACTACATCGAAGCGCAGGTTCCGAAGAATCTCGATGTCCATCTAATCCGCTTTAACGGCAGTCAAGGACATTACGAACTCGTTATCGACCCAATAACAAACACGGTATATCACTTCTTGTTTACGAGTCCATAGAGATGCGCTTTATCAAAAGCGCACGGCCGCCCCAAAAACACCGTAGTGCGATCTTTTATCGTGCCGACGAGTATTCGTTTGACGCTACGCTGCCGTGTCGCGACGTCGCATTTTCGTCAGTGTTGGTGAATACGCTTGAGATTACCGTTGACGCGTCCAGCACAATCATCTCAGTCTCGGGGCTCTGCCCGTATATGGCGTGGCTTGACGCAACCCTTAATGTTCCAAACGCGGAACCCGGCGAAGTAGTTATTTACAACGACACTCCGTTTACCAAGGGTATCCCTGTCAGATTGACGCCGCCGAAAACCATAGTTCCCGTTTTCGTTGATTATGAAAACGGCTGGGTGAAAGTTGCGGTTAGCCATGAGCCAGTGATTGCAGTTGAGGTAGCCCCGAGGATAATCATCGCAATCGAGGCCAGAGAACGGACTACCTACTAGCAGAAACAGGTTACGCCAAGATTGACCCTTATTCCACGGCGAACGGCAACCGCATCACCACGTCACTTCCGTCGGGCGCGTTTTGACGGCTGGCGCAGGGCTTGGTTCCGGCGCTTTCTGTGGAGCAACAAACACCGGGGTTACAAATTTGTTCAATCTCGGTGATCTGCCACGCAACCTGCGCCGGCTACCATTCGCGCCGAAACCATGTTGACATAGGTCAACACTCATAATGAAAACCTTATATGACCTCGCCGAAAACGCTGGAGCGGGAGCGGCATTCTACGCTGGCCTCTTGCGTTCACACGACTGATCTGAGCCCACCTTTTAGGCCGCTGGTAAATGTGGAGCGGCGCTCGTTGGAAGCGTTGCGACGAATTCCTTTGGAGTGAGATAACCGAGTGAGCTGTGCGGCTGCTCCTCGTTGTAATCGATTAGCCTGTTTTGGGCTTCGGCGCTTCGGCGTGGATCTGCGAGGCAATCAGAGAGACGCCGACGCAGGACCATCACCGACCATCTGCGCACACCGATGCTCCAGAGAAGCACGACCGGCGTGACGTTCTGCCTGTCTATACACCCTACGGTGCAATTCACAGCCTCGCCACGGCGGACGCGTATAAGTCGCTGCGGTTGTACTACTCGAAGGCGAGCTGGACTTTCATCGAGCGGGAGCGGTCGCCGGCGAGTTCGAATGCTGCGCGTGCCTGGTCGAACGGCAGCGTCGCCGAAATCAGCGGTTTGACGTCGACGAGGCCTTTGGCCATGTATTCGAGAGCGAGCGCATACTCTTCGTGGAAACGAAACGTTCCGCGCAGCTCGAGCTCCTTCGCACTGATCGTGTTGACCGGGATGGTCATGTCGGCACCGAGGCCGAGCTGGACGATCACGCCGCGCGGACGCACGACGTCGATGGCCATGCGCAAAGCCGCTTGGGCTCCGGACGCCTCGAGCGCGACATCGAAGGTGCCTTTGTCCGCCTTGCACGACGCGAGCGCATCCGGATCGCGTGCGACATTCACGGCGCGGTCGGCACCGGCTTGCAGGGCAAAGGGCAGCGTGGCGTCGGCGATGTCGGTCACGACGATCTCGGCTGCACCGGCGCGCCGTGCGGCGACGACGGCCAGCGCGCCGATCGGTCCGCAGCCCGTCACCAGAACGCGCTTGCCCATCAGCGACCCGGCGCGTCGTACCGCATGCAGGCACACCGCCAACGGTTCGGCCATCGCCGCTTCAGCCAGCGAGACGGAATCGGCGACGGGTTGCGCCTGCCGCTCTTCGCAGACCAAGACTTCGCGAAACGCGCCTTGCACGTGCGGAAACCGCATCGCGCTGCCGTAGAACCGCATGTCCAAGCACTGGTTCTGCAGTCCTTCGAGGCAGTAGCGGCACTGATTGCACGGGAGGCTCGGATTGACGGCGATGCGCGCGCCGGCCTTGACGCGCGACACGTCCGAGCCGACCGCCGTAACCGTTCCGGCCACTTCGTGACCGAGAATCATCGGTTCGCGCAGGCGCACGACGCCGAATCCGCCCTCGTTGAAATAGTGCAGGTCCGAGCCGCAGATGCCTCCGTACGCAACCCGCACGCTGATATCATGCGGCCCGAGGCTTGGCACCGGAGCTTCTTCGACTCGCAGATCTTTGGCTTCGTGGGCGACGATCGCACGCATACGTTTCTCCTTATGAAGCGCGGCTAAACGACGGGCGTCAACAACGGACGTCCAGCAAAATGAGCGGCAAGGTTATCGCGCACGAGCTGCCCCATCGCCTTGCGGGTTTCGACCGTGCCGCTGGATTGATGCGGCTCGAGCAAAATGTTGTCCAGCGCCAAAAAACGCTCATCGATGTTCGGCTCGTTCCAAAAGACATCCAAGGCTGCCGCGGCGATGCGCTTTTCAGCCAGCGCGGCGATGAGCGCGTCCTGATCGACGACCGAGCCGCGCGCGACGTTGACAAAGAGCCCCGCCGGTCCCAACGCCGCGAGCACGTCGGCGTTCACGATGTTGCGCGTGGCCTCTCCGCCCGAAACCGTCGCCACGAGAATGTCGCATGCTCGGGCCAGCGAGACCGGATCGGGGTAATAGGCAAGCTTCGAATCCAGCGCGGGCATCAGATCGCAATATGCCACGGTAACATCGAAGCCCGCAGCGCGGCACGCAACCGCGCGTCCGATGCGCCCGAATCCGATGATCCCCAACGTTTTCCCGTGCAGACTCGTGCCTAGCGGCAAATTCCTTTTCGGCCACGCTCCGGACCGAACGTGGGCGTCGCCGGCAACCACCTTGCGCAAACTGCCCAGCATGAGCGCAAACGCGAAATCGGCAACGTCTTCGGTCAGCACATCGGGCGTGTTGGTGACGCGAACGCCGCGTTCGGAGGCCCGCGTAAGGTCGATCGCGTCCGTGCCGACGCCATAACACGCGATGATCTCCAGCCGGGGCAAGCGATCGATGAGCGCGCTTGACGCACCGAGTTCGCCGCGCGTTGCAATCGCGCGCACGTGTGTCGAAATACGCTCGAGCAACGCCTCTTTGTTTTCGGCCAGCCAAAGTTTGTGCAGCGTGTAGGTGCTCTCCATCGGAGCCATGTCCCATTCCGGATAAGCACCGACCATTAGAACGTCTGGACTCGGCACGTTTGGCTCTCTTTTCACGAACGCAACGGTGTTTGAGAACAGATGTTATCGATAACATCCTGCTTTGGCAAGTCTTTTCCGCGAAAAATCCTCGCTGGCGGAATCCCTTGACAAAGCCACCATGTTATCGGTAACATAGCCGGCAATCCGTGCGCGGTATTTTGGCGGGAAGGGAGCGGCGATGGAGACTTCGATCGAACGCCTGTTCGGGCTGGCGGGCAACGTCGCGCTCGTCACCGGATCATCGGCGGGCATCGGCCTCGCCCTCGCACAGGGGCTCGCCGCCGCCGGCGCTCACCTCGTCATCAACGGCCGCGATGCGGCGAAGGTCGACGGCGTCGTCACCCAGCTGCGGGCAGCGGGCGCCCGCGTCGACGCGGCGCCGTTCGACGTCACCGATCCCCCCGCCATCAAAGCAGCCGTGCGACGCATCGAAGCGCAGATCGGGCCGATCGACATCCTCGTCAACAATGCCGGCATCCAGCGCCGCACGCCGCTCGAGGACTTTCCCGAGGCGACCTGGCGCGAAGTGATGCGCACGAACCTCGACAGCGTCTTCTTCGTCAGCCAAGCCGTCGCGCAATTCATGATCCCGCGCAAACGCGGGCGCATCGTCAACATCGGCTCGGTACAGTGCGAACTCGCGCGGCCGAACATCGCGCCGTACACCGCGTCTAAAGGCGGCGTGAAGATGCTGACCAAAGGCATGGCGACGGACTGGGGCAAGTACGGCATTCGCGCCAACGCCATCGGGCCCGGCTATTTCCGCACCGAACTCAATCAAGCGCTGGTCGACGACGAGAAGTTTTCCGCCTGGCTGACCGCGCGCACGCCGATGGGCCGCTGGGGCGACGTCGATGAACTCATCGGTGCCGCGATCTTTTTGGTCTCAAATGCCTCGAGCTTTGTGAACGGACACATGCTGTATGTCGATGGCGGCATCACTGCCTGCCTTTAGCGGCGGGCCGGCGCCCGCCGCCGTCGTCGTCATGGGAGTCTGCGGGGCGGGCAAAACGACCGTCGGATTGCGTTTAGCGGCCGTGCTCGGCGCGACGTTCGTCGACGGCGACGATCTGCATTCGCCCGCAGCACGCGCGAAAATGGCAGCGAGCATCGCGCTCGATGACGCGGACCGCTGGGCCTGGCTGGACCGCGTCGGCCAGCAGCTCGCTGCGGGCGTCGCGCAAGGCGAAGGAACGGTCATCGCCTGCTCGGCACTGCGTCGCGCCTATCGCGACCGGCTGCGCGCGGCCGCGGGTCCGGCGCTGCGCTTGATTTATCTGCAGGCCGAACTCGACGGCGTTCGCGCGCGCATCGCCGCACGAACCGGCCACGTTGTGCCGGCGTCTTTGGTCGAAAGTCAGTTTGCGCTGCTCGAGCCGCCGTATGCGGAGCCTGACGTCATCAGCATGCCGTTCGACGCCGACCTGTCGCGCGCGCTGCCGGTGCTCGCCGCGCGCTTGACGCGTCCGCCGATCGGCCGCATCGAATGGTGAACGACGCCGGCGCGCCGGCCGTTGCCGTCGTCGGCGCCGGAGTGATGGGCAACGCGATCGCGACGCGCTTGCTCGAGACGGGCTGCGCGGTCGCCGTCTACGATCTCGACCGCGAGAAGGTGAACGCGCTGGTTGCAAAAGGCGCGCGGGCGGCGATCAGTGCGGCCGATGCGGCGCACGCAGCAACGTTTGTGATTACGAGTCTGAACTCCGCAAAAATCATCGAGCGCGCAATCTTCGGCGAGAACGGAATCGCCGGCGGCGCGAACGCGAGCACGCTGCTCATCGACATGTCGTCGATCGATCCCGACGCGACCCGCGTTCTTGCTGCACGGCTGGGCGATCTTTGCGGTGCGCGCTGGATCGACTGCCCGCTCTCCGGGGGCGCACCGGGCGCGCTCGCCGGCCGCCTGACCGTGATGGCCGGGGGCTCGGCGGAAGAATTCGAGCGCGCGCGTCCGGTCATGAGCCGGCTGACGGCCAACTATTCGCTCATGGGTCCGCTGGGCGCCGGCCAGGCGACCAAACTCGTCAATCAGGTCTTGTGCGCGATCGGATTTCAAGCGGTGGCCGAGGCGGTGGCCTTGGCGGAGCGGGCCGGCGTCGCAGCGGACCGCATTCCGGCGGCGCTGGCCGGCGGGCGGGCGGATTCGCGCATTTTGCAAGAGTTCGGGGCCAAGATGGCGCGCCGCGATTACTCGCCCACCGGCCGCCTGGACAACATGCTCAAGGATCTCGACGGGGTTCAGGCGCTGGCGCAAGCGACCGGCACGCCGATGCCGGTCACCGACCTCGTGGCGGCGATCCATCGCCGTTTCGTAAGCGCCGGGCAGGGCGCCGACGACAACGCGGCCCTGATGCGCCAATTCGATGAACCGGGCGCGAAACCGGCAGAGCGCTAACGCCCGCAGGTTCGGACGGCCATTTGCCGCCGGACGAAAGAAATGCCCACGTTAGCCGCCAGGTGTGCCCGAAACCCCCTTGCAAAACGCCGATGTTATCGATAACATTACCACCACGGCAACGCTTCGGCGCCGATTGGAGACAGCAATGTCCGACGAACAACCGGTTTCATCAGAAGCCCTCATTCGCTTTAGCGATGTCGCCAAGAGTTTTGGCGGGGTAATGGCGCTGCGCGGCGTGACGCTCGATCTGCGCGCCGGCGAAATCCTCGCGTTGCTGGGCGAAAATGGCGCCGGCAAGTCGACGCTCATCAAAATTTTGGCCGGCATCTACGACCCGACGCGCGGCGGCATCCTGTATCGCGGGAAGCCGTACAAGCATCGTCCGCCGCGGTTCGGTCAGCGCCAGCCGGTGGCGTTCATCCACCAAGATCTCGGTCTCATCGAGTGGATGACGATCGCCGAGAACATCGGCTTGGCCACCGGATTCCCGCGCAAGTACGGCGTCATCGATTGGGCGGCCGTCGAGCGCGCGACCGAACGCGCCTTGGCGCAAGTCGACTGCCCGGTCGACCCGACCACGCGCGTGCGCGATCTGACGCGCACGGAAAAGTCGCTGGTCGCCATTGCCCGCGCGCTGAGCGTCGAGTCGGATGTGCTCGTCCTCGACGAGCCGTCGGCGTCGCTGCCGGCGGACGAAGTCCATCGCCTCTTCGATGCGCTGCGGCCGCTCAAAGCACGCGGCGTCGGCATGATCTACGTCTCCCACCGCCTCGACGAAGTCTTCGAGATCGCCGACCGCATCGCCGTGCTGCGCGATGGCGCGCTGGTGGGCGAACGCACCGTGGCCCAAACGAATCCGCAAGAGTTGGTCTCCTTGATCGTTGGCCGGACGCTGGATCGCTACGAGAACGTGCGCCAATCGTGGAAGGGCGCGGTTCGCGTCGAGGCCCGCGATCTCACCGTCGAAGATGTCGGCCCCGTCAGCTTTCAAGTTGCGCAGGGAGAAATCGTCGGACTCGTCGGCTTACGCGGCGCGGGTCACGAGCGCGTTGGGCGAGCGCTGTTCGGTGCACTGCCGTTCTCCGGAACGCTGCAATTGGACGGCGCTCCCGTGGCCTTTGAAACGCCGGCGGAAGCGATGCACGCGGGTATCGGTCTCATCGCCCGCGACCGGGTCGAAGAGTCGACCTTGAGCGGACTGTCGATCCGCGAAAACACGTTCGCCAATCCCGATGCCTGCGGCCGCAACCTGCTGTCGTTGCTCTCGCCGCAGCGCGAGGGCGAGCGCGCGCGTGTGATCGGCACGCGCGTCGGCCTCAAACCCAACGAACCCGAATTGCCGATCGAAGCGTTGTCCGGCGGCAATCAGCAAAAAGTCATCGTCGGGCGCTGGCTTGAAGTCGCGAAGCGTTTGCTCATCGCCGAGGATCCGACAGCCGGCGTCGACGTCGGCGCAAAAGCCGAGATTTACCGGCTGCTCGAAGCGGCACTCGAAAGCGGCCTCGGCGTCGTCGTCGTGTCGACGGACTTCGAGGAGGTCGCGCGGCTGTGCCATCGCGCCCTCGTCTTTTCGCGCGGACTGATCGTCGCCGAATTGGCGGGCGCGGACCTGCGAGTCGAACAACTCATTCATGCCGCTTCGGTCGCGGTCACCGCGGTCGCCTAAGGATACGACGATGGCATCTTCAGTGAAGTCAACAGCGCTCGAACCGACACGCGTCGAACTCGCCGGTCTGGACGTTTGGTCGCGCGCGCGGCGACTGGCACCAACGTACGGACTGGTCATTCTCACGATCCTGCTCGCGCTGCTGTTCAGCATTTTGCTGCCGCAAACGTTTCCCACGCTGCTGAATCTGCGCTCGATCATCGCCGACAAGGCCATCATCGCGATCTTGTCGCTCGGCGTGATGATCCCGATGGCGACCGGCAAGATCGACTTGACCGTCGGTTACGGCATCGTGCTGTGGCATATTCTGGCGATCGGCTTACAAACCAATCTCGGCGTTCCGTGGCCGCTGGCGGTCCTGACCGTCTTGGCCCTGGGCGCCGCGGTCGGCTTCCTCAACGGCATCCTCGTCGAAATCGCGCAGATCGACTCGTTCATTGCGACGCTGGGCACCGGCACGATCCTGTACGCGCTGGCCATGTGGTATAGCGGCGGGCGGCAGGTCATCGGCGTTGCTCCAGACGCGTTCTACGCACTCAACGGCGCCCAACTTTTCGGGCTGCCGATCACCGGTTTCTACGTGCTCGCAATCGCCGTCGCACTCTGGATCGCGCTCGAATACCTACCGATCGGACGGTATTTCTACGCGATCGGCGCTAACCCCAAAGCCGCCGCCCTCAACGGCGTTCCGGTCCGCACGTACACGATCTTCGCCTTCGTCGCTTCGGGATTGCTGACCGCGTTCGCGGGCGTGCTGCTGGCGGCGAAACTGCACATCGGCCAAGCCAGCGTCGGGCTCGAGTATCTGTTGCCCGCACTCGTAGGCGCGTTCCTCGGTTCGACCACGATCAAGCCCGGACGCGTCAACGTTTGGGGGACGGTCGTCGGCGTGACGATCCTGGCAATCGGAATCTCCGGCATTCAGCAATTCGGCGCGATGTTCTTCGTTGAGCCGATGTTCAACGGCGCGACACTGCTCATCGCTATCGGTATCGCGGCCTATGCCCAACGGCGGCGCGTCGTCGGCCCGCCGCCCACGCCCGCGCCAACGGCGCAAAACCCCGACGGCCCCGACGGCCCCACCGCAATTCTTCCTACAGGAGCCCAAGCATGAATAAGTTCTCGCGCCTTTGGCTGTTGACCGGCGCCGCATCGCTCGCGCTCGGGTCGGCCGCGCGCGCCGATGATTACGTCAACATGGCGACCAAGGCGGCCAACACGGCTACCGCTCGGGCCTCAACGTGGGATGGCCCGACGACCGGGCCCAAAGCCGCGGCCGGCAAGAAAATCGTGTTCGTCGCCGGCGATCTGAAAAACGGCGGCATCCTCGGTGCATCCGAAGGCGTCAAAGAAGCGGCGAAGGCCATCGGCTGGACCGTCACCATCATCGACGGCCAAGGCTCGGTCTCGGGCCGCACCTCGGCGATGAGCCAAGCCTTGACGCTGAAGCCGGACGGCATCATCGCCGGCGGTTTCGACACCAACGAGCAGAAAGTCGCCTTCGAAACCGCAGCGAAGTCGGGCGCCGCCATCGTCGGATGGCACTCGGGCACCAAGGCCGGTCCCGAACCCGAAGCCGGCATCTTCGCCAATGTCTCCACGTCTCCCAAAGACGTCTCCGACACCGCGGCCTATCAGGCAATCAAGGAGTCCGGCGGCAAGGCCGGCGTGGTGATCTTCACCGACTCGCAGTTCGAGATCGCCGTATTCAAAGCCAAAGCAATGGAAGCCGCAATCAAAAAGTGCTCGGGCTGCACGGTGCTCGAGTACGTGGATAGCCCGATCGCCGAATCCTCACAGCGCATGCCGCAGCTGACTACCACGCTGTTGCAGAAATATGGCGACAAGTGGACGCACTCGCTGGCGATCAACGATCTCTATTTCGATTTCATGGGACCCTCGCTCTCCGCAGCCGGGAAAAAGGGCGACGGCGCACCCCGCGCGATCTCTGCGGGCGACGGCTCGGAATCGGCGTTCCAACGCATTCGCGCCAAACAGTATCAAGCCGGAACCGTGCCTGAACCGCTCAACATGCAAGGCTGGCAACTCGTCGACGAGCTGAACCGGGCGTTCAACAAGGCGAAGTGGTCGGGCTACATCTCGAAGATCCACTTGGTGACCGCCGACAACGTCGCCTATGACGGTGGCGACAAGAACATCTTCGACCCCGGCAACGGCTATCGGGACCACTACAAGACGATCTGGGGCGTCAAGTAACCTTCGCCGGCCAAGATCCGAGGGAACCCACGCGGCTGCGCGGTCTGGCATCGCGCAGCCGCTTTTTCTGCCACGCCGCTTCTGCGGCGCGGCGCGATCAAGGGAACGCAAGATGTTCAAGCGGTTAGCCTTTTTTGAAGGATCGATCACTCCGGGCCGTGAGGCGGAATTCGACGCCTACGTCAACGAGCGTCTCGTCCCGCTTTGGACGCGCTTTCCAGGCGCCGTCCGGGTGGAAACGCTGCGCGAGGTCGAAGCGGACGATGGCTCGCATTCGTATCCGCTGGTGTTGGAGACCACCTATTGCAGCCGCACGGCAATCGAAGCGGCACTCGCCTCGAAGGTTCGGTTCGAGAGCAGAGAAGTGACCAAAGGTTTGCTGGCCATGTTCGAGGGCCGCGTATTCCACGTCGTGTATGCGCTCCACGAACACCACGCTGTTGAAGAGCGCCAAGCGGGATGATACGTTACGGCGCGCACCAGCCCGCCGCGTGGGTGTTCAGGTAGATCGCGTAGAGCGACGTTTGCGCGGTGATGTAGAGTCGATTGCGCCGTGCGCCGCCGAAACAAAGATTCGATACCAGTTCGGGCACCCAGATGCGGCCGATCAACGTGCCGTCCGGTGCGTATGCGCGCACGGAATCCGCGCTCGACGCCCAAAGGTTGCCGTGCCAATCGATGCGGAAGCCGTCGAAAAAGCCGTTTTCGCACACGGCGAATACGCCGCTCGACGTAACGGAGCTGCCGTCTGCAGCGACGCGGTACGCGTAGATTGCGCGCGGCGTTTCGGGCACGTGCGTTTCCCCGGTGTCGGCAACGTACAGCGTCGTTTCGTCCGGTGAAAAAGCGAGACCGTTGGGCCGAATCAAGTCGCTTACAACGGCTGTCAGCGAACCCGTGTCGGGCTGCAGCCGGTAGACGCGCGACGCGCCGATTTCGCTCGGCGCGAGCGTGCCTTCGTAGTAGCCGTCGATGCCGTAGGTTGGGTCCGAAAACCAAATCGACCCGTCCGACTTGACGATCACGTCGTTGGGCGAATTGAGTTGCTTGCCGTCGAAATGCGTCGCGAGCGCGCGCCAGACACCGTCGTGGTCGAGCCGGGAAATGCGACGCCCGGCATGCTCGCAGGCAACGACCCGGCCGGCGCCGTCGAGCGCGTGACCGTTTTGATAGCCGAGCCCCTTCGCGAACACGCTGACCGATTCGTCATCCTCGACCAAGCGCAGAACGCGATCGTTGGGAATATCCGACCAGAGCACGTGCCGCGCCGCCGGAACATAGACCGGTCCCTCGGCCCAACGAGACCCCGTCCAAAGGCGTTCGAGCTTCGCATGCCCGATGATGAGTTTCTTGAAGCGCTCGTCGTGAAGTTCATAGTCGCCCATCGAAGACTTCGTCCTCCGGCTATCTCGATAAACGGCGTTGCACCGCGGTTATAACGAAATGCGCGGCCGTGTCAAAACGCTGTCGCTCATCGATACCGCGCGTCTCAACGAATATCTTTGCGACGTCCGTATTCGCTGCGATTCATCGGATGCGGACACAGCGCTTCGGTCGGCGGCTGCCCAACATCTCCCGCGGTGTTCGCCATGCTTGGCATTTCGCGGCGCGGTTCGCTGCGGCGTTTGCCTCCCGTGCCTGGAACGCAATGCGGCGGTGATGCAGATCGTGCTCGACCGGGCTGGGCCGGAGCAGCGCGGCTGGTACGCGAACCCGGTGGAACGCTGAGGGCCCGTACGCTCGTTGGACGGCGCCGGCGAGCCGACCCCAGCGAACCTCGGTCTGAACCCAGCGGCCTTAGGAGCAGCTCGCGTTCCGGCGCGCTCGTGCCGATGATGAGGAAGGCTCATGTTTTCTCGATGCGGAGGAACCGCAGTGAACCTCGGCTCCGTCCGCCGCGTGAAGCTGATGTTGCGGGCGTTCCGGAGCGCTGTCCTCAATCGGCTCGTGGCAGAATATCCCGAAGATGTTTGCTGGGATTGCGAGCACTTGAAGGTTGCCCACGCGACAAACGGCTGCACGCGCGCCGGCTGCGGTTGCTTGCGTTCCTATCCGCAGGAGGCGGCGCCTTAGCCGAACGTTCCCGTTCTTTCGGAGCATCGCGCGCCGCAAGCGGACCAGAGCGTTCCTTTGCGAGCGCTCAGGGCTGCTTCCGCATCGAGAACAATGAGTTCATCTGCTCAAACGCTTCGCCGGTGTCTTCGTTGACGACAAACAACCTCAGGGTACCGCCGATCGGTCCAAAGTTGCGCTTGAGCCAGCTTAGCGCGTCCGGGGCGTACGTTTCCGCACCGGCCCGCGTGTAGAATTGCTTCCCGACGTCGAGCTTGACTCGCTTGACTTTTCGTTCAAGCGCCTGCGGCGCATGCTCTTCCGCCGTGTCGACGACGACGACTTTCCGTTCGACCGGGTACGAATGTTCATAATAAAAGGCGAACATGCCGTCGTCTCAAGCGCGGGGCCGCAATTCCCAACTTGATTTCGGCGACCGGCGATCCGTTCCCGTCCAAGGGTCTCCGTCACGCCGGTCGCCTCCCGCAGACCGGCCTTGCTCGCACACCTAAGGGATGCTCTGATTTAGCCCTGGACGTCGTCGCTACACGGCTCATTTGCTGAAGCAAACTTCGCCGCTATGCTCCTCGCCAGGACGAAATCAGAGCATCCCAAGAGAGAACTCCAACGAGAGAACTCCTGGAAATCTTCAGTAACCGTGCGCGCGGGCGAATCCCTCGGCGGCCACGAGTTGCGCACGGCCGTCCTGCATCGCTTGCATCGCGGCGGCTTTGTGTCCGCCGTAGTCGGACGCATCGTGCTGCAGCGCAACGATGAGACGGTCGACGCTGCGATGCACGATCCAGATGTTCCTGTTGCTGCCGCGCTGGCCGCGATCGATTGGTCCGTTCGGGCTCACGCCTGAACCCAATGTAACCGGATGACGGTGCTCGAATTCTTCGGCTTGAAGCAATTCGTTATGCGCAACGTTGAAGCGTTCGATGGCCGCCACGCGATGGCCGCCGTAGTCTCGATCGTCGTGTTGAAGCTGGTTGATATCGCGCTCGAGTTGGTGCCGAACTCGCCAGATATTCCTGTTACTCGCATGCTGCCCGGACATCGGTTGGGCCATGGCCGGCGGAGCGGCGCTCAAGCCAACGACTGCGACGAGCGCGGTGGCAAGGATCGTTCGGTAGGTAAAGCGTGGCAAGGGTCCCTCCCAAAGGAAAGCAACGTCGGTAAGACTGCATTCAAGAATCTTCGTCCCTGCTTTACCATACGAGAAAGAAAGGCAGAAGTGCAGCGGCGATAATGAATTTTCATCCATGTCTCATCCGGCCGACGTTGCGTTCAATCTCAGAACACGACTTTCTCTCCGACGCGTCGAGTGCGGCGCTACCGGTTCGACCGTTCGCCGGTTGCGGCATTCATCCGGGCTGTCGCAGTCGATGAAATCGCGTACAACGTAACGTCACCGCGTTCGACCTCGCGGCCGCTGCGGATGATCCGCAGCGTCGTGTCGTGCCATGCGCACAGCGGTATGGCTCCGGGCTGCAGTTCGGCTTCAAAGGCGCGCCGGCGCGCGATCGTGTGGTCGACCGTTCCGTAGGCCACGCGCCCAAGTGACCCGGCGAACCGGGTAAGTCCGGCAAAGGCCGGCGAACTGAGCGTGGCCGGCGAGAATGTCGCGATGCCGAACAGTTCCGCCGTCGCCTGCGCAAAGGTTCGATTTTCCATTCGCACGACGAGCGGCACGTCCGGCCGCAGGGCGCGTGCGCCCAGCGCTATCTCGAGATTTCCCGGATCGTTGTTCGTCAACACGACGAGCGCCGACGCATGCGCGATATCGCACAGCTCCAGCACTTCTTCATGGGTCGCGTCTCCGGTGAGCAAATCGATGGCGTTCTTCCGCGCCAGGCGCATCAAATACGGATCCGGCGAAAGATCGACGACCACGACGTGTTTGTCTGCCCGCAACAAGAGCTCGACGACGGCCCCCCCGATGCGGCCGGCCCCGCAGACCACAACGTGACCGCGTCCGCGGATGCGCCGCAACCCGGCAAGTGCCGTCAACTGGGCTCGCGTGATGGCGGAGCTGATATAGCCGATCAGGATGCTCGTGAGCATCGTGCCCCCGATCATTGCAGCGATCACCGTCAGCGTGATGGCTAGTCCGTCACGAGTGACGGATGCGTCGCCGAAGCCGGCATTCGTCGCGAGCTGGGCCACGTCGAACGCAGCTGAAGTCCATGTGGAGCGTACAAAGAAATGAAAAAACAAGACGAGCAGCCCGTAGAATACGGCCGCGCCCAGGAGGGTCGTTCGAAGCACCGCATCGATGTGCGTGAGGGAGCGGATCGCCTTCGCGACGATTTGGCGTCGCTCGCCGGACCGCGTCTCATTCCGCGATTCAGCGACCGGACGACGCGCGACGACCCGGCCGAAAACGACCACCTCATCGTCTGCCGTAATGCTCATCTCGGCGGGCGGTGCATCACGGTCGCCGACCGAAACGATCCGCACGTCTAGCAGGCTCTCCGCCGCCGCTACCGTCAACCCCTCGAGCCGCAGTTCGCGCGCGTCGCCCTTCGTGAACCCGACGAGCGTTCCCGTGTCCGGTTCCGGAAAACGAAGCGCAAAGAAGCAGCCCGGATCAAGGGCTGCGCCGGCATAGGTGGATGCGGCATGCGTGGCCGGCGAGATGACCGAACAATCCGGCAAGTTCTGCTCGATCTTGCGTCCGATCTTCGTTCCGAACTGCCGCAGCACGACGCGGATTCGCGGATTGAGCATTCGCGCGCGCAGCGCGACGCCGAGGTTTTCTTCGTCGTCGGTTGCGAGCGTGAGGATCGTCGCTGCCGACGTCACATCTGCGGCTTGCAGCGCCTCACGACTATTCGGTGTGCGGCAAACGACGGTTGCGCCAAGACGCTCGAAGGCAGCCCGGCGTTCCTCGTCGAGCACGGAAAGAACGCAGACGCGCACGTCGCCCGTGGCGATCAATTCCGCGCAAACCCGTTCTGCCAACGCGTCCTCGCCTGTAATGAGTGTGAACGCAACCGGCTCCATGGGCGCTGTTTCGTCGAAAGGGCTCAAAACTCTTACGGTCGACTGGTTTCCATCCTCAACGTTACGTCGAACATTTGCTGCCGATCACGCTCGAGTTCGCGTACTATTATGCGCAGAGATGTCATCCCGAACGTTCGTATCCGCCGTTCGTCCATTACGTCCGCTCTTTCCTAAATCGATGAATCTTCCGACGTGCGTGCGATCGCAAGCCGAAGTTCGAGCACGAAATCACGCGCTTCAACAAGTACACGTCGATCGCGTCTGCTTGGAATCGATTTGCCTCTGTCGTAGACCTCTATTGCAAATGAAACAACCCGGTCGAGCGAGTCGACCTCGGAGGGAGCAATACGGATTCGAACGTCCCGCATGGTGTTCTTATCATGCGTCAGATCGAGATATCGCGCAAGACTTGACGGCAGGCCTGAAAAGGTCTCGACGTCTTGTCTGCGGCCTTACGACCTTCGAGTGCCTCGGCGCGGCAGCCCTGCGCATGCCGTAACCCACGGGTATTGTGAAGCGATCGAACGTGATCGGCAGCAACCATTTTTACAAACGTTCGTGCTTAGCAACGATCCGACGAACGATGTTCCGCAACGCCGTAAAATCGAAACGAGGATGCCGGCTGCACCGGAGCCGCTGCAGTCCGCCAACTCGTCGACGAAACGTGTCTTCGGTAAATTGAACTCGAGGCGCCCTGGTGTCGGCATCGGCGGCTTGCTTTCGCAAATTAGCGAGACACTCTTCAATGAATCGCATCAAAGACGCTGGCCCATCCTCACAGCCGGGTTGATCGTTGGATCGTCAATCCACCATTTCGTCGAACGCGCCCTCGAGCCGGACCCTGCGCCTCGAATTGGGTCCGCCCCGACGGTAACGCACGTTGCAGATCCACGCCCGTACCTTCCGGTCGAAATGAGTGCGTCAGGTCAGAATGCGCGCTTACTCGCCCGGAACTCGACCGGATGTCTTCACCTGGCGGTCGCGGTCAAGCTGCGGCGCATAGGTAGTACTACGGATGTCCGGACTGGCGCGAACGTGTATCGTGCCTTCATGGCCGACAACGAGGGATTGGTCATCTTAACGGCGTTCATCGGCGCGGTTTTCGGCGGCACGGGCTGTCTCGTCGCCGCGTCAACGGGCGACGTCGGGTTCGGTGCGCTCGCGGCAATCGGCACCGTCATATGCACCCTGATCTGGTACGGAGGGCTCGACCGACGTACCCTCTAGGTCGGCCTAGATCGGGGCCGGCAGCTTCGCCCCCTTTCATCCGCGCACGCCGGGTGCGGTCCCGCAGTCGTCTCGGTCACGTCCCATTCGAAGGATACGTACCCGCCGCCATCCGTCGCTCGCGCCTGCAGTGGCGGAGCACGGAGCGCTGCGCTGCGTCAGGCGTATCACAAGGTTGGACGTTTCGGGGACGGCGTCGCGCTACGCTGATCCGGCAAGTCAACACTGACGCTTCCCGTCGACAAAGAGGAGAACACCGATGCGAACAGCGCTTCTTTTCTGCTGCATGGTTTTGGCGGGCGTGCTCGCCGCGAGTGCGCCCGTCGGAGCCGCCACCCGGACAACCTTTACGGCACTCGATGTGCCGGGCGCCGATTCGACCGAAGTGCACGGGGTGATTCGGGTCGGCGTGCTGCTGCAGTACGTCGAAGTCGTCGGCTTCTTTCACGACCCTCACGGGACCCACGGCTTTGTTTGGTCGCGCGGACGATTCACGACCCTCAACTATCCCGGCGCAGCTAACACGTGGACGATGGGTCTCAATCGGACCGGGCAGATCGTCGGCTATTATGCAGGCGCCGACGGAGTCGTCCGCGGGTTTGTCTCGACCGCGGGCAACTACACGACCATTACGTGCCCGCTCAACGTCGGCCGCGGGCCTGCCAATGTCGCCCCGAATGCAATAAACGACGCCGGCACGATCGTCGGCGACTTCGGGCCGGCCGGCTTCGCTTTCACCGCCGGAGAGTGCGTTTTTCCAATCCGCCAGGATGCGATCTACATCAACGCAATCAACAACAACGGCCTCGCGGCGGCGACGATCGTCAACGAAAACAATGCAATTCACGGGCAGACACTTATGCCGCTGGCAACGAACGACAACCCGTTGCAGATCGACGTTCCCGGTGCGCTGGCTACCTGGGCGACGGGCGTCAACGATACAAGCCAAGTCGTAGGCTATTACCAAACGGGCACCCGGCTCATCAGCACGGTCCGGGGATTCATTTTATCAAACAGCGTGTTCGCGACGCTCCAATATCCGGGGGCTTTTTCGACCGAGCCGTTCGCGATCGATACGCCGACCGCGCCCACGGGAGCCTACGACATCGTCGGCTTTTACGGTGGTCGGTCCGGCGCGCATCACGGCTTCATTGCGACGCTAAGCCCGCAAGTCGTGAGTCTGCCCTAACGCATCGATAAAACGCAAGAACCGGTATGATGGTACCGGCTGAAGATTCGAAGGGCTCCTGGGCGTTCTCGCGCCGGTCAAGCTCGGCAAGAGTTTGCGATCGCCCAGGACGCTCCATCACTCTGACGAGCGGTGTGGGCCGTGGCAGGCCTGACGCGTGGCCTGGCGCGATGGAGATGCTTCCAGCACGGGTCAACGTCAAGCCGATACCGGAAGCCGTGGAGCAGCGTGCGACCCGCGGAGGCCTCGGCGGACCAGGTTCTGACGGTGCCGGACCGGATGTCACGCCCGGTGGACGTGACGAAGCTCGCATTCGACAAGAGCCGTACCCCACTGCAAGGAATCGAGCCCCCCGACAACCAGCTGCCGAGTCTGCAAGGAAACCCGGCTGTTGCGTCACGACCGAACGCTGCTGGCGGAACATCTGACTGAGCGGGCGAATTCTTCCTAATCCACATCAGTCAGCATGCAGAATCAAGGGGGTCCGAGTCATATGCGCGCTTATCAAGCACCGTTGCGCGACTATCAGTTTCTTATTCACGAGCTGGTCGATTTCGAGAGCGTCACCAAATTGCCGGGGTACGAAGAAGCCGCCGACTTTGCCGATGCCGTCCTCGAAGAAGCCGGAAACTTTGCCAGTAGCGCGCTCGATCCGCTCAATGTCGTCGGCGATCGCGAGGGATGCAAGTTTAGCGACGGCGCGGTCGCGACCCCCAAGGGTTTTAAAGAAGCCTATCACTTGTTCAGCGAGGCGGGCTGGTTCGGACTAGCCGTGGAGCCGGAATTCGGCGGTCAAGGGTTGCCGCAGCTCCTTGCGACCGCGACGCTCGAGATGTGGAACGCGTCGAACATGGGCTTCGCGCTCGGGCCGCTTCTCAATCAGGGCGCGATCGAAGCGATCCTTCTCTGCGGCAACGAGGAACAAAAAAAGCTCTACGTTCCCAACCTCGTCTCCGGAAAATGGGCCGGAACGATGGACCTCACGGAGCCGCAGGCCGGCTCCGATCTTGCCGCCGTGAGCACGAGAGCGGTCCCCAATGGTGACCACTACCTGATCAGCGGACAGAAGATCTTCATCACCTACGGTGAGCACGATTACACCGAGAACATCATTCATTTGACGCTTGGGCGCACGCCTAACGCACCCGCAGGCATCAAGGGCATCTCACTTTTCATCACGCCCAAGTTCCTGGTCAATCCGGACGGATCGCTCGGCGCGCGCAACGATATCTGGTGCAGCGGGATCGAGCACAAGCTGGGCATCCATGCCTCGCCGACGTGCTCGCTCAATTACGGTGAGACGAGCGGCGGCGCCGTCGGATACCTCGTCGGCGAGGAGAACGAGGGACTCAAATACATGTTCATCATGATGAACATGTCGCGCTTCTCGATGGGTGTCCAGGCGTATGCGGCCGCCGATCGAGCCTTCCAGGCTGCCCTGGAGTATGCCAAGGAGCGCGTGCAGTCCCGTGACGTCGGCTCCAAGGATCCGGCGCCGGTTCCTATTCTGGCGCATCCCGACGTTCGTCGCTTGCTCATGAACGTCAAATCCCAGGTCGAGGCGATGCGCGCCCTGGCGTTCTTTACCGCGGAGGCGATGGATCATCACGCCGACCCCGACCCGGCGAAGCGGGAAGAAGCTTTGGAAACCGTCGAGTTTTTTACGCCGATCGTCAAAGGCTGGTCGACGGAAATCGCGCCTTCGCTTTGCTCCGACGCATTGCAGGTCTTCGGCGGCAGCGGCTACGTCGAAGAAACGGGCGTCGCGCAGTACTATCGCGACGTTCGCATCGCCTCGATTTACGAAGGAACGACCGCCATCCAGGCCAACGACCTCTTAGGCCGCAAGTTCCTGCGCGATTCGGGCAAGGTCGCGCTGCAGGTCGTCGCCCGCATGCAGGCCACCGTTAAGGAACTCGCCGCCAGCTCGAACGCCGACTCGAACGCAATTGGGGTCGAGTTGGGCAAGGCCGTCGAGGCGCTCACAACAGCCGCCACGTGGCTTCGCACGAACGCGAAAAAAGACACGCGTCAGACGTTCGCAGCCGCAGTTCCGTACTTGATGCTCTGGGGCTATGTCGCCGGCGGCTGGCAACTGGGACGCTCGGCGCTCGTCGCCGAGAAAAAACTCGACGATCCGTTTTATGCGGCCAAGCTCGTAACGGCGCGTTTCTATGCCGACCATGTGCTGCCGAAGGCGGTCGGTTTCGCGCACGAAGTCACTGCGGGCGGTGCGACGACCATGGGACTGAAGGACGAACAGTTCGAGATCGACCGCAAGGCAATGGCGCTGGTCTAAGGCAGACTCGGCGCGCCATCACGCCCACCGTCAAGGGAGAGCCGGCATGGCATGTCCGTGCCGGCTCTCTCATGGTTCAAGCGCATTGATCAACACGCCTGAGTGATTGAATCTCGCTCGCCGTCAGCGGCGTAGTCGATCGCGGACAATTGCGCCAACTGGGCACGCGCAGCCCCTCTTGAGATAGACCTGCCGCGAAAGCTCCCCACGCCGCCCTCGAACAAGAGATGCTGTCGAGCGGCGCAATTGTCGTTGGGCATTCATGGATCATGCTCTCCAGAAGTGCCGTAGGGCGATTTTCGTGGCCACCGCGAATAAAAACGTTGTTGAAGCAGGATTGCTTGACGCGTTTATTGCCTCCTGGTGGCTATTCACCGCTGGAACCGAACCGTTTCCGGCCGTATTGTCTGATCCGCTGCATCACGCTTGCAGGAAGAACGAGCGGACGAACCACGTTTACATGTGTGCGATTCACCGGTACGCCCGTCGGAATAGCGGCAAACGAAACGTCGAGACCGGTCACCGCATCGTATGCGCCACCGGCGATAATTCGTCTGCGAACCTGAGCCTCCGACGACTTGTCCCTCGTCGTTAATCCCAAAGAGCAGACTGTAGGAATCGCCCGGAAATGTCCCGAGATCCGTGATGACCCGAGGGCTTCTCCAGAACGCAGCGTGGACGGTCGAGTTTCCGGTCAGCGCCGACTGTCCGGCCATTTCGCCCCGCTCGTTGATCGCATTTACTGCGTTGTCCAGCGTGCCGCCGAGCGTAGGAAGGGCGACGGTTTTGCCGTTCCGCCAGAGCACCGGGTGCAGCTCGTCCGCGTTCGGCGGAAAATCGATGCATGAGCCGGATGCGCCGGCGGCGTCGCCGTGGTCGTCGATTGCATACGCAGACGAATCGGTGTCGCCCGCGACCGGCGGCAGCGCGGTGGCGTGCTTGTACCTGAGCGGCTGCCAGAGCGCGCCTTGCGTTGCAAGAACCTCCTGCGCGCAATTAGAGTTATTCTCCAGCGCGGCGGTCTCGGACGCCCCAACAATCTGCCCGAAGTTGTTCGCTCCGTACGCAGCGCTGTTGTTGCCACCGTAAAGCGGGGGCAACGAGATCAACGAACGTCCGTGTCCCCAAAGGACCCCGCGACAGGTGTTTCCGCTGCCGAATCCGCAGAAGTTCTCGAGCAAGGGATCGGGCCGATACAGCGACGTATGCAACGGCCTTCCACGACCCATATATGAGCTCGCACCATCCGGCTCCCGCGTTCGATACGCATCGGACCGGGACCGTCATTAGCGACGACGTTCGATCCGTATCGGACCAAGGCCATCAATAGCGACGACTCAATGTCGAGCAGTCCGCCGCCTAAGCAAAGGATACGCGTAGGCGTGGACGACTTCGGCGGCTATTCCCGGTCGACATCGCCGGGATGGGTCGGATCGACAATGGTTTGGGCGACCTCGCTGACAAGCGATGGAGAGGCTGCCATCGAGACCATCACCTAAGTTAGCGAAACGGCCACCTGCAAAGCCGGAGAGTCACGGAGTCTGCACGAAGGCCCACACCGGGGCCGCGCCCGGTCGTGTCCGTGACGCCGGGCATGCGCGCCGGCGTGACGCGGCGCTTCACACGCCGTAGGGGCGCGGACCGCGGCATGAACGACACATCCCGGCAAGCTCGGCTGATCCAGCATTGAAAATCGCGACGCTCAACATCAACGGTATAAACCGTCGTCTTGGAAACCTGCGAGCCTGGCTTGACGTCGCGAAGCCGGATGTCGTTTGCTTGCAAGAAATCAAGTGCCGAAACGCCGAGTTCCCGCACCGCGCCCTGCAGACCATGGGTTATAGCGCGATCTGTCACGGCCAGGGTCCGCACCACGGCGTCGCGGTGCTTTGCCGTGGAACCGAGCCGATCGAAACGCGGCGCTGCTTGCCGAACGGCGCGGACGACCGCGAGGCGCGCTACATCGAAGCAGCGGTCAACGGCATACTCATCGGGTGCCTGTACCTTCCAAACGGCAATCCGCAGCCCGGACCGAAGTTCGAATACAAACTGCGCTGGTTCGAACGCCTGATCGCGTACGCCGCCGAATTGCGCGATCTCGCCGTTCCCGCCGTGCTCGCCGGGGATTACAACGTCGTGCCGACCGACGCCGATATCTACGCCGTGCGCTCGTGGCGCACGAACGCGCTGCTGCAGCCAGAACCTCGCGAGGCGTATGCGCGGCTACTCTCGCAGGGCTGGACCGACGCAATTCGCAGCCAACATCCCACCGAGCCGATGTACACGTTTTGGCACTATCTGCGTGACGCTTGGCGCCGCGATGCGGGCATGCGGCTCGACCATCTTCTGCTCAGCACCGGCGTCGCGGCCAGGTTAAGAGGATCCGGTGTGGACCGGGAAATCCGCGGCGCCGAGGATGCGAGCGATCATGCACCGGCGTGGGTCACGATCGACTGATCGGAGCGGCGATCGCATCGTCTTCCCAAATGCACGCGTTGGCGTCCAAATCCCCGATGAGCATCACCTATTCACCGAGCGAACCGGAATGGCGAGCACCAGCACGCCGAAGATGATGAGCCCGGCGAAGAGATAGAGGCTTGCCGATGTGCTGTACGTCAGAACGGTCTTCCAGCCGAGGGCATAGGTGCTCACAAATCCGGCGGCAGCGGCGGCCCCGCCCACCAATGCCGCGGGCAGCGCCCAGAATGCGGGTTGCCCGCTCGAAAGTCCGGCCGCCGCCAAAGGTTAGGCCGACCATGGCGAGCGCGGTGTTGCTGGTAACAGAGGCAGTCAACGCCAACCCCACTGCAGTTACCGGGCACGGTACGAACGTGTGCCAGCGCCTTCGCGCAAGCCGCCTTGGGGCGAACATGCGGCAGGACGTCAGCAGAGTGCAATGACCGTTAACGCGTCAGTGCGGAGCCAATAGCGGCGCAGCAGCCGTAGTACTCAAGAATCCGCCACGCTTCTTCGAACCGCGCGCGTCAGCCACGATAACGACGCCCGCCGGCCGGACACAACTGTACGCCGCCAACTGTACGACCCGCCGTGGTCCGTCCTGGGCGCGCTACGGCAAAATCGTAATGGCCTTCGGCGCCGCAACGCCGCCGCAGGGTCATCTTTTTGCCGCTTCGCCCCCAAGAGGAACACCCATGGCTGCTACTGCCCCGCCGGCCGCGCCGGCTACTATGGACAGCGAAAAACTTCACGCTTTCGCCGGTAAAACGGTCGCCGAGATCAGTGCTGCCGTAAGCGCGGCACTCGTCGTCATCGGTGACCGGCTCGGACTTTACCGTGCGCTCGCCGAGAACGGACCGGTGACCTCGCACGAACTTGCCGCAGCGACCGGCACTGACGAGCGCTATTTGCGTGAGTGGTTGGCCAACCAGACGGCGGGCGGATACATCGAGTACGATCCGACGTTTGCCACGTATCTCTTGCCGGTCGAGCACGCCTACATGCTGGCGAATCCCACGAGCCCGATGTACGTGCAGGGCGCATTCCAAATGATTCAAGCGGTGTTCGCCGTCGAACCCCAGATCACCGATGCCTTCCGGACCGGATCCGGTTTCGGCTGGCACGAGCACGACACGCGTTTGTTCGAGGGCGTCGCGCGCTTCTTTCGGCCCGGCTACAACGCAAATCTCGTCACTGCCTGGATCCCGGCCTTAACCGACGTCGAAGAGAAGCTGCGGCGAGGCGCCCACATTGCCGACGTCGGTTGCGGTCACGGCTCGTCGTCCATCATCATGGCTCAAGCCTTCCCCCGCTCTAGCGTCGTCGGCTTCGACTATCACCGGCAATCGATCGAAAGCGCTCGTCGCGAAGCATCCGCTGCCGGCTGCCAGAACGTGTCGTTCGACGTCGCTCGCGCCCAAGACTATCCAGGGACTTCGTACGATCTGGTCACGTTCTTCGACTGCCTGCACGATATGGGTGACCCCGTCGGCGCTGCTCGGCACGTCCGCAAGTCGCTTGCGCCCGACGGAACGTGGCTGCTCGTGGAACCGTATGCGAACGATCGTCTCGAAGACAACCTCAATCCAATCGGGCGCGTCTATTACGCATTCTCCACGACGATCTGCACGCCGGCATCGAAGGCCCAAGAAGTCGGGCTCGGGCTTGGAGCGCAGGCGGGCGAGACGCGCATCCGCCAGGTGGTAACCCAAGCCGGTTTCACGCGATTCCGCCGCGCAGCCCAAACACCGTTCAATCTCGTATACGAAGTCCGGCCCTAAGCGCGACCACTCCCGGCAAAGCAGGCGACGATGTACCGGTTATCAACGTAAAGCGGTCGCGCTGACCTACGTTCGGTAACCGGTAGGGTCGATCTCGCACGTCGGCCTGCTGCGTTCATTTCGCGAACGGTGGTCGTTCCTCGTCACTTTATCTGGCGCGATACGTTGCATTGGCGCGCGCGCTCGGAGGAACACGTACGTTGTCTTGCTTCTCTATGCCCGTTTCAAAGGACGTCGCATCCCCGCTCGGCGCGGACGGCTGCGCGCAGGTTGTCTTCCGCACAGCTCGTCCGTCGAGCACGAACGTCCGCCGAGGATTGTTGTTCTTCGTGCTGCTCGCGGCGAGCATCGTCAGCATCGAACTCTTGACGCGAACCGCCGTCACGGGCCGACCGATTCTGATCGATGCGCTCGTCATCTTCGGCGCGGCGTTTGCATCGAGCATCGCCGGATTCGCTTTCTCTGCCTTGGCCGGCGCTGTTCTTCTTCGAGACGGCGGTTCGCCGCAGCATGCACTGCAGATCATCGTGGCCTGCAGTCTTGCCATTCAATTGCTGAGCACCGTTTCGCTGCGGCAGGCGATCCGCTGGCGGCCGCTGCGCACCTTTCTCATCGGCGGAGCGGTGGGCTTACCGGCCGGCATCTACTTACTCGAGCACGCACCGCTGGCAGTCTACGCGCGCGGCATCGGCTTCTTCCTGCTCGGATACGGCGCGTACGTCCTTCTTTCGCGCCCGCGCGTGGTCAGCATCGGTCCGCGATCCGCTGCCGCAGTCGACATCGTGTCGGGCATGCTCGGCGGGATAACCGGCGGACTCGCCGGGTTTCCGGGTGCATTCGTGACGATTTGGTGCAGCCTCCGCGGCTGGGACAAAGCGCGCCAGCGCGCGCTATTTCAACCATACATCGCGATCATGCAAGTAGCAACGCTAACGCTGCTGTTCACGGCCGCCCGGGCGGCCGGGCGCCCTGCTGCGCTTTCCGATTTCACCGCGTTGGCCTTCGTTCCCATCGCCCTGTGTGGGGCATATCTCGGATTGACCGTCTTCGCGCGGCTTTCCGATCGACAGTTCTCGCGTATTCTCGCGCTCCTGCTCGTCGCTTCCGGCATGAACCTCGCTGGTCTCCTGTGATTCCGGAAGGCCTGTGCCGCTCCTCGAACTTGAGGAGCGGGACACGAGATTCGATGCGCACGAAGGCGATGCGCTTGATCAAGTCGCCGCTGCTCGGCCGCTACGTTTTGGATTGGCAGTGGCCGCGAACCGTTGACCGGACCACGTGGGAACAGGTTCGCATTCCCAGCGCTAGCGGTGCGTCCTTGGCCGCTCTGTATGGTGGCGCTTGCGGCAAACGCATCGGCGTCGTGGTCTGCGCCCATCCGCTCCGACGGGATGCGAAAGGCTTCTTTTTGCGCACCGGGCGCGCGGGACTCCTGCGTCGCAACGGATACGATACGCTCCTCTTTGATTTCAACGGCTTCGGTTCCAGCTCGCCCGGCGGCTTGAACTATGTCGACGACGTCTTGGCGGCTGCGCGATACGCACGCGGGCGGGCCGGAACGCTGCCCGTCCATGCTTTGGCGGTTTGCTTCGGCGCCGTCTGGGCGCTATGCGCAGCGGCGGAGCAACGTCCGTTCGACGCAATTGTCGCGGAGGCCCCGCTTACAACCTTGCACGAGTATTACGCCGGCAAACCGTTCGCCGCTGCGTTCTTGCGGCTGCTGTGGCGACTCTTTCCCAAGACCGCCGCAAAAGCTACCCCGCTTGACGCGGTGGCCAATTTGAGCGGATCGCCGCGTTTGCTTCTCATCGGTGGGGTCGAGGACCACGTTGCGCCGATGGACATGTGCCGGCGATTGTACGAAGCCTGTTCGCTGCAAACGGCTGCGCCAGCGGTTTGGTATGTCGAAGGCGCGCAGCACTTGCGCGCCTTCGAGACTGCGCCGCTTCAGTACGAAGCGCGGGTGGTGGACTTTCTTGGCGCGTCCCGCGATGGCCGCAGTCGACCCAGGAGCACAGCGAGCGCTGCGATCGGCCCGCAGGTCCTTTCATGCGGCTCGAGCTGAGCCGATGGCGCATGGGTGCCGGCCCGCGTCGTGCATCGTTACGGCCGCCGCCTCACCAGAGTGAGTTCGGCGATCATGTTCGACCGCCGCTTGCGATTCCATGAGCAGTACCGGAGCGCAGGTTTGCTTTTAATCAAACCGGATCGGTCGCAAGAGCCTCGGCGATCGCGTCCTGCCGCGCCAACCCGGCACCTGCCTCGAGAAGCGCTTTGCGTTCGCTCGAGTCGAGGCGGCCTGTCAAGATCGCCGTGAGGCGCTCGTAGGTCGCTCGCTCGGTGGATCCCCGCGGAACGCTCGAAGCTTTCCGCGATGCGTCCCAATGTCCGAGCAGCCGCGCGGCGCGTGCCGCATCGCCGCCAAGCGCGTGCGCCAGTGCGACGTGGCCGATCGCATCGGCGACCCGAATCGTGACGCCTTCTCCGGATAACAATTCGAGCGCCTTGGTTCCGGCAGCTCGCGCCGCCGACGCGTCGCCCAGTACGGCGAGGTAACCGCAGAGGTTCGACTGTAGGATGCCATGCATCTCGCGGCTGTCGGGCGCGCAATTCTCAGCGTCACGTACCAGCGCGATCGCGGCAGCGGTTTGCCCCAAAGCGTGCAGGTCTTCTGCTTGGTTGAGCGTCGCCATGAGTTCGCCCGATGCGTTTCCAAGCTCGTGAAACAGCATCCGCAAATCTCCCCCGATCTCGGCCGCCAAACGCAGATTCCCCGTAAGGTGCGCGCTCCGGAGACGCAGCGCAAGCAGGTGCGCGGCTTGGTATGGTTTGGGATCGGGGCCGAACAATTCGGTCGCCTCTGCTAACGCCGTGTCAGCATCGTCTTGCCGGGCTAACTCCGCTGCCGCCATCGCACGTCGCGCGAGCGCCCAGGCGAGCACTTCGCGATCGCCGGCCTGCCGCCCAATGGCGATCGAACGTCCGGCCACCTCAAAAGCCTTTGCCGCGTCATAGTTTACGACGAGATTGGCGATCGCACTCAGTAGCCGGCTCTGCAATCGCGGATCTGAAGGCCCGGGGATTTCGAGCGACGTCTCGAGCCAGCGAATCCCTTCAGCATTTAAACCGAGGCGGCTGAACAATCGCGCCGCGCTGACCGCAAACGTGCCGAGTATCGACGCTTCGCCGCCGTTGAGCGCATGGCGAAGCGCCGCGCGGACATTTTCGAGCTCAAGCAAGAGCGGTGCGAAGGTCGCATCGCTCCCGGTCGCTTCAAGGACCCTTTCGGCAGCCGCGACCGCTGCATGAAAATGGGCAAGATGCCGGTCCTCCAACTCACGGCGCTCGCCCGTTGCCGCAAGCATTTCGAGCGCATACATCCGGGTCGATTCGAGCAGGCGATAGCGAGCCGCGTCGCCGTCGATCGCAACGAGGATCAGTGATTTGTCGACGAGCGAGGCCAGCAGCTCGAGGACGTCGAGTTCATCGCAGTTCGATTCACTGCATACTGCGCTTGCCGCTTCGAGCGTGAAGCCGTCGGAAAAGATCCCGACTCGGCGAAACAACTTTCGCTCGCGTTCGCTGAGGAGATCGTAGCTCCAGTCGATGAGCGCTCGCAATGTCTGCTGGCGCGGCAGCGCAGCGTAGTCGCCGCCGGAGAGGATGCGAAAGCGTTCGTCCAGCCGGTCGCGCAGATGGCCCGGGCTCAAGATCTTGATTCGGGTTGCTGCCAGCTCGATTGCAAGCGGTATCCCGTCGAGGCGGCGACAGATGTCCGCGACGATCGGCACATTTCGATCGGTCAGCACAAAACGGGATTCCGCGGCGCGCGCGCGATCGACAAACAACGTCAGTGCTTCAAACTCCGGCGCTGCGTCGACCCTCAACCCAGCCGCGCCGGCGGAATCCGGCACCGACAGCGGCGGAACTTGGAACACCGTCTCGCCCGCAACGCCCAGCACGTGCCGGCTCGTAGCGAGCAGCGCCACGTTGGGGCAGTTGGAGAGCAATGCTCTGACGGTTCGTCCTATTGCGACGATCACGTGCTCGCAGTTATCCAGCAGTAGCAATAGGTGTTTTCGTGCCAAAAAGGTGAGCAGACCCTCGAGCGGATCGCCGTCAGCCGGCAGTTTGCAGTGCAACGCACTGGCGATCGCGGTCGGAACGAGCTCCTCGTCGACCAGTGATGCCAGTTCGGCGAACCACGTGCCGTCGACCATGCACTCACCGAAACCGGCCGCGACCTCTAGCGCCAGACGCGTTTTGCCGACACCGCCGGAGCCCGTGAGCGTTACCAGCCGGTTCTTCCCAACGAGCGTCCCGATCGCGGCGACTTCGGGTGCGCGACCGACGAACGACGTTAACTGGAGCGGCAGATTGCCCGACGGACCGCTGACCGGTTTGAATGTGCCACGCACGGGAACCCGTTCCGCAGTTCGGCCTGCGGCAGACTCCAGCATCGTTCGCTCCGCCGACGACAGCTCCAGGGCCGTCGCGAGAAGCGCGATGGTGTCCCGATAGGGGTTGCGGCGGGTCCCCCGTTCAAGCGCGCTGATCGTCTCAACGCTCAGCCGTGAGTGCTCCGCGAGCGCTTCCTGTGAAATCCCGGCTCGCGTTCGGTAACGCCGCAGCAGCATGCCGAACGATTGTGCGGTCGCTGACTCCATTTTTCACGCCTCACTCGGCTGCATCAGGCGACGTTTCGACTGCGCGCCGGGCGGAACTTTCTACGGTCTAGCTGCCGCGACGGAACGTGCCTCTGCAATGGCCTCGCTAAGTGAGAAGCGCGAACCAGCTTCCAAAAGCCCGGCACGGTCGGCGGGATTCAAGTGCTGTGCCAATAATACGGTAAGCCGCTCATGTGTCACGCGTTCGGTGAACTCGTGCTTCACGCCAAGTGCGTTCGATGAGGTGACCCAATACCCGAACAAACGTGCGGCGCGCTGCACATCGCCGGCCAGCGCGTGACCGAGGGCGAGGTGTCCGATCGCCATTGCGGTCGGTCCGCGGCCCATCGTCTGCACAACCTCGAGTGCCTCGATTCCGGTCTCGAGAGCCGCACGCACGTGCCCGGCAGCAGCCGAATATGCGGTGAGGTTCGTTAACAGCGTGCCGTGGACCGAACGATCTGCGCTCGAGCGGCTCATCGTTTTGCGCACCAATGCGATGGCCGCTTCGGTATCACCCAATGCGTGCAATATCTCCGCGTGGTTCGTCGCAGTGCGCAGTGCACCAGCCTCGCTTCCAATGCGCAGATAGAGTTCAAGCAGTTCGGCGCTGATCCGCAACGCAGGCTCGAGGTCGCCGAAGACGCAAGCATCATGAAGCTGTACGTCCAAAACGTGCGCGCGTTGGTGCGGCGGCGGATCGGGGCCGAGCAGTACCTGCGCTTCAGCCAGCGCCGATTCGGCAGACGCCCGCGCGCCGGTGTCGACGGCGGCAGCGGCATACTGCATGAGCGACCAGGCGATAAGCTCAGAATCGCCGGCCGAACGCGCCAATTCAACGGAACGCGCCGCTGCATCGAACGACCGCGCTCCGCCGGTGTTGCCGGAGAGATACGCGATGCTGCCCCAGATCCGGCTCTGCAGTCGCGCATCATCCGGGCGGACGGATTGCAAAGCGCTTTCGAGCCAATGCATTCCCTCGAGCTTCAAACCGGCGCGGCTGAACAGTCGCGCCGCGGCGACCGCCAGCGACCCGCAGTCGCCGGCCGACGCTGCCGCGTTGCTCAATGCGACGCGCACGTTCGGCAAGTCAGGGACGAGTCCGTCGTATCCGGCATCGCTTCCGTGCGATTCGTACGCTTGCTCGGCTGCGATCACCAGCGATGAGAAGTACGCGGCGTGCCGAACCTCGATGCGTTCGCGCTCGCCGTGCGCCGCGAGTTTCTCGAGCGCATACAGACGCGTGGATTCGAACAGACGATAACGCGTGCGCTCATCCGTTCCGCCGGCGAGGACGAGCGATTTATCGACGAGCGAAGCGAGCACCTCGAGCACGTCGAGTTCATCGTCGTTTGGATCGCCGCAGACGGCATGCGCCGCTTCGAGCGTAAAATATCCTTCAGCGAAGATGCTCACCCGCCGAAACAGTTCGCGCTCGCATTCGTCGAGCAGATCGTAGCTCCAGTCGATGAGCGCCCGCAACGTCTGCCGGCGCGGCAGTGCAACGCTCCCGTCATTGAAGATGCGAAAGCGCTGATCGAGCCGCGCCCGCAGGTCGCTCGGGTTAAGGAAGCTCACGCGGGCGGCAGCCAGTTCGATTGCAAACGGGATCCCGTCGAGCCGGCGGCAGATGTCCGCGACGATCGGCACCGTCTGCTCGGTCAGCGCAAAATCGGCTCGCGCTGACCGAGCCCGCTCGATGAAGAGTTTGAGCGCCTCATTCTCCAGTGCTGCGCCAGGCGACAATCGGGCCGCCGTTTCGCGGTCGGGTAGGCGAAGCGGAGCAATGCGATACGTCATCTCGCCGCCGACGGCGAGGACTTGGCGGCTCGTCGCGAGCACCCGCAGTTGCGGACAGGCAAGGAGCAGCGCCCGGATGTCCGTGCGCACCGGAGCGATCAGATGTTCGCAATTGTCGAGCACGAGCAAAAGATTGCGCTGCTCGAGCAAATCGAAGAGCGCTCGTTGGGGGTCGCCTTGCGCCGGTAACCTCGAACGGAGTGCCCGCGCAATTGCATGGGCGATGAGCTGCGGATCGGTGAGCGACTCGAGATCGACCCACCATGCGCCGTCGCGGAACGTCTGCGCCAAGCGGGACGCAACTTCCAGCGCCAGCCGCGTCTTGCCCACCCCGCCGGGTCCCGTCAACGTCACCAAGCGAGCCGTTTGCAGTAACGCGATGATGGCGTCGATATCCGGTTCCCGCCCGACGAACGACGTGAGGGCGACCGGCAAATTAGCGCCTTCATCGTCGATGTTTCGTATCGAGGGCCGAACCGCGGTCTTCTTGCGCGTGCGGCGCGCGGCGAGCTCGAGTGTGGCTCGCTCGGCCGGCGAGAGCGCCAGCGCGTCTGCCAACATCGCCACCGTCTCGCGATAAGGACTGCGACGGCTTCCGCGCTCGAGCGCGCTGATCGTTTCGACGCTCAGCCGTGACTCATCAGCCAACGTCTCCTGCGAGACGCGAGCACGGCTCCGAAAACGTCGCAGCAGGCTGCCAAAAGAATGCGCGGTCGTGTCCATTTCCAAATTCCGCGAATGCAGTGAAAACGGTGCGCCTCGACTGTACGAGCCGCCCTCACGAGGCTCCCTCCCCGGTCCTGCTCGATATAGAATCAGCCCGGCATCTCGGACGCGTTTCTAGCGCTCGCCGATTGCGCTGGTCAGAGCCGACAAAGCGAGCCGTTGCCCGCAGTGATCGATGCCGGCTTGCCGGCGGGCGGCATATAATAAGGTAACCTTTGCAGTTTACCTTCAGATCTGGTAGACTGAGTTCATGCGGAAGCGGTCCCACGATCTCGACGATGCAGGCACGTCGTCCTTGGCAAGCGAGCTGCGTTCCGTCATCGGAAAACTCAAACGCCGAATGCGCGAACAGGCCAATCTCGGCGATCTCACGTGGTCGCAACTCTCGGTTCTGCGACGTTTGGAGCGCGATGGTCCGGCAACGATGAGCACGCTGGCGCGCGCTGAAGGAATGCGCCCGCAGTCGATGAGCGCGAACGTCTCGGCTCTCGAGGCGGCCGGGATGATAAGCGGAGCACCTGATCCAAACGACGGGCGTCAGACCATTCTCTGCGTCACCTCCGCCTGCCGCGAATGGATCGAGGCGACCCGCGCGGCCCGGGAGGACTGGCTACTCGGCGCCATTCGAGAGCATCTGTCGCCGTCCGAGCAAACACAGCTCGCCAGCGCACTGGCGCTGCTCAAACGCATCGCCGACGCTTGAACATGTTTCCGCTCGTCTCGCTCCGTATGCTCGTTGCGCGCGCGATCGCGCACGAGCGAATCGACGGCGCCGTACGCAAAGGTGCGTGATCCGTTGTGACAGGCACGTTTCGTTCACTCGGCACCTTTAACTATCGGATATGGGCCGGCGGAGCATTTGTCTCAAACATCGGAACGTGGATGCAGCGCATCGCCCAGGACTGGCTCGTTCTCACCCAACTGACGCACCGGAACGCTACGGCGGTGGGCATCGTCATGGCGCTCCAATTCGGACCGTGTGTTTTGCTGCTGCCCTGGAGCGGTTTTGCAGCCGATCATCTCGACCGCCGCAAGCTGCTGTTCGCTACGCAGTCGGCGATGGGAGCACTGGCGCTGGGGCTCGGTGTCCTCACGGTCACCGGATTGGTGCAGTTATGGCACGTCTATGTATTCGCATTTCTGCTCGGATGCGTGACGGCGTTCGATACGCCGGCGCGTCAGACGTTCGTTTCGGAACTCGTTGGAGAAGTTGACATCTCGAACGCGGTAGCGCTCAATTCAACGTCGTTCAATGCCGCGCGGATGGTCGGCCCCGCTGTGGCCGGGGTCCTGATTGCGTCGGTGGGCACCGGGTCCGCGTTCCTCATCAACGCTGGTTCCTTTGGAGCAGTTCTCTGTTCGCTGGCTCTCTTGCGCGCAAATGAGCTTCATACGAGCGGGAAAGCGCCTCGAACCCCGGGCAGCCTAGGCCAAGGTTTTCGCTATGTTTCGCGGCGACCCGATCTCAAGGCGATTCTGCTGATGCTGTTCCTTATCGGCACGTTCGGACTCAACTTTCCGATCTTCATCTCGACAATGTCCGTCATGGTCTTTCACGCCGGAGCGGGCCGGTACGGCCTGCTTACCTCGATCATGGCGATCGGAACGGTTGCCGGTGCGCTCCTCGCAGCAACGCGCGAGAAACTCCAAACCGGTATACTCTTCTGCAGCGCGGCGTTGTTCGGGATCGGCTGCGCGTTAGCGGCGTTGATGCCGAACTACTGGCTGTTCGGACTCATGCTGGTCATCATCGGTCTGTCCGCGCAAACCTTCACCACCACTGCGAACAGTACGGTGCAGCTCACGATCGAGCCGATCATGCGCGGGCGCGTCATGGCGATCTTCTTCACGATCGCCATGGGCGGCACACCAATCGGTGCCCCGATCGTGGGCTACGTGGCTGATACATTCGGTCCGCGCTGGGCGCTCGGCGTTGGTGCCGGCGCGGGCTTCGGCGCAGCGCTGGTCGGACTCTACTACCTCGCGAAATATCGCCATTTGCGTGTGCGCATCGATGCCGGACGCCTTCGCTTCAGTACGACGGTTTGATTCGGCAACGATTGCTTCGCGGCGCTTCAGTTGCCCGATCGCGTCGACTCGACAGCAACGGTACGCCGCCAACCTTCAGACGCATCATGGTCGGAACGCCCGGCGGCCGCCGCCCTCTTCCGAACGACATCTCCTCGCCCGACTCACCGGAAAGAGCTCTGGGGTTTGCTGTTTCCTTCAGCAGAACGAGATCAAACTCGCCGGAGCCGACATTCAAGCATTTCGCGTCGCCAGGACACACTGCGCTGGCGCTGATCTGCCGAAGAGTGACATTTCAGTTAGCTCGTTTGGCCTAGTCGCCTTGTGGCCCTACTCGAGCGATAAAACATTTTCCGGAGGTGGCGTCGCCCTAAAAATGTGCAAATTCCGCGAATGGTCTCTTACTAGGCAAGAGATTCACCGCATGCACACTTGTTTTTCATGAATTCTGCACACGGCGGCGGCACGTTCGTGATATGAAGAAATGTGTAGCAGCGTGCATTGCTGCGGTGGTTCTGACCTTTATCGCACCTTCACAAGTACGTGCCGATGACGGAAATTGGTTTGTGCGCCTGCGTCTGTTAGATCTGGCGCCGGCGAACCAATCCAACGCCATTCCCGCACTGGGTGTGCCGGCGAACGCGATCACGATCGACAATAAGGTTTTACCGGACCTGGATATCTCGTACTTCTTACGACCGAACATCTCCGCGGAGCTCGTCCTAACATACCCGCAGAAGCAATCCGTGTTTTTGAGCGGGACGAAAATCGGAACCTTCGAGCATCTGCCGCCATCATTGCTGCTGCAGTACCATTTCTCCCCGGGTGCCTTGGTGAACCCGTATATTGGGGCCGGCATCAACTACACGCTCATCTACGGAACCAGCATCAACGTCCCCGGCGTCGGTCCATTGGGGCTTTCGCACTCGAGCGTGGGGTCAGCGCTTCAATTCGGCGCTGACGTCAAGCTGATCCGCAGCTATTACCTGAACGTGGACGTCAAGGACATCGGTCTATCGTCGGACGTGACGTCGGGCGGTGCGAAGGTCAGCCGCGTCGGAATCAATCCCTGGCTGTTTGGTATCGGCCTCGGCCACCGGTTCTAACCCGAGTCGTAGGAGCACTGACGGTCGCGCAGAGCTTGCGGTTCCGCGCGACCGTAACATTCGAACGCGAACGAGTCACCCGTTACGGCTGCTGCGATCGTCGCAATGTCGATCTTCATCTGCATCATTGCATCCCTGGCACGGTTGCCGGCCACGCGGTCTGAGCTTCTCACTGCGTCCATGAGCGCACGCGGTACGATTTGCCAGGAAAGACCGAACCGGTCCTTGCACCAACCGCAGTCGCTTTCCGAATCACCATAATTGACGATCGCATGCCAGTAGCGGTCAGTTTCGGTTTGGTCGTCGGTGTAGACTTGAAACGAGATTGCTCGTCGAAGCTGAATTGCGATCCGCCGTTGAGCCCGAGAAACGGCATGCCGAGCACCGTAAACTCGACCGTCAACACATCGCCTTCTTTTCCATCGGGATAATCGGACGGAGAGCGATTATCCATCGACGCGGCTGTCGGAGAAGGTCTGCGCATAAATCTGGCGGCGTCTTCCGCATTGCCGTCGAACCACATGCAGGGAGCGATCTTGTGGACCGCGGGATCATTCGCGCAACTTGGGGCACGTCGAAGTATTAGGCAATTAACCGACGCGTCATTCGGTTGAAACTGGCCGTTTTGCAATATCTGTATGCACTTCAGATAAATCGTTACCGCACCCATGCCCGCAGCTGCGCGTGACATTCGGCACCGCTGGCGATCGCCCGAGGATAGCAAGCGCGACTGCATCGTGTCGTCCAGGCTGGCGGCTCCGTGGTAGAGCTGTCACACTATTCATGCCTGCTTCGTCTTTGAGCCATGAGTACGCAACAACGCCTTTCACCTTCCGCAGTTGTGCCCGACGCGCCGCGTTCCTTGCTCGCAGTGACTCGCTATCTCATGGAAAACTCCACAATCGCCGAACGGCTCCTATCACTCGTGCAGTTGCGAGCTTCACAAATCAACGGCTGCGGCTTCTGCACGGTCTTGCATGCCAACGAAGCGCGGGATGCCGGCGAAACGAACGAACGGCTCGTAGCGCTTCCCAGTTGGCGCGAGATACCGTGGTTCAGCGAGCGCGAACAGATCGCGCTTGAATGGACGGAATGCCTCACCAAACTTACCGTCTGCGATATCAGCGACGAGTTGTACGAGCGCGCCCTTACGGAGTTCGGTGAGCGAAGCCTCATCGAGCTGACGCTCGCGGTAGCGGGGATCAATGCCTGGAATCGCCTGAACGTCGCATTCCGCGTGGCGCCGAATGACACGTTCCGCGAGAAACAGGCGCTCGCCCGGCTGACGACAGCATAACCATCGACCGGGTCACATTCTTAGCCGGCGTTCGTGTTGAGAGCGTGAGCGCCAATGGTCATCGTTGGCTCAGGTCTGCGAAACCGGCAGTAACAAAAGCGCGCACCGCCGGGCATGGCCGTGCGCGCATGGAGGATTACTTTGCAACAACCTAAGAACGACATCGACGTCTTTATCGTGGGTGCCGGGCCCGTCGGGCTTTTTCTCGCGAACGAATGTGCGCGCCGCTCGCTGCGGTGGCGCATCATCGAACAGCAATCGGGCCAGTCGCAGCATTCCAAGGCACTGGCAATCATGCCGCGCACGTTGGAGATCTTCGATATGGCCGGCGTCGTCGCGCCGTTCCTTGATGCGGCAAACCGCGTCACGTCGGCGGCGATCGTCGCGAATCGCCAGAGACTCGCACATATCGCCTTCGCGCCGGCGAACAGTTCCTATCCGTTCGTCGCCATGGTTCCGCAAAATGTCACCGAGACGCTGCTCGTCGACGCGCTGCGGCGCAAGGGCGGAGCGGTCGAGTATGAAACGTCGCTCGAGTCAGCAGTCCAGCGCAGCGACGGTGTTGACGTCACGGTCGAACACCACGGCCGGCGTTCATCGGTTAGCGCAGCGTTTGTCGTCGGTTGCGACGGACCGCACAGCACGGTCAGACATCTGCTCGACCTCAAGTTTGAAGGAGCAGAGTACCGGGCGACCTTCATGCTCGCTGACGTCGAAACAAACGCTGCACTTCCCGGCGACGAGATGCAACTTTGCACGCACGGAGATGGGCCGTTGGCGATTTTCCCAATGAGCAGGACGCACCGAAGAGTCATTGCCACCATCGACAGACGCGAAGGTGCGGCGCCGCAGCTCGAGCTGGTGCGCTCACTGCTCGCGCAACGAGCGCCCGAAGGAATCGAGGCACGCTCGCTATTCTGGAGCAGCTATTTTACAATCCACCATCGACAAGTGGCCCAATTACGCGTGGGACGCATCTTTGTCGCCGGCGATGCCGGCCACATCCATAGCCCATTCGGCGCACAAGGGATGAATACCGGGCTCCAAGACGTATGGAATCTCGCCTGGAAACTCGATCTGGCTGCGCACGGTCGCGCCAGTGAAGAGCTCATCGAGAGCTATTCCGCCGAGCGCCGCCCCGTCATCAAGCACGTCATCGAGGTCACGGATCTCCTCACCAAGGCAATGGGTACACCGAGCCGGTTTGCGCAGAGCATTCGTGACATCATGATTCCGGTCGTGTCCAAGCTTCCGCTTTTCCAGCAGGGCTTCGTGCAGACGCTTTCAGAACTCGGCATCGCTTACCACGGAAGCCCGATCGTCCTAGGCGGCGGCAACCGTTACTTTGACGAGTCACTCCGTGGCGGAAACGGCATCGGCAGCCGGTTTCTCCTCTTCGTCGGTTCCGACGCGGGTTCGAGCATCGCTGCTGAGGCGAAGCGTCTTGCCGAAGACTTTCACGACATCGTCGAGCTGCGCACGCGCCTGCAACACGGCGTCGCGCTCGTGCGTCCCGATGGTTACACGGCATACGAATCGGCGATCGGCTCGACGCCGAACAGTCTCGCCGCGGTATGGGAAGTATTGGGAAGACAAATCATTGATTCCGGCGACGGCGCCGTGGAATCGGCGCTGGTCACAGCGGGCGCAGGGTGATGATGGCAGCCGGACGGCGGGCATCTGGTTCGTTGAGAACCAGGTGCGGCGGAGGCAGCAGATATGCGGAATTTTTCCACCGAGTCAACGGCAACGCCCGAGCGCGATGTTGCGACCTACCGGCCGCGGCTCTTCGGGCTCGCTTATCGGATGCTCGGCAGCCCGACGGACGCCGACGATGCCGTGCAAGAGGCACTCGTGCGGTGGCAAAGCATCGATCGGACTTCGATCCGCAACCCGGAGGGGTGGCTGGTGACGGCGACGACGCGCGTCGCGCTTGACCGGCTGCGCGCTTTACAAGCGGAGCGGCGGCGCTACGTCGGTCCTTGGATCCCCGAGCCGGTTATCGAAGATTCCGCCGGCGACCCTGCCCATCACGCCGAGGTCGTCGAGGACATTTCCGTTGCCGCGCTTCTCATGCTCGAGCGGCTCACTCCTGATGAACGAGCCGCCCTGCTTCTTCACGACGTTTTTTCCTACCGTCATTGCGAGATCGCGGCAACACTGGGGCGTACCGAGGAGGCAATACGGCAGATCGTGCATCGCGCTCGGCAGCGTATCCGGACCGGCCGGCGTCGGTTCACGGTCGATCCACGAGCCGCTACAGCGCTCGTCGACCGGTTCGTCAATGCCTTCGAGGCCGGCGATCAAAAAGAACTGCAAAGCGTGCTCGCTGCGGACGTTACCCAACTTGCCGACGGAGGCGGCGTCATCTCGGTGGGGTGCCGGCCGGTCACCGGTCTCGAACGAGTCGTGCGCCTGTGGCTCGGCCTGCGGGCGAAGCAGTTCAAATCCTGCAGCCTTGCACACGCCAAAGTCGGCGGTCAGCCCGGCTTGATACTTCGCGACGCTGCGGGCGTCATGCGTGGCGTTATCGCAATCGTGACGGACCAAACATCGATCGTCAGCTTGTATGTTATCCTGGCCCCCGATAAAGTCTCCCGCGCGCACGACCGTTGGATGGCTTCCGGCACGCTGCTCTGCTCGACGTCCTCGGGCTCAGCATGACGAGTACGTGCAACCCGGCGCATTCGACGAGCTTGCGCAACTCAACCGATGGAGCTACCGCTTCAGGTGGTGTCCACCCGGCCGTTCGGAGGCCGTAATGATCGCAACTCGCCAGCGCCGGTGCGCCAGCATTCGAACCCGAGGTCGCGCAACATGCCACATCCGCGGGCGGCGCTCACCATCCGCGGGCGGTCATCACCCTTAAGCAAGCGATTGCTCGAAGAAACGGCCAGCCGCACCACTATTCCGGCGCTCCGCAACACGGTGAAGCGTGAAGGGCATGCAGGTTGTTTCTTAGGCAACGGCAATTCGGCAAACCACGTTTTGTTTTAAAGGCGGTTCTCATGGGACACGCTGTTCGTTGTTTGACGATCGCATTAGCTTTGTCGCTGACGATCGTAGCGGCTCCTCGCGCACTCGTTTGGGCTGATTCAGGCGACACGATCAAGATTGCCGTCATGAACGATCAATCGGGCGTTTACGCGGCAATCGACGGTCGCAACGGCGTTGCCGCGACGCAGATGGCTGTCGACGACTTCGGCGGCGCGGTCTTGGGAAACAAGATCGAAGTCGTTGGGATCGATCACCACAACAACCCGGCCGAAGCTGCGACGAGGGCGAGCGAATTTTACGACGCAGGCGGCAGCCTGGTCCTGGATCTCACCAGTTCGGGCGCGGCCCTCGCGGTCTCCAGTGTGGGCAAGGAAAAGCACAAGCTCGTCATCGTAACCGGCGCGGGTTCGTCGGCGCTGACCGGCGCCAGCTGCGATAAGTATACGTATCACTACGCATATGACACGTACGCGCTCGCTCATTCAACCGGCGCGAACATTGCTTCGCAAAAGAACGGTAAAACCTGGTATGTGATTTACCCGACGTACGCGTTCGGAACGCAGATGCTGACCGATTTCGGGGATGCAGTGAAGGCTGCCGGCGGCAGCATTATCAAAGCAGACGGTGCACCGCTCGGAACGAGCGATTTCTCGTCGTACATGTTGGCCGCTCGTAACGCGAAGCCACAAGTACTAGGCGTTTTCAGCGCGGGCGCAGATATGGTGAATACCGTCAAAGCAGCTGCCCAGTTTGGGCTGAACCGGGATGCGAAAATCGCCATCGGGCTGTTATTTCTCACGGATGTCGATGCGCTGCCGGAGGTGTTTACCAATTCCCGCATTACGACATCGTGGTATTGGGACGAAGATGCCGCGTCCCGGGCGTGGGCTGACAAATACACCAAGCTCGTTGGCGGCGGCCAACGCCCTAGCGACATCGTTGCCGCAAACTACTCTGCGACGATGCAATATCTCGAGGCGGTAAAGGCCGTTGGAAGCAGCGATCCGGACAAGATCGTCGCCTACCTTGATGGGCGAACCTTCAACGACTTTTATGCCCATCACGCTCAATGGCGAGCAAGAGATCATCGAGTCGTGCACGACATGTACGTCGTCGACATCCTCGCCAAGGACAAGCTGCGCTCGCCGCATGCTTGGTTCAATATCGTTGAAACGGTTCCGCCGGATCGCGCATTCCGACCCGAGTCGGCATCTCTGTGCACGAAGGATTGGTAAGCACACGTCCGCCCCAAGCGGACGGCTAGGATGGCTGATCGCGTTTCGCCGCGTCGTTATCCCGCCGAATGATGGCACCGAAGAGCAGCATTCCGATGCAGAAGCCGATGAGAGAACCCAGCCCGAGCCGCAGCCCATGCGCTTGCGCGATCGCACCGATCAGCGGCGGCCCCAAGATGAAGCCGGCATAACCGATCGTCGAAACCGTCGCGATCGCGCTGCCGGCGCCGAGCCGGCCTGCGGCACCGAACAGGATCGGGATGACGTTCGCAAGCGAAGCGCCGAGCAGCGCGAACCCCGCGATCGCGCACCAGGCGTTCGGTGCGGCGACGACGAGCGTCGTAGCCAAGAGCGCACTCAAACCGCACAGTCGCAGTAGCTTCGCGGATGGTACCGCGGACTGAATGCGGTCGCCGACGACGCGGCCCACGGCCATCGCGAGTGAAAAGCTCGTGTATGCCAACGGCGCGACAAACGGCAGCGTGTCGAAGACCGTGCGCAGATACACTCCGGACCAATCGGCGGCCGCGCCTTCGCCGACCAGCCCGCAAAACGCCGCACCTCCAAGCGCAAACACGACCAATCTGGAGCGTAACGCGGGAACGACGGCGGTGCGCACCGGACCCGCAGCCGTCGAACGGGCGGCATTCCCCGCCGGCGCGTCCCGGCGGTGCGACGGCGGCAGCCAACGGAAGGTCGGTGCGACGAGCGCGAGCAGTAACAGTGCGGTAGCCGGCAAATCGACCGGCGGAGATCCGCCGAGCCCAAGCGCGAGGCTCGCCGCACCGGCACCGGCCATGCCGCCAAAGCTGAAGCACGCGTGAAACGACGAGAAAATCGGCCGGCCGACGCGTTCTTGCAACTCGGACGCAACCGTGTTCATCGCGACTTCCAGCACGCCGCGACTCGCGCCGAAGGCCACGGCCGCCGCAACAAGCGCGCCCAGGCTTCCGGCGATGCCCGGCAACGCCAAGGCCGGCAGACTCAAAACTGCGCCGACCACCGACAACCGTCGCGAGGCGATGCGCCGCGAAAGCGCGCCCGTGAGCGGCATACTGGTTATCGCTCCGGTGAAGAGGCCGAAGAGCACGAGCGAAAGCGCTGCGGGACTGAGGTCGAGTGCGGCCCGGATCGCCGCGATGTGGCCCGCCCACATGCCGAACGCAAATCCGTCGACAATGAAGAGCATGCTGACCGCGAACCGCGCAGCGCTCGTCGACGATGGCGTGCCGATAAGCCAGAAACGTCGGCGCGCCCGAGCTCGAACGGTCGAGTTCGCGCTCGAAGCGGGCGCTTGCAAATGTTTGGGCACCGCGATCAAACCAGCTCGATCGAAACGCCAGCCTCGCGGAGAGATGCCGTCGTCGCCGCCGGCGCTTCGGTTGCAGTCACGATTTTCTCGAGCGCTGCAACGGGAGCGATCCGAAACGGCGCGCACGTACCGAGTTTCTCCGGCGTGACCAGCGCGATAGCGCGCGCGCTCGATGCAATCGCCGCACGTTGCAAATGGGCATCCTCGGGATCGGCGCTCGCGATCCCGAAAGTGGCGTCGATCGCGCACGTTCCCAGCAGCACCAAGTCGAAGCGCATGGATTGGATCGCTTCAACCGCGACGGCGCCGAGCGTGAGCGCATGGCGAGGCGAAAACCGGCCGCCGATGAGGATACATTCGACGCGGCGCGGCGATCGGCCGACCTCGAGCGCCACTTGCGGATCGTTGGTCACGAGCGTGAACGGTGTCTGGGCGGCCAGTGATCGCGCGACTTGCAAGATGGTCGTGCCGCCGTACAACATCACGGTCATATCCCGCTGCACCAGTCTCGCGCCGGCCTCACCCAGACGCCGCTTCAGCGGCGCGTCGCGCTCGCTGCGTTCGCTGTAGCTGCCCAGCGCGGGACTGATGGGTAACGCACCGCCATGCACGCGCCGCAGCAAGCCCTCTCGTTCCAGCTGCTCGAGGTCGCGGCGGATCGTGTCGTCCGAAACGCCCAGATCGCGCGCAATGCGCAACGAGAGGATTCGCTGCTCACGGGCCAACGTCGAGAGCAGGTGGTCGCGGCGTTCATGAGCGCCCAGAGACGGTTCGATCGATAACGAGCGCGGCATTTTGCGGTATTTTGCGGAATTCCGAACAAACCCTCTGCGCACACCGCAGAAAGGCCGGTGAATGCCGCAACCGGTCGCGCCTGGGCTGCCGCGTTGAGATCGCTATCGATCAAATACGCTTGACGAAACTATTTATAATAGCTTAAAACTACTACACATAGTTTTGCTGAGAGGATGGCCCGAAATGACGCACCAGCTGAAGCTTCCCGGCGGCACCATTGCGTACGACGATCGCGGAACAGGACCACTGGTAATCTGCGTGCCCGGCATGGGTGACCTCCGCTCGACGTACCGATTCTCGACACCGCTGTTCGCTGGGGCCGGCTATCGAGTGGTGTGCCTTGATGTTCGCGGAATGGGCGAGACGTCGGTTTCCTGGGATGATTACTCGGTTGGGGCGATCGGCGGCGATATCGTCAATCTCGTCGAAGCTCTCGGGGCCGGCCCCGCGCATGTGGTCGGGAATTCGATGGCCGCCGGCGCCGCGGTTGTGGCGGCCGCGCGCCGCCCGGATCTTGTGCGCAGCGTGACGCTCACGGCTCCCTTCGTTCGCGACATCATGCCGGCGTGGGCAGCCGCCGCGATTTTCGGTCCAATGCTCAGCGGACCGTGGCGCGCGGCGCTCTGGAACTGGTACATGCGCATAGCGTTTCCAACGCGGGTTGCGCCCGATCAAGCCGACGAGACGCTGCGGCGTAATCGCAATCTCGCCGAGCCCGGCCGTTTTGATGCGTTCCGGCGCATGGCGCTCGCGTCCAAACGTGCGTCGGCCGAGCGCCTCGCTGACGTGACTGTTCCGGTGCTCGTCGTAATGGGAACGCGCGATCCGGATTTCCCAAATCCGGCAAAAGAAGCACGGCACGTCGCAGGCTCACTGCACGGCAAACTTCTGATGGTCGAGGGAGCCGGGCACTACCCGCAGGCTGATTCGCCCGATGTGTTTACCGCAGGGTTGCTCGATTTTTTTGGCAGCGTTGATGCCGCGCGGCCGGCCGTGATTCATGGCTCGTAGACCGGGCCTCGATCGTCGTGCCATCATCGAAGAGGCGGCGGCGCTTGCTGACGAGTTGGGTCTGGAAAACGTTACGTTAGCCAACCTTGCGGAACGCCTCAAGATCCGTCCGCCATCGCTCTACAACCACATCGCCGGTACCGACGAACTGCACGCTGGGCTCGCGTTGCTCGGCGTGCGGACACTGCAGACGGAGATCGCGCGCGCCGCGATCGGCCGGAACGGAGTCGAAGGCGTCATCGCTGTAGCCGACGCATATCGCCGCTTTGCTAAATCGCGCCCGGGACTGTATCGCGCCACGCTCAGCGCGCCGGAACAGACCGACGTCGAACGAATCGCCGTCGCCTCAGAAATCCTGGACGTCATGCGGGCGGTGATGCTGCCGCTGCAACTTCGCGGAGACGAAGTCATCCACGCCATGCGCGCGCTGCGAAGCCTCATGCACGGGTTCGTTTCCCTCGAGGCGGTACACGGATTCGGCTTGCCGCAAGATGTCGACGAGAGCTTTCGCTTCATGCTCTTAGCGTTCGTCCGTGCCTTCGATCCGGACCGCATCGCCGCTGTACCAGAACTGAGCCTGCTCGATGCAGCTCCGCCAAAGAAGCCGCAACCAAAAGCCCATCCTTCGCCAATGCCGTTATAGGGATTCGACGCACTCTCGTGTTGCAAAGGCCATCTGGGAAGCCCATCGCCGCACGCGAGCAAAGAAGCACCCAGATGGCGAGTCGACCTTGACATCCCGGCCGCATTCTCGAAACTCGTCGAGAAGCGGTCTGATCGAGATACACAATCGAGAAAGGTTTTCGAGCAGACCGAGCCCTTGTTGTGCCGATAGGCTCGCCATGCACCGGGGCGTTCTCAGAACGACCGTTTATAGGAAAGCCGGCAAGGGCTGCCGTGACGAGGAGTAGCCGAGCCGGACCAGTCGCAGCACGCGCTCAGTGATTCGTCGCGTTGCAGTCAGCGTCGGCCGGTCAAGACGAAAGCTCGTCGGCTGCGCCGCTCTGATGTCCGATCACGATCGACGTTTCGACTCGACTCGGCGCGTCGGACCCATTCGCGAACTCGACGAATCCAGCACGCGTTCGCGGCACCGGAGTTGAAACAATCTAATTCACGTCGCCGTAGGACGGCTGTGAGAGATCGCGTTGCGCTAGTTTTGACGTCCGTGACCGCCGCCGTCCATCTTGCCGTCGCCAATCGATACGACCTCTTCCGAGACGAGCTGTACTTCATCGTTTGCGGCCGTCAGCCGGCTTTCGGATACGCCGATCAGCCGCCGCTCGTTCCGCTGTTCGCGGCCGGAGCGTATGCGCTCGATGGACAAACGTGGGTTGTGCGCTTGCCGGCGGTGGTTGCCGCAGCCGCCCTCGTATGGCTCGTGATCGCGTTCGTACGCTTACTTGGTGGACGGGATTCGGCTGCGTGGATCGCCGGCAGCGCCGCCGGGTTCGCGCCAATGCTGATGGGACTCACCGCGACGCTCAACACGACAACGTTCGAGCCCCTGGCTTGGACCGGCGTCGCCTACGGGCTTGCGCGAGCGGTGCTGGTCGATGACCGGCGTGCGCTGCTGTGGACCGGCGCCGTTGCCGGTTTGGCCATGGAGGCGAAGTATACACTGCCGTTATGGCTGATCAGTCTTGCGCTTGGTCTGGCAGTGTTCCCCGAGCGCCGGGTCTTTCGCTCTCGCGAACTGTACCTTGGCCTGGGGATTGCTTTCCTACTGACCGTACCGTCTGTTATCTGGCAATTCATGCACGGGTTTCCGTTCATCGAACTGGTTGGCAACGCGGGCCGCAAAAATGTCATTGTCACGCCGGTTGCGTTTGCGCTCAACCAGGTCGTCGTCTTCAATTGGCTGTTTGCGCCGATTTGGCTGGGCGGGCTCATCGCTCCGTTCGTAATGCACGATCTTCGGGGAGCACGCTTCCTGTCGATCGCCTTCGCCCTTTCGGCGCTGGCGATCGTCGCCGGACACGGCAAAGACTACTACCTCGCGCCCGCTTATCCGCCGCTGCTCGCGATCGGTGCGGTCGCGATCGAACGGACCGTGCGCAACGCGAGACGCCGCGTCCGCTATATCGTCGCCGCGGTCGCAGTCGCGCTGCTCAGCGCGCCGTTCGCACTTCCGATCCTCTCGCCCGAAAGCTTGATCGCGTATCAACGCGTCATCCACGTCCGCGTCCATCCGCAGGAGAAGGTTGATGAGGGCGACGCGTTACCGCCGACTTTTGCCGATATGCTCGGCTGGCACGACTTCGTCGACGAAGTGGGCGTCGCGTACGACTCGCTGCCGCCCAACGAACGGGCCCGGACCTCGATCCTCGTCGACAATTACGGGGAGGCGGCCGCCCTCGATGTCTACGGCATGGCTTACGGGCTCCCCCCGGCGCTGAGCGGTCACAACCAGTACTTCTTCTGGGGCCGGCGAGGCCAAGATCCGGAGAATCTCTTACGCGTTCAGGCGAATCCGGAACGCTTGCGACCGTATTGCGCGCAGATGCAGGTACTCGGCACGACGCAGTCGCGCTATGCGCGAAGCCTTGAGAATGGGAAAACGATCGCCTTCTGTCGCGGCGTGCACCCAAGCCTCGCGAAGCTATGGCCAAGCTTGAAAAATTTCATCTAACGCGGCGGCAGCAGCGACTCCAAATGGCGGCGCTGGGCCGGTTCGTTAGGGAGCAACGCCCGCGCCGTCGTTTCGAGCGCGATGCGGCGCGCAACCATGATAGCGAGCTGCTCGGCGGCCGCAGGCGCAACGATCACGGATGAGATGACCGCGAGCTGATCGGCGGCATGTGGAGAGCCGATCGGCGATCGGCTGCGTTTGTGAATCCCGGTGCCACAAAGCGCAGCACATCGATTTCGCGATCTGTGAGCCCGGCTTCCGAGCGATCGCCGGATCGGGAGAAAATGGAGAATATTGACTCTTTTTCCACTTTCGCATCAACGGTGCTTTCGCAGGGAAAGCAGTGACGACCATAGACCGCATCGCGTATGGAATCTCGTTTCGACGAGGATACATGAGTTGATGACGAAAAGAGAGCAGCGGCCAAGGTACTCTTCGTAGAGCATCAGACGCTGGATGGAGTCATGCAGGGGCCCGCACGATCGGACGAAGATCGCCGTGACAGATTCGACGACGGGGGCTGGGCAGAAAATGACGATGACGCCTTGATGCAAAAGGTACCGGGCGAACGCATGTGCACCGCGTGGTCGCCCTTGCTGGACGCGTTACCTACGAACACTTTGCCCGGATATGGCCGAACACGCCCAAGCCGAACCCGTTCACTGACGTCCTCAGCCGCGTTGAAACGTTTGTTGGCTCCAACGCGCTGACGGAACCGTTGCCTTGGCAGAATTCGCGCTTGCTCAAGGGCGATGTTGCCACAAGGGTCGCCGGGCTAAGGGAGCACCATGCGAACACCCTGGTGATTTTCGGCAGTCGCGTATTGGTACAGTCCATCATGCAGGGGAACCTCATCGACGGATGCGTCCTGCAAATCCATCCAGTCGTTCTCGGCAGAGGGCATCGCTTGTTCGTCGATGTGCCGTTCACCAAGCTCAAGCTGATTGATTCCTTGAACACCGCTACCGGTGTCATCATCGCGACATATCAGCGGAGGGAAACCATTTAGCGTTCGGGATCGCGATGCTTACGATAGTGCGGACCGACGGCCGAGGATCGCGATCGAGCCGGCCAGCTCCAAAGCATAACGTCGGCGCTGCACCCGCTCGACGCAGCTCCAGAACGGCAGTAGCCATCGGCTCGCCGGGCGCCCCGAACGCCTATGCGCGCCAGGTTTTGGATCTATCCGCACACCCGCTTCCCGCTCGCAGTCCCGAAAAGCCGTCTATTCGCGCGTTGGACGCCTCATATTGAATCGACAACCAATGGTTCGTCAAGCAGCCTTGCTACTTGCTCCGACACGCCAGCTTTCAACGGGCGTACTCCAGGAAACGAACCAGGCCGTCAACTTTTCGAGCAATAGAGCTAAGAGCACACCCGTGACTAACGCAAGCGACGCACCCAGGACGATCTGCTTCGGCGAGTGCAGGTGCCGCATGAAAAGCAAGATCGTAACTTGGTGCATTAGATACAGCGCATAAGAATGTCGGCCTAACCATTCTAAAATGGGTAGACGAGCGCGCGCGAATGCCGAGCTGACAAGCACGAAAGCTCCGAAAGAGATCAGTAGCGGAGCAAACACCATCCCGATCCACGTCAGGGCGCCAACATTGCCGATCACAAACGCGGCACCACCAGCACATACGACGCGCAAGTCCAGAATGACAGCCTTAAAACGTGCAACGTCGGCGTGGCAAAGGACTGCCAGCCCGAATCCAAAGCCAAATTCCGGCAATCGTGTTACGAAGATGGATCCGCGCGACCACTCGTCGATATACTGGCCCGCAAAGCTCCATCCAATACCTCGTATCGTCAACCCAAGTACAACCGCACCCACGATCATTTGCGCAGCGCCGAAACGCCGACACGCCCACCATAGTATCGGAACGATTGCATATAACTGCAGCAGCAGCCCGATGTACCACCAGGCCGGAACGATTGCGAAATACGTCGAGGGAAGAAACCGGATGCCAATTGCACTCGCTAAGGCTATAATCCACGACACTTTACCGGCTACTACGAGCGGACCGGCGATCATCGCGTGTGCAGTGAGCCACATCGGATAGATTCGCCCCAGGCGCCGACTAATATAGGTTCGAAGATCGAAAATCCGGGCTCGGGCGAGTCCCCATCCCAGGCCGAACCCACTCAAAACTAGGAACAGTCCTAAAAGCTCTTCACTTAACCAACCGATGTCACGGATGGTCGTACCTATAACGCCTGCCATTCCGGGACCGGCCGGGGTTAGCAGCTGCGCAAGCTGAAGACCCATCGATGGCCAGCGTTGTTCCGGATTGAAAAAGAACGCGCCACCAAAAACACTTTCTACGAGATGATTGTTGAAAACGAGAAGAATCAGTATGCCTTTTGCTATATCGAGTACGCGAAGGTCGTCGGGCGGCGAAATCGATTTCTTTTTACCACCGATGCACGAGCCGTTTCGTGCCTGACATTTGCGCCGTTCGCGGCGCGGCTTGAAGAAAGCTTCGGTCCTCACTTAAACAGCATAAAGAATCTGAAGCGCCGGCTACATACACAAGAGGCCGCTCAGAGCGGGACGTACGGCCCAATTTTTTACTCGAGACGTGGGGACCACTTTGCCCGGCCGGCTCGCGCCGGCATTCACGATGCACCATCACGCATTCCGCGCGGGGAGACCACGCCAGACCTTTGCCGTCCCTGCATTGCTCCGTTCGTCTCGCCAAGCCGGATGTGAGTCCGACTTTCATCGCTCTTGCCTGAGAGCGTCTCCGGCGACGACGCTCCTCACTTCTTTCACCGCTCGAAACCGGCGCATGCCGCGCGCAAGTGTCCCGCTTCGGCCATGCTCGGGCGGTACCGGTACGCGCGCCGAGCCACGATATCACCAGACTCGGTAGCCGTCGGGCGCATAAGCACTGCCGGCTCCCGTAGAAGCTTTTCCGCTGGCTTGCCTCGACATTATCGTTCCGACTCTTGACGTGGTCGACACCTTCCGAGTGCGCACAAAGCGCACGACAGGCTAACGCCACCTGAATCCAACGTCACCTGAAATCCAACGACACCTCGCATCCACGTTGATCTGCGCGGGATACCAGAAACCTACATGGGCAGGTCCGGCGCTGACAGGCGCTGGACGGCATCAGCGGCTTCGCGGTCAAAGCGACCTCGTCGACGGAGCAAACGGTGAATCTCGAACGCGAACCCGTGCGGGCTCGCGTTCGGCGCCTTCAATGCGCACAGTGAACCGCCACCCCTTCGGGGATGTTGAGCCCCGTAATCGTCGGGGTCGTTTGCGTTCCGTCGGGATTATACGTCGTCAGCGTGTTGTTGGCCGAGTTCGCGACATAAATCTTTCCTGCGCTGTCGACCGCGATGCCCCATGGTTCGTCGAGCCCGGCGGTGATCGTGGGTGTCGTTTGCGTCCCGTCGGGTTTGTAGGTCGTCACGCTGTTGCCGAAGATGTTCGTGACGTAAATCTTTCCGGCAGCGTCAAGCGCGACGCCGATCGGGCCGTCGAGGCCGGCCGAAATCAGCGGCGTGGACGGCACGCCGGCCGCGGTAAAGGACGAGACCGTCCCGCCGCCTGCCACGAAGATCTTACCGCCTCGACCAACGGCGATGCCTTGCGGTCCGAACAAGGCGATCGTCGGACTCGCCGGCTTTCCGGCCGCATTGTACGTCAGCACCTTGCCGTCGGACTGCGTTTTCCCGACGGTCCCCGCAAACGGATCTGCGTTGATGTCGAAAAAAGAACACAGCCTCAAGCGTGCGAGACCAATCGGCGCGCAGATCGGCACTTCTTCTCTCCTCGGAATGCGGCCGGTCGCGATACGCTGAAATCCGCCTCGGCGATACTCGCGCGCAACCGTTTCGCGCGTTCAATGGCACGCGCTTTTCGGTCCCGGCAAGTAGGACACAGACCTCATCACACCCATCGCGCGCGACAAACTCCGCATCGACGTCGTCGAAGGCAACAGTGGAAACGCGCTGATCACGGGGCGTTCTTCGCCGCTGTCGGCGCTTGCGGGCGCTCAGGAGTTGAACCCGACGGTGCGGAATGGATCGTTGTGACTCCTCCAAATCGGCTTTCGGTTGTTCAACGCTCTGCCCTGGCGTGCTACAGCTGACGATAGAACGGCTATAGTTCAAGCTCACGGCTGATCGAGTAGGTAGCGATGTCCCTCAGCGGTGCCCAAATCTCAGATTACCTTTATCGTCTACGGATGGATGTTCCGGAGCGAGCCGATTTTGAATCGCTCCTTCAGCTGCAGCGAAACCACCTCTTACACGTGCCGTTCGAGAACCTGGACATCCAACGCGGCCGCGCGATTGCACTCGATATTCCGGCGTTGTTCAAAAAAATTGTAACTCTCGGGCGCGGCGGGTTCTGCTACGAATTGAACGGGCTTTTCGCGCAACTATTGTCAGGCCTAGGCTTTCGCGCAACGCTGCTTTCTGCTGAGGTAGCCACTGCCAACGGCACATTTGGACCGCCGTTCGACCATCTGCTTCTGCGCGTCGATCTGGTGAGCTCTTATATCGTTGACGTCGGGTTCGGTGACGCGTTTTCCGAACCGCTCGAACTCGTCGCCGATGTCGAGCAGTCCCAGGGGCAAAAGATATTCAGGCTTCTTCGTCGAGAAGGCCGTTGGGAGCTGCATTCCCGCCTTGGCTCCCTTGGCTCGTCAGCCTGGAAAGCCGAATACCGGTTCACGCTCAGTGCGCGTGAGCTTGAGTCATTTGCAGCGATGTGCCAATATCACCAAACGTCGGCGAGCAGCCACTTCACACAAGCCCGAATATGCACGATCGAAACGCATGAGGGCCGACTGACGGTGAGCGGAAATCGCTTTATTGAGAGAGTGAATGGCATTCGATCAGAGCGCGAGATCCGAGACGAAGCTGAGCTGGAATGGTTGCTCAAGGAGCACTTTGGCATCTGCCGAGCTGGCGACGACGTTGCGTCTGAGTAAGGCTGATCTGCGAATCTCAAGACGCGGACGCCGCGCACGCTCGACGCTCCGTTCCGCATCGCCAGCATCACCAAACCATTTGCGGCGACGGCGATCTTGATCTTGATCGACCGCGGCCTGCTGCGCAAGACCGACCGGATTGCGCGCTGGTATCCGTATTTCCCCAATGCCGGCCGAATCACGATTGACGATCTGGGCATGCGCAGCGGCATTCCAGCTCCCCAACGACGACGAAGTACTGGCACGCGTCTACGACGCGCCGCTGGCGGCGGGCCCGTCACTAGCAGACGAACTCAACGCGGTCGCCAAGCTCAAAGCGCAGTTCAAACCGCCCGACACCGAGGGCGTCTACACCGAACCAGTCTACGCGCTGGTGGGCAAAACCGTGCTCGCGGAACTCGGCCGCGCCGCCGGCTCGCGGCCAAAGCGGTAGCGACAGCCGATTCGGCGCTGCGTTCGCAGTCTGCCTTCCGTTGGTCCTTGCAGCGCTCGTGCCGAGCGCTCTGGCCGCAAGCGTGAGGTCCGGTGGATCCTCGATACAGACGGATCCCCACCGCCTCGGCGCAGACACGCGCGGCAATCGGAACAACGCGTATCACCAGTGACGGATCTTCTTTCACCACGTCGACCAGATCCGTAATCGAAGGCAAAACCGTTGCCCGCCGTTTTCTTGTTGCGACCCGTCGCCCAGGTCTAATTGTGCGCCTACCCTGCGGCCGCCTCGGCCAACCACCGCTTCATTCCGCCGCCCATGAAAAGGAGCTCCGTGCGGTCCGTCTCGTGGAACCTAAGGCCGATAGATGCTTTCGACCGTACTAACATCTCGAGTGTCAAACATGTTAGCAGGCGTCAGACTTTTTCCGCACGTTTGTGCCGGCCTGCCGAACCAGCTATCATCTGAGCCAGGATCGTGCCCGTCTAGGTGACGAGACGCAGTACTCGTAAGAAGTACCGGCAACCGATCGAAGTGCGGAGGAGTTCACATGAACTTGCCACCGATGACACCCGGACAATTCTTGCCCTACAAAACCCTCAAACAGATCCTGGCAGCGAAACCGCCCGGGGTGTATTCCGTTGCTCCCGATACTCCGATTTTCTCGGCATTGCAATTGATGGCCGACAAAGATGTCGGCGCCTTGGTCGTGCTGGAAGCGGCAAAGGTGGTGGGCATGTTCTCGGAACGGGATTATGCCAGAAAATTGGTGTTGGCCGGGAAAACCTCTCGGGACACGCCCGTGCGCGAGATCATGACGGCCGACGTCGTGTGCGTCGATCCTGGACAGGATGTTCCTCAATGCATGGCGCTGATGACGGAACGGCATATCCGTCACTTGCCCGTGTTGGAAGCTGCGCGACTGATCGGTTTGTTGTCGATCGGCGATCTTGTGAAGGAAGTCGTTTCTCACCACGAGCGACTCATCCACACGCTGGCGACAGAACGAATCGCACTCTTCAATCAGCCAAGCGGTTATTGATCCGCCGTCCAACGCATTCAATATTTGGCAAGTGAAGAGAGATCGCCCTTTCAGATACGGCGCCGTCTGAACCTCTAGCTCGTTGGCGAGATCGCCCCATGATCAACGGCGAAGCCGAAAACCTGGCGGCCTGGCGTCGTCGCCGTAAACGCCTAAGGTTAAAGCGCCTGTGCGAACAGACTGACTTGTGGGCCCATCAAGCTCTGGGAACGTCCAGAAATATTTTTCGTCAGGACTGCGGCCTTTGCTGCTCCGAGGTGGTCGCGCATGCGCCGCCATCGGTTTGCATGCGGCGCCAGCGGTTTGCATGCGATCCGAGGTGTCGCGCATGCGCCGCCATCGGTTTGCATGCGGCGCGAGCGGTTTGCATGCGGCTCCGTTCAAATGCGCTGCCAATAACAACGTCGCGATTTCGACATTGCGCGAGACTGCCGCCTCGAACGTTGCGCTCGACGACGCTGCAGGGCGCATACTTGCCCGTTCACGCCGTTAGCGATGACTCGCCGTCTTGCGCGCCAAGATGGACATAACCACGACGTAATCTCTCCCGGAACGCACCGCCCCGTGACCAAGCGGCGTACGACGAAGCCGGCCTGCCTCGGCCATCGCTGTGACGCCGCAACGTTAAGAACTCGGACGGCATTCCTATTGCTCGCTGTACACGCGCGGCGAACCGAGGGTTGCTCCGCAACCACCGTTCGACGAGCCGCGCGGCGCTCTCGGACTTTGCGGGCTGATTAGCGACACCTCGCCGGGCAGACGCCGGTAAGAGTCCCGTCAGCAGTGACCGAGCGACGATTCGGCATCGAACTGCAAAGACACGACAATTGTAGCCCTAACGTGTTCGAACCGCTGGCCGAATACCTTGATGAGAGCGCTCGGCCTCATACCGTATCTGGAGTGGAAAACGAATCGTGCACCTGCCATGGCGATGGAAGCTTAGTAATTGGCCAATCGCCGGCCAATTTGTTGCTACCGGCGGTGTAGCGCTCGTGATCCTCAGCTGCGCCCTCTGCTTCGTGGTCGATCGGAGCGTGCGAGCGTCCATCTTCGAGCAGATCCAGACGCGCACGACTGCCGTCGGAGCCATGCTGCGCGCAGAGATTGAGGCCAAAGGACCTGCGGAACTCGGTTCCGACGGCAGGCTTCGATTCGGTACTTGGACCGCAAACGGTGCAGACACCTTGCTCGATGAGGCACGGAGGCACTCGGGCGTTCAAGCGTCTGTATTTGCCTTGATCGGTGACAAACCCATTCGGATCGCGACAACCGTCGTCAAGCCGGACGGTACGCGGGGATTGGGGACCGAACTAGGCGGCCCCGCGCGTAAAGCGTTTGAAGAAGGCCGCGACTATGACGGCTTGACATCGCTACCCGACGGTTCGTGGGTCATCGGCCATTACGAAATCGTGCGCGACCGGTCAGGGCGAGTGATTGGGAGCATTGCCGTTGCATTCCCAGGTGCTGACGTGGAAGCAACCTCCGAACGTTTGCTCATACCATTCTTTCTCACGGCATTCACGTTCATGGCAGGCGCGTTAACGCTACTGGCGCTCGGCGTCCGACCGATTAGCCGTCGCCTGCGGACGGCGACGGCAAACATCGACGCAGTCGTCGACCGTGACTTTGCCGACCTCGGCAAAGCGCTTGGCTTGCTGGCCGAGGCGGATCTGACTGTTCGACTCATGCCTTGCGAGAGACCGGCTCTGCCGGTCGAAGGTAAGGACGAGATTGCAAAACTGAGCCGATCGTGCAACGCGTTAGCCCAATCTATTGCAGCGCTCGGCGCACAATTCAATTGCACGCTCGAACGCCTGCATTCCACGATACACTCGGTTGCGGAAAGCGCCCGCAGCGTTGCGGAGGCGAGCACCGATGTTCGCCAGGCAACGGGGGATTCGCGAGAGGCAATCGACCAAATCTCGAAAGCCGCGGAGCGGGCCGCCCACGGTGCGCGTGAGCAATCCGACCGTGTCGATGATGTCAGCAACGCCATTGAAGAGCTTGCGCGCACGTCTCGCCAAATTTCCTCCGGCGCTACAGAGCAAGCAAACGCGTTGGTTCAAGTTGCTGCCGCCGTCAATCAGCTCGACGCCGACATTCTCTCAACCGCCACCGTCGCCGAGGAACTCGCCGCCAGTGCCCGTGGGGCTCGTTCGCAGACCGCCAATGGCACTACTGCGGTTACCGAGACGCGCCAGGCAATGCACAGCATTCGCACTGAGGCCGAAGCCGCAGTGACGGCCATGCACGTTCTGGCCGAGCGTTCGAACGCAGTCGAGGAGATCATCACAACGATCGAAGAGATCTCCGAACAGACGAATCTCCTCGCGCTCAACGCTGCAATCGAGGCAGCGCGGGCCGGCGAGCACGGCCGAGGGTTTGCGGTTGTTGCCGACGAGGTCCGTAAACTCGCTGAGCGGGCGGCGGCCTCGACGCGCGAGATCGGCAAGATTTTATCCGCCATACGGACGCAAATCGTCGCGGCGCAAACCGCGATGGCCACGTCGGCAGAAGCCACCGCAGATGGCCTTCGACTCGCGGAGTCGGCGTCGTCCGCACTAGTTTCGCTAGAGACTTCCGCCGATAAGCAGCAATCCGAAGTCGCATCCATGACCGAGCGGGCTAACGCCATGCGCGCGACCAGCGTCGTACTGACCGAACGGGTCTCCGCGATCATGGTTGTGGTCCGCGCAAACGAGACCGCCGCATCCGTGATGAACGGTAGCACTGGGCTGGTGACCACGGCCGTCACTGCCCTTGCGCGCAGCGCGCAGGACCGCATGGGCATAGCTCAGGAGTTGTCGGCCTCCGCAGCCAACATCGCTGCGGAAGTTACCCAGATTGCGAACGTCGCAGAGACGCTCAACGAAGAGGGCACGACCCTCAGCGAAACGGTACGGATATTCCGGATCGACGACCAAGCAGCGCGATCGAGCCGACCAACACGGAGCACAACATCGGTCCTGCACCCGCTCTCCGCAGCCGCAGCACGACACTAACGATCGGCTCGCGCCGAATCGCTTTTACCCTCGGTCGCATTGCGCTTCCACGGCGCGCCACGCTGTACGCGGTGCCCGGTATTGGATTATCCGCAAGGCCCTCATCGATCCAGCGTGGCGATATGAAGATTCACGTTTTGCAGGCAAGCCCCGATCAAACGGGTTCCACAGCCGTGTGTTCCCGATCGTATCTGTCACGCGCCGCATAGATTGCCTCGCGTTGCGCACGTGACCATTCCGTTAGGGCATGGAGCTGGACGTCAAGCCCACGACCGACTTCCGTAAGCCCGTAGTGGATCATGGATCCGACCCGGCCGTCTGCGCGCCTTGAGATGAGCCCGTCTCGCTCGAGGCCGCGCAAGGTGAGCGTCAACATGCGCCGGCTGATTCCGGGGATGCGCCGATCGATCTCGGCAAAATGGCACGGGCCATTCCCGAGCGCCATGATGATATCGAGCGTCCAGCGGCCACCAATGCGCCCAAGAATTTGCCGAATCGGACACTTGATCTCATCGGAATCCGGATCATCCCGCTTGCTCCGACCTCGGGGTAACATCGATGTGCCTTCTTTCCTCCGCGTACGGTTTTGGGCAATATAACAGCATGCAGAATTTATTGGTTCCGGACCCAGAAAACCTCGCGAACCGCTACGTGGCCTTGTGGAATGAAGATGACGGAGCTGCTCGGCGCGATTCGATCCACGCGCTCTGGGCGGACGACGGTTGGCATGTCGCGCCGACGATCACCGCTCGCGGTTTTGAGGAGCTCGAAGCTCGCGTCGCACGCTCGCATCAGCGCTGGATCGTCGAGAACGCCTGCCGGTTCCGGCTAAAAGAAGCCCCGGCCGGCCACCATAACGTCCTCCGAATCGGCTGGGAGATGATCGATCCCGAGGGCAGTGTCGAGTCGATCGGAACCGAGATCCTCGTGTTCAACGAGACTGGCAAGATCTCGTGCGTCTACCAGTTCATCGAGCAATGATTCGTACGAGCCGGCTCGGGGCCGAGGGGACCGGCGTGAAGTGCCGTCGACGTCATCGATCGCCGACGACGTGACCGGCCTCAACGCTGGTGATCGCGTAATGGTGTCGATCTTCCCGCGCTGGAACGCCGGGCCATTTCGTCCTCGATTGCGCAGATCACCTCGGTGGTTCCGTCGATGAAGCGTCGGCCGAGCAAACGGCCATTCGCGCCGAGGCGCCATACGCATCCCCGACTGTCTCACCTGTGAGCATACGCGACGTTCCTTTGCACCCCCGGCGTGACGGCTGTCAGTTCGCTCCCGCGCCAAGCGACGTCGCTCGAGCGTGCGAAGAAAAATGCAGTTGGCTGCGTGGCGCTAATGCTCCACATCGAGCTGTTCACGCCGGCTTATTATTAAAGAGAGCATCGAGGTCGCTGACAACCGCATGGGAAGACTCTCGATCGTATGGCGAATCACGGCCAAAATCGGGAATAATCGTGCCATGAACAATTCCGGCCTCAATGTATTCGCCCGCTTTCGAGCCAAGGTTGGTCAGGAGGGACGCGTGCGGCGTACTCTGCTGGATATGATTGAGCCTACGGTGCGAGAGAGCGCAAACATCGGCTATGCCCTGTATGCAGCGAAAGATGATCCGACGCTACTTCTACTGTATGAACAGTGGGAAGACATGGCCGGGCTCGAGGCCCACATGGCTCAGCCGTATTTCGCAGAGATGAGGCGCCGACTCGACGGCGCCCTCGTTGAGCCTCCGGAGGTGATCACTTCAACCATGATCGGCGGTAGTACCGCTCAGTCTTCCGCAGAGACGCCAGTGAAGTCCTAACCGCCCTTTAACGCCCGAGCTTTTCACGTCAATGACTGGTACCCGAGAGGCGCTATTTTTATACGGCATTTAAGCCGAGGGCGAAATAAGTAGTCACCTCTGAGTTGGGAGCGTCGTAGGTGCCTCTTCTAATGAGCTTGCTTGCGTAAGATGCAGGTACAACTTAGCGGCTCGAACCGCCACGATCCAGAATGCAAACTTTATGCGTCTGCCATCAACAATTATCTCCATTCGGGTTGTCTGCCTCGTGGGCTTGGCCTTCGGGATCGTCTGGCGCCTGCCCGCTGCGGGGCAAGGTGTAAGCGTGACGCTCAACGGATCGACGCTAAATTTGGCTCCCGCACCGCAAGAACGCGCCGGCCGGATTTTTGTCCCCTTACGCGGAATTTTCGAGCAGCTTGGGGCGTCCGTCGTGTACCAGAACGGAATTATCAACGCCCAGGGAAATGGTCGCGCGGTTTCGCTGCACATCGGTTCGACGCAGGCGACCGTCAACGGTCAACCGCAAAATCTCGATGTCGCGCCGTTCGTCGTCGGCGCTAGTACGTATGTCCCTCTGCGCTTCGTCTCGCAGGCACTCGGCGCTGGTGTCAATTACGACGCTGCCAACAAGATCGTCGCGCTCACCAACGGAGACGCCGCAGCAGCTTTGCCCACGGCGTTGAACGCGAGCCGGGTGCGGTTGGGATCGGTACGGCCGGCCCGCGATGCAACCGTACCGGCGCAGCGCCCGACGGTGGAGGCGCAGTTCGTGGGCAGCGAAGTCGATCCGAATACGTTACGGATCGCACTCGACGATCTCGATATCACCTCGACGACATCGCGTTCGCCGTCCGGCTTCGTTTTTTCACCGCCATCCGATCTGCAATCGATCCGTCACACGGTTCGAGTGACCGGGACCGATCGGACCGGTGCTCCCTTCGAGGCCCGCTGGTCGTTCACGTCCGGTACTTCGGCGGTCGAGAACAGGCTAGGCGGCGTAGCTCCCTCCGATGGGGCGCAGGTCGGCAGTCAGTTCAGGGTCAGTGGTCACACCCTCCCCGGAGCGCTCGTCGTCGTTCAAGTCGGCGCGGCCGCCGGCAATGCGAATACCGTTGCCGGGGCAGTAGGGTCGATCTTGGGCCTCGGCGGCGCGAACGTGCGCAATGAAGTAACGGCAAACGCCGACGGTTCGTTTTCGACCGTTATCGCGACCAACGCGCCACCGGAAACGACCCTTACAATGATCGTCAACTCGACCGACCCGCGGACCAAGGCAGCAGCCCACCCTATTGCTCGCACGTTAACCGTTCGCTGACTTCTGTTGCACCGGGCGGTGCACGATGTTCACGGCTCTAATCGCTATTCGGCGGATCCTCGACCACTCAAGGTCTACGTGTAGCTGCTCAACATTTTCGGCAGCAATGCGGACACCGAAGCTTGCGCTTTCCTTTGATGGTTTCCGGATCGCACGGCCGGAAACTGGGTCCGTTTCATCTCGGTGCCGGACGGGCATCAGCGGGGTGGCCGCCAGAAGCAGCTTCAAGGGCGCATGCGTCGGGTTCACGGAGCACGTCTGAGGATGCAATCATTCCAGGCGATGCGAAGCGCGGGGATGTTTGTAGAAGCCTCGACGCCGCACGAGAGGGTTTCGACGAGATTGTCAGTCTTCGATGTCGGCGCACGCCTGGCGCGTCATCGACTATCCCGTCCCCTCAAAGGCCCGGCGACCTTATAGGTACTGATGATGATGCCGGACGGCATTGCATTCGTGCTGACAAGGTCGAATGAGCGTGGCGGGGTTCCCGCTGCGAAGAAGCGCTTCCCCATGCCCAACAGGACCGGATAGACGATCAGCAAGATCTCATCCGCAAGCCCATGTTCGAGTAGCGTCGATGTCAGCGTGGAGCTGCCCCAGAGAATAAGATCCGGGCCGTCCTCGGACTTGATGCGGCGAATCCCCTCGACGATGTCCGGTCCAAGGCTCTTGACCGGGCCCCATTCAAGACTTTCCGGACGGTGGGTAGCGATATACTTTGTTGCCGCGTTGAGGCCGTCAGCCAGCGGACTACGCGGCGCCTTTGGCCAGAAACCCGACCAGAGATCATAGGTCCGACGGCCGAGCAACAGATCGAAGCTCTCGCCTTGCGCGGCGATGATTGCCTCCCGGCCGGCGGGGGTCCGATAGGGCTCAGTCCAGTCGCCGTAAGGGGATTCGTCGCCGTCTTCGCCGGAGGTCTGGATTATGCCGTCGAGCGAGATGTGTTCAAAGAGCCTAATTCTTCTCATAAAAACTCCGAACGGGTTTGACGCTCGTCCTACGGCCAGGCGCGGACAAACAGCATGCGATTTACGAACGCGTCGATCAGGCGCCGCCGAAATCGACATCTCCGCGCGGTCTTCTGCGCCATCTTTTTCCGGTGAAATCACCTTCACGCTTCAGGCCGCCGGCGATGGCCGACTGCGACAAGACGCGGGAGATTACTTGCGGTTATTCTGGAGCGAATCGAGCCCTCTCCACATACCCGAAAACGGTCGTTTTCCGCATCGACCGCGCTGTGTCTCCTGCCGCTTCGTTGAAGCGGAGCCAATTCTGGCTGCAATTTCCTGGGCGCCGCCCCTGCTTCATTTCCGTCGTCTATCTGCAAAGCGTTCTTCGCCAGCGCCGTTGCCTCGAAGGTTCGGTTTGAAACAACCGGCCGTTGCTGCGCATCACTCTTTGCGAGTCGGTTGGACGAGTTTCGCCACGACCGGCAGCTCGATGGAAAGCGGGGTGCAGGCGATCGTGCAACAGCGTTTGATGGGCGACCGCAATCCTGCCGCATGACTACGGATGGACTTGACCACCCACCCAGCCGATCACGCCGGTGTCGCATTCCAGCTGAATGTGGTCGAGGCCGAGCGCGACGAAGCTAGTCGTCGTCGGAAAGTTTGTCAGCGCGCTCTTTTCCTCGACGACACCGTCGTTGTTGGTGAAACCATACAGACCCAGGTAGAGCGCATAGACGAAGTCGCTGTCGAGTTCCTCCGGCAGCGCATGCTGCCCGGCAACTTGCGCGAACGGCGGCAGCGGCGAAATCGCCCGTACACCGGTATTGATGGATTGCATCGCAGCGCTGTTCGTGGCAAGCGACGCGAGCATGCCGCTGCTGATCGCGCGATAA
>JBEKHC010000041.1:0-39137 GCA_050012475.1 Candidatus Velthaea sp.
CAGCCGCTCGTTTGACTGATGAGTCGCACAAGGGGCCGTCCGGCAGATCGAGCATCGGCCGCGAGCCGCCGAAGCATTCCCATATAAACGACGAGCCGATGTGTTTACCGTTTGGCCAGACCCGTGCTGCGGCGTGCGTGTTACTTTTGTGGCAATCACTGCACCACTGGTGTGTGCAGCGATGTCGGGAGGCTCGCATCGCTACTATCAAAGCGGAGCCCTATGCGTTCGATCTCGAACCGGCTCGCGTCGCCCTGGTCATCATCGACATGCAGCGTGACTTTCTTGAACCCGGCGGGTTCGGGGCCGCATTGGGCAACGATGTTTCGCAACTTCGGCGTGCGATCGGGCCGACGCGGCGGTTACTCGAAGCCTCACGCGCAGCCAATATATTCGTCGTTCACACGCGCGAAGGCCACCGGCCCGACCTTGCCGATCTGCCGCCGGCGAAAGCGGCGCGCGGGCGTTTCAAGGTCGGCATCGGCGACCGTGGCCCGATGGGCCGAATCCTCGTTCGCGGCGAAGCCGGACACGATATCATCCCCGAACTTGCGCCGCTGCCCGGGGAACCCGTCGTCGACAAGCCCGGGAAAGGTGCGTTTCACGCCACCGATCTCGACGCGCTGCTCAAGAACCGCGGCATCACGCAGTTGCTCGTCTGTGGCGTGACCACCGAAGTGTGCGTGAACACGACCGTGCGCGAAGCGAACGATCGCGGCTACGACTGTTTGGTGCTCGAGGATTGCACGGGTTCTTATTTCGCGGAGTTTCACCTGATGGGATTGCGCATGATCGCCGCGCAAGGCGGCATCTTCGGCTGGGTCGGCGAGTCGTCGTCGGTCGTCGCCGCACTGCAGCCGCAGGCGGTCGGCGTATGATCGAGACGGAGATGGTCGTCGCCCAGGCCGACACCGCAGTGATTCGTCCGGCCGGTCCCGTTCGTCCGTGGGTCACCGGCGATTGGAACGGCTTTTTCGGCCTCTTCACCAACGTGCTGCTCAACGTCATCGTGTTGTCGGGCTTGAGCTTGGGCGTCGTGAAACTGCCGCCCGAAATCGTGTTCTCGCGTATTTTGCCGGCGCTGGGCATCGCGCTGCCGATCGGCAATCTTTTCTACGCGTGGATGGCCTGGAAACTCGCGAAACGCGAAGGCCGCGATGACGTTACGGCGCTCCCGTACGGACCTAGCGTTCCGCATATGTTCATCGTCGTGTTCTTGATCATGCTGCCCGTGTATCTCAAGACCAACGATCCGATTCTGGCTTGGCGCTTGGGTCTGGCCTGGGCGTTCATCATCGGCTGCGTGGTGTTGGCGGGTGCGTTCATTGGACCGACCATTCGGAAGTACACGCCGCGTGCCGCGATGCTGGGAACGCTCGCCGGGATTTCCATTGCGTTCATCTCGATGCGGCCCGCATTTCAAATGTGGGAAGTCGCGTGGCTGGGATTGCTGTCGTTCGGGATCGTGCTCGTCGCCTGGACCGCGAACGTTCGGCTCCCATTCGGGCTTCCGGGCGGACTCGTCGCCGTCGTGCTCGGCACGGCCGTCGCGTGGGTGACGACCCTGTTGGGCTGGAGCGATCTCATGCACCCCGCGCAAGTCGGCGCGGCGCTGGGCACGTTTGGCTTGCATCTGCCTCGGCCGTCGGGCGACGTGATCAGCGGCCTGCGCGATATCGGACCGCTGCTGGTCACCGCGATTCCGCTTGGCATTTACAACTTCACCGAAGGGATGAACAACGTCGAGAGTGCCGCTGCGGCGGGCGACAACTACGATCTGCGCCAAGTGCTCATCGCCGACGGTTCAGGCGCGATCATCGGGTCGCTGTTGGGAAGTCCGTTTCCGCCCGCGGTGTACATCGGGCATCCGGGTTGGAAATCCGTCGGCGGCCGCATCGGCTACTCGCTGGCGACCGGTGTCGTCATCGCCGTCGTCTGTTTTCTGGGCTTGACCGCATTGCTCTTGGCGGTCGTGCCGCTCGTCGCGATTCTGCCGATTTTGCTCTACATCGGTTTGGTGATCGGATCGCAGGCGTTTCAAACCACGCCCGCCCGGCACGCACCCGCCGTCGTTTTGGCGCTGCTGCCGAACATTGCGGCGTGGGCGCAGTCGCAGATCGACGGCGCCCTGGGTGCGGCCGGCACCACAGCGGCGAAGGTCGGGATGGACAAGCTCATGGACAACGGCGTGGTCTATCACGGGATGGCGCTGCTCGGAGGAGGTGCGGTGCTCGCCGGGCTCATTCTCGGTGCGATTCTCGTGTTCATCATCGATCGGCGCTTCGATCGCGCCGCGGTCTACGCGGTCGCGGGAGCCGTGCTGTCGTTCTTCGGCTTCATTCACGGAACGTCGCTGGGCGTCGGCGCATCGACGCAAGTCGCGATCGGATATCTCTTCCTAGCGGTCATCTGCGTGGCGCTCGGCTTGAGAAATCGTGCGCCGCAGCCTGTCGCCTGACGTCGCGACGATCGCTGCCGAACTCGAAGCTGCACGGCGGGGCCGGCGAGCGATTGCGCCGCCGGCGGAACTGGCAGCGCTGACGCTTTCCGAAGCCTACGACATTCAAGATTTCGCCACCGCGCGCCGCGAGTCGGCTGGAGCGGTGCGTTCGGGTTGGAAGCTGGGACTGACGAGCCGCGTGAAGCAGCGCGCGATGGGCATCGACCATCCGCTGTTTGCACCGCTCTTCACGGATGGATTGCTCGCCAGCAGCAGCCGCGTGCTCTACTCGGGCTTCATTCGGCCGCGCGCCGAACCGGAGCTCGCGTTCGGTCTCAAAGCGCCGCTCGACGGCGCCGGGGATGTCGATTCACTCATGGAGGCGGTCGCGTGGATCGCCCCGGCGCTGGAGATCACCGACAGCCGCTATCTCCCCGGTTCGCGCTCGGCCGTCGAACTCGTCGCCGATCATGCTTCGGGAGCAGCCTACGTCATCGGCGGCCGGGTGCGCTTCGACGCCGCAACGCGCCTCGACGCCATCGGCACGCAGATCATTCGCGACGGCAGCGTGCTCGCCGGCGGAACGACCGCCGATGTCCTCGGCGATCCGTTTGCCGCGCTGCAATTGCTCGCCGAGCATTTGGGGACCCGCGGCTTTCACACCAAGGCCGGCGATGTCGTTTTGAGCGGCGCGATTACGGACGCCTTCCCGGCCGCACCCGGCGACCGCTTCGAGGCGCGGTTGCGCGGACTCGGCACGGCCTCGGTCGTCTTCGTCTAAGCCGATTTGCTCGAAGCGTCGGGGAATGGGTCCGACTCCGCGCGCGGAACACCACGTCGCATGAGCGATGCTCCTCCGCAAGCGATCACGGCATACGTCGAGGCTGCAGCCGTGTTGACGAAGCTGCCGCTCGACGCCGATCGCGTGCACGCTGCAGCGGTGGCGATGACCCGGATCGCGGACTTCGCAGCGGACGTCGAAGCGTTCGCGCTGGGCGACGACGTCGAGATCGCCGGCACGTTCCCGGCGTGAACGCGCTCGAACTTGCCGGCGCGGTGCGCAAGCGGTTGATGACGGCGCGCAAAGTCGCCGAAACGACGCTGAGCCGGATCGCCGCGACCGACGCGCGGCTGGCGGCGTTCACCGCGGTCTTCCCCGAACGTGCGATGACGCGCGCCGCGCATCTCGATGCGGAGATTGCCGCCGGCCGCGACCCCGGTCCGCTCGCCGGCGTGCCGTTCGCGGCGAAGAATTTGTTCGATGTTGCGGGCATCGTGACGCGCGCCGGAGCGAAGGTGACCGCCGGACACCATCCGGCAGCGCGCGACGCGGATGCCGTCGCCGCGCTCGAAGCACGCGGCGCCATCCTCGTCGGCGTCACCAACATGGATGAATTCGCGTACGGGTTCGTGACCGAAAATGCGCACGACGGAACGACGCGCAATCCGCACGACCTCGAGCGCATTGCGGGCGGCTCGTCCGGCGGTTCGGCGGCGGCGGTGGCCGCCGATCTCGTTCCGCTTGCGCTGGCGTCGGACACCAACGGCTCGATTCGCGTCCCCGCCGCGCTGTGCGGAATCTTCGGCATCCGGCCGACGTTCGGGCGGCTCTCGCGCCGCGGAGCGTTTCCCTTTGCCAGCAGTCTCGACACGGTCGGTCCGTTTGCCCGGACGGCGACGGATTTGTGCGCGGCGTACGCGGCGCTCGACGCGAGCTTTTCTCCGTATACGGGAGAACTCGCCGGCCTGCGGTTTGCCCGCCTGGGCGGATACTTCGATACGGGTCTCACGCGCGAAGCCCGGCGTGCGGTCGAGCATGTTTGCGCGGCGCTGGGCGCGGTCGACGACGGCACCCTCGATGAAGCCGCGCGGGCCCGGCAGGCCGCCTTCATCATCACCGGCGCGGAAGGCGGAGAACTGCACGCTGCGCGGCTCCGCACGAACGCCGACGAATTCGATCCTGCGACGCGCGACCGGCTGGCTGCCGGCGCGCTGTTGCCCGCGGCGTGGTACATCCGCGCGCAACGCTTCCGCTCGTGGTTCCGCGAGCATCTCGCGGAATGCTTCACCCACATCGATGTGCTCGTTGCTCCGGCGACGCCGTTTTCCGCAACGCTGGTCGGACAGCGTTCGCTCGTCGTCGACGGCCTCGACATCGAAATCCGGCCGAATCTCGGTGTCTTCACCCAACCGCTGTCGCTCGCCGGCGTTCCGGTCGCGACGGTACCCGTGATTGCGCCGGACACGCTGCCGCTCGGCGTGCAACTGATCGGGCGCGCCGGCAGCGAAAACGTGCTGCTTGCACTCGCCATGGAGTTGGAACGGCGCGGCGTCGTCGGCGCCGGAGCCCCCTCCGCGCTGCTCGCGACGGCCAGGTAACGCGCCGGCCACGGTGCGCACCGGCAGCGAGGCGTTGCCCGCATTCTATGCGTCGGGCGGCAGCGTTCACGAGCGTTTGGGCGAGGTTCACGCCGCGATCGATCTGCGCGATCCGGTCTGGATCGCCGCGGTTTCGGACGTCGCGCTGGGCGAACGCACGCGGGCGCTCGATGCGCTCGGGCCCGCGGCGCGCGCAGCGCTGCCGCTGTTCGGCATGCCGTTCGCCGTCAAGGACAACATCGATGTCGCGGGCTTGCCCACCACGGCGGGCTGCCCGGCATTCGCCTATGCCCCGGCGCGCTCGGCGACCGTCGTCGAGCGGCTCGAACGAGCCGGCGCCGTCGTCCTGGGCAAGACGAATCTCGACCAGTTCGCGACCGGTTTGGTCGGCACGCGTTCGCCCTACGGCGTGCCCGCCAATCCATTCGATCCGGCCTACATTCCGGGCGGGTCGAGTTCGGGTTCGGCGGTCGCCGTCGCGCGCGGATTCGTCAGCTTTGCGCTCGGAACGGATACCGCCGGTTCGGGCCGCGTTCCGGCGGGTTTTACCGGAACGATCGGCGTCAAGCCCACGCACGGTATCATCAGTGCCGCGGGTGTCGTGCCCGCGTGCCGTTCGCTCGACTGCGTCTCGATCTTCGTGCGCACGCTCGACGAAGCGGCGCTGATCCTCGATGTCGCGGCCGCGCCCGATCCGCGCGATCCGTTCTCGCGCGAGCGGCCGGCGGCGGCCGCCGTCGGGCTGGCCGCGGACCCAGCGCGACCGTTCGTTTTCGCGGTGCCGCTGCCCGAACAGCGCATCTTTTTCGGCGACGACGAAGCGCGCGACCAATTCGAGCGGTCGATCGCGCGGCTCGTCGCGCGCGGCGGCAGCGCGCTGGACGTGGACCTCGCCTGCTGCTTCGAGGCGGCCGCATTGCTCTACGACGGCCCCTTCGTCGCCGAGCGCACCGCGGCGGTCGGCGATTTCGTCGATGCGCATCCCGAGGCGGTCCTGGACGTCACCCGGACAATCGTGCAAAGCGGGCGCCGCTACAGCGCCGTCGACACCTTTTCAGCGTTGTACGAGCTGCGCGCGTTGCGCAATGCGGCGGCGGAGATTTTCGCCCGCGCAGCGATTCTCGTCGTGCCCACGAGCCCGACGATCTATCGGATAAGCCAGATCGAAGCCGAGCCGTTCCTCTACAATTCACGCCTGGGGACGTACACCAATTTCGTCAATCTGCTCGATCTTTGCGCGCTTGCCGTGCCGGCCGGCGCGTACGCCGGCGGAGTGCCGATCGGCGTAACGTTCATCGCGCCGGCCTTTGCGGACGCGTCCCTGCTGGCGTTCGCGCGCCGGTTTCTCCAGGAACCGCCAGTCGCTTAGCTGCCGCCCGGCCCGCCCTGCGACGTTCGCATGAACGCGGTTTGCCAAGTCGGCCGCGGCGGAACCAAGAGTCCCGCTTCGGGCGCTGAAGGCGCACGAACGGCGCGGCGTGACCGGCTCAAGCTCCGGCTGAGGCTCACGCTCATTGCGGCCATGGCCATCAAGGCCAGCCAAACCGGGATCTTTTCCGCGACGTCGCGGGCATCGGGCGTCGAATAGGGTAGGTCGCGCGAAACGTATGCGGCCCAGTCGGCCGAGCCGAAGTCGTGCGCTCCGACGATCATCGGCGCAACGGTGGTGGGTGGTCCGACTTTGTGTCGCGGAATCGCTTCGATTGCCGTCGCGATGACGATCGTGGCGATCACGGCGGCGACGACTGCCGTCGCGCGCGTCGCCGTGGGCTTGGCGCGCAGCGCGACGAGCACCGCGCCGACGACCGCTGCGATCTCCAGGAAGCCGATTTGTTCGCGAGCGCCGGCGAGGCTCCAGGCGTGCCACGGAAACACGATCGCGATGAGCGCGGAGGCGCGCACGAACAAGGGCGGCCGGGTCGACGCCGCGAGGATGAAGGCCGCCGGAATCGCCGCCGCCATCTGCAAATCGTGCACGAACGGTCCGCCGAGCAGCGCCAGCGCCGGTGGCAACAGCGTGACCAACAGTTCGGAACCGGCGGCTTTGGCCGTCCGCCGGGCGATCGCCACCCCGAGGGCGGTCATCACGAAGTACGACAAGCTTCCGGCGGCGAGCGCGAAACGATCGGGAAGACCCAAAATATGCAGCACGCGCGTGAGGCTGTACTGGTCCTGGGCGGCAATTTCCGCTGCGGCATGGAGCGGCAACACGGTGTGGAAGTACTCGATGTTCGCCGGGATCCCGATCGTGGCGACGCTGATCGAAGCCAGGGCCGCGGCGCACGCGACGAACGGCACGCGGGTCTTGGGCCACCAGATGAACATCGACAAGCACGCCGGCAGCCCGATGTGCGGCTCGATCATCGCCAGGGAGCCGACGATCGCCGCCGCCGTGTAGCGCTTGGAACTCCCCAGGATGGCGCTCACGACGAGCGCGCCGACGGCGACCGGTGGAAGCTCGCCGTAGGTCAGATTGAAATATCCGTCGACCATCGCCAGGCAGAGCAGCGCGACGAGTGGTGAGACCTTCGCGCGCTGCGCAAGCAGCACGGCGGTCATCAAGATCGCGGCGAGGATGAAGTAGAACCAGATCGTCCGGACGACCGTAAACGGCAAACGCGCCATAAGTGAGAACGCCGCGAGCGCGTAGCCCGGCAGCGGGGCCGGCTCGACCCATGGAGCTGTCCGGTCCGCATCGTACCGCAGTTCGCACGAACGCATCGGTTCAACCTGATAGGGGTCGGCCTTTTGGTTCGCGGCTTGACCCGCGCAGTACCAGACCGTCGTGTCCGATTGGCTAAAGTGCGATGCGGGCTTGAAGTGTCCGTCGCCCAAGAGGCCGGCCATGGCCACGACGACGGCGAGCATCCCCAGGATCTCGAATATCCGTTTCACGTTCATCCTAATTCGTCAACCGTGCAAGTGAAGCGATGCTGGCGCCGGCACCCACAAGCATGAGTGCGGAGCAGGCGCGGTTGAGCCACATCATGCGCCCTAGCGTCAGTCCGGCGCGCCAGCGGTCGAGAAATAACGTCAGCGCAATCCAGTATGCGCAGCCCCCGGCAAAAAACGTGAGGAAGAAGATCGCGTCCTCGACCACCGAGTGGACCGCGATGCCCAGGCCGGCGAAGAGTGCCGCGAACAAGACGATGTCGGCCGGGTTGGCCAGCGCGATTCCCAATGCCGCACCGAAACCGCCCGCCAGCGTTCCGTTCGTGGGGGTGGTGTCCTTGGGCAGCGCCGGCCGCGACCGCCAGATGAAGACCGCGACGACGGCCAGGACGGCCGCGATCACGACGTGCCAAAGGTTCGAAAACGGCGCGAACAGCCGCGGCAGGAGCGTCCCTCCGGTCACGCCGATCGTGGCATAGATCGCCACCGCGATCGCATCGCCGGCACCGGCTGCGATGCCGGCGCGAAAGCCATAGATGAGCGACCGGCGGATGCAGATCGTCGATACGGGACCAACCGGCGTCATGACGACGAATCCGGCCGCGAATATCGTCGCGAGGGTAGCGATGTTCACGAAGTAGTTTCGTCCTTCAACTGACGAGGTGAGCAGTTATTGACCATCGGGCGCAATCGTGGCAATGGATGAACCGTCGGGAACTCGCGTATACAGCCGCGCCAACGCTCCGCGAAAAGGAAAACTCAGGGTGAGCCGATATCGGCGGCGCAAATAGTCTTCCATGTAGTGGCAGTGATAGTTGTAGTTGAGTAATTGTCCTTCGCGGCACACACCGTCGGTGACGACCCACAAACGGTCGGAGCGAGCACCCACGGGATCGAGCACCCGCGCAACGTCGGATTGTGAATCGAGGGTCGTCGCGCGAACGTAGCCGACCGTGAACGGCATCGGATGGGGAATCGGGATCGTCGCGCCACGCAGATAGACGCCCAGCGGAAACGCAAGCTCGGCCGGAAAAACCGCAATCGGCACGGACGGATCGCCGGTCGAAAGCGTCGCCGCGACGCTTTGCCAGTCGCCCGGCTTGGCGAGCGGCGCGTGGTATTGCGACCAAAGCTGGCTGACGCTGAACACGGCGAAAGCGCCGATGGCAAGACCGCCCGCCAGCATGCGCCGTTGGGTGAACGACGAGATCAAAAGGAACGCGGTCAGCAGCGTCGGCGGCGCCAGCACGACGAGGTGGCGAATGAGATCGGCCGGCGCGCCCATAGCGGCGAAAACGAGGCTGAAGATGGCTAGGCACGTCAGCCAGCCGGTCACCAACGCACGGGCTGGCGAACGCGAGATCGAGGGCCGGCCCAGGATCCACAGTTCGATCAACAGACCCGCGGCGAAAGCGAAGCCGGCAATTTTGGGCGTGCCCGTCCATGCCATGTCGTGCGGGAGCACGAACACGAAGACGGCGTTGGCCATGTCGTGCACGGCGTGGAAAAGCGTCTCGCGCGAAACGAAATCGCTGCTCGTGCGCACGTGCATGAGGGCGACGCCCAAGAAAGGCGCGAACGCCAGGGCGACGGCGGTCATCGCGATACTGAAGGCGCGCAGTTCGCGCCGGCGCACGAACAACAGCGTGAAGAAGTGCGCCGCCAACACGAAGCCGATGTAATACTGAACGTACAGCCCGACGATCGCGAAGAACGCATAGCAGATTTGGGCGCGCCGTGAGGGGAGCGCGAAGATGAAGCCTTCGTAGAAGGTCCAGGTGAGAATCGCGCCCACGAGCAGGACGAGAGCGTAGACGCGCATCTCGACGGCGGCCCAGATGAAAATTGGATTCAACGCCGTCACGAGTGCGACGACGTGGGACGGAACCCGCGGTGCGATCCGGCTCGCTGCTGCGACGACGACTGCCACCGCCGCGGCGGCGAAAAGAACCGACGGAAAGCGGGCAAACGCGATCGACGTTTCGTTGATCATCCGCCAGATCGACTCGAGAACGAAATACAGCGGCGGTTGACCCTCGAAGGCGATCGACTGCGCCCAAGCCGTCAGCGGGCCGGCGCCGGTCGTGTGCAGCGTGAACGCCTCGTCGAGCCAAACGTTCAAGTTGGCCGAAAGCGGAACCGCGATCACGACCAAGATCGCCGCGCCGAAGGCTGCGGCGCGATCGACGACTTGCGCTGAGTTCACGCGCAAAGCGGAGCGACTAAACACGCGAAAGGACGCGTCGCCGTGACGCGTGCGGAAGGACCTGCGGCATCATACGGCCTGTAATGCTCCGGCGGCCGATTGCTCGGCGCGGTACAGGCGATCGGCACGGATCGACCGCCGTTCGAGCCCCACGGCGATGGTCAACGGAACGATAACGAACACAAACGCCGCTACGCCGGCCGCTCCGGCTAGTGCCTTCGGCGACCGATACAAGCGAGGTGTCACGTCGCTCCGCTGCGACTCGACCGGTGGTGCTGTGACCATGTTTACAATGTACGCATTTTTTTAACGTCCATTACGAGGCATCAGGCAACGCCCTATAGGACTTCCGGTCCTGTCCCGTTGGGCGATTGGGACGCAAGTCGTGCGCCGCACAGCGACGTTCCTGCGCCAAAACGACGCGCCCTGCGCGCCGCCGCGCGTTTGTTGATCGTGGAAATCGGTAACGGGTTGTCAGCTGCGAACTAGCTGCGTATTCTAGGTGCGGTGAGAGCCGTCGGCATTTTCGAGGCAAAGACGCACTTTTCTGCCCTCGTCGATGATGCCGAGCGCGGCCGATCGACGCTCGTCACGCGGAAAGGAAGGCCCGTCGCTCGAATTATGGCAGTCGTCGATCCCAAGCCGCGCGAATTCGGATTTGATGACGGGCTGGGTTCTATCGCTGACGATTTTGACGCTCAGCTGCCGCGCGACGTGCTCGAGCCGTACCGTTCGTGATTTGCGCTCGCAATTGGTCGAGCAGCGCGTGCGCACCGTGCTTGCCGATCCGGCCAATTTGGTCCATGCGTCGGCGGTTTCCACCTGGGAGATCGTGGTGAAATGCGGGTCGGGGCAGCTCGGTCTTTCCGGCGATTACGTCGCCGACCGGATCCGGCGGGCGGGACTGACGATTCTCCCGCTCGTTCCGGCGCACACGCTGGGCGTGTTGACCCTGCCGCCGCATCACGGCGATCCCTTCGACCGCCTTCTGATTGCTCGGGCGCAGGTCGAAGCGATGATCTTCGTAACCAACGACCGGATTTCGAGGAATACGACGTCATGCGGCTGATGACGTAAGATGCACGGCGGGCAACCGTTGGGCGCGGAGCGCAGCGGCGTCTTGGCCGCGGGTCATTTCATCGTGGATCGGCTCGTGCTCATCGACCGTTACCCGCCGGAGAACACGCTGGCCTTGATTGAAGGCGAAACCGTTTCGAGCGGCGGCTGTCCGTTCACCGTGCTCAAAGACTTGGCTCTGTTCGGGGCGACATTCGGGCTCGCGGCGATCGGGGCGCTGGGATCCGACCGCGACGCCCAATGGATCCGCGCCGAATGCGCAGCGCACGGCATCGACACGCGCGGGCTCACGCAAATCGACGGCGCCACGACGTCCTATACGTACGCGATGACGGTACGGGCCACGGGCCGGCGCACGTTCTTTCATCAGTCCGGCGCGAACGCGCTGCTCGCACCGGAGCATTTCGATTTCACCGCGAGCAACGCGCGGATCTTCGTCTTGGGCTACCTTACGTTGCTGGAGTCGCTGGACGTGTGGGCGGCGTCGGGCGTGACGGCCGCGGCGCAGGTGCTCGCGCGAGCCCGTACCGCCGGTTTGACCACCGTCGTCGATTTGGTCAGCGCGCCGAATCCCGACTACCGCGCGATCGTGTGGAGCGCGCTGCCGCACATCGATCACCTGCTCCTCAACGAATGCGAAGCGGCCCTGCTGCTGAGCCGTCCGGTGGATGCGCAGCCCGGCGATCTTTTGTCAGCGGCGCACGAGATCGCTGCCGGCGGCGTCGGCCGGAGCGTCATGATTCATTGCGAAGACGGCATCGTCGGGTTGGATTGCGAGACGGGACAGCACGTCGTGCAGGGCGCCGTCGCGCTGCCAAGGGCGTTCGTTGCCGGGGCGACGGGAGCCGGCGACGCGTTGACGGCGGGGTACGTTTGGGCGCTGCATGCCGGCGAACCGCTTGCTGCGCGATTGACGACAGGCGTGTGCGCCGCGGCTGCCTGCCTGGGTGATGCGAGTGCTTCGGGCGGCATCCGGAGCATGCCGGCGTGTTTGGAACTCGGAGAGCGCTTCGGCTTCCGGCCGTTCCCGGCGCCGGCGCAGGTCACGCGCTAACGCGGGGCGCCCGCAACGATCACGCAGTTGCGTCCGCCGGCCTTGGCCTCGTAGAGAGCCTCGTCGGCGCGGTTGATGATCTCTTCGATCGTTTCGTCGGCGGCCAGCGAGGCCGCGACGCCGATGCTGACCGTGCACGGAAAGGCGCCCGGCTGGTGACCTGAGTCCAAGATGCGTTCGCGGATGCGCTCGGCGATCTGCTGGCCGTTTTCGATCGACGAGGCGGGCAGCAAGATCGCGAATTCTTCGCCCCCGAAGCGGCCCAGCAGATCGCTCGAGCGGATCTCCGCGCGGCATTCGTTCACGATCCGCTGCAGCGTCGAGTCACCGCCGTCGTGCCCGTACTTATCGTTGACGGACTTGAAGAAATCTGCATCGAGCAAGAGCACGCACAACGAATCGTTGGCGGCCCCAAGACGCGTCCGTTCGCGCTTCGCATTCTCGAAGAACGAGCGCCGATTGAGCGCACCCGTGAGCGGATCGGTCATCGCGAGCAGACGCAATCGATCCTCGGCGCGCCGCTGGTCGGTCAGATCGCGGGTGATCACCGAAAAGCCGATGACGGTCTGCCCGTCTTTGGCGCGCAACACGCCGATCGACGTGCTGCCCCAATAGCGTTTGCCGTCCTTGCGGATGCGCCAGCCCTCGAACTCGTGCGCGCTATCGCGCAAGGCGAGTTCCAACCGCCGCATCATCGCACTCTTCAACGATCCGTTCGAGGGGAACAGAAAGTCGATGTGGCGGCCCACCGTTTCGTCGCTGCGATAATCGTCGAGCCGCTCCGCGGCGTGGTTCCAACTGGTGATCGTTCCGCCTTCGTCGACGGTACAGATCGCATAGTCTTTTACGCCGTCGAGTACCGCGTGCAGCCGTTCCTCGCTGGCGCGAATGGCGAGTTCGCGTCCGGTTGCGGCGGTGACGTCGGTCAGCACCGCAACGTACGATTCGGAATCGACCTTCTGCAGCGTCACCGAAAGAATCGTGGCCGCTGCCTTGGGCGCGGGACGGGGCAAAAACACGCGATGTTCTTCGCAGACTTTGCCGATCCGCGCGGGGAATCGCCGCGCCATCTCGCCGACCTCGGGCGCGAACGATTCGAAGAGATCGAAGAGATTGGTGAGCCGGCCGTCGCTCGAAAGCGGCATGAGCATCTGCGCGCCGTAGGGATTCATCAAGACGATCGAGCCGTAGGCGTCGAGCTTGATCACGCCCACGGGGCAGAGATAGAGCAGCTGCAGCAGTTGCTCTTGCTCGCGCTCGCGGGCGGTCACTTCGCGCGAGAGAAGCTCGTCAGACATCAGAGCCGGCCGCGGCCCTTACCACTGGACGGCCAGGTATTGGCGCTGCGGTGCTTTGCTTTTGAGCGCCGAAGCCGGACCGGACCCTCCAGAGATGGCTCGGTTTCCAAGCGTCCCGCGACGAGAACGTCGTTGGTGCACGGCGCCACGTCGTCGTTGGTGCACGGCGCCACGTCACTGAAGAAGAAAAGCCCGATCGCGCGCCGGGCCGCGACGCCGATCCCATCGAGGTCCATCGCAACGAGCCCGAAGTCCAGCTCATTGCAGCGGGCTGGATCGTCGCGCAGAGCGTCGAGCAGAGCAAACAACCCGGGCGCATCGAAGGCGAGGGCCGGCGCCGCCAGGTTCTCATGGGCCATGCTCGGTATATCGGCGGGGGGCGTCCCCCACGTGAGCAACGCGCGATACGGCTTAGGCGGCCGGGCGGGATGCCGCTCGCCGGCGGGCATTGGCGGCGATCATCGGAATTTGCATGAGCACCACAGCGATGAGGACGCCGCCGCGCGCAACCTGCTGCCAGGCCGGGTCGAGCCCCAGCAAGTTGAAGATATTGGGCAGGATGCGCACGATGAGCAACCCGATGACGGTTCCGCGGACCGTTCCGACACCGCCCGTCAAGAGCGCGCCGCCGACGACGACGGCCGTGATGGCGTCGAGTTCGTAGCCCCCGGCGGCGGTCGGAGGCGCCGAACCCTCGCGCGAGGCGTACAACACGCCCGCCAGTCCGGCCAGCATCCCGCTGATCGCGTAAACCGTAATTTTCACTCGCTTGACGTTCACGCCCAGCAGCAGCGCCGCCGACTCGTTCCCGCCGACGGCATAGACGTGCCGTCCGAACGGTTCGTAGCGCAAGACGTACGCGACTCCGGCGAATACCGCGATCGCGATCAGCGCGGCGATCGGGAAGCCGAGAACGCTGCCCGAACTCACCAACTGAAAGCCGAAATCCCGGCTGGCGCTGACCGGTGCAGCGCCGCTGCCGGTGACCGACCCGCCATTGTACCAGGCCGCGGCTTGCAGCGCGAAGCCGCGCGCGATCGACAGCATCGCCAGCGTGATGATGAAGGGCGGCACCCGGGTGTAGGCGGCGCCAAGTCCGTTGAGCATTCCGACCCCGCCGCCGACTGCGATCGGCACGATCAGTGCCGGAAGGAGGCCGTTGTGCGAAAGCGCGGCGGCAAAGAAGGCGCAGAGCGCGAGCACCGAGCCGACCGAGAGGTCGATGCCGCCGGTGAGGATGACGACGAGTTGTCCGGCCGCCATGATCGCGAAGATCGGCAGCTGGTCGGCGAGGTTCGCGATGTTCTGCGGGGTCAGAAAGTTGGGCGAGAGCACGCCGCACGCGACGATGAGCAGGACCAGCAGCACCAGCGCGTTTTGGTTGAGCGCGAAGCGGACGATCCGCTCGCCGATCGGCTGCACGCTGCCGGCCGGCGGCGGGACGGCGTTGGTCCGCTGCAGCGACACTAGTTTTCGCCGCCCCCTTGCAGGATCACGGCGCCGGCGATGATGAGGCCTTGCGCGATCAGCTGCGCTTGGGTCGGCAAGCCGATTTGGATGAACAGCGCGTAGAGCACGGTGAGGATCAAGCCGCCGGTCAGCGTCCGCCACACGCCGCCGACCCCGCCCAAAAGCGACGTTCCGCCCACGACGACCGCGGCGATCGTGGCCAGCTCGAAATAGACGCCGTCGTTGATCGGGTCGGCCAGCGCGTTGTGCGCGGCGAGCAGCAGTCCGGCGAGTCCGGCCAGAAAGCCGCTAACCGCGTAGACGATGATCTTCACCCGGTCGGCCTCGATGCCGGCGAGGCTGGCCGCGCGTTCGTTTCCACCCACGGCGAACACATACCGCCCCGCAACCGTCGAGCCCAGCAGATAGGCGGTCAACGCGTAGATCGCGATCAGCAGCACGACGGAGATGGGGATCGGACCGAGCAGCGGCACCGGACCCAGCTGCCAGGTCGCGAACCCGCCGTAGACTTCATCGCCCAAGTTCCGGACCGCATCGCCCGAGATCAGCTGCGCCAGGCCGCGTGCTGCGATCATGACCGCCAGCGTCACGACGATCGGTTGAATCCGCGCTTTGGCCACGATCGTCCCGGACAGCGCGCCGATGACCGTCGTCAGCGCGAGCGGGACCGCGAAGAACACGACCGGCGGGGCGCCGCGCAGCACGAACTGGCCGCCCAAACACGACGCCACGGCCATGAGCGCGCCGACGGAGAGATCGATCCCGCCGGTTAGGATGACCAGCGTCTGCCCCACGGCGATCAACGCCGTCGTCAGCGCAAAGCTCTGCAGTTGCAGCCGGATGTTCGATTCGGTCAGAAAGTTCGGACTCAAAATCGACGCGACGACGACGAGGATGAGCAACCCGATCGGCGCGCCGAACCGGCGCAGCGAGGTCGCGATCGAACTGCGCCGCGATTCGCCGCGCACCGCAACGGCGCTCATCCTTCGGAGATCGCTTTCATCACGCGTTCCTCGGTGGCTTCGCCGCGCACGAACTCACCGAGTTTGCGGCCGTCTTTCATGACCGCGACGCGGTCGCTGCCTTCGATCACCTCTTCGAGTTCCGACGAGATCATCAAAATGCCCATCCCCGCTTGGCGCGCGAGTTCCGATATCAGCCGCTGAATTTCCAGCTTCGCCCCGACGTCGACGCCGCGCGTGGGTTCGTCGAGAATCAACAGCGCGGGCCGGCGGCACAGCCAGCGGGCCAAGATCACCTTCTGCTGATTGCCGCCCGAAAGATTCTTTACCGGCGTGGACGGTGTCGGCGTTTTGATGTCGAGCCGCTCGATCATCTCGTCGACCTTGGCGCGCTGCCGCTGTTTTTCCAGCACCCCCAGCCGGGCAAAAAGCGGCAGCGCAGCGAGCATGATGTTGTCGGCAACGCTGAGGGCCGGAATGATGCCGTCGATCTTGCGGTCTTCGGAGACGAGCCCCATGCCGGCTTGAACCGCGGTATGCGGACTGTTCGCCTTGACCGGCCGTCCGTTGAGCTTGACCGTGCCGCTGTCGGCGGCGTCGGCGCCGAAGATCGTGCGCGCGAGTTCCGTCCGCCCCGAACCCAGCAGCCCGGCCAATCCGACGATTTCGCCGCGGTTGACGGTCAGCGTGACGTCGTCGGGCATCTTGCCGCGCGAAAGGTGTTCGACGTCCAACACCGCCGCGTGCTCCAGGTCGACGTGGGCTTCGCTGAACGCCGTTACGCCCGACGCCCGCACGTCCTCGACCTTGCGGCCGAGCATGAGCGCGATGATCTCGACCGGGTCGGTTTCGTCGACGCGCAGCGTGCGCACGAGCTTGCCGCCGCGCAGCACCGTGATGCGGTCGGCGAGCGCAAAATTCTCGTCCATCCGGTGGCTGACGTAAATCAGTCCGACGCCGCGTTCACGCAGCCGCCGAATGACCGAAAACAGCACGCGTACTTCGGCGTCGTCCAGCGACGACGTCGGTTCGTCCATCACGACGAGCTTGGCGTCGAGCGAAACGAGGCGCGCCAACGCGACCATTTGCTGAGTCGCCACACCCAACTGCAGCACCGGTGCTTCGAGGTCGCATTTAATTCCGAAATCGTCGAGCAGTTTGCCCGCTTCGCGCCGCATCGTGCGCCAGTCGACGCGGCGAAAGCTGCCGCGCGGTTCGCGGCCGAGGAAGATGTTTTCCGGCGCGCTCAGATAGGGGATCAGGTTGACCTCTTGATAGATCGCCCCGACCCCCGCCGCTTGCGCGGCGCCCGGATTCGCGAAGGCGACGCGCTCGCCGTTGATGCGGATCTCGCCGCTATCGCGTTCGTACGCGCCGGTGAGAATTTTGATGAGCGTCGATTTGCCGGCGCCGTTGTGCCCGACGAGTGCGTGCACCTCGCCGCGCTCGACGTTGAAGTCGACCGCGGCCAGGGCTTGAACCCCGGTAAAGTGCTTCGAGATGCCGTTCATTTCCAGGAGCGTACTCATCGCGAAGCCTCGAGCAGGGTTCAAGTAGTATCGGCTTGGGCGTGGCCGAAACGCGCTGATTGCAGCGAGCGCTATCCGTCAAGGAGGCCGTTGGGCTCAAGCCCCGCGGCCTCCTACGGACGCCCGTTTCGTCGAAGGGCTAGAAGCCTTCGGCGACCATCTGGGCTGCGTTTTCCTTGGTGAACGTCTTATCGGCGACGGTAAGCAGCGGCGGCAGTTTCTGACCGCCGAAGTAGGCGTCGATGGCATCGAAGGTCCGCTTGCCATAGTGCGGATCGCACTGCACGCAGACCGAGAAGTGTCCGTCCGCAACTTGCTGGATGGCTTGCTTCTCGCCGTCGATCGAACCGACGTACAGCTTCTTGGTATACCCGGCTTCTTGAATCGCCTGGAACGCGCCCAGCGCCATGGCGTCGTTGTGGGCGTAAATGGCGTCGATTTTCGGACCAAAGCGCGTGATCCAGTTCGTCATGAGTTTCTTGCCGCCGGCGAGCGTGAAATCGCCGTCTTGCGAGTCGAGCAGCACGAAACGCTTTTCGCTGTCGATGACGTTGTGGAAGCCGTCGTGGCGTTCGATGGCGGGCGCCGCACCGGTGGAGCCGCGGAATTCGACGTAGTTGACCGGGCCGGTGGTGTTGGCGACAAACCAATGCCCGACTTTCTCGCCCTCACCGATGAAATTCGAAACGATCGCGGTGACGAAGTCGACGCCGCCCTTGCCCTTACTCGTACGGTCGATCTCGATCACGGGAACGCCGGCGGCCAGCGCGCGATCCGTCGCCGCGCGCAGCGGATCGACTTCGCGCGGCGTGATCACGATCAGATCGCACTTCGCCGCGATGAGATCGGCCACGTCGCTGACCTGTTTGTTGGTGTCGCTATTGGCATTGGTCGATTTGAAATCGTATTTGCTCGAGCGTGCCTTGGCTTCGGACTCCATGCTGCTCTGCTCGGCGAAGCGCCAAGCGTTATTGAGCTCGCTTTGCGAAAAACCGATCAGGTATTTCTCTTTCTTGGTGACCGTCGCGGGGGTAACATTCGGATTGGCTGCCGCGGCGGCGGGCAGCGGGCGCAAGCCGATCGGCAGGGCGGACGCCGCGCCGAGCGCAGCCGTCAGCCGCAAGAACTCGGGTCGGTCGATGCGGCCGGTTTTCAGGGCGCGAAGAAGGTCGGAAATATCACGCAAGAGCCTCTCCTCATATGGGTGCGCCGTCCAAAGATGCGAGCGGCGCGGTTCGACGCAACGTGTGCCGAATGTAATGCTTTACCGCTTATACGCAGACTGATAGAAGAAAGTTTTACGGCCTGCTTCTTCATATAGCAGACCGTTTGCGCGAGCGCAAGAAGCGTCATCCGCATTCGCCATCTTCGGGGTCGAAGGGCTCAGTCGCGCAGTGCGACCGCGACGGTCCGCACCACCGAGCGAGCGCCGTGCCGCGACCAGGCATAGGCGGCGGCGACGCCGAGGCCCGCGATTCCCACGCTCAGTCCGACCCCGACGTGCGGTTTGAACGGCAAGATGCCGTTCACCATGCTGCCGAGCGATCCGCCGAGCATCTGCGATGCGCCCAACATGCCGGCGCCGAGGCCGGCCATCGCACCCGCGCGTTCCAGCGCGGCGGCGAACGCATTGGGAACGATCACGCCGAAGGTGAACGCATAACCGGCCATCAGGGCGACGAACTGCCATGCGGCCGGCGCCTGCGGAGCAAAGACGCTGCGCGCTGCCACGGCGCTTCCGGCCAACGCCGCGACGATCGCGGCTCCGGCCAGCATGCGTTCCGACCCGATCCGATGGGCCAGCACGGCGGCGGAGTAGGATCCGGCCAAGATCGATCCCGAGCTGACGGCGAACGCGATGCCGTAGTTGGTATTCGACAGACCCAGTTCGCGCACGAGCACGAACGGCGAACCGCTGATGAACGCGAACAAGCCGGCAAACGAACAGGCGACGAGCACGCACAGTGCGGCCGAACGCGGCAGCGCCAGAAAGCGCCGGTAGTTCGCGAACACCGGACCGATACGGGCGCTTGCGGCACGCACCGTCAGGCTTTCCGGCAGCCACACCGCGGTCACGGCGAGCAGCAGCATTCCGGCGCCGAAGAGCGCCGCGTAAATCGCGCGCCAGCCCAAGGGCAAGAGAGCTGCACCCAAGAGCGGAGCGAGCATCGGCACGATGCCCGAGATTGCCGCGGCATAGGCTTGCATTTGAGCCGCGCGCGTGCGCTCGGTATAGATATCGCGAATGATCGCGCGGCCGACGACGGCACCGGCGCAAGCGCCGAAGCCTTGCACGAACCGTGCTGCAACGAGCAGCCGCCCGTCGCTCGCGACGGTGCACAAAGCGCCGGCGAGCGCGAAGATCGCCATCCCCGTAACGACCACGGGACGGCGGCCGAACCGGTCGGACAGCGGCCCGACCACGAGCTGTCCGAACGCGAACGCCAGCATGAATGCACCCAGTGTCGCTTGGATCGTTTCGTCCGACGTGCGCAGAGCGCGCGCCATGATCGGCAGCGCCGGCAGACTCGTGTCGATTCCCAGCGGCGCGAGTGCGGTGATCGCACTGAGCAACACCACGAAGCCGCGGGATTGCGGTGTCATCCGGCCCCAACTCACGCGGCGCACAACTCGCGCGCTAGGCCGCCGGTTGCGTTCCGCTTCCAAAATACCGAGGACCGGCGCGCCGTTCTGCGGTAGCCTTGGGCGTGCCTGAATTGAACGCCCTGCTGTTCGACGTTTTCGGCACGCTGGTCGATTGGCGCAGCGGCGTGATCGGCGCCTTGCGCGCGTTCGGCGAACGTGCCGGCGCGAGCGTTGATTGGGCTGCGTTCGCCGATGATTGGCGGCGCGCGTACGCGCCGTCGATGGATCGCGTCCGGCGCGGCGACCTTTCGTGGCAGAATCTCGATGCCTTGCATCGAGCGTCGCTCACCGTTCTGCTCGAACGCTACGGCATCGAGGGTGTCGATGCTGCGCAAGTCGACCGCGTCGCGCGCGCGTGGCACGCTCTGCCGGCCTGGCCCGATACCGTTCCTGGACTGCGCCGGCTGCGCGAGCGCTTTATCGTCGCCTCGCTCTCGAACGGCAACGTCGCGCTGCAGGTGGATCTCTCGCGACACGCCGGCTTAGCGCTCGACATGTTGTTTTCGGCCGAACTCTTCGGGCACTACAAGCCCGACGCGCAAACTTATTTGGGGGCGTGCGCGCTGCTCGATCTGCCGCCCGCGCGCGTGATGCTGGTGGCGGCGCACAACGACGACCTCGAGGCAGCGAAAGCATGCGGACTGCTAACCGCGTTCGTCGCGCGGCCGCTGGAGTGGGGGCCGAGTGCACCGGAAGTGAAGGCCGCCGCCGGCGCTGACGTGTGCGTCGACAGCTTGCAAACCTTGGCCCAACGTTTCGGTGCATAGCTGATGGACTTCGGCATCGCGGGAAAACGCGCGCTGGTATGCGCGGCGAGCAAAGGCTTGGGACGCGGCTGCGCGCAGGCGCTGGCGGACGAAGGCGTGCTCGTCACGATCGTCGCCCGCACCGCGCAAACCCTCGAACGGGCCGCGCGCGAGATCGAGGCAGCCTGCCGCATCCGCGTGCAGTACGCGGTGGCCGACGTGACGACGCCCGCGGGGCGGGCGGCTGCGCTTGCGGCGTGTCCCGATCCCGATATCTTGATCAACAACGCGGGCGGTCCGCCGGCCGGAACGTTCCGCGACTGGGAGCGCGACGACTGGCTGCGAGCGCTCGACGCCAACATGCTCGCGCCGATCGAACTCATCAAAGCAACGCTCGATGCGATGATCGCACGCGGTTTCGGCCGCGTCGTCAACATCACGTCGAGCGCCGTCAAAGCACCGATCCCGTCGCTGGGACTTTCCAACGGCGCGCGCAGCGGTCTCACCGGCTTCATCGCCGGGCTCGCGCGCGACGCCGCACCACATGGCGTCACGATCAACAACCTGCTGCCCGGCACGTTCGGCACGGACCGCTTGATGGGCATGATCGCCGCCGAAGCCCGACAGGCAGGCCGTTCGGCCAACGAACAGTTGACGCTGCGCGCGCAACAGATCCCCGTTCGGCGGATCGGCCGGCCCGACGAATTCGGCGCGCTATGCGCCTTCATCTGCAGCGCTCAGGCCGGTTACATCACCGGCCAAAACCTGCTCATCGACGGCGGCGCTTACCCAGGCACGTTCTAAGGGTGCTGCTCTGATTTCGCCTCGGACGTCGTCGCTGCGCGGCTCATGTGCTAAAGCAAGCTTCGCCGCAAACTTCGCCGCGATGCAGCCCTAGCCGGGACGAAATTAGCGCATCCCGGCGCGCGGCTTAGTACGCCTTCGACCACGCTTCGGCGAGATCGCCGATCGCGCCGTCGAGCGCGGCGCTGATCTCGGCAAGGTCGTCGTCGGTCGCGATGAGCGGCGGCGCGATGTGGGCGATGTTGTAGCGGCCGAAGGCAATGACGCCGCGCTTGCGCAGCGACGCGAACAGCGTCGTCATCACGCCCATCGATTTGCCTTGCCAGTGCACGAGCGGCGTGCGCTGTTGGCGATCGCTGACGAATTCGAGCGCGAAGAACGCACCTGCGCCGCGCACGTCACCGATGATCTCGTGCTTGGCTTGCAGGGCGAGGAGATGCGAGCGCAGCCGGGTTTCGATCACCTGGGCGCGCGCAAAGAGATTGCCGGCGGCGTAGGCTTCGAGTGTCGCGAGGCCGGCCGCCATCGCGAGCGGATGGCCGGAGTACGTGTGCCCCAGCCACATCGGGCGGTCGTCGAAGTAAGCGGCGAGATTCTCGCGCACGATCACGCCGCCGAGCGGGACGTACGCCGAGGTGACGCCCTTGGCAAAGGTCATGAGATCGGGAACGACGCCGAAGCGCTGGCCGCCGAAAACCGCGCCGACGCGGCCGAAGCCGGTCATGACCTCGTCGAAGATCAACAGAATGCCGTGCTCGTCGCAGAGTTGGCGCACGCCGGCGAGGTAGCCCTCGGGATAAACGATGACGCCATTCGAACCGACGACCGGCTCGATCAGCAACGCGGCGATCCGTTCGGGATCCTCGGCCAGCATGACCGCTTTGAGATGATCGAGCGCGCGGCTGCATTCCGTGGCCGGATCGGTGGTAAAAAACGGACTCCGGTACGGATACGGCGCGAAGAAATGCACGACACCGCTCATCGCGTGCGTTTCGTTGGCCCAGCGGCGATTCTCGCCTGTTAACGCCGTCGAGCCCATGGATGAACCATGGAACGAGCGATATCCGCTCAACACTTTGTGCCGTCCGCTGACGGTGCGCGCAATTTTTACCGCGTCTTCGACCGCGTCGGTTCCGCCGGTGGTGTAATAAACGCGCGCGCCTTCGTGCCAGGGCGCGAGTTTGGCCAATTGTTCGGCCAGTTCGGCGCGGCGATCGTTGAACAGCGCCGGCGACACGTAGCAGACTTGATCGAGCTGATCTTTGATCGCGGCAACGACGTGCGGATGACCGTGGCCGAGATTGACGGCGATCAAACCCGACGACGCGTCGATGTAACGCTTGCCGTCCTCGTCGTAGAGCGAGACGCCCGAACCTCGCACGATCACCGGCGCGTCGTAAGCCGCTTGCGCGGACCACGGCGTGAGCACGTAGCGCTTGTGAGTGGTCTTCGAGTTGCGCACGGAGATAGCCATGCTCGCCTGCTTTTGCGAGCGTGTCCGCAGTTCCCGTCCGGGTGCGGAGCGCTTGCCGGGGTACAAATACCGCAGAACGGAAACGATAGGCAAAATGAACGGCCAGACCGGTTTTAGCGATCTTGGCATGGCACGCGTCGATATCGCCCGCGCGGTTCGCACCGGCGTGCCCGAGGTCGTGTACGCGGCCGGAAAGACCCGTGCGCAGACGGCCGCCGTGATGCGCGAACTCTTCGAGCGCACCGGGTTTGCGCTCGCGACCCGCATCCTTACCCCCGCCGACGGCGCCGCGCTCGCCGAATGTCTGCCGGAAGCCATGTACGACGAGGGGGCGCGTGCGCTGCGCTGCGGGCGGCTGCCGGCCAGCGGGCGCCGCGTCGGCGTCGTCTGCGCCGGCACCTCGGATCTGCCCGTGGCCAACGAAGCGCGCTTCACGCTGACGGCCTTCGGCCATTCCGTCGTGGAACGCAGCGACGTCGGCGTCGCCGGCATCCATCGGCTGCTGGCCGACTTCGAAGACGTCAAGACCTGCGAGATCGTCATCGTCGCCGCCGGAATGGAAGGTGCGCTGCCCAGCGTCGTCGCCGGCCTGGTGAAGGCGCCGGTGATCGCCGTGCCGACCAGCGTCGGCTACGGCGTTTCGGAAGGCGGACTGGCGGCGCTGCTGACGATGCTGGCGTCGTGCGCGCCGGGAATCGCGGTCGTCAACATCGACAACGGCTTCGGCGCCGCGGCGCTGGCCCATAAGATGCTTGCGGTCGGTGACCGGTGCGCGTAGCCTACGTCGAGATGATCGGCGGCGCGAGCGGCAACATGCTGCTCGGCGCGCTCATCGACGCCGGTGCCGACCCCGACGCGATCGAACGCGCGCTGCGCACCATCCCCGTCAGGGGCTGGACGTTCGAGCGTTCGCGCGTCGTCAAGACCGGGATCGCCGCAGCGTACGTCGATTTCGACATCCCGGGCGAAGACTGCCGGCCCGGCGAGATGATCGCTCACGGCCACCATCTGGGCGACATTCTCGACATCATCGAACGGTCGGGTCTGAGCGCGCGAGTGCGCGAGCGGGCCAGCGCGATCTATCGCCGGCTGGGCGATGCGGAAGCGCGCGTTCACGGCGTCGCCGTCGACGCGATCCACTTCCATGAAGTCGGTCAGGTCGACGCGGTCCTCGACGTCGCCGGGGTCTGCGTCGCGCTCGAGCTGTTGGGAGTCGAACGCGTGATGTGCTCGCCCTTTCCGCTGGGGCGCGGTTCGATCGCGATGCATCACGGCCGCTATCCCAACCCGCCGCCGGCGACCGCCGAACTCTTGCGCGGGGCGCCCACGCAGCCGCTCGACGTCGAGGGCGAGCTGGTGACGACCACCGCGGCGGCGATTCTCGCGACACTCGTGACCGACCCGGGTGTGCGGCCGCCGATGCGTTTCGAGCGGCTGGGATACGGCGCGGGCCGCAGCGACTTTGCGGTCCCCAACGTCACGCGGATCGTCATCGGCGAATTGACCCTCGGCGCTGACCGTCCCGCGGACCTCACGCCCGGCGGCGAGCTGCTGACCGACGAGGTCGTCGTGCTCGAAACGAACATCGACGATATGATCCCGCAAGCGTTCGAGCTGGCGATCGAGCGAATTTTCGCCGCCGGCGCGCTCGACGTCTGGACGGCGCCGATCGCCATGAAAAAGCAGCGGCCGGCGGTGCTGCTCAGTGCGCTCGCGCCGAGCGCTGCGGCGACCGCGTGCGCTCGGGCAATGCTGCGCGAGACGTCGAGCATCGGCGTGCGCATGCGCCGCGAGTCGCGCTTTACGCTGCCGCGCACCGTCGTGCGCCGGCTGACGCCGTACGGAGACGTGCGGTATAAGGAAGTTCACGGTCCCGGCGGCGCGCGGGTCACCGTCGAATACGATGACGTCGCGCGCATCGCTCGCGAACGCGGCATTCCGTTCGCGCAGGCCGCCGCCGAACTCACCCGCTTCTTGGAGCACGCGCAAGCCGCCGATGAACGCCATCTCGTCTGATCCGCTCGAACTCGCGGCCAAGGCCGAACGCCTGCGCGCCATCGTCCGCGAGATCGGCAGCTGCGTCGTCGCGTTCTCCGGCGGCGTCGACTCGGCGCTGGTCCTGCACGTGGCCACGGCCGAGCTGGGTGAGCGCGCGCTGGGCGTGACCGGACGTTCGGAGAGTTTGGCCGAGCGCGAGTATGCGGGGGCCGTGGCCTTCGCCGGCGCGACGGGCGCGCACCACGAGATCGTCGAGACGCGTGAACTGAGCGAACCGCAGTACGCTGCGAATCCGGTCAACCGCTGCTACTTCTGCAAGAGCGAGCTCTACGGAAAACTGCGCGAGATCGCCGCGCTGCGCGGCTTGGCCGCGATCGTCGACGGCTTCAACCTCGACGACGAGGGCGACTGGCGCCCCGGGCGCAAGGCGGCGCGCGAGAACGGCGTGCGCAGCCCGCTCGCGGAAGCCGGCTTCACCAAAGCCGACGTGCGCAGCCTGGCACGTGAACTGGGTCTCGACATTTGGGACAAGCCGGCGCTGGCGTGTTTGTCCTCGCGCTTTCCGTACGGTACGCCCATCACGCTCGAGTTGCTGCGCCAGGTCGATCGCGCCGAACAGGCGGTTCACGACGCGGGTGTGCGGGTGTGCCGGGTCCGCCACCACGGCGACGTGGCGCGCATCGAAGTTCCGGCCGCCGACGTTGCGGCGTTCGCGGATCCGGCCCTGCGCGCCGCGGTCGTGGCCGGCGTGAAGGCCGCTGGGTACCGTTTTGTCGCCCTCGATCTGGGCGGCTACGTCTCGGGCAATCTGAATCCGCCGCCGCATTGACGGATCGGTCGCGGGAACGAAGCCCGGCGCCCGGAGCGTTCTTGAGTTCGATGCCCGGCTTGTCGCGCGTAGTCGCCGCTCTCCTGATCGTCGCGCTCGGCACAGCGCCGGTCGCAGCGCAGCCGGCGCGCCCGCCGCTGGCGCTGTCGCCGCTCTATCTGATCGTCCCGTTCGGCGAGCCGGGCGATACCGATCCGGTGCTGCTCGACTCGACCCAAAAACTCTCTGAAGATCTGTCCGACCGCAGCGTGCGTTCGGCGCTCGGCATCCCGACCGACGCCGTCGAGGCGGTCTCGAACGCTCGGACGATGTGCGCTCAGTACCGAGCCGCCGGGATTCTGCTCAGTGAGATGCGGTTCGCCCAAACCAAGGGCTTCAACGCGCCCCAATTCGCGGCCGGCTTCATCCCCTGGGTGGGCGGCGTGTTTTCCGGGGTGGGTGCGCTGGATCGCACCTCGATCCACGCTCAGTACAAACTGTTTCTGGTCAATTGCTACGGCAAAGTCGTGTGGCGGACGATCACGACGGCCCAAAAAGTCCATCACGGCGCCAACGTGTCGGCCGGGCTCACCGACATCAGCTTCCAGGCCATCGCCAAGGCGGCCGACGAGTTCGCCGCGCGCCGCGTTCAGGCGCATTGAGTGCGGCAGCCGGCCGCCGGCCGGGGAATCGCGCTGCCGATGATTCGCCGAACGATCGGGCGGGAAAGGGGTACTTGGTGAATTGCTTTTTGCGGTCTTCTCGCTGTTGCGTTGATGGTACCGTCCCGTAATCGCTGGTAGGACGCGCGAGCGTCTCATGGTGCCCCGCGGCATGGAGAACATCGCGACCGCGCTCGCCGAACCTGGCGAGCGCAAGGTCGCGTTTGCGGTCGGTGCCGCGCTCGTCGCGTTCTTCGCGGCCCTGCTGCCGTTCGCAGCCGTTCACTTGCCGGAGATCCCGGCTTTCGTTCCGGCCGTCTTCTCGGCCGCCGCCCTGGCGCAGATCCTCACCGCGATTCTGCTCTTCGTGCAGTGGCGCATCACGGGCCTGGCCCAGCTGGCACTGCTTGCGATCGCCTTCGGCACGTCGGCGCTGACCGGCACGGCGTGGCTGGCGACCTACCCCGAGGTCTTCGCGCCGAAGGGGCTGCTCGGCGGCGCGCCGCACAGCACCGGTTGGCTGTTCGCCTTCGCGCAGTTCACCTTCGGCGCGCTCGTCATCGCGTACGCCATGCTCGATCGCTTCCCGCGCGCGATCTCGCGCCGCAATATGCGGCTGGTCGGCGGCCTCGTTTTCGGCGCCGTCATCGCCGTGATCGTGGTGTTTTTCGCCTTGGGCGACAGCTTGCCGGCGACGTCGGTCGGACGTTCGCTGACCCCGGTCTGGACGCGCGTGCTCATCCCGTTTCTGATCGGCGAGTACGTCGTCGTGCTGGCCGTCGTCGCGTCGACGGGCATTCGGACCGTGGCCCACGTGTGGGTCTTCGTCGTCTGCAGTTGCGAGCTGCTCGAAATCATCAGCAGCGGCTCGGTCGCCGCCGCGCGGTTCACCGTCGGGTGGTACGGCGGCCGCATCGAGCACCTCGTGTCCGCCTCGCTGCTGCTCTACGTGTTCTTCGTGAAGATCAACGACTTGCTGGTGCGTTTAGCCTCGCGCAACCGCCGTCTGACCGAACGCACCCAAGTCGATGCGGCGGCCATCGCCGAAGGCGAACAGCGCTACCGGCTGCTCACCAACGCCTTGCCGCAGCTGATCTGGATGGCCGATCGGCGCGGCAACCTCGAGTACGTCAACGACCGCTGGACGAAGTACGCGGGCCTCACGTTGACGCAGTCGCAACACGCCGGCTGGCTCGGCGCGGTCCATCCCGACGATCGCGCGGCCGTTCGCACCCGCTGGCAACAAGCGCTCGAAGCGGGCGAACCGCTGACGCTGGAGTACCGCATCTGCGAACGGGTCAGCCAGCGGTATCGCTGGTTTCTCATCAACGCTCTGCCGATCCGCGACTCGCGCGGGGCGATCACGCGCTGGATCGCGACCAGCACCGATATCGACGCCGCCAAGCGCATCGAGGAGCGCGAATCGTTTCTCGCGCTCGTCGGCGACCGGCTGGCGGCCTCGATCGACATCGCGACGACGCTCAACACCGTCAAGGCCTTCGCGGTCCCGCAGCTGGGGGATTGGTGCCAGATCGACTTGATCGACGAAGACGGCCGTTTCGTGCCGGCCGCCGTCGCCAGCCTCAATGCGGCGGACGCCGAACTGCTCGAAACGCTGGTGGGACGCCCGGTCGAAGCGGGCACCCAGGAGGCGCTCGAGCGCATCGTCGCGCGTGGCGAACCGCTCGTGATTGCCGAACCGCACCAGTTCGCGGGCGCGCTCCCCAATCCGCGCGACTGGGCCGTGTACCGCCGCATCCGTTCATCGTCGGCGATCATCGTGCCGCTCTGGAACGGGGAATCCGGCATCGGCACACTTTCCTTGGTGTTTGCGAACGAGCGGCAGATTTCGGCCGACGACGTGGCGGTGGCGCGCGACTTCGCCCGCCGCGCGGCGCTGGCGCTCGAACACGCGCGCCTGTACGAACGCGAGCGCTCGACCGCCGACGCGCTGCAGCGCGCGATGCTGCCGGCCCAGCTGCCGATCCTCGAACACGTCAAATTCTCGGCCAGCTATTCGGCGGCCAGCGAGTCGCAGCGCGTCGGCGGCGATTTCTACGATGCCTTCGAGCTGCCCGACGGGCGCGTCGCCGTCACCATCGGCGACGTTACCGGCCATGGACTGCAGGCCGCGGTCATCATGGGCGAAATCCGCCAGGCGCTGCGCGCCGCCGCCTTCGAGCGCGCCGAACCGTCGGCGATCCTGGACCGCGCGAGCCGGCTGCTCGTCGCGAGCGGGCGCACCGTCTTCGTGACCGCGATCTTCGGCGTGCTCGACACTCAGACCGGGCGCTTCGCCTACTCGACCGCCGGCCATCCGCCGCCGCTGCTGTTCGACGGCCGGCGCGTGATTCGCCTCAAAAGCTCGGGCTTGCCGATCGGTCTGCGCGAGGACGACGGCGTCGACTTTTCGCTCACCCTGCACGCCCCGTGCACCCTGACGCTCTTTACCGACGGGCTCATCGAGTTCGCCCGCGACCTCGACGAAGGCGAACGCCGGATCGAAGCGGCGATTCGCGAACTCGACGGCACCGAGACCGAACACCTCGCGGCGGCCATCATGAAGCGCGTGCTGGGCGCCGACGAAGCGACCGACGACATCGCGATCCTCACCGCGACGATCCTCCGTTTCCCGCACGAAGTGGCCGGCGAGGAACGCGAGTGGCGGTTCCTTTCCACCGATGCCCGGGCTGCCGCGTTGGCGCGGCGCGAGATCGGCGAACTCGTCGCGCAGTATCGCCCCAGCGAACGCTTTGCCGCGGAACTCGCGTTTGGCGAGTTGATCGCCAATGCGGTGCGGCATGCTCCGGGGCTCGTGATCGCCCGCTGCCGGGTCGGGCCCAGCGGCGTCGCCATGATCGAACTCGACGACGCCGGCAGCGGGTTCGTCCCGGCGCCGATCTCGGCCGACCTTTTCGCTGAAACCGGCCGCGGGCTTGCGCTTTTGCGCCGGCTGACCGATGAGGTTGTCGTGGCGGCTGCGCCCAACGGCGGGGCTCGCGTTTGCGTGCGGCTCAATAGCGAATGCGCGGCGGTTCGCGGGTTGCCCTAACGGCGATCGTCGCCCCTGGGCATCGCTCAATCTTCGCCCTGGGTGGGTTGGAGCCGGCGGTCGGCGTTTTCGACGCCGAGGGTGAGTTGTTCGGCTCGTGGGGGCGGGGCCGGCGCGCTTGCGACGGCGGCCGGATAGCGAGCCCGTAACAGGTCTTCCAGCATTTCCGCGTTGCGGGCGGCATTACCGCGGCGGTGGTTGTTGAAGAAGGCGAACACTTCGCGCACGTCGGGGTTGGTAGCGATCTCGATGAGGCGGTCGGCCCATGGGCCGAGTTCATCGGCCGTGTAGTCGTAGTCGTAGCGCGTTACGTTGGTGCCTTTCCACCACGTTTTGTAGTTGCGGCCGTGGAAGCGCACGTACGCGGTCGGCGCGGTTATATCGGTGCTGGGGCGCAAGAGCGAATCGAATTGGGGCATGTCGACGTTCACCCAGCCGATGTCGAGATCGCGCAAAAACTCGAGCGTGGCGTTGGTTTGCCACTCGCGATGGCGGAATTCGGCGACGAGCGGGATATCGGGCAGCGCCTCGGCGAGGGCTTCGATGTGCGCGCGGGCGGCGTCGGTGGGATGAAAGGAATTGGGAAATTGCATGAGCGCAGCAGCCAGCGAACCGGCGGCGACGAGCGGTTCGACGTTTCGACGCAGCAGCGCGACGTCGGGATGGACGGTGCGCTGCTCGGTTTCCGGGACGTGCGTTGCGGAGCCGGGCAGTTTGACGCTGAAACGGAAGCCGCGCGGGGCACGGGCGGCCATTGAGGCGAACGTCGCTGCCGACGGCACGCGGTAGTAGGTGGCGTCGATTTCGACTGCGGTGAACGAGCGAGCGTAGAAGTCGAGCATCCCAGCCGGCCGGAGGTCCGCCGGGTAGAACGGTCCCTTCCAGTCCGCGTACGAATAGCCGCACGTGCCGACGTGAATCATCGCCCGCACGCTTCGCTGTGCCGTGACGGGAAACCGCGGCGCCCGGGGAGCATCCCTGAATCGATCGACTTCGTCGATCCTTCGCGTTCGAGCTTCGCTCGAGCCGGAGGCCGGCAAGCCCGGACGGGCTCCTAGTGGCCGGAGCACGAAGCGCAAGCGTGAGCGGGCGCGCAGCGCGACTCGGGGTGAGTTGGGCAAGGCCCAAGGGAGAATGGGAACGGGCTTGGATGTCCTAGCGGATAGGTCGATCGCCGTGCTGGTCTTCGCGACGCTTGCGGCGGCCTGGAGTTGGCTCGGTTCGTACGCCGGGATCGTCTCGTTCGGACATGCGATATTTTTCGGGATCGGCGCGTATGCCGTGGCCGCCTCGAATTTTCGCGGCGGATCGCCCTGGTACGGCGCGCTTGGCGGAGCGCTGCTGGCGGTGGCGCTGGCCGTCGTCTGCGGCTTGGTTTTTCTGCGCGGCCGCGGGTATGTTTTTGGGCTCGTTACGCTGGTGCTCGGTGCGCTGGCCGAACCGCTGGTCGCGGCGCAGAGTTGGCTGGGTCCGCACGAGGCGTATGTTTTTCCGGTTCGAACCGGCTTTTTGAATTTGCAGTTTGCGCAGAAGTGGCCGTACGTGCTTTTGGCGTTGGCCGTGTTTGGTGTCGCGCAGGCGCTGACGTTGGGGCTGCGCTCCTCGCGGATCGGGTACTCGCTGCGCGCGCTGCGGTCTGCTCCGGATGTTGCGCGCAGCGTCGGCGTGTCGGCGCTGCCGCCGCGCTTGGCGGTGCTTGCCGGATCGGCGTTCGTTACCTCGGCGGCGGGTTCGTTTTTCGCGCAATACACGCTGGCCGTAGCGCCGCACCTGATGTTCGGGCTGCCCCTCGCGCTGGATATCGCGCTGCTCGGCGTGGTGGCGGGTTCGGGCTCGCCGTGGGGGGCGCTGATCGCCGGACTGCTCTATGTTTCGGTGACGAGCGTGGCTCCGCTGCATCCGTCCGGCGGCCCCGGCACCGTGATCTTGGTTATCGAAGGGGCGATCGTCGTGCTCGTGGTGCTGTTGCGTCCCCAGGGGATGTTCGCGGCGCTGCGGCGACCTGCGCCGGTCGAGGCGGCGCGGGCGGCCGGATGATCAGCGCGCTCAACGTCGACAAATTGCGGCTCGACATGGGCGAGTACGTGCTCTCGGTGCAGGGCTTGTCGAAGCGCGTTCGCGGGCGCCAGGCGTTAGCGCGCATCGATCTCGACGTGAAGCGCGGGGCGTTCGCGGCACTCGTCGGACCGGCGGGCGCGGGCAAGAGTTTGACCCTGGCCTGCATTGCGGGCGCAGCGAAGCCCAGTCGCGGGCGCGTGCGCTATTTCGGCTACGAAATTCGCGGGCGCGCGCAAGAGCGGGTCGCGCAGATGGGTGTCGTGCGCACGCACCAGACGCCGCAGGCGTTCGGCGACATGACGGTGCTCGATAGCGTGATCGTCGGCGCGCTGCTGCGCAACCGACGGGTCGGCGCCGCGCGCGAGCGCGCGCGCGAAATCCTGGCTTTGATCGGGCTCGCCGGCGTCGGCGGCCGGCGTTTCGCGCAGCTCGAGCCCCTCGATCGCAAACGACTTGAACTTGCGCGCGCGTTGGCCACCGAGCCGCAGGTGCTGCTGCTCGACGATCTTGCGGCGGGTCTGGATGGAGCGGGCATCGCTGCGCTGCGTTCGGTTCTCGGCGCGCTGCGGGGGCGAGGTACGACGGTGGTGGCCGCCGCGCGCACGCTGGACCAACTTCCACTTATCGCCGACGATGTCGTGGCGATCGACCGCGGGAAAACCGCAGAAATCGGAGCCGATGCGGCTGTTAACTTTCGCGCGTGAGCAAGGCTCACGCTTCGGTGTCGAGGTGCCGGGCGGCATTCTGGACGTCAACGCGGCGGAGCCGCGTTTGCCGGCCTCGCTGCACGCGTATTTGTATGCTGCCGACGAGTTGCGCCCGGTGCTCGAAGCGCTCGTTGCGGCGCCCCCGGCGCAGCACGTGCTGCCGGCCAGCGGCGTGCGGTATCTGCCGCCGATTGCGGCGCCGCAGAAGATCGTGTGCATCGGGTTGAATTATCGCGACCACGCGGCGGAAGTGAATCTGCCGCTGCCGACCGAGGTTACCGCGTTCGCGAAATATGCCAACGGTCTGGTGGGCAACGGTGCGCCGGTCGAGATTCCGCGCGAGAGCGACAAGGTCGACTACGAAGCCGAACTCGCGTTCGTGATCGGCAAGCGCGGGCGCCACATTCCTGCGGAACGCGCATATGACTATGTCGCGGGCTATACGATCGTCAACGACGTGAGTGTGCGCGACTATCAGATGCGCACCTCGCAATGGATGCTGGGCAAAGTTTTCGATACGCATGCGCCCTGTGGTCCCGTCATCGTGACCACCGACGAGATCCCCGATCCGCAAACGCTGGGCATCAGTACCACCATCGACGGCGAAGTGCTGCAGAACTCGAATACCTCGAACCTGGTGTTCACCGTGCCGCTGCTGATCGCCGAACTCTCGGCGATCATGACCCTCGAACCCGGCGATATCGTGGCCACCGGAACGCCCGCCGGGGTCGGCACGTCACGGACGCCCAAACGCTGGATGCGGCCCGGCGAGCGGGTCAAAGTCGAGATCGAAAAGATCGGCGCCTTGGAGAACCCGATCGTTTCCGCAGCTTCCTGACTGCTGCGGCCCACGAGCCTCGGCCGTATCAGTAACTGGATCCTGCCTGCAGGTGAAAGCACTGCGACGCCGGGCGCTGTATTGCCGCGACACGAAGACCGCAGCTTCTTCAGCGACCGTGCCCGCAGCGCGGCTGGGCGCTCAGTCCCAACAGCACGGCTTCGCACATCGCATCGAGCTCGTCCGGCGACGGATCGCGCCGCAGCGATATCAGCCTCGACTCGGCTCGCTGGACGAACGGCGCCAGCGCCGCCGCCGTGTCGTCGAGCGACACGCTGCCGGCGCCGCTCTCGTTGAGGACGACCGTCGCTATCGTGATGCTTCGCGCCCGCAAGACGTCGAGTGCGGTGAGCGCGTGACTGAGGGCGCCCAAGTAGGTGCCGCAGACGACGACGGCCGGGACGGAAGCCTGCATCAGCAAGTCGAGCAGCGTGTGTTCCTCGTCGAAGGGAACCATGATCCCGCCCAAGCCCTCAACGACCGTCCATTCCGCGGGTGCGGCTCGGAAAGCGTCGCCGATGAACGCCGCGATGGCGTTGAAGTCGATCGACCGCCCCTCGAGCGCGGCTGCGGCGATCGGGCCAAGTGCGGCTCGATAGCGCCAGGGCGAGATGGCGTCGAGCCGTTCGTCCGACAACGGCTCATCAAGCGCTGCGAGTAAAAGCGCGCTATCGCTGGCGGCCAGCGTTTGCGTTGTGCAGCCCGTGACCACCGGCTTGAACGCGCGCACCGGTCGGCCCAGTCTTCGAAGATAACGGATCAGGTGCGCGGCGACGTAGGTCTTGCCGATTCCCGTTCCGGTCGCCGTGACGAACATACCGGACATCCGCTAACGCCCGAGGATGTGCTCGCGCACGATTTCGGCGAGCGACGCGACCTCGGCATCGCCGTGCAGCGCACTGAAACACACGCGCAGCCGGGCGCGGCCTTCGGCAACCGTGGGCGGCCGGATCGGCACGATCAGAAAGCCGTGCTCCTCGAGTTCGGCCGCGGCAGCGAGTGCGCGCTCCGACGAACCGACGATGAGCGGCACGATCGGCGACTCCGCTTCGCGCAGGCCGAGCGCGCGCGAAAAGGCTCGCGCTTTCGCGAGCGGTTGCTGCGTGAGGGCCGGGTCGCGCGCGATGATGTCGAGCGCGGCGGCCGCGGCAGCCACGCACGCCGGCGGCAAAGCGGTCGAATAGATGAAGCTGCGGGCGCGATTGCGCAGCAGGTCGATGACGGGCTGCGAAGCGCAGACGAATCCGCCGTAACTGCCCAGCGCTTTGGAGAGCGTTCCAAGCTGGATGTCGACGGCGACGGGTGCAGCGTCGACGTACGCGCTGCCGCGACCATTGCCGAGCACTCCGAGTCCGTGCGCATCGTCGACCATCAGCCACGTATCGTACTCGTGGGCGAGGGTGCTGAGCGCCGCGAGCGGTGCGCAGTCGCCATCCATGGAGAAGACGCCCTCGGTAACGATGAGCGCGTTGCGGAAGGCGGCGCGCTGCGCACGGAGCTTGCCCTGCACGTCGGCAACGTCGTTATGGCGAAAGAGCTGCAGAGTCCCGGCCGAAAGCCGCGCACCCGTCATGATACTCGAATGGCAGCGTTCGTCGACGAGTAACAGATCTCTGGAACCCGCAAGCACCGGAATCGTGCCGATATTTGCCAGATAGCCGGAACCGAAGACGCAGGTGTCCGCGGTGCCCTTGAAGTTTGCCAGCTGCCGTTCGAGCTGCGCGAACAGCGGGTGATTGCCCGTCACCAGATACGACGCGCCGGCGCCCGCGCCGTACTCGGCGATCGCTGCGATCGCCGCAGCACGAACCGCCGGTGCGTCGCGCAAACCCAGGTAGTCATTGCCGGAGAATGACACCAGCCGACGACCGTTTCGCTGTGCGGCCGCACCGCCGAGCAGACACGTCGGCCGCGGCCGACGAAGGCGGCCGGCGCGCTCGATTTCGGCCAGCCTTCCGGCGGCGAAGGTATCCAAGCTCGGCGCCGTCAAAGCATTCACACGAAACGCTGCATTCGGGCCGGCGTTGCCGATCTCCTGAGGATGTACGATGAGCGTTGCCCCGCCGGACGATGTGATCTCGGTCGTGAGCCGCGCGCCCGGCAACGTTCGGATGGATTGGCAGCACGCTGAGGTCGCGGCGCTTTTCGCCGCACCGTTTCCCGAACTGCTGTTCCTCGCGCAGCAAGTGCATCGCACGCACTTCGATCCGCGCGACGTGCAAATCTCGACCCTCTTGTCGATCAAGACCGGCGGTTGTCCCGAAGACTGCGCGTACTGTCCGCAGAGCGCGCGGTACAAGACCGGCGTGCAAGCCGAGAAGCTGCTGTCCGTGCAGGCCGTGCTCGACGCGGCCGCGCAAGCGAAGCGCGACGGCGCATCGCGTTTTTGTCTAGGGGCTGCCTGGCGATCTCCGACGCAAGCGAATCTCGAGGCCGTCTGCGCGATGATCGAGGGCATCAAGGCGCTGGGGCTCGAAAGTTGCGTGACCCTCGGCATGCTCGACGCGGCGCAAGCGCAGCAGCTCAAGGGCGCGGGGTTGGATTACTACAACCACAATATCGACACGGCGCCGAGCTATTACGGCGAAATCATCACGACCCGGTCGTTTGCCGATCGCTTGGCGACGCTCGAGAACGTGCGCAGCGCAGACATCAATGTCTGCTGCGGTGGCATCGTCGGAATGGGCGAGAGTCTCGACGACCGAATCGGCTTCATCTTGACGCTGGCCACGCTGTCCCCGCATCCCGAAAGCGTTCCGATCAACATGCTCGTGCGCGTCCCGGGCACGCCCCTCGAAGCGAGCCCGGCGCTCGACCCGCTCGAGTTCGTGCGGACGATCGCCGTGGCCCGGATCACGATGCCCGCCTCGCGGGTTCGCTTGTCGGCCGGACGTGAAACGATGTCGGATGAGCTGCAGGCACTGTGCCTGCTGGCCGGCGCAAACTCGATTTTTGCCGGTCCGAAACTCTTGACGACGCCCAACCCCGCAATCGAACACGATTCGCAGCTGCTCGAGCGCCTCGGGATGACGCCCGCCGTTTGAATTCGCACCCGGGCATGCTCCACATCTGGCAGCCGTACAGTCAGATGAAAACAGCGCCCGAACCCGCGCTCGCCGTCAGCACCAACGGCTGCCGGATCACGCTGGCCGACGGCCGTGAGCTCATCGACGGCACGGCTTCATGGTGGACGGCCTGTCACGGCTACAATCACCCCTGGATTCGAGCCGCGGTCGAAGACCAGCTGGCACGCATGCCGCACGTGATGTTCGGCGGACTCGTCCACGAGCCCGCTCTCCAGCTCGCAACGCGCTTGACGCAACTGCTGCCCGCAGGACTCCAGCGCGTGTTCTTTTCCGAATCCGGTTCCGTGTCGGTCGAGATCGCGCTCAAGATCGCGCTCAACTACTGGCGCAACAACGGCGTCGCCGAGCGCACGGAGTTCGTCTTTTTCAAAAACGCTTACCACGGCGACACGTTTGGCGCGATGGCGGTTTCGGACGCGGCGAACGGCTTCGCCAATGCTTTTGCGCGCGCCGGCGTCGACGGGCATTGCCTCGCGTTACCGGCTTCGCCCCAGCGGGAAAGCGAGCTGGGCCGGCACCTCGAACGTCACGGCGACCGGGTTGCCGCGATCGTCGTCGAGCCGCTGGTCCAGGGCGCCGGCGGCATGAAGATGCACGATGCGCGCACGCTGGTTCGCATCCGCGAACTCGCAAACCGCTACGAATGTCTGCTGATCTGCGACGAGATATTCACCGGGTTCGGCCGCACGGGCTCGATGTTCGCGTGCGCGGCGGCGGACGTCCGGCCGGACATCATCACGCTGTCGAAAGCCATTACGGGAGGCACACTGCCGCTGGCGGCGACGGTCGTAACATCGGCCGTTTTCTCGGCGTTCTGGTCGGACGAGCCCGCGCACGCGCTGATGCACGGACCGACGTACATGGCGAACCCGCTCGCCTGCGCGGCCGCAAACGCCAGCCTCGACCTTTTCGAGCGTGAACCGCGGCTCGACCAGGTGGCCGCCATCGAGCGCAACCTGCGTGATGCGCTCGAGGCCTGCCGGAAGCTTGCGTGCGTCGCCGACGTCCGGGTCACGGGTGCCGTCGGCGCCGTCGAACTGCACCGCAGCGATCGGAGCCTCGAGCTGCGCCGGCGCTTCCTCGACGCCGGCGTTTGGATTCGGCCGTTCGGCAATACCGTCTACCTCACGCCGGCCTTCACCATCGATTTGGACGAGCTTCGATGCTTGACGGGTGCGATCGAGCACGTCTTGGCGGCGCTGGACTAAGGCGGTTAGACCCGGGTCGTGGGACGTTGCTCGGCGCGCTGGAGCACGCAACTCGAACGGGCGATGATCTGCGGCGGCGTTCCGGCGTAATGCACTTCGTCGAACGTCGCGCTGCGCAGGTCGTCGCCGTCTTGTTCGATTGCCGCCGTAACGACGATCCCAGCCGCGACGGCGGTGCCGGCCGCGGCATAGACGCCGCTCGAGCGGCCGTCGAGCGCGATGTCGCGCAGGCTGCCGCGGACTTGCGTGGCGCGCACCGTCAACGGAATCTGCACGACCGACTTGCCGAACCGCACGAACACCGAGGCCGGCTCGCTCGGCGCCGACAAGCGCGTCTGCGCGGCGGTGTCGACGGCCATGTTGTAGCACTGGACCGCGCTGTCTTGCGTGGCCGAATCGAGCTCGCCGTTCGCGGCGTACGCCGCCGGCAGCGAGAGCACGCTTCCGTCGTCGGCGGCGATCTGCAGCCGGGGACGCTTGCCGGAATGCTGCAGCGAAAGCGTTTCGTGGGCCACGACGGCTCCGGCGCCGGACGCCCCGATGGTCGTGACGACGTACGTGCGCTCCGGGGCCGTTGTTTGCGCGCCGGCGAGCGCGGGCAACGCGGCGATACCCGCCGCGACGGCGCACGTGACTCGATGCGTGCGCGTTCCGATGTTCATGCACGCACCGTAGCAGCCCAAACTCAAGCCGCACATAGCCGCGGCTGAGAAGCGGCTGAGTGCGGCGGTTGGCTAAGGGGTCGGGGCGGAAGCCGGCGGGTTGGTGTCGCCCAGCGCCATCGCCATCGCGCGATAGACGTCGAGCCGGCCGCAGCCTTCGTTCGGATCGCTGATGTCGTCGGCCGTGGCGCAGAGCAGCTGCTTCATGAGCGTCGGTGATTGGTAGCTGGGATTCACCGAGAGAATGAGGGCAGCCGCGCCCGCGACGTGCGGCGTCGACATCGAGGTGCCGGCGATGAGGATGCGGCAGTCGCTCGGACCCGATGATCCATAGTCGCTCGAACAATCGCCGGCGAAATTCGTATCGCTCGCGGACGACATGAACGGCGTCGAGGTCCAAATGTTTTGGATCCAATGCAAGTCGTCGGAGTCGCTGCTGAAGGCGCCGCTGCCGGTTGGATCACCGCCCGGCGCGACGATGCCCCAGGCCGACGAACTGCCGGGCGACGCACCGGGGCTGCCGTAGTCCGAGTAGGAAGCGACGTACTCGAACGGCGACGACGGCGAGCCGCCCGCTTTGTTCGAGCCGTTCGTCGTGCCGTCGGCAAGTGCCGTGGCGCCGACGGCGATCACGCCCGCATCGCAGGCCGGCGCTTCGACCGGCGGCCCGGTGCCGTTCCCGGCCGCCGCCACGACGACGACATTCGCCGCGATCGCGTCGGCAATGGCCTTGCCTTCGGCTTCGTCGGAGTCGACGCCGGTCGTGCTGCACGCGCTTCCGCCCAAGCTGATACTGATGACGTTGACGTGCTGGGCGATCGCATCCTCGATCGCTGAAACGATGTCGGCGGTATCGGCTCCGCACTGGTCATCGGTGGTCGAGGTGTTTGTGCAGTTGTCGTCCGGGTTGGGGAACACCCGATAGGCGTACAGTTCGGCGTTGCCGCCTGCGGCGGTGAAGCCGAAGTCGTTGTTGGTCGCTTCGCCGGCGATGCCCGCAACGTCGGTGCCGTGGCCGTCTTCATCGGTGGTGAACGCGGATGTCGATTGGCTGTTGTTGGGATTGGTGATGAAGCAGCGC
>JBEKHC010000042.1:0-39089 GCA_050012475.1 Candidatus Velthaea sp.
GAATCGTCAGCTCCCGAGGCCGCCCCAAATGCTCGAAAGCGATCGTCATCGCTTGGGCCGCCGAAGCCACCGTCGTGTTGAATCCGACGTGCAGCGCGACGACGATCGCGATGAACACCGCCGCCGAACCGATGTCGGGCGAACGCGCAATCTGCCCCTTTTTGCGGGCGTCGGCCTTGCGTTTCTCGGTTGGTTTTTCGGTTTGACCCGGCTTGGCCATCGGACCTTACGGCGTGGGCGCCGGCAATGGTCCGGGCGACGGCTGCATGTGGCGCAACACCGTGTCGAGCTGGCGCGGCGTCTCGGCAAACACTTCGGGCAGCACGGCTCCGAGCAGCGGCATCGTAATGATGATCATCGACAGGCCGACGAGCATCTGCAAGGGCAGGCCGACCGAAAACACGTTCATCTGCGGCGCCACGCGCGACATGAGGCCAAGCGTGACGCTGGTGATGAACAGGACCATCGCAACCGGTCCGGCGATGCGCAGCACGATGAACAGCGCTTGGGAAAAGAACGTGACGACCGAGGGCGTGAGCATCGCGTCGATGCCGGCCCAGGGCAGCGGCAAGATCGTAAACGAGCCGGCGATGCCGGCCAGCAACTGGTGATGCGAATCGGTCATCAGATAGATCAGCGTGGCCAGCGCGAGCTCGAATTCACCCAAGATCGTCACTTGCTGCGCGGTCGTCGGATTGAGCACGCTCACCGCGCCGAAACCCACCTGGATGTCCATGATCGCACCGGCGAACTGGATGCCGGTGAACACCAGAAAAGCCACAAACCCGAAAACCAGGCCGATGAACGCCTGCGTGAGGATCGCCACCACGAACGGACCCAAGGCCAGCGGTTGCGCCAGCGTCGGCACGTTCTGCGCGATGACGAAGGTCAGCAGAAACCCCAAGCCCAGCCGGACGGTGATCGGAATCTGCGTCCCGGAGAAAATCGGCACGAGCGCGAGCATGATCGTTATCCGGATTGCAACGAGCAGCAGCGTTTCGAACCGCGCTTCCGATAGACCGAAAAGATCGAAGGTCCCCGCGCCGCTCATCGCGTTCGCCTTACCTGATCAGCTGCGGAATGCTGCTGAAGACCCGTGAAGTGAACCCGGTCAACATCGCGAGCATGAACGGGCCGAAAAACAAAATCGCCACCGCGGACACGAGAATTTTCGGGATAAAGGTCAAAGTCTGTTCTTGAATCTGGGTAACGGCTTGGAAGATCGAAACCATCAAACCGGTGATCAGGCCCAAGAGCAACATCGGCGCAGCGACGACGAGCGCGGTAAAGATGGCTTCGCGTCCCAACGACAGTGCGAAGGCGTAGCTCATGCGGCGGCCTTGGGCTGCGAGGCGCTCATTTGAAACTCATGAACAGCGCGTTGACCGTGAGATTCCACCCGTCGACGAGCAAGAAGATCAGAATCTTGAACGGCAGTGAGATGGTCACCGGCGGAATCATCATCATGCCCATCGAGAGCAGCACCGATGCGACGACCATATCGATGACGATGAACGGGATGTAGATCGCAAACCCGATCTCGAACGCCGTTTTGAGCTCGCTGATGACGAAGGCGGGCACGAGCAGATACGTCGGCACGTCGGCTTGTTTGGCCGGGCGCTGCTCCTTGGACAGCGTGTAAAACAGCGCGATGTCTTTCTCGCGCGTCTGCTTGAACATGAAGGTCCGCAGCGGCCCGGTGGCTTTCTCGAGCGCAACGGGCTGGGTGATCTTGTTTGCCAGATACGGCTGCAGGGCGGTCGTGTTGATCTCGTTGATCGTCGGGTTCATGATGAAGAACGTCAGCAGCAAAGCCAAGCCGACCAGGACTTGGGTCGGCGGAACCTGCTGCGTCCCCAGCGCCGTGCGCACGAACGACAGCACGATGACGACGCGCGTGAACGACGTTACCAGCACCAGCAGCGTCGGGGCGACCGTCAACACGGTGAGCAGCAACAGGATCTGCAGCGACAGGGCAACGTCGGACGGTTTGGTCGTGGGCGACATGCCAAAGTCGATTTTCGGAATCGCGATCGTCGGCGCGACCGGGCCCGCCGCCAACGCCGCATGCGCCGCGACGAGGGTCGCGACGACGGCGAAGAGCACGGCGCAGGCAAGCGGAAGCGCGCGTCTCATTGGGGTGCCCGCCAGCGGCTGACGAGCTTCACGACGGCGTCGCGCTGATCGCCCAGCGTCCGCTTCTGTTCGTCAAGCCAGTGTTGCGCGAGGTCGGCGGGAACGTCGTCGATCTTGGTGAGCCCGGCCGATCCGCCGCCCAAGAGGTAAAACCGGTCGCCGACTTTGACCACGTGCAAGGTGACGTTCTGCGCAACCAGCGTCGACTCGACGACCGTGACGAGCTTGCGATTCGCGGAGACGATCAGCCGCCCGCGCGAAAGGGCGCGCACGACGTAGGTCAAGCCGACCAGTAAGATCGCAACGAGCCCGAACGCACAAACGACCCGCAGGAGAAACGCGATATCCATTTATCGTATTTATCGTTCGGCGGCATACCATGCCCCAAAGCGCGTCGACGCGGCGAAAGGCCGAATTCTTTACGAACGTCCGGCGCGTGCGAGCAGCATGCCGCGCACGGCCTGCTCGATCCGCTCGACGGCAGCGCGCCGGTACGGCTCGCGCTCCGCCGCCGCCGGCGGGACGATCATCGTCGCGTTGGCCTCGAAGACCACGACGCGGCCGCGCGCGTCAAGCGCGAAATCGATGCCTCCGTAGTCGAGCGCCAAGCGCCCGGCGATGGCATGCAGGGCGGTCATGGCAGCGGTCCCGAGTGCACCGGACAGATCGGCGAGAAACGCCGCTTCTTCCGCCCGGTACGCGGGCTGTTCGCCGGTGTCCGCCCGAAAATAGTGCACCATCCAGTGCTTGGCGATCGCGAGATGGAGCGGGAAGATCACCCCATCGACGATCATCACGCGATATTTCCGTACGTTGGCATCGCTCGGGCTGCGGACGTCGGCGAACGCAATGACCAGCGCGTCTTCACCCGGAAGTTCGGCGACGGCAGCTGCGAGCTCACTCGGCCGTTCCACCAAGTTGCAATGCAGGCCGGTCTGAAAGCCCGGCGCCCGCACGATGACCGGCCATTCGAACCCGGCGGCGGCCAAGGTTTCGGCCGCGCGCGGATCGCGCAGTTGCGCACGCGAAAAAGTAACGGTTCGCGACGCGACGACGCCGGGCACTCCCGCGAGCGCCGAGGCCGTTGCCTCCCTGGCCGTTGCGGCTACGGTCGCCGGCGCATTCACGACCGGCGCGCTCGTCGCCCGAAGAAAGCAGGCCGCCGCGCGGAGAGCGTCGCGGCAGCGGCTCGCATCACCGATCGCGTTGATCACGAAGGCGTGCGGCGGCAGCGCCGCGGTGAAAAACTCCGCCACGATGGTCGACTTCGCGAAGGTCTGGTCATCGATGAAGCGGTCGATCGGGACGTTTCCGCCGCGCGCCGAGTGAACGACGAGCACGTCGATCGGCTCGCCCGCGCCACGGAAGGGCCACGTTGAAGCGCCGGCGCGAAAACCGATCTCGCCGTGCGCCGCTGCGGCGCGCTCGTCGCCTAGCCGCAGCAGCAGAATCGCCAAGCACTGATGCGCGACGACGTTGGCCGGATCGAGGGTCAGAACGATCTCGTAGTGCCGGCGTGCCGCTTCGATCTCGCCCGCGTCGAGCAGTACGGTGCCCAGATTGCCATGACCGGCCGGGTCGTCGGGGTGCAGCGCCACCACGCGCTCGTACACCGTGCGCGCCGCCGTGTGAAAACCCGTGCGGTCGAGCAGCTGTCCCAACGCGTTGAGCGCGCCGGCGTGGCCCGGATCGCGCGTCAACACCGCGAGATAGGCAGCGCGAGCCGCTTCGGTTCGCCCGAGCTGATCCAACAACTGCGCGCGCTCGAACGCCGGCGCGATTGGGTCGACTCCGGCGGCGAGCAATGCCTCTACCACGGCCAAGCGCGCTTCACGCAGCGCGCGGGTCGGGATCACTTCAGACCTTGTCGATCGCCGGGTTGAGCTCGCTGATTTTGATCGCGAACTTATCATCGACCACGACGACTTCACCGCGCGCGATGAGGATATCATTGACGTAGAGGTCGATCGGATCGCTGGACAGCTTGTCTAATTCGAGCACGCTGCCGCTTTGCAGCGCGACGACATCGCGCAGCGACATCGCGGTTTGGCCCAGCACGGCGGAAATTTCGAGCGGGATGTCGTGCACGAGATCCAGGTTTGCTTTGCCCGGCGGCGCTGCGCGAATCGGCGTGGGAGGCAGCGGCGCGAAAGCGACGGGCCGGCTCTGCGGAGCGGGAGCCGCGGCTCGTGCCGCGGGCGGGGGCGGCGGGGGCGGGGGCGCCGGTTCGGGTTTCGGTTCGATCTTGCCCAGCGCCACGCCGTCGAAGTCGAGCGCCACGTCGATGCTGAACTCACCGGCCACGTCGAGGACCGCCCGATACGATGAAAACGGCGGGGCCGGAAATGCTCCGGCTTCGGTCGGAACCGTCGAGACGATATTTTCCGAGGCGACCTTGAGCTGCTGGGTCAGACGCTCGGCCATCGCGCTCGAAACCTGCGCAACGGTTTCGGTCACGATGGAAAGCTGCATCGCGTCCATCTCGCCCTCACCCGCGGGCGTGCCGAGCATCAACGCGACGACTTGCCCCAGCGCGGCTTTATCGTACTGGGTGACGAACGAGAATCCAGCCGACGGTATCTCGGTGAGCGTTGCTACCGTTAGCGGGTCGACGCGAATCGAGTTGTCTTCCGAACGTCCCTCGCAAGGTGCGGCGGTTACCGCTCGATCGACGAGGGTGCCGAGCACGTCGGCAGCCGACGCGAACATGGCGTCGGCGCTGCTCTTCTCCACTGTTTATTCTTCCTCGTCCTTGATGATGTCGACGACCTGCACGGTCAGCCGGTCGCGGTTCGTTCCCGCATAGACCTTGAATTTTTCATGATCGTTCACGCGCGCGGTCAGCGGCTCCGAGGTGAGCTTGTCGAACAGCACGACGTCACCGATCTGCAGTGAGATGAGATCGCGCAGCGAGACCACCGTTCGGCCGAGTTCGACCTCGAATTCCACCTCGGCGCGTTCCACGTTGCGGACCAGCTGCGCGATGTCGTCCTCGGTCATCCCGCGGCCCGAAACCACGGAGGGCGACCATTGAAAATCGGTCAATTGCGGGCCGATCGACTGCAAGACCAGATACGGCAAGCAGAAGTTCATAAGGCCTGTCTTGTCGCCGATCTTGAGTTCGCAGGTGACGAAGGCGACGATCTGATCGAGCGGAATGATGCGCGGGATGAATTGCGGATTGGAGTCGAGCGCTTCGATCTTGAGCGACAACGTCAGCAGATAATTCCACGATTCCCGATAGCTGTTGAGCATCCGCGCCATGAACCGCTGCATGAGCGTGCGCTCGATGTCGGTCAGGTCGCGCAGTTTGGGCGGGAACCAGCCTGGCCCGCCAAGCAGCCGGTCGATGATCGAGAAGGCGAGGTTGAGATCGAGCTGGACGATCCCCGAGCCGGGCAGCGGATCCATCGAGTAGATCGAGAGGATCGACGGCGTCCCGATCGAGGCGACGAAATCGCCGTAGTTGATCTGTTCGATCGAAACGATCGTCGCATCGACGCGCGTGCGCAGGTACACCGAGAGCGCGTTGTTGAGCAGGCGGGTGAAATTGTCGTGCAGCGTGCGCAGCGTCTGCAGCTGATTGTTCGAAAATTTATCGGTCCGTTTGTTGAACCGAAAGTCGAACGGCTTGATCTTGCGCCCTTCGAGCGCAGCGAGCTGCGCATTGGGCGTCGACAGATTGTTGACGAGCGCATCGATCTCTTCTTGCGACAGCATCGACATCAGGGCTGAACCGCCTCATCGGCTTTCGTCGTCGCCGCGTTGAGGATCACGATGTCGACGCGCCGGTTGAAGCGCCGCTGCGACGGCACCGCGTTGTCAGCCCGCGGCCGATACTCGCCATAACCGGCCAGCGATACGCGCAAGGGCGAGAGGTGCCTTTGCTCGACCAAGTAGCGGGTTACGCCGGTTGCCCGGGCAGCCGAGAGTTCCCAGTTCGTCGGGTACTCCGGCGTTTCGATCGGCACGTTGTCGGTGTTCCCCTCGACGCGCAGGTGGCTGCGCGTGGTGCTGAACAGCGCATCGATCTCGTCGAGGAGGCGTTTGGTTTGCGACGGCAGATCGGCGCTGCCACTCGCATACAACGATCGATCGGCCAACAGCGAGATGACCAGGCCGCGACGGTCGATGCGGGTCGTCACCTCCGACTCTAAAGAATTCATCCAAATGTACGTCTGCAACTGCGCATCGATCCGGTTCAAGTCCGTGTCCTTGTCGACGTTTCCGCTTTGGACGCCGGTCGAGCCGCCGTTGGGCGGATTGTTGAGCGCGTCGTCGGCGTTGAATCCGCCCGAGATCTCGTGGGCCAGGCGCTGCAGCTTGACGCGATCGATGGTCGAGATCGAAAATAAAATGACGAACAGCGCGAGCAGCAGCGTGATCATATCTGCGTACGTCAACAGCCAGCGCATCATGCCCGCGCTTTCGGGGTGTTCTTCGCCGCCGCCGGATCGCAACCGGCTCACGCTGCGGCAACCGATCATCGTCTTCACCGCTTCACACGCCCGCCAGGCTTGGTCGAGGCAACGTTCCGCCGCTAATCTCGTCGGCATCTTGATCGCTTGGATCGAGGAACGCATTGAGTTTCTCTTCGAGCAGGCTCGGATTGTCCCCGGCCTGGATCGAGAGAATGCCTTCGATCATGATCTCGCGCAAGAGCAACAGCTGCTTGTTCCGCTCTTTGATCCGAGAGGCCATCGGCAACCAGAGCAAGTTCGCCAGCAAGATGCCGAAGAACGTCGCGACGAATGCTTGCGCGGTTGCGGTGCCGATCGACGCCGTGAAACCCGCCGTGGTCGCGGCGCTCGTGCTGCCCAGATCGCGCAGCATCGTAATGAGTCCGAGAACGGTGCCGATGATCCCCAGTGTCGGCGAATATCCGCCCAAGGTCATGAAGATCGCTTCGGCTTTCGCGCCGCGGTCTTGCACGAAGAGCGCCTCGGTCTCCAAGATCTTGCGCACCACATCGGTGTCGCGGCCGTCGATGACGAGCTGCAGGCCGCGGCGCAGAAACGGATCCTCGAGCAGCGAAACCTCCGGTTCCAGCGACAGCAGGCCGCGCCGGCGTGCCGTATCGGCAAAGCGAACCAAGGCAGCGATGACGTCGCGTTCGTGATAGTTGGCCTCGGAAAAAACGGCCCGCAGGCCGCTTTTCATCCCACGCGTGAAGATCTTGAAGGGAAATGAGACCAGCGTCGCGCCGATCGTCCCCCCGATGACGAGCAGAAATGCTTCGTAGCGCTGGTACAGGATGCTCAGATCGACGCCGCCGATCGCGGCCGAGAGCGCGACGGCGCCGAAGGCCACCAAGATCCCAACTACCGTCGCAACATCCAACCTCGTCGACCTTTCTCTAAATACTATCGGCGAACGGAGGGTCGGATGTTATACCGCGTGGGCGTGAATCTGGCGCTTGTACTCGATGATCTTGGCTTGGATCTCTTCGGGCCGGTCGCGGACGATGAGTTTGTTGCCCGAGGTCAAGGTAACGACCGTATCGGGGGTCGATTCGAGCGTCTCGATCAGATCGGCATTGACCATGATCGGTTGGTTGTTGAGGCGATTGAGTGCGATCATGCCGGACACACGTACGCGATTCGCAGTGGGATGGCCCGCGTCACGGGCGGGGCCGGGAGCAGCGCGCCCAGTTCGGGCATCGCCAAGTGTTGCGCGAGCGCCGCGATCGTCGCCGCCGGCTCGCCGTCCGATTCCAGGGCCCGGCCGACTGCCTCGGCCGCACGTTCGGGCGATCCATTGCGCAGGTGCACGGCGGCGGCTGTTCCGAGCAGCAGCGGCTGCGCACGCTCGCCGACAAACCCCAGCGCGGCATCCAATGCCGCCAGCGCCTCGGCCGTCTGCCCGCAGCGAAGCAAAAAGTTTACCCATTCGATCGTCGACGATTCGTCGTGATAGCCGCGGAACGCCGCCTCGAACAATTGCCGCGCAGCAGCCAGGTCGGCCAGCGCCTCGTGACATTTTGCTCGATTGATGACCAGGGGTTGGGCTGCCGGCCGGGCTTGCGCGGCAAGCTCGAACCAGGCCAGTGCTTCGGCGTAGCGGTGTTCGCGCATCAGCGTGGCGCCGATTTCGCTGTGCGCTTTCCAGATCGCGATCTCGTCGTCGACGACGAACTGTTCGCGATCGTGGGCGCCCGCGGCGATGGCACGGGCGAACGCGTTGCGCGCTTCGTACAAGTCGCCGCTGCGCGCCAGCAACTTCCCGTGGCTGAAATGCGCGTTGGAATAGTTCGGAACGAGTGCGATGCACTCGCGCACCAGGCGCAGCGCCGCCGGCAGATCGGAGCGGTGTTCGGCGTAGAGGTCGGCGAGGGTCACGAGCGCGTGAATTCGATAGCCGCGCGGCGACGAGCGCGTGAGTTCGAGCATGCGTCCGAGCGCAGCGATTGCAGCGTCGCGTTCGCCGCTCAAGATCAAGGCCATGCCGAGATTGTAGTGATGGAACGCATCGCCGGGCTCGCGTTCGGCGGCCAGCCGGCTCAAGCGCAAGTTGCGTTCACTCTTGTTGCGGCCGATGACGACCCCGCTCAAGTAGCCGTGGTGGACGATCTCGACGGTGGTGCGATCGGCGGGCAGACCGCCGTCAAAGCCGTCGCAAGCGACGAACTCATGAATCGGGTTCCGATAGCGGATGCGCGGATCGTTGGGAAAGATCCGCACCAGCGCGTTGGTCATCGCCCCCGAACCTTTGCAATCGTCGGTCAGGTTGCGGCAGGTGAGCCACTTGCCCCGGTGCCCGGCGGGCAGCGCGCCGATGGCGCGCAACGCGTCGTGCGAAGCGGGATCGAGCCGTTCGTCGGCATCGAGCACGAAGATCCAGCGCCGCGTCGCCATCGCGAGCGCAGCATTGCGGGCTTGGGCGAAATCGTCGTTCCACGCCACGTCGACGACGCGCGCCCCGTGCGCGCGCGCGATCTCAACCGTGCGGTCGGTCGACCCCGTGTCGACGATGCACAACTCGTCGACGACGCCGGCGACGCTGCGCAGCGCATCGGCGAGGAACGCTTCCTCGTTCTTGACGATCATGCACAGGGAGATGCCGGCCGGTAATGTGCTCAAGCTATACCTGTCAAAACATCGGGAGCCGGCAAGCCGGCTCCCGATGCGGATTTAGTGGATGAGGCCGATCACCGTCTGCAAATTCTCATTTGCCGTGGTGATGCTCTTGCTGTTCGCGGTAAACGCGTTCTGGGCGGTGATGAGTTTGGTGAACTCGTCGGCCAGCGAGACGTTGGACATCTCGAGTGAATCGCCCGCGATGGTTCCGAATTGACCGCTGCCGGCGATACCGATTTCGGCTTGTCCGGACGCGGGTGAAGCGGAATACGTGTTGCTGCCGTTGCGCAGCAGACCTTGCTGGTTCTGAAACGCCGCCAGCGCAACGCGCGCCAGCGTTTCCGTTTGACCGTTGGTGAACGAGCCGGTGATCGTCCCGTCTTCCGCCACCGACATGTTGGACAGCGTGCCGGGAGCCACACCGTTCTGCCCCGTGCTGAGCGCTTGGGCTGCCGAGGCGTTGGACGTCATCGACGAAAAGTCCAGTCCGATGGGTCCGGGAGTCGTGGTGGTCGTCGCTGAATTGTTGCCGCCCGTCGCCCCACCCCATTGCGACACCATGAGTTGGTCGCCGGTCGCCGCCGACGGCGTTCCCGTCGCCTGGTGCGTGGCGGCTCCGCCCAACACCGTGCCGACCGGCGGTGCGGCCGTCCCGGACGTGTTGATGAACTGACCGTTCTGATCGAAGAAGGCGTATTGGGTGTCGGTCGTCGTCGATGTACCCGCGGCGGTCTTGAACAGCGTGCCGTCGGTCGAGGTGACCGTATACGCCCATTCCGTCGCCGCGGTCACCGCACTTCCGGCCGCGTTGTCGACCTGGAACGGAAGCGGGGCCAGACCGGCGTTCGAGAGTTCGGGCGCGAACGTGATCTGCACGAGATGCGGATCGCCGAGCGAGTCGTAAATAGTCGTTCCCGCGGTTGCCAGATTGCCCGCGGTGACGCCGCCATTCGATACGGCCGAGGCATACTGCGTCGAGTCGAGATTGCCGGCGAACGTCATGTCGAAGACTTTGTCGCCCGCCGGGCCCAGCTTGGTCCCGGCACCCGTAGCAACTGCTTGCGACTTGAGCCCGATCGGAATTTGGATCGGCTGCGGCGCGCCGGCGGTGACGATATTCCCCGCGGCATTGGCCGTGTACCCCATGACGCCCAGCCCGCTGGACGGATCGTAGAGCATGCCGTTGTTGTTGAGCGAGAAGTCGCCGTCGCGGGTATATTTGGGCGCACCGGTGCCGTCGATGTTGTTGAGGATGAAATAGCCGTCGCCGTTGATCATCATGTTGGTGTTGACCCCGGTGGTCTGGACGGCCCCTTGAGCGGTGTTCGTATCGCTCTCGCCGATCTTGACGCCGATGCCGACCTGCTGCGCGTTGATACCGCCGTTGGTTTTCGAGGGCCCCGACGCCGGCAATTGGGTCTGATACAGCAAATCCTGAAAGGTCAGGTTTTGCGCCTTGTAGGCCGTCGTCCCGACGTTGGCGATATTGTTCGAGATGACGTCGATCTGCGCTTGGTAGGCGTCCATCCCGCTGACGCCGATGTTCATTGAATCGGAGGGCATTTCCAGACCTTTCGTGTCATGTTCCGCGTCGCGTCATTCCGTCGGCAGCGCGGTCGAAGCCCCTCGTGGGAGGTCCGCTTCGCTTGAGTGATGTGAGGGTTCTCGGAGTTGGGGCTTACTTGATGATCGCCGCTGAATCGATGTTGGTGAACACGTTCTCTTTCATCGAGTCGTGATCGACCGCCGTGATGACGGTCCGGTTCTTGATCGAGACGACCATCGCAACGTCGTTCATCAAGAACAGCGATTGTTTCGCGCCTTTGGCCGCGGCCTTATCGGCCATGGCGTTCATGCGCGCGACGTCGTCGGTCGTGAGTTTGATATTGCGGGATTCTAAGCGCTGCATTGCATGGGCACTGAACTTGAGTGACGTTCCGGCCGTCGCGGCAGCCGTGTCGCGCAGGACGTCGCGAAACGGCGTCGCGCCTGAGGGCGGAATCGTGACGGGCGTTCCCGGCGGCCGGGCCGGCGCGATGACCGGCGGGACGATGACGCTCTTGACAGGGTCAGCCATGGCACTATTGGCTGATCGCAGTAATTTGCGAGGTGGTGAACTCGATCGGCGAGCCGTTCGAATCGACGATGGCGTTGCCGCTGGAGTCGACCATGGTAAATTCCGGCGTGCCGTTGACCACTTGAATCGACTTGACGGTGCCCGAGACGGTCGACGAATTTCCGGTCGAATCCGTGGTTGCCACCGTCACTTTGTCGCCCAACAATCCGCTGGCTTGCGAAACGGCGAAGTTCGATTCGAAGTCGGCGAAGTTCGTCGCCATATTCGTTGTCGCTTGCAGCGACGAAAACTGCGCGAGTTCCGCGACCGACTGCGTGTCGTCCATCGGATTGAGCGGATCTTGATTCTGGAGCTGCGTGGTGAGCAGGGTGAGAAAATCGTTCTCCCCCAGCGCCGTATTCGAGTTCGTCGAAGACGTCGTCCCCGTCGTCGACGAAGCGCTGTTCGAATTCGCGGCGGCCGTCGAACCCGGCGTGGTCGTCGCGGCGGTCGACTGCGTCGAGCGGAGCATGGCACTGGGAAAGGCAGTTGCTTCGGTCATGAAGTTCTCCTAAGCTAAGTAATTGAAGTCTGCGGCGCCGGTCGCCGCCGGCACCGAGGGGCCGAACGACGGAATCGCGGCGAGCGCCGTTTCGTCGGTTTCGTTGTCGCCGTCGGCCGTCGCGCTCGCGCGCCGCGGCCCGCTTTGGGTCTGCGATTGCTGGTTTTGCTGTTGCGAGAATCCGGCGAAACCGCCGCCCGACAGATCGACGCTGAAACTCGCGAGCTTCAGTCCGGCTTCGGCCAGCGACTTGGTGAGCTGCGGTTGCGCTGCGACGAGCGCATCGTGGGCCTCGGGCGTGTCGGCGACGACATGCGCTGCAACGCTGCCTGCCGTGACGACGAGCTTGACGCTGACGTCACCCAGCGCTTCGGGAACGAGCGAAAGCCGGATCTCCGACGTTCCGCCGGTGGTGCGCAGAAACGCTCCGCGCAGAACTTGGTCGGCAATCGCGCTGTGATCGACCGGCGCGGGGGCGCTCGGCGCCGTCGTTGCGGCCGCCGCGGCGGCCGGCTCGATTGGGCGTGACGCGACCGGCACGACCGCCGCAGCTTGGTTGTCGGCAAGCGCATGGGCCGGCGCCGGTGCGGCCGCAGCTTGACCGTCACGTTGGCCCGGCCGCGCCGGCGTGGCCGAACCGTCCGCTTCGAGCGCCGCCTCGAACGCGCGCACGAAGGCGGCGAGCGCGGAATTCGCCGGAGTGGCTTGTAACGAGGGAGCCGGCGACCCTTCGGCGTTCAGGGCGGCGTTTGGCGCCGACGGATCGGCCGCCGGGAAGGTCGACGCCGCGCGCTGCGCGGTCAACGCTGCCGCCGCCGGCGCCGGTGCGGTGTTGGCCGCCGGGGCCGCCGGTTCGACGGACGGCGCCGCCGCAGCGGCGCGCGCATCGGCGGCCAGCACCGCACGCGTCAAGATCCGGCCCAAACCCGTATCGCCGCCGGTCGAGACCGCTGCGCGCGACCCGATATTCACTCGCCGTCCGTCGCCGCCGGCCGCGCCGGTGGCTGCCGGAAGCGTCACGGATGCGAACGCGCCTTCGGCAGCAGTTGCGAAAACCGCAGGCGAGGTCGCTGCGGACGACGACGCGGCAGTCGCCGCGGCCGCAAACACTGGCACGCTCGCGCTCGATCGGGAACCATGGGCCGCAGCCGCGGTCGCCGGACCGACGCGACTCGGCGTGGAATTAGGCGCGACGGGAATCGGCATGACGCCGCTCTGCGCGACGGCATTCGCCGCTAACGCGTCGTCGCTGGTCGTTGTCCGGGCCGGGATGTCTTTCGCTCGTTGAGCGTCCAAAACGTTTCCCGCGATTCTCTTCTGCTGCCCTGACGGTTGGCCGGCGATCGCATTGGCGAGGTTTGCGAGCCGGGTAAATCGTTGCGCGAGGCTGAGCGCACGTTCGCCGGCCGGCGCGCTCGCCGGATCGCCGCGCCCCGGCGGTGCAAGCGCCGTGGCAAAGAGCGTCTGCAAGGTGCTGCGGGCGTCAGCGCCCGGCGTTTGCACCGTTTGCGCGACCGACGACGCAAGCTGCGCAGCTAATGCGGCGATGACATCGGCTTGCGGCGCCCCGCCTACGAGCAATTTGCTGATTTTCGTTTGCAACGCTTGAAGCGTCGCCGTGTCGGCCGGGACGAACGTCGTCTGGGCCGGCGTCGCAGCGGCTTTCGCCGAGCGCACACTGCCGGCAAGCGCCGTCCGGAAGAGACCGGCATCGACTGCCGTCGCCGCTTTCGTTGTCGCACCGCCCGCTGTTCCGTCGGCCGGCGTTTTGCCGCCCGCGGGGATCAGATCGAGTATGACGTTGTTCATTCCCACCTGTCGTTCGCGACGCGTCCCGGCTTCGAAACCGCTGCATGCTGCCATGCCGCAGCTTCCGCCCGTGTGCGTCTTAACAGAGTTTTCGGCCGGCGGCGCGCAAAGTTGAGTCTGAAATTTGACCGTGGACACGGGGGCGCAGCCCTCGAAGCGAAACCTCGGTTTCTATGGGGAACAGCGAAGCCGAACACGGCTGCCTGGTCGTCACGGGATCGTCGGCCGGCGGCATCGAGGCACTGTCCGTCGTCCTCGGCGCACTGCCGTCTGATTTCGGCGCGCCGGTCGTCGTCGCTCAGCATCTCGACCCGGCGGTCCCCAGCAGCTTGGCGGCGATTCTGGGCAAACACACCAAGCTCCACGTCGTGGCCGTGGACGACTCTGAGCCGCTCGAACCGGCGACGGTCTACGTCGTTCCGTCCGACCGCCAAGTCGAGATCACCGACGGCTGCGTGCAGGTGCGTAGCGACGGACAACTTCGCCGGCCCAAACCGTCGATCGATTTGCTCTTCGCGTCCGCCGCTGCCGCGTTCGGCGAACGGCTCATCGCCGTCGTTCTAACCGGGATGGGATCCGACGGCCGCAACGGCGCGCGAGCGGTCAAGCAGCACGGCGGAATCGTGATCATCGAAGACCCGCAAACGGCGAGTTTCCCGTCGATGCCCGGATCGCTGGAACCGGGGTTGGTCGACGTGATCGCGCCGCTCGACGAGATCGGGCCCGAACTCACGCGGCTCGTCGGCGAAGCGAGCGACCTGCCCGACGATCTCCCGATCATGCAGAAGCTCTTCGAGCGCTTCCGGACGACGAGCGGCATCGATTTCTCGCATTACAAGATGTCCACCGTTAAGCGCCGGCTGGCGCGCCAGATGACGTTGAGCGGCAAGCGCAACTTGGCCGAATACCTTACCCATCTGACCAACGATCCGGCGGAATTCAATTTACTCGCCAGCACGTTCTTGATCAAAGTCACCGAGTTTTTCCGCGACGGCCCGTTCTTCGACAAGCTGCGCAGCGAGATCGTCCCAGAGTTAGTGGAGGAAGCACGCCGGCGCGGGGCCCACGAACTGCGCGTATGGTCGGCCGGCTGCGCGACGGGCGAAGAGGCGTATTCGATCGCGATGCTGATCGCCGAAGCGCAGCACGGCGAACCCGACGGGCTCAACGTGCGCGTCTTCGGCACCGATATCGACGAGGCGGCGATCTCCTTCGCCCGGCACGGCCTCTATCCGCTCAAGAGCGTCGCCGCGGTTGCGCCGGAATTGGTCAAACGCTATTTCAACGTGACCGAAGCCGGCGCCGAGGTCGTCAAGAGCCTGCGCAGTATGACCGTCTTCGGTCAGCACGACCTGGCGCAGCGCGCACCGTTTCCCCGCATCGATCTAGCGCTCTGCCGCAACGTGCTGATCTATTTTTCGAAGGAACTCCAGCAGCGCACGCTGCACGTCTTCGCCTTTAGTTTGCGCAACGGGGGTTACCTCGCGCTGGGAAAATCCGAGACGACCAACCCGCTGGCCGACTATTTCGAGGTCGTCGACTCCGGGTTGAGAATCTTTCGCCGCTGCGGCGAACGCGTGACGATCCCGTCCGCGGCACCGACCAAGCCGCTGCAGAAGCTGCGCCGAACCGACACGCTGCACCAGCCGTTCCCGGCGTTCGAACCGAATTCGCGCGACAACCGCTTCACCGTCAACGAGAAGCTCGGCGCGTTCCTCACCGGTTCGTCGATCGGCGTCATCCTCGTCGATCGTCACTATGATATCTTGTCGATCAACGCCAGCGCCCGCCGGATGTTCAATTTGCACGGCGTCGCCATCGGCGAGGATCTCGTTCATCTCGTCCCGCCCGACGCGTCGGGACTGATCCGCACGGTGCTGGACAGTGCGCTGCGCAGTCAGCAGCCGACGGCGGGGGGTGAAGAACTCGAGATTCACGCGGACGACGATGAACCGCGGTTTCTTTCGGTTCTGTGCTATCCCGAACAACTCGCCGGGGCGCAAGCCAGCGGCGCAGTGATCCTCGCCGTCGACGTCACCGAAATCGCCGTCGCGCGCCGCGCATCGCTGCACTCGATGGGCGCGCAAGCGCGCGAGATGGAGGAACTGCGCCGGTTTCAAATCCAAGCACGCGAACGCCAACGCAGCCTAGTCGAAGCCAATCAGCAGCTCGCGCAAGCCAACTCGGACTTGCGGGCTCAGAACGATGCCCTCGTCATCAATGCCGAGGAAGCCGAAGCCGCAACCGAAGAGATCGAAACGCTCAACGAAGAGATGCAGGCGACGAACGAAGAACTCGAGACGCTCAACGAAGAATTTCAGGCAACGATCGAAGAGCTCAATACGACCAACGACGAACACGAAGCGCGGGCGCGCGAACTGAACAACGAAGCCGCAGCGCGCGAAGAGCGGCGCGCAGCGAGCGAGCGCGCCGCCGGTGCGCTCGCGGCGATCGTCGACAGCTTGCCGGCTGCGGTCGCTGCCGTCGACGCGCAGGGCGCGATCGTCGTGGCCAATCAACGATTCCGCGACATCCAGGCCGGGGCGACGGAGACCTCGGTGCAGATCGATGACGACGCCGGCGCGACGATCCCGCTGAACATCGTGCTGCGACGGGCCGGCGAAGGCCACGAGTTTTCATTTACGTATCGCTCGATCGCGGCCGATCAGGTCCGGAGCATCTATCTCGGTCACGCGCGACCGCTCGGCATCGGCGCCGGCGCGTGCAGCATCGTCGAACTCGTCGAGCAGCGTTAACAGTTCTTTCCGCAACCTGTTAAGGCAGTCCGGCGGCGCTTTCCAACAGTCGCGCGGCGGTCTTGGGCGGCAACTCGCTGACGATGTCCGCGACGGCGTCCGCCGGCATCTGGCTGAACACCGCCTTGACGTAACTGTCCGGCAGCAGCTTGATGATCGCGGCGGCTTTGTCGGCGTCCATCCCGGCCCAGTATTCCGCAACCCGTTTGACTTCGTCCGAAACGGCGGCCGGCGAAGCGGACGCTCCGGGTGCCGGCTTGGCCGCCGCGTCGGCCTGCAGCTGCTTGAGCTGCGACTTGAGCTGACCGATCTGCGCGTCTTTCTGGGCCGCTGTTTTGCGATCGCTTTCGAGCGGCTTAGCCGCGTTGGTTCCGGCACCAGCCCGAGCCACCGGTTTTGCGCCGGACGTTTCCGCCGCGGCGGGCGATTGTGCCGGTCCGGCAACCGGCGATGCCGCCGTCGCAGCGGCCGATTTCGCGTCCGTAGCAGCGGGCGATTTCGCATCCGTAGCAGCCGGCGATTTGGCGTCCGCAGCAGCGGGCGATTTGGCGTCCGCAGCAGCGGGCGATCCTGTCGGCCCAGCATCGGGAGCTTTCGTGGCTGCAGCAGCGGGCGATGCCGTCGGCGCAGCGTCAGGCGATTTGGCCGGCGCTGCAGCGGGCGCTTTCGTCGCGGCCGCATCCGGCGATTTCGCCGGCAACGCGGCGATCGTTTTGGCGGCGCCGGGTTTGTGATCGAAGCGGGCGAGCAACGGACCGAGCGGACTTTTCACCAGCAGCGCGTGCGTGGGCGGCAGGAAAAACGCGAGCACGAGCGCAGCGACGAGCGCGCCTGGGACGAGCACGAAAACGATCGGGAAGCCCTTCTTCTTGTCCGAATGCTCTCTGGGCGGTTTGGGCGGTTTGGGCTCCTTGGGTTTTTTCGGCTCTTTGGGCTTCTTGGGCTCTTTGGGCTTCTTTTCTTTTTTTGGTTTCTTGGCTTTCTTGCCCGATTCGGCGGCCTCAGCCGGCTCGCCCGAATCGATGCTATCCCGGATCTCATCGCTCATGCTCGCTCTTCCTTTTCATTTTGAGCGCGCCCGTAGCGGCGCGCGTTTTGATCGTCGACCTCGCGCTGTTCGACCAGCGCCGCGTCGGCGCGAAAGGCTTCGTGGCGTCGCGTGCGCAGCGTTTCGAGCACTTTGCGGTCGGTGTTCGCTGCCATCAGTTTGGCTTGCGCGCGCGTCACTTCATCGCCGCAGGCCGCCACGCGCACCGTTTGTTCGTCGATCGAACGATCGAGGTAAGCCAAATGCGCGTAGGCTGCGCGCAGCTCTTCGACCCCAAACGACCGGTGATCGCGCGTGAGCGCGTCGCGCCGCGCTTCGCGGTCGCGCGCAAGATTGGCCAGCACCGTTTCGGCCTCGAGCAGGTCGCGCGCTTTGAGCGCGAGATCGCGCTGGCATTCGTCCACGACCCGTTCGCGGACCTCGAGGACCGGCTGCAGCCGAAAGCGGAAGCGCGACATCAACCAAGCTCCAGAATCGCGCGCTGCGCCGCCTCGAACGTCGATTCATCGTTGACGCCTTGACGCAGGAACGCGCGAATATCCTCAAAGCGCGCAATCGCCAAGTCGACGCGCGGATTCGATCCGGCCACGTACGCGCCGATGTTGATGAGATCTTCCGCTTCGCGGTAGGTCGCCATCAGATCGCGCACCGCCGAAGCGGCTTTGGCGTGCTCGCGTGAAACCACATCCGACATCACCCGGCTCACGCTGGCCAAAACGTCGATGGCCGGATAGTGATTCGCGGCTGCGAGCTTGCGCGACAGCACGATGTGCCCGTCGAGAATCGAGCGCACGGCGTCGGCGACCGGCTCGTTCATATCGTCGCCGTCTACGAGGACCGTGTACAGTCCGGTGATCGTACCGCGCTCGGACGTTCCGGCGCGCTCGAGCAGCTTGGGCAGCAGTGCGAAGACGGACGGGGTATAGCCGCGCGTGGTCGTCGGTTCGCCGATCGCCAAACCGACTTCGCGCTGCGCCATCGCGAAACGCGTCACGCTGTCCATCATGAGCATGACGTCGAGCCCGGCATCGCGGAAATATTCCGCTATTCGGGTCGCCACGAACGCTGCTTTGATCCGAATGAGCGCCGGCTGATCGCTGGTCGCGACGATGACGACCGAACGGCGCAGACCGGCTTCACCCAGATCGCGCTCGACGAAATCACGCACTTCTTTGCCGCGTTCACCGACGAGTGCGATGACGTTCACGTCGGCTTCCGTATTGCGCGCGATCATGCCCATGATGGTCGATTTGCCGACCCCGCTGCCGGCGAAAATACCCACGCGCTGGCCGCGGCCGCAGGTGAGCAGACCGTCCACCGCGCGAACTCCGAGTGAGAGCGGCGTATCGACACGGCGCCGAGTGAGCGCGTTGGGCGGAATGCCGCTTATTTCGGCCGGTTTCGCACCTGCCACGCGTCCCTTGCCGTCAAGGGGGCGCCCGAGCCCGTCGAGCACCCGTCCCAACAGCGCGCGCGATAATCCCACTTGCAGCGGCTTCCCAAGCGCCACCACATCTGAGCCGGCGCTGATGCCGCCCAAATCCCCCAGCGGCATCAGCAGCACGCTGCGGTCGCGAAAGCCGACGGCCTCGGCCAGCACCGGGTCGGCGTTGCGTTTATAGCTGATGTGCGCCGTCTCGCCGATCGACATCGACGGCCCGTTCGATTCGACCACGACGCCGATGACTTGCCGCACCTTACCGTTCTGACGCATCAGATCGCCCGACCGCAGCTCGCTCAGATAACGGTCGGCGCTGAACGCGGCTGGGCTTTCGCTCCGGCTCTTCGTCATGGCGTCAGGAGGCCCGAGCCGCGCTCAGCGGCGCATCGCCGTCGTCGAGCGTCTGCGCCGGGGGCGGCAAGACGACGAGATCGTCGACGATGTGCAGAATTTTGCGAACCTCGGTCAGCTGCGTCGAGATCTTCGCGTCGACACTGCCCGCGTCGGTTTCGAGGATCACGCCGCCGCGATCCACGCGTTGGTCCTCGATGACGCGCAGTGTCTTCACGTCGCCCAGTGCAAGCAGCTCGTCGCGGTGCGCGCGCATCTGCTCGATGTCGGCGGGATTCACGCGCATCGTGATGCGTTCACGGTCGACGATGCGCGCGATGGCGGCGCGTGCCATCTCGACGACCACGCCGTGGTCGAGTGCGATCTGCTGGTGCAGAACGCGTTCGGCAATGCCGACGGCAAGCCGGACGAGTTCGGGCTCAGCCGACACCAACAGGGCGTGGCGTTCCTCGCGCGCGGCTTCGACGATCTGGCCTAACGTCGCAATCATGCCGGCCATCGTGGCTTCCACCTCGCGCACGCCGCCGGCGTAGCCTTCGTCATGGCCTGCGCGGCGCGCTTCTTCGGCCAGCGTTTGGGCCCGCCTTCCGGCCTCCCCGAGAACGTTGGCAGCACGCCGTTCGGCGTCGTCGACGAGCGCCTGCGCGTTGCGCTCGGCCTCATCGATGATCGCTCGCGCCTGCGCTTCGAGTGCCGCGAAATCGATCGGCGGTTCAACCGGCGCAGGGGGTGGCGGAGGTTCGGGCACGGCAACCAACGGGCGCTCCTCGTCCAGCGGTGCGGCGGCAAAGCCCATGCGAGGCGCAGCGACGACGAGCGCCGGAATCGCTACCGTGTAGCACTCCGTACTCCCGGCCGACCCCTTGATGACTTTGCCCATGAAGATCGTGCTTAGACCAAAGCTTCGTCTTTAGAACCACGCGCGATGTCGATCTGACCCTGTTCCTCGAGCGTCCGAATGACGTCGACGATCTTCTGCTGCGCCTTGCCGACTTCGGACATGCGCTTGGCACCCAGAATTTCGATGTCTTCTTTGAGCGTCGCGGCCGCGCGCGTCGACATATTCTTGTAGATATGTTCGAGCAGTTCTTCGTTGGCGGTTTTGAGCGCGAGCGCGAGATCCTTGCTGTCGGTTTCCTTGAGCACGCGCTGCACGGCGCGGTCGTCGAGGTTGATGATGTCCTCGAAAACGAACAGCAGACTCTTGACTTCTTCGGCGATGACCGGATCGCGTTTGGCCAAACCTTCGAGAATGTTGCGTTCGGTTTGACGATCCACGTAACCCATGACGGTCGCCAGCGACGCAACGCCGCCGGCCTTGGTCGAGTCCGAGCCGCTCACCAGGAGCCGCCGGCCGAGAAGTTCATCGAGCTGCTCCAAAATTTCGGGTGCGGTCTTTTGCAAGATCGCGATGCGCATCGCGACTTCGCCCTGCAGATCCGGCTCGAGCGCGGACAGCACCGCTCCCGCCGATTCCGACGACATGTACACGCAGATGAGCGCGATGGTTTGCGGGTGTTCTTCTTTGATGAACTCCAGCAGCTGCGCGGGTTCGGTCTTCTTGACGAGTTCGAGCGGGTTGTCGTGCTTGAGCGCCGCGAACAGGCGGCTCGTGACGTCGTCGGCTTGGCCGGCGCCGAACGAGCGTTCCAAGATCTCTTTGGCGTACTCGATGCCGCCTTCGTTGATGTATTTGAGCGCGATGGCGCGCTGGTACGCTTCTTGGATGACCGTGTCGCGTTTCTCGATCGAAACCGTAGAGATCTTGGCGATCTCCAAGACGATGAGTTCGACTTCTTCTTGGCGCAAGAACTTGAACAGCTTCGCCGACAAGTCCAAGCCCAAGGTGATCATCAGGATTGCAGCTTTTTCCGGTCCTGCCATTTCGCGGCTGACCGGGATGCTGAAATTGGCCAGCGGCGCGGGAGCTGCACCGAAATCATCGCTGTCGGCGCCGCCGATCGGACCATCGCTAATCATTGACATACCGGGCTACTCCGCAAGCCAAAGTTTGACGAGCTTGGCGATGCTGTCGGGACTTTCCGTAGCAACGCCGGTGACGTACTCGATCATCTGTTCGCGCGTGAGATCGGCCGCCGAGCGGATCGGCGCGGCGAGATTCACCGCCCCTTCGAGCATCGGATGCGTTTCAAACGCCGGCAGCTGCTCCGCCAAGGACGAATCGAACGACGGCAGTTCGGGCGTGAGGCCGGGGACCTCGGGTTTGGGACGCTTGAGTTTGAGCGCCAGGAATCCGGCCAGGCCCAGGATCAGCACCGCGGCAACCGCAATGACGGGCGCAAGCGGTAGTCCGAGCACGGTCTGCACGCGCTCGACCGGGAACTCTGCGACCGGCGCAAACGGGATCGCTTCAACCGAAATCTGATCGCCGCGAGTTGGATCGAGTCCCGCCGCTGCGGCAACGACGTTACGGATCTTGGCGATATCCGCGGCACTCAGGACGTACGGGGCAGCCGCAGAAGCGGCGGCCGCTGTCGCGGCCGGCGTTGCGGTCGCTCCGGCGGGCGCGATCGCGACCGGCGGCGTGGCCGGAACGTTGACCAGCACGGCCACGCTTTCGCGCGTGAGTTTCCCGGGCGCATCGACGTGTTTGGCGTTTTGCTCGGTCACGTCGTAGTTGATCGTGGATTTCGACTTCTTGTAGTTGCCGGTCGCGCCGCCGCCCGGCGAACCTTGATAGGTCCCGACGTTATTGCTGGTGGTAGCGGGAACGCCGCCGGCGCCCGCACCGTTTTTGGGCTGCGCGCCGGTGTAGGCTTCCTTCTCGTTTTGCTGCGAAAGAATCGTGCCTTGCGGGGCGTAGGTTTTCGATTCGCTTTCGTTTGCGTCGAAGTTCATGTCGGTAGCTACGCGCACCGCCGAACGATGCGGTCCGATGACCGAGTCGAGCAAACCTTGAATGTTTTGCTGCAGGTTCGTTTCGTAGCGCTGCTTGGCCAGCAGCTGTTCCTGCGTCAGTTTGAACGCGCCGGCTTGCGCGGACAGACCCGGATCGCTGCTGTCATTCGCTGACGGAACGAGGACGTTGCCGTCTTGATTGACGATCGTGACGTTTTCGGGCTTGAGCCCCTCGACGGAGTTTGCGACGAGTTGCGTGATGCCGCGAACTTCTGTCGGACCAAGCGACATGCCCGGCTTCGTCTTGATCGCAACCGAGGCCGTCGTCGGTTCCTGAACCGTGGAGTAGAGCGACGCCTCTGGCGAAGCGATGTGCACGCGCGCCGACTCGACGGGCGTCAAGCCCGCGATCGTGCGCTGCAGTTCGCCTTCGGTTGCGCGCTGTTTGGCGATCTTCTCCTGAAAATCGGTCATACCGAAATTCATTTTGTCGAAGAGTTCGTAGCCCGAGCCGCCGCCCTTGACCACGCCGTCGCCGGCGAGCAACACGCGCTCTTCGTACACGCTTTCCTGCGGCACGGAGATCGTTGTTCCGCCGTTGCTCAATTGGTACGGAATCTTTGCATCTTTGAGCTTGGTGACGACCGCACTTGCGTCATCGGGGGCCAAATTGGCGAAGAGCACGCCGTAGTCGGGCCCGCGCATGCGCATCGCTGCGAAAATCGCCAACCCCGCGACCAGCGCTACGCCGACAACGCCGGCCAAAAGCCGGATCGACCGGTTCTGCGCTCCCCAAAGACCGCGCAGTCGTTGCGACACGCTCGCAAACGACAACGTGTTGGTATCCAAATGTGACCTTGCGCGAAGGCTTTTAACAAAGCTTCGCCGGCGGGCCCACCATGGCCATAACTCACCGAACATCCGAGTCCGACGAATATTCTATCGGCTCGGCGTTTTGCGAACCTTACCTCGTTTGACGGTCTCTCACGGCGAACGTCAACGGCATGCTCGAGCGACCTGGCTACCGGCTGCGCTGCAACCGGCGCAAGTTGCCGGGTTTAACCAAAAATTACCCGACTTCGGCGAATGCGGACCGCTCGGGCCCCACCGAGACCAGCGCGATCGGTACGCCGACGAACGATGCCAAGGCATCGACGTAGTGCGCGGCCGCCGCCGGCAAGTCGCGCGCGCTGCGCACGCCGCGGATATCGTGCGACCAGCCGGGGAAGTAGGTCGTTTCGACCCGCAAGTCGGGCTCGTTCATCGCCAGCGCCCCGCACGACTTGCCGTCGCCGCGCCGGTAGCCGGTCACGACGCCGATTTGGTCGAAACCGGACAGAACGTCGAGCTTCGTTATAATGAGGTGCGAGAGCCCGTTGAGCCGCGCCGCATACCTGGCCGCAACGGCGTCGAACCAGCCGCAGCGGCGCGGACGCCCGGTCACCACACCGAACTCGCGGCCGGCGGCACGCAGCCGCGCGCCGACCTCATCGTCGAGTTCGGAAGGAAACGGACCGCTGCCGACGCGAGTCGCGTAGGCTTTGGCGATGCCCACGACGTTGCCGACCGCGCGCGGGCCAATCCCCAAACCCGTGCACGCGCCGCCGGCGATGGTCGCCGAGCTCGTTACGTAGGGATAGCTGCCGTAGCCGACGTCCAGCAACGTTCCTTGCGCGCCCTCGGCCAAGATCCGGCGTCCGGATTCCATCGCGTCGTGAAGGTACGCCACGCCGTCGACCACGTGGGGCAGCACGATCCGGGCCAACTCGAGGGTCTCGGAAATCACGTCTTCTTCGCGCGGGACATCGCCGCCCGAGCGAGCGAAAACCGCTGCGCGGGCAAGCATCGCTTGGCGAATCTTCTGCGCGCAGGCTTCGGGTCGGCTCAGATCGCCGAATGAGACGCCCAGCCGACCGACCCGATCGACGTAGGCTGGCCCGATGCCGCGCCCCGTCGTACCGATGGCGGCCGCGCCGCGGTCGCGTTCGTTGAGCCGGTCGAGCGCCGCGTGAAAGGGGAACACGATCTGCGCGCGGTCCGAGATCCGGACTCGCGACGTGTCGACGCCGACCGTGCGCAGCATGGCCAGTTCCTCGGTCAAGCCGCGCAAGCTTACGACCGTGCCGCCGCCGATGAACAGCTGCGCGCTGGGGACCAGCGCGCCCGAGGGGACGATCCGCAGCGCCAGCTTCTGATCGCCCACTTCGATCGAATGGCCGGCGTTGTCGCCCCCGCCGAAGCGCGCCACCACGTCGTATTCGGTGGCCATGAGGTCGACGACGCGGCCCTTGCCTTCATCCCCCCACTGAATTCCGACGGCGATATCGACTGGCCTAGCGGGATGGTGCGGGAGCGTGATCATCGTGCCAGCCTCTTCGCCGTCCGCGCACAAACGCCGGTTTCGCGGTCCGACGCACGGTTGTTGGGGCCATTTGACCCTTCCAAAGGGTTAGTCTCGGTTTAGCGCTGCCTACGTGAACGTGCTAGTTTACAGGGGTATGGTCATGTGTATGAGCAGAGTTACCTTTTGCTCGCTAACTGGCCGGCACGGTTTTGCTGCATGTACGTAAGCTCTCCCGGGTCGGCGCCGATCCGTCTCTTCATCATCGACGCGCAACCACTCATCGCCGCTGCTCTCTATCACCTCTTCGCCGCGAACCGGCCGTTCGAGGTCGTGGGCACCGGTGGGCACGTGGATGCTAGCAGGTTACGCGCGACTCGCCCCGATGTCGTCGTGCTCTGTCAGGACCATGGTTCGACTGGGCTGTGCGACATGATCGAGGCCTGCCGAAGTGCTGTCCCCACGGCAAAAGTTTGCGTCATCGCCTGCCACTTGCACCCTGAAATATTGCCGCGCGTGATGCAGGCCGGGGCCGACGGCTTCACGGTCAAGGATGCCGATCCGAGCGAATTGCTCGAAGCCGTGGTCCACATCCACGGCGGCGGAACCTACATCGATGCGCGAATGGGGGCTTGTTTGCCCGTGTCGAGCAATTCGGTTCGGCGCGTCCGGACGCTCAACGCGCTCTCGGCGCGCGAGACGGAGGTTCTCAAGCTCATCGCCGACGGCTACTCGAATCGCGAAATCAGCATCGCCTTGTCGCTGTCCGAAAAGACGATCAAGAACCACATCAGCCGGATTTTTTCCAAGCTTCACATCACGGCACGCACGCAGGCCGTCATCCACGCAATAAAAACCGGCATCGCTTGACAAGGTTCGGCTGCGCCGAACCCGTTCTGCCGTTTGGCGCTTTGCGCTAAGCCGCTGTCAGGTTTGGCTGCGCCGAGGCCGTTCTGGCGTCTGGCGCTAAGCCGCCGTCGTATTTCGGCTGTGCCGAGCAGCGTCGTGTTCGGGTCACTCGCCGCGGAAGTCGAGATCGCTCGTGCTTCCGGTCGGCAGCGGCGCGGAACCGTTGAACGTCGTCATCACGTATTCGCTGAAAAGCGCGTTGGGCCAGCCGAAATCGACCCGCGAGAATTTGGTCGGATCGTTCGGATTGAACGACTCGTGCAAGAGATGATCGCCGGGGTCGGAGGCCAGCAGCTGGTCGAGAACCCCGCGCCGCTCGGCGTCCGTCGGCGCCGTGAGGCCTTCCATGATCATGGCCAGCGGCCACACGTAGCCGTCGTTGGTATGCAGGCTGCCGATGCCGCGCGCGTAGCGGCCGATATAGTAGTTCGGATTGTCCTTGGACAGCAAGAAGCGGCGCGTGTTGCGGTACACGAAACTGCTGGCACGGGTGTAGCCGATGTAGGGCGCCGAGAGTAAGCTGGGGATGTTCGCGTCGTCCATCAGCGTCGCGTGGCCGAACCCGTCGACTTCGTACGCATACACGTAGCCGTAGTTTTGGGTGAAGATCTCGCCGTAGGTTTGAATCCCGGTATGCACCTCATCCCGCAGCGCCAACGCGCTTTGCGCTTTGATGAGGTTGTGGTAAACGTCGCGCTCGATCTCGCTCAGTTCGCCCAGCGCGACGACCGCCATCATTTCCGAGGGGATCAGGAAATTGTATTGGCAGGCGTCGTCCGAGGGACGAAAGCCCGTCCAGATCATGCCGGTGTAGCGCACGGGATTGCCGTGACCGCCGGCGGGCATCTCCTTGTGCGTGTAGGTCGAGTTGCGCGAGTGGTCTTGCTCGCGCTGCATCGTTTGAAAGTCGCGGTCGAAGCCCAGCGACAAATCCCCGGTGAAGATCGAGGAGTCGCCGGTCTCCTTCCAATACGTCCACGCCAGCGTGATCGGATACGCCAGGGAATCGAGCTCGAATTTCTGTTCCCAAACCCGGTAATTGAGGCTGAAGGCGTTGGCGTAAGGATCGATCTGCAAGTACTTGCCCATGCGGGCGATGATGCCGCGCAGCAGCGCCGCGACTTCGGGATCGGATTTGGCGTAAAACAGATACGGACGCACCTGCGCGCTTGCGTCCCGCAGCCATTCGGCGGGAATGTCGCCGGTTTTGACGTATGCCGTGCCGTCGCTGGCGACCGTTGCCTGCCGGCTCGTATTGAGCAACGCGGTGCGATACATTCGCTCGAGCGCCGCATTGGTGTTGGTGTAATCGGCGGAGGCTTTCGCGATCGATTGCAGTTCGACGGCGCCCCCGCTGCCCGGAAACATCGCGCTTGCGCCGACCAGTGCGATGATGAGGATTCGCGCGAGCGACCGGAGCAGCGGTGCGGCTTGCGGCATCGCTCGTGTTTCGTGCTGCGCTGTCCAGGGTTCCTCGATATGGTGCGAGGAGCGGCGTTTTGCCGGCCAAAAGACGCACCCATGGATGAAGGGCGCCGGTGACGAATCCGGCGCAGCCCTCAGCGTTGCTCGCGCGACTCTTTGCGCCGGGGATCGCGACGGCTGAGCTGCGCGAAGACGCCGATGCGTCGCTTCTTTACCCGGCTGAGGCAGCATGCTGCGCCGGTTTTGCGCCGCGGCGCATGACCGATTTCGTCGCCGGGCGACTGTGCGCGCGTCGGGCGCTCGCCGATCTCGGCATCGGCAACTTTCCGATCGCGATTCAGGCCGACCGCAGTCCGCAATGGCCGCCCGGAATCACCGGCAGCATCAGTCATACCGACGGCTACCGCTGCGCCGTGGCCGCGCGCGAGGCCGCGGTCGGCAGCATCGGCGTCGACGTCGAGATCCTCGGACGCGTCACCTGCGACGTGGCCGCGCTCGTGCTCACGCCCCACGAAACGGACTTTCTGTCGACCCTGTCGAGCGCGGCGCGCATGCATGCCGCGACCATTATTTTCAGCGCCAAAGAAGCACTCTACAAGTGTCAGTATCCGATCGGTCGACAATGGCTCGACTTTCGCGATGTGACGGTCGAGCTCGTCCCGCCCGACCTCGCATACCCGAGCGATGTCGATCGAGCCGCGTTCGCCGGGTCGTTTCGCGTCGCAGCATCGTTCGCGGGGCGCGGAACCGGCCGCGTGATCCCGTCGCTGCAGGGGCGTTTTTCCATCGACGGCGCGCTGGTCGCAACCGGCATCACGCTCCGTCGTCCGAGCACGGACGTTGACGCCTGACGTCTCTAGCCGTCAGTGCCGTCCGGCGCCGCGCCGGCGTTCCCGTCGGACGCGACGACCCCGGTGCTTGCGTTGTGGCCGCAGGCGTCGCAGTAGGCGCTATACGGGGGTGAGCATCGGCAGTGCGCCACCGACTGATTGTCCGGGCAGGCGCACAACAGATGACCGGAACAGTGCTTGCACATCGTCGTCTCTCCTTACGTTAATCGCAGCCAAGCCGGGGGGCCGATATCGTTACTCCGTCGTGCGTGCCGCTGCCGCTGGCTCTTCGACGACGGACGGCACGCTCTTCGCGGCGGCGCGCTTTTTAGCGCGATCCCGCAGCATCGATGTCGAGCGCGTCGCCGAAGGCTGCCGCAGCGTGCTCGCGCAGCACGCGGTAGATCAGCGAGGTGGGAAACCCAAGCCGCTCCAGGGCGCGGGCCGATGACTGGTAGCTTAGCTCGCGCTTCGTGCGCCGGAGCTTGTCGTAGGCCAACGCAATCCGTTCGGACTGGTTGCGCGGCGCCGCCGAAACGGCGCGCTGCGCCGCTTCGCGATCGATACCGCGTTTCACCAACTCGGCGACGAGCCGGACATCGCCGACCGCCTTGCGCGGCCCCTCGACGTAGAGCGCCGCGAACAACGCGTCGTCGACGTATCCGTCACGCTTGCAGGTCGCGATGGCGGCGGCGACCGCGTCCCCGGCGAATCCCCGCGCCACGAGCTTCTTCTCCAGCTGAGCCTCCGTCAGCCGGCGTACGGCGAGCATGCGCAGTGCCGCGACCCGCGCCGAATTCGTCACGTTCCGCGCCTAACGCGGACTCATTCCGCGTCGTCGTTGCCGGTTTGGGCGGCCGCCCCCACGGTTTTGGCCGCGCCATTGGGTGACACGGCCGAGCGCAGCGCTTCGCGAATCTTCGTTTCGATCTCCACGGCGAGGTCCATATGCTCTTCGAGGAACGCTTTGGCGTTCTCGCGTCCCTGGCCAATCCGCGTCTCACCGTACGTCCACCACGATCCGCTTTTACCGACGATGTTGCGCTCGAGCGCAACGTCGAGGATCGACCCCATTTTCGAGATGCCCTTACCGTAGGTGATATCGAATTCTGCTTGACGGAACGGCGGCGCGACCTTGTTCTTGACGACTTTGACGCGCGTGCGCGAACCGACGACGTCGGTTCCGATCTTGATCTGCTCGAGCTTGCGGACGTCCAGCCGGATCGACGCATAAAACTTGAGCGCGCGGCCGCCCGACGTGGTTTCGGGGCTGCCGAACATGACGCCGACTTTCTCGCGCAACTGGTTGATGAAGACCATCACGCATTTCGAGCGTGAGATTGCCGCGGTCAGCTTGCGCAGCGCTTGCGACATCAGGCGCGCTTGAAGACCGACGTGCGTATCGCCCATGTCGCCTTCGAGTTCGGCCTTGGTGACCAGCGCGGCGACCGAATCGAGGACGACGATATCGACGGCATTGGAGCGAATGAGCATCTCGGCGATATCGAGGGCTTGTTCGCCGGCATCGGGTTGCGAGATCAGCAGGTTGTCGAGATCGATGCCCAGCGCCTTGGCGTAGTTGGGATCGAGGGCGTGCTCGACGTCGATGAACGCTGCGGTGCCGCCGCCCTTCTGCGCTTCGGCGATCGCATGCAGCGCCAGGGTCGTCTTGCCGCTCGACTCCGGGCCGTAGATTTCGATGATCCGCCCGCGCGGAAAACCGCCGACGCCCAGCGCCAGATCGAGCGCGATCGAACCCGACGGAACGACGTCGAACGCCATTTTGTCTTGGAAATCGCCCAGCTTCATGATCGAGCCCTTACCGAACTGACGCTCGATTTGGGCGAGGGCGTTGTTGAGGGCGGCTGCTTTATCGTCTGCCAAAGTCGTTGCTCCGTCGGTGCGGCAAAGTGATTGATCCCGGCAAGACTCTCACCGCAGAGTGCCACCTGGTCGGCACTCTGCTGGATGAACCCACGCGGCGTACCGCATTCCCATCACGCGCCGGAGCGCCGGGTCAAGGCTCGAATTATCGGCACCGATTCTACGAGCGCGGATCGAACCCTTGTTCGATTACCGGCGGCGCATGCCGTCCGCCCGGGCTTTGGACCTAATCCCGGTGGGAGCAGCGGCCGCAAAGACTGCGCTGCGAATTCCCTATACTGAAAGCCATGCACGCCACGCCAACTCTCGCTGCCCCGCCGTTCGTCCACGAATCGGCGTACGTCGATGAAGGAGCGACGATCGGAGACGGGACCCGGGTCTGGCACTTCTGCCACGTCGGCGCGAACGCACGCATCGGCGAGCGTTGTTCGTTCGGTCAAAACGTCTTCATCGCTCCGGGTGTGCGCATCGGCAACAACGTCAAGGTTCAAAACAACGTGTCGATCTACGCCGGCGTGGAACTCGAAGATGATGTGTTCTGCGGCCCGAGCATGGTCTTCACCAACGTGTCGACGCCGCGTTCGGGCTTTCCCCGCAACGCGCCGTCCGACTATGCGCCGACGCTGGTCAAGCGCGGCGCCAGCATCGGCGCCAACGCCACCATCGTTTGCGGACATACGATCGGTGAACATGCGTTCGTGGCGGCCGGCGCCGTGGTCACGGCCGACGTGCCGGCCCACGCGATCGTGATGGGCGTGCCGGCGCGCCAAGCGGGATATGCGTGCGCCTGCGGCGCGCGCTTGACCCTCGACGGCGAACGTGCGCACTGCGGCGACTGCGGCCGGCGCTATGTCCGCGCCGACCGTTCGCTGCGCGAGGTGCGCGCATGATCCCGATGGTGGACTTGGGCGCGCAATACCAAGCGCTCAAAGCGGAAATGGACGCCGCCGTACTCGCGGTGCTGGCCGACGGCCGCTTCATCCTCGGCCCCAACGTCGCTGCATTCGAGGCAGAAGTGGCGGCCTGGATCGGCACGCCGCACGCGGTCGGGGTGAACTCGGGCACCGACGCGCTGCACCTCGCGTTGCGTGCGCTGGACATCGGTCCGGGCGACGAAGTCATCACGACGCCCTTCACGTTCGTCGCGACGACCGAGGCCATCGGGATGGTCGGCGCGACACCGGTGTTCGTCGACATCGATCCGCAGACGTTCAATCTCGATCCCAGCCGCATCGCCGCGGCCATCACCGCGCGCACCAAAGCGATTCTGCCCGTCCATCTGTACGGCGCGCCGGCGGCGATGCCGGAGATCCTGGCCATCGCCCGTCAGCACGGGCTGCTGGTCGTCGAAGATTGCGCGCAAGCAATCGGCGCGAAGATCGCGGGCCGCCCGGTCGGCACGTTCGGCGATGCCGCCGCGTTCAGCTTTTTCCCCTCGAAGAATCTGGGCGCGTACGGCGACGGCGGCTTGGTGACGACCGCCTCGGCCACGCTCGCTGGACGGCTGCGCGCGCTGCGCGCACATGGCGGCCGAATCAAGTATCAGCACGAGGAACTGGGCCTCAACAGCCGCCTGGACGAACTCCAAGCCGCGATTCTGCGGGTCAAACTCCCGCATCTGCACGCGTGGAATACCGCGCGCCGCGCGGTCGCTGCGCGCTACCGCGAGTTACTCGCCGGAATCGCTGACATTCGCCTTCCCGCTGAACCACCCGATTCGTACTGCGTCTACCATCAATTCACGATTCGCTGTTCGGATCGCCGGCGGGTGCAGGGCATCTTGGCCGATGGCGGCGTGCAGAGCATGGTGTATTACCCGATTCCGCTGCATCGGCAAGCGGTGCACGCGCAGCTCCCCGGGCGCGCAGCGTCGCTGCGCGAGAGCGAGATCGCAGCCGACGAAGTGCTCTCCCTGCCGATCTATCCCGAGCTGCCCGAGGCCGAGATCGAGCGCATCGCGGCGCTGCTCGCGCGCGCCCACGACGGCGTTACGGCCTAAGCCGCCGGCGAATCGGGCGCCGCTGCGGCCGTGCCGTTGCGCGCCTTGGCGACGCGCAGCGCTTTGCCGCGCACGCGATCGAGCAGCCAACGCCGCTCGAGCGCGAGATGTTCGCGCGGCCCGATGACGTGCAATCCGCGCTCGTTTTCCAGCCGGGCGAGAATCTCGCCGACCGGAACGAACCAGCCGTTGCGCTCGGCCAAACGCTGCAGTGCGCGCTCGACGCCGGGTTCGAGCTTGCCGTCGCGAACGAAGCCGCTGGCCACGTGTGTGTACACGATGCACGCTCCGCCCGCCGCCTCTAGTCGCTCGAGTGCCGCCGGCGTCAGCAGCGCGGTGAAATCTGCCGCACTCGCAGCATCGGTTCCGGAAAACCAAGCGCGGACATACGGGCGGCGCGGATCGGCATACGGCATGTACGGGTCGACCGCGGTCGTCACGATATCCCTGAACGTAAAGCCGCGAACGTAACGGATGCGTTCGCGGCACAAGTCGGCCCAGAAATAGGGGCTGGCCGGCGTCGAGCCGCCGAAGCGAGTCGGTCCGCGCCGAAACGCCCGATAGACGGCGCGGATCAGCGCCGCGTCGAAGCGTTCGCGGCCCCAGTAAATCGATTCGTTGTTCTGAGCGTGATTGGCATAGGTGGCCGGCCAATTTCCCAACACGTCGCGGAACACGTCGAGCGCGTGGCTGTTGAGCGCCCGCGGCGTCCCACCCGAGCGTGCTCCGTGCCAGCCGATCTCGAAACCCGCGCCGGCGAGTTCTTCGATCCAGGTGCGATACGCTTCATCCGCGAGCGTTTCCCCGGTAAACCGGTCGCCGGCGACGCACGGCAGCGACCACACGGTTTTCGTCGTGCGCAAACCGTAGTGGTGCAAGGCATCGTAGAACGGCCGCACGTTCGCCAGGGTCGCACAATCGGTGTCGTCGATGATGCTCAACGCGAAACGCTTGCCGGCGGGCCATGCGAGACGAACCATCAGACCGCGGCCGCGACCTGCGCAACGTACTTGCGCACGAGCGTCGAACGTTCGTAGCGCTCCAGCACGAACGCTCGTCCGGCGGCGCCCAGCTGCTGACAGCGTCCGCGATCGGCGGCCAGTTCCGCGATTGCCGCTGCCAGGGCGGGCGGATCTTCCGGCGTCACGACGATGCCCCCGCCCGATTGCGCGATCAGCCGCGCCGCTTCACCGTGCGCCGAAAGCACCACGGCCGTTCCCATCGCCAACGCATCGAACATTTTCTTGGGCAGCGCGTCGACGACGTTGGCACGCAGGGGCACCAGGGCAATGTCCGCATCGCGCTGCAGCGCCTTGGCCTCATCGCTGGTGCGCTGGCCCAAGAATGTCACCCCCTGCAACCCCGCGCGCGCGGCGACCTCTTCCAGCCGAGCGCGTTCGGTGCCGTCGCCGGCGATGACGATGCGGATTTGCGGCTTGTCGCGCAAGAGCATTGCGGCCTCGAGGATCGACTCGACTCCGCTGGTCAGTCCGAGCGTTCCGACATACGCTGCGACGATCTCGTCGGGCCGGCGGGCATACGGCGACGGCGTCCGCTCGTCGAACACGTCGAATCCGTTGGTGAACAGCACGACTTTCCCGGGCGCGATGCCGCGGGCCACGATCGAGGCCAACGCCGTCTCGCTGACGGTCGAAACGAGGATAGCCCGGCGATAGAGGGCGTCGCTGAGGGCGTTCACGACGCGGTCCACCGGTGAACCCGGTTGCCAGAGATTCAGCTCGATCCCGCGCGTGGTCAAGACGTCGCGGACGTCGACGACGAGCGGCGCGCGCAGCAGCACCCCAGCCGCCAATGCGACCAGCGACTGCGTGATCGGCGGAAAGCTGGCCACGATGAGATCGTAGCGCCGGCCGCGGATCGCGTTCCAAGCGATCGACCCGAGCATGCCCGCCGCTACCGACGTCCAGTTCAACACGCGGTCGATTCGGCGCAGCCGCGGCGACGCATAGGTCCAGACCCGTTCGACCTGCGCGCGACCGACCTGCTCGACGACGCGCCATTTGCCGCGATAGCGCTGCGGAAGCGTTCCCGTTGGAAACGACGGCATCGCCGTGAGCACGTGAACGTCGTTCCCGACCGCAGCGAACTGCGCCGCAATGGCGGCAGTACGCTCGCTGGCGGCACCCGTCTCGGGAGCGAAGAACTGCGTCAGCAGCAAGATGCGCATACGCTTCTTTTCGGTCGCGGTGTCCGTTCCGACCCGCGACCTAAAGAGCGAAAGCGGCTAGGAATTTGGTCCCGGGCGTTCCGCTTCCATCTGCGCTACCATTGCCGGAGGTGACGCCGCGCCGCGCCGCGCCACGCTCTACGCCGGCGCCAACACGTCGAAGTCGCTCATGTGAATGGTTGCCAGACACGCGCTGACGCCGGTGGTGTCCCAAACGTTTGCGGTATTGCTGTCGGCGGGGTAGATCCCGTTGCCTTGGCTGCCGGTATCCGATTCATATCCGCCGTAGTGCTGCAGGCCGTACACGATGTGCGCCGCTTGCGTGCTGGCTGCGCACGGCGCGCTGGCGAACGTCGGATGGAGACGAAGGTGCGCACCGAAACACAGCTGGTGTGCGGTTCCCGTACCGGTGTACGCGGTGCCTGCGCTCGTGCCCGCCGGTGCTACGAAGCAATTGCCGAGCGAGCCGGCTTTGGCATCGAGGTTGATCGCGTGATCGAGATTCGCGCCGGCAATTTCGTCGAGCTTGACCAAACCGAAGAACATGCTCAACCCCGACGCCTGCGGTGAACTGGCGTTGGGATAGCCAAGTCCCAGCGGCGATTCGTACGCTTGGCCCAGGGGCCACATGATGCCGTTGTACCAGCTCACGGCCGTGCCGGTAAACGCCGTCGAGTACGCCTCGTAGTCGATGCAGCCGTTGGGCTTGGCGGGCGAATCGAGGACGAACGAATGCGCGTCGCCGACTCCGTTGTTCTCAATGTAGTAGCCGCTCGACCAGGGCCAGTTTCCGGCCGGGGCGGGATGATAGGACGGATTTCCGGTGACCGGATACTTGGTCGCCGTGTCACCTTCGTCGAGATTGATCTTCTCTTCGCCGAAATAGGTCTCGGCCGCGAAACTCGAGCTGTCGACGCTCGTTTGCGACGCGATCATCGCCGCGCTGTACGGATCGACGGCAGCATTCGTCACATCGGCGTTATACGCGTCGCCGGGAGCGCCGATCGTGCATCCGTCGTACATGGCCACATTGGTCGAAGGGACCGCGGGCGCAGAAGTCGACGCCGGGGGCGCGGGCGTTGCCGCTACGGCTGCAGGTGCAGGGTTCGACGACACTTCGATCCCCGCGAGCAAGGCGTTGTCGATGATCGTTTTGAACGCCACCGCGAGCTTGCCGTTCGCGTCGGCCGGTTCCGAAAAGGTTTTGGTATCGGCCACGTATCTGCCGCCGCTGTCTTTGAAGACGTCGAAGTTCTTCAACACCGTCGTGCCGTTCAGTGCGACATCGAACAGACGCTTGCCGGCCGCAGTCCAGAAGTTTTCGCTGAAGTGCAGCCGTACCGTATAACTTGCATTCGGCACGAGCCCGGTTACCGTGTACGAGAAATTGCCGTAGCGGGACGTCTGATAGACGGCCTGAGGGGCTGGGTTGATCACGCGGCTCGTGTCGACGGCGCGCGCGGTCGAACCGGTCCAACCGCCGCCGAACGCTTTATCCGCCGACCATGTTCCCGCCGCTGCGCCGCCGGCGTCGATCATTACGGCAGCGGCGGCCGCGGCGCTCGTAACGCCCAGCGGACGCGCCATCGACACAGCCGGCAATCGCTGGGCGCTCGGAACCGTCGTTCCCATGCCTCCGGCAGCCGAACATCCGCTGACGACGGCCAGCAGAGCCGTGGAAACATAGCGTCTGAGTCGCTTCATGGACACTCCAAAAAGAAGAGCCGCGTTGCGGACAGCAAAAAAGACGCACACCCAACATCAAGCAGCGCCGGCCGTCACGAGCTTCGTTGCGAAGGAATTAGGACACGTTGAACAGCACGCCGCGATGACGGCGCGTTATCCGGCTACACTATCGGCGATTGATGATTGCTATTTAAGCTTCAATGTGTTTGCAATTCGACACATTGCCGAATGCGCGCACAATTGAAGTTAAAGAACAATGCAGATTCACAATGCTCTTATCGGCAATGCCGCTAGTGATCTTCGCTTCAGCGGATAAATCGGGAGTTTGTTGTGCGATGGAACACACGTGGCAGCGTCGCTGTACCGCGTTCGTATCGCGCCGCGACCTGCGCTGCCGCGTTCACGAGAACGCTTGCGGGGCGCAGTGCGCCGCAAGCGTTCTCGCGCATCCGCCGCGGCGTCCTCGAATGCTTGCATTGCGTCCTGCAGCGGGCCCCAGACCTTCTGTTTGCGCGCGCACAGGTTGCTGCGGAATCAGCTCGGTAGCGCACGCAGTCGGCTTACAGCGCCCGCGCACGCGCTCGCCTAGCCGTGCGCCCGGCTTACAGCGTCCGCCAACGTACTCGAATTGTCGTGCGCGCCCACGCGGTCGGGTCGCAGTACGCGCACGCGGTCGGCTTGCCGTACGAGCGCACGCCGTCCGCTTGCAGTGCGCGCACGCGGTCCGCTTGCAGTGCGCGCGCTGTGAGATTGAGAAGTGACTGCAAACTGCGCGCTCTAGGCCGTCACGCTTCGGGGAGCAGTTCGCGTTCCTCGTCCGTTGTCGGCACGATCTTCCAGCTGACGGCGAAGACACCAGGCTCGATACCGATCTTTGTCACGATTTTCTCGAGCTTCGCATCTGCACGCCCCGACACCGTGACATCGGCGATGACCTCCACTCGGCTTGTCGACTCGATGTCCTCGCTGTACACGGCAATAAGCGACATCGCCGCGCTCCGGACCGTCGAGATCATGAGCGTTCGTAGCCGCTCCTCGACATCCTGACGACACACTGCACGTACTTCGTAGCTTGAAATCACTTCTATCCCGGGCGATGATCGTCGGTTCATTGCCGGTGCCGCAGGGGCCGCGCTTTGCGGCGGCGCTGCATCATCGTGCTCACCATGAGCTCAAGCAGATGCAGCGTCGTCGCATCGCCCGCTCGCCAGGCACGTTCCTGTGCCGCGTGCGATTGCGCAAGCGGCGAGAGGTAGAGTCCGCGAGCCATCAACCCGCTCGTCATCGCGCGTGAAGAATCCAGAACGAAGGGCCCGTATCGGCTGGGTCTAGGCGATTGTGGCGCGTATGTTCTCGTTCCAGGGCGCGCTGCAAGGAGGCGGCGCCATCGGCTTGCCGGCGCATCCGATCGATGGCGCGGGCGCGTAAAAACGTAATCAAGTTCGCCGCGTCCGTGCGCGGCGTCGAGAGAAAGTTCATGTCAGAAAATCCTAGTGAGAGTCGCCGCCGATGGCGGCGCAGCAAGCTACCTGCCCGGGTGCGGGCGGAGGTTGAGACTGACGTGTACTGTTGCCGTCCATCGTGGATCCATCACCCCCTTTGCTGGCATTACTCGCCGACGCGTTCTGACACAAAAAACCGCTCGGATCGTCGGTCCGGCGGTCAAGGGAACGACGCCTTGTTTGCGTCGTTCGGCCTCTACGTCCGGGGTTTGGCACCATACGCCGTAGAGCCGAGGCTTAGCCACATTAGATCCCGCCTTGATTCGACGGGGCCTGGTAACCCATTGGGGTCTCTCGACCTTTCCGGGCAGCGGCATATTTGTCGTACGGACGCCTCGCCTAACGAGGATTCCAGCTGTCATTGTACCGCCAGGTGGCGTTTCGTCAAGCCCAACCCGGTTCAGAAACGCTGTCGCTGAACTGTTGATCCTTTCGCAGCCCGTCTCAGCGCGAGAAGCTCTTACCCGACTCGTACCTGGAATAGCTCGACAAGTTTTGGTCCATGTGCATTGACGGAATCAGGATCCGGCATTCCTTGGAAAACCCTGGGATTGGGGAATCCTAGGCGCGGCCGTCAAATGTCTACACATGTTGTCCCTTGATGAATATCACGCTTTGGTGCACGCCGACGCACGGGACGCGGCGGAACGTAGCTTGCGGTGCGAATTCGGTCGCCTTAGCAACAGGCGCATTGTAAGTGTCTTGCGACCGGCGGCCGACCAAGTCGACGAACTACGCGGACGCTCCGATCGCGATCTTCTCGATGACTGGTTTATGGCGTTTACGCTCTATCGGAAAGAGATGCGGAGCGCTTCACCCTGGGCTCCGTTCGAGCACGCGGCGTTGAGACTAAGCCGCTGACGCCAGCATCGGCTAGGCGCGTGCGGGCGATCACAGATCGCGTCTTGAGAAGTGCTGTGAGACCGCGAAGGGGATGCGACTGGCGGTCCGTTGGTGCTCGGCGATGGGTTGTCAGGAGCGCTCATGAGCGGCCTCTCGATCAAAGACGGCGCCGAAGTTGAGTGACTTTGTCGTTGCGCGCGACATGGAGGCTGTCCGTCGTCGACCGATACCCGGTTTCGACGGCGCCGTTAACCGGCTGCCCCGATCTCACCAAGGGATTGACCGGCGGCTTCACACGGCGTAGCGCGAACCGCGATCTGCAGACGTGTCCGGTGTCAGTTAGCTTCTGTATCTCAGTTTTGAGGCGACAGCAAAACACGGCCCGTCAACTCATGTGACTCGAGAAGCTCGTGGGCTCGTGCCGCTTCGGCCAGCGGCTGGATGGTGTAGTTTGGTGGACGGATGAGGCCGGCGCTCAGCCGGTTTGTGAGCGCTGAGATGCCGTCGCGAAGCGCATGACCATCGAGTGTCTCGGAAGAGTAGCCGGTGAGCGTGACCGGACGGATAAGTTCCCAGGCGTCGAAATTGACGTTGCCTCCGGCGACTGCGCCAACGAACGAGAGGACGCCGCCTGGCCGCAGAGCCTTCACGCATGTGCCAAAGAGATGACCGCCCACCGCGTCGATGACCCCGTCGAAGGTTGCCGCTTCCAGCACCGGCGGAGCGTCCTTCGGAGAGATCACCACGGCACAGGCGCCGAGGGCGCGGACGGCCTCCTCGTGCTCGGGGCGGGAAATCACTCCGGTTACGAGTGCTTCTTGAGCTCGGGCAATCGCTACGGCCGCCGAACCAATCCCGCCGGCAGCTCCCGTCACAAGAATTCGCTTGTTCGGCATGGACCCGATTCGGCGCAACCCCTCATAGGCGGTAATGCCGACGAGCCCGAATGCCGCAATGTCGTACGGATCGACTCCGGCAGGCAATGTGGTCGCTGCAGCAGCGGCGACATCTAAATATTCCGCATAGCCTCCGGTGCGCTCCGCGCGAACGCCGCCAAGACCTTGCATCATGGTGATTACGCGATCGCCGCGGCAAAAATCCAATACGTCACTGCCGATCGCCACGATCTCGCCGACAACCTCAACTCCTGGAATATATGGAAATGGGTCGGGCGCTCTGATCGGCCAATTTCCTGCCCGTATTTCCAAATCGGTATGATTAACCGCCGATGCGATGCTGCGAATCCGGACGTCGCCCGGCTTGAGCGGCGGTAGCGATACCTCTGCGCGGGTTAGCACCCGGGGAGGGCCATATTCGCGCATGAGGATTACGTGCGCACTAGTCGGCATTTCGGCCACGGTAGTCCCTCTACACGGTCGACGAGAATT
>JBEKHC010000043.1:0-50785 GCA_050012475.1 Candidatus Velthaea sp.
AGCGGCGGTTTCGTCAGCATTCATCGTCGCTAGCAGTGCGGCAAATGCTGGCTGAGAGAATCCGCCCATCCAAGCCCAATCCGCAAAGATCTCTCCCTCGACGACGATGCTGGTTTCGTTCAAACTTCCTATCGCTCCAGTTCTCCGGGTAGCAGATCACATGCATTCGGTCGGAAAAACTTCGAGCCGGTGAACACGAACACCTGTTCGAGCTACCCGAATAGCGGGGCACCAATTGACGGCCGAATGAAGACGGTGGTGATTGGTGCATCATCGATCGTGAGGCTCGCTTCGCGCTCGAGGAACGGTCGATGGCTACCAACGGGCAGAGCGTTGATCAGCTCGTCGAGGGTGCGCGTCGACGGGTACCCCGGCCGAGTCATGACCGGACTATTCGCCGCAGTCGCTCAGCCTTCTTCCGGGTCTATAATTGCAGTTATAGCTTCTCAACGTCGTCACGGTCGAAGCCCGCGGTAGCGCGTGCGTCGTGGCTCTCGCCTGCCGACCGTATTCGCCGTATGATGTCACTCATGGCAGAGTCGCACACCGTTGCGCGAACGTTTCTCAAAGGTTTCGCTGCAACTCTGGCCGCACAGCCGTCCGGCCTCGTCGTCTACGAGAAGGGCGGGGACCTGGCCGCACAGATCGCCGCGCAAACTCTCACTAGCGCCGAGTACATATCGACCCACACGGATTTTTATATGTTGGTCCAAGAGGGTGGCGCCAAGGATCCGTTGCTCGAAGAGTCGCTTTCGAAGATCGAACAACACTGGCCGAGCTTCGCGAGAGCGCTCCGGACGCCAGGCGTGTCACTCACGACGGGCCAGATCGGCACCTTGACAGCCATCGCCGGGCTCTGGGAAGCTCGTAGCCGACGGACCGTCAACGCGCTACAGCAGCGCTTCCAAAAGAAGATTTCGCTGGAGCGATTCAAGCTCCAGAGCTCCGGACTGTTCGGAGCGGTCCTCGAAAGAGCGATCGCGGCCTTCGTACTCGAGCACTTCGATCTGAATGTTGTTCACGATGTTGCGCCGACAGCGGAGAACTGGGCACTTGCAGCGGTGCCGGAGCTCGCGAAGAGCAATTTCGAGATTTTGCGCCGCCTGCATATAGCGGTCTTGACCGTCACCAATCCACCGGAAGGCCGACCGGTCGGGTTCTCTACGTCGGATCATCCCGTCGCCTGGGTCGATACGGTGAACTTCGTTCGCGACGTGACGCCGTGCCCGATTAAGGTTGGGGCCAACGTCGAAGTTACTTTCCCGCTCTCAAAGACAAAGTGCTTACTCTTCAGCTATGCGCCAATTGTTCCTGAAGCGGATGTCGATGACGATACCGTTGATGTCATCAACGCGCGAAGCGCGCTTTGTGCACTCGAAGAAGTCTACGCTCCTCCGGCCGTCAGCGATGCTGACAAAGCGCGGCATTTGCGCAGCATGAATGGCGATTGCGATGCGTTTGCAAGCGTATCTGCTCGCATACGCGACCCAGACGGCCAACCGATCGACGCCGGGGCTGTCTTGCGTAGCGTCGTCGCTGCGGTTTCGGCACCGCCGGCAGCGTAGTCCATATCTGTCCGGCGCCGAAGCGCTGGATTGGTCGGACCGAGCACGTGGCCTGATTTTGCGAGAAGAAGTTGCGGTGATCACGGACGGTGAGACGTTCCCGACATGGCTTCACTCAGAACTTGTCCGCGCGAGCTCTGAAGGCGACCATTTGATTCGACAGTGACTCTAGCTCGGGAATCGGCGTGCCGTTCTTATGGACGGTGAGCAAAAATTCCATGAGCAGAGTGACGAGCTTGCTAATTTCACGAATCACCGTAAAAATGCGGCTACGCAAGCGTGCATTGAAGTTGTCGTCGTCGTCGAGGTCGTCGAAGACATCGAACATGAGGACCGCCTCACCGTGGACGACTTGCGATGGAATGTCGTGCATCGTGTGATGTTCGCGCGTATTCTTCAGTTTTGGGTTGCGCCGGTCGTCGAGAATCCGCTCGGGCTTTTGTACTGCCAAGTGCATCCCGAGGAGTTTTTTATTCCCGGAGTATTCATCGCGATCCGCGTTCGCTTCGCGCCAGGTGTCAGCTGCCTCGCTCATCTGCAACGCGACTTCGGTCTGTGGGGTTGCCTTCTCGAGCATGGAATAATTTCTGATCGGAATGGTCGTAAACTGCTTATGAGCGTCGTCATGATGCGCGGAGAAGTATTTGAGCTTTGTTGAATATTTGTAGACGCTGCGATTGAGAATAGCGATGCTGCGCGCGTAACCCTCGGCGGCGGCATCCGCCGCGGCCGACGCTACCTCGAGCATCAGAACCGAAAGATGAATTTGCCAGCGGCGCAACGATCGTGCTTGGTCTGTAAACTCAGGTGGCGGCTTCATGTGTGTCACGGCGGCATTAAGAGCCCCGAGCATGATCTTCGCCAGCTTGACACCGTCACTTACAACCCCATCAAGAGTCTCTGAATCCGACATATTGCTACCCCGCGAGCGCGTCGAAGAGCGATCGGTTAAACCTCGTCGACCGAACCTCTCGTGCCGCCGCGATGTAGCCGCGGCGCAGCGAGGTCGGCGTAGCGACGTAACTGACGACCAAACCAGTGGCGTTCCGCCTCGCCGAAGCCATCCGCTATTTGCCGGTCGAAATCGGCGGCGCAGCCGGCGATGAGGTGTCCGTTATGAGCGCAACGGTTGACATCAGCGCAAAAAAGCCAACCCCCACGAGCATCGCGGCGAAGCTGCGTCGCAGCCAGAGCGCTTTTTCGGCGCCGACGCTACGTTCATCGACGGCGTAATCATTCCAGGCCTCTGTCAATTCAACGACGATCTTTGCTTCGTTGTCGGGCAAATTTGCAATCGACGGCAGATTATACGTAATCGGTGATGGCAAGTTGAAGGCTTGGCTGAAGTTCACGCGCGCTGCGCAGCCGATCGCGCCCACGAGTGCGATCGACGCCAGAATCGCTAACCACGGTTGCGCGCGATGGGCGTTTGCAAGCTGGAGCCCAAAGCCGAGCACGGCACTCGAGAGCACGATCACGCCACTTGCTTTTGTTTCGAGGCTCTTGTTTGCTTCCACCGATCGCGCGACGATTTCTTGCACGGCATCGTAGACGCGCGCGGCGGTAGCCACGGTCGCAAGCGGCGGTGTGTTGAGCAGCCGCTGCTCGGCCGCTTGGCGCTCGTCGATCGGCACACTCTGCAACGGTTCGCGCTTCGCACCGAACACGATTGGTGCCCAAAGACGGCGAGCGTGATGAGCGTGCCCAGGACCAAGCCCAGCTCAAGGAAGGTGATCGCGGTAGCGTTCAGGGGCGGGTCTCCTTGAGCGGCTCGGCTATGGTATACTTTGAACACCGATGGCCGAGAACCCGACTGCGCAGTCCCCCGCCCAACCGTCGTCGACACCGGCGAGCGCCATTCCGACGCCGACGCCCCGGCTCGATCGTATCGTTGAGGGCGCGGTCCTCACCGTCGCCCGGCCCAGCCGCTAGGACTATCATGGCTGAGCAGCCCGCGAACCCGCCGCCGCAGCCGGCCAGCGCCATTCCAACGCCGACGCCGCGCTTGGACGTCGTGCAAAAGGCTGGCACGCCGCCACCACCGCCGCCGGACATCCGACCCGAAGCCGTAGCCGCTCCGGCTACCCTCGCGCCTGCTTCCTCTGCCGCATCGTGTCCGGTAAGCATTACCGGACACGGGAACTCTGCGGGCCGTTTTGTTTTTCCACCGACGTTTACGCCGCGACAGTCGTCGATCAAAGCAAACCCAAACCAGGATGGCCGTCCCAGCGGGTTGCCCGTTGAACGTATCCGCGAAATATTGGAATACTCTTGTGGCGCGAATGCTGCATCATATCGCGCTCCGATCGGCCTTCACGCGCAGCCGTCGTAATCCAGCCGGATCGCAGCGAGTGTGCTGCAAACTGCTTAGACTCGAGCTTTACGTCGGGGTTTGCGGCCGCAAAGACATCGATCCTTTAACCAGCGTTGCTACCAGCGCAGGTTGGATCCGTCCGCGAATATTGCCGTGGCGATCGAGGGCGCGAAATAGAGCGCCTTCCGTGATGCCGGCGAGTTTGATCCACGTTGCGATCGCGCGCGCTGCGTCGAGGTCTTCGTTTCAGCAAACGGTATCAGGACCGTTTCCAGCAAGCCCTCTTGATTCGTCTTCGATCGCGTCAGCGTCACCGCAACACCTACTTCATCATATTCCACATCGTCGACGTTAAGCGAAGCGACCTCGGAGCGCCGGAAGGCACCCGAGAAAGCGAGGAGCATGATCGCGCGATTCCGGGCGGCGGCGAGACGCTTTGCCTTCGGTTGATTATCTGCCGGCGGCGGTGGGAGCACGTCTAAAAGCAGGTCACGCTTCAACGCCTCTTTGGGTGTTTTCTTGACACCGCGCTCGCGACGCAATCCCCGCCATATCGTTTGCACGTAAACCGTCGCGACCGGATCGTCAAAGCCCGCGTCTGATGCGCTTTTGCAATCGAGATAAGGTGCCGACCAACCGTCGACGTCGCGACACCGCGCTGCCGGCGTTTCCGTTTCACTGATTTCACGACGTCACCGGCTTTTCGTTGGTACTCTTCGTCGATTTCGGAACGCGAGCGATCGACGAGCCAGCGCAGGTAGCGCGCGACGGTACCGGCGTCGCAGGTAACGGCACAAATCCGCGCGAGAACGCCCAGCCCATGAAACTCGCGCGACGGCCCCGACGACCTCGCTGCCCAGACCCCACAGCACGAACGTTTCACGATTCGTGATGTGATTGACCAACCAGCCGAAATTCTGGCCGAAGAAGCCGGTGATGAACGTCAACGGCAGGAAGACGGTGGCGACGATCGTGAGTTGTTTCGCGACCTCGTTTTGGCGATGGGATGCCAGCGAAATGTGCGTCTCGCGGGCGTTATTGACGGCTTCACGCGCTCCATCGAGTTGATCGACCACGCGTGAAACGTGATCCAGGACGTCGCGGTAGTACGGCAGTTCATCTGTCCCGAACAATTGCAGATCGCCGCGCAGAATCGGCGCGAGAATGTCGCGAACCGGGACGACCGCGCGCCGGAAACGGGCCAGCTCTTTTTTCATCTCGTAGATCTCGAGCAGCACGGCGCTAGTCCGCCGCGGGTCGCCGAGCAGCGCCGACTCGAGCCGTCCGACATGTTCCTCGAACGCTTCGGCGATCGCCGTGTAGCCGTCGACGACCGTGTCGAGGATGGTGTACAGCAACGCACCGCTATCGCGGCGCAGCCCCGCCGGGAGGACTTGCCAGCGGCGCTCGACTTCGTCGAGCGGGTACGGCGGCCGCCCGCGGGCCGTCACGATGAATTTCGCGCCGGCGAAAATAGAAACTTCATGAATGCGCAGCTCGTCGCCCTCGCGCGTCGCGCCCTGAACGACGACGAACCACGACTCGTCATACGCTTCGATCTTCGGCTGCTCGTGTGCTTTGAGCGCATCTTCGATGGCCAGCGGGTGCAGTCCGAATTCTTCTTGGAACAGGGTGAAATCGTGCGGCTGGGGGTCGACCACGTCGAGCCAGACGAACACGCCCGGTTCGCTGAGCACCTCGCTGATATCGGCCAGGCTCGTCAGCGGACGCGCCTGCGCCGTGTCGTCGTAGACCAAGCAGCGTGCCCCATTGGCCGGCACAGCGTCTTTCATCGCGGGCATGGTTAGGCACGGTTCGGACGAACGCCGCTTGCCCGCGACAGTTTGGGACGCTGCAAGGACGGCAGCCGGTTACCATGACTCCATCATCAGTCTCGACCTCGAGCCGGCCGCGTGCGCGCGGCCAGGGAGCGCAGTCCAATGAGCCTCGTCGAACGAGTCAAAAACATCACCTTTCGCCCGAATGCCGAGTGGCCGGTCATCGCCGGCGAGCCGTCGTCGCTGGGCGGCTTGTATACCGGCTACGTGGCGCCGCTTGCCGCGATCAACCCGATTGCCCTGTTCATCGGACTCTCGATCATCGGCGTGAGCATCCCGTTCATGGGCACGTACCGGGCGCCGTTTTTCTCCGGCATCAGCCAAGCCGTCTTGTCCTTCGTCATGGTGCTCGTCGGGCTGCTGCTCATGGCCGCGATCGTCAATGCCCTCGCCCCGACCTTCGGCGGCCGGAAAAATCTCAACGCGGCGTTCAAGCTCGTCGCGTATTCGGCGACCCCGGGCTTTGTCGCCGGCGTCCTGAGCCTCTTTCCGCCGCTGGCGATGCTCGAGCTGCTGGCCGCGCTGTGGGGGCTGTACCTCTTCTACGTCGGGATTCCGGTGGTAATGCAAACGACGCGAGACAAAGCGCTGCCGTACACCGCGCTCAGCATGGTTTGCGCATTCGTGATCGGGTTCGTGCTGAGCATCATGATCGGCACGGTGATGGGCGTCGTGGGCTTCGCGACCGGCGGTTTCGGTCATCAAGCGGTGGGCGCAGTCGTGCCGGGCGCGGATGAAGCGCAAGCCAAAGCGGTTGCGGCGACGATCATCGGCAACGCGATGGGCGGCAACGACAGCGACAAACAGCAAGCCGCCAAAATGATCGACGGCGTGGCGCAAGCCGGCAAGGCGGCCGATGCCGCAGCGGCCAGCGGCGATACCGATGCGCAAGCCGCGGCCGGCGTCGGCGTGCTCAAGTCGCTGGTCTCCGGCGGAAAGGGCGACGTCAAAACGATCCCGCGTGAAACGCTCAAAACGCTGCTTCCCGACAGCGTCGCCGGGCTTCCGCGCTCGACGGCCCAGAGCAGCTCGGGGAGCTTCGCCGGCATCGCTGCTTCGGGCGCGTCGGCCGTCTACGGCGACGACAAGAGCGGAACCATCGAACTCAGCGTTGGCGACATGGGCAACATGGGCGGCCTCGCGCTGATCGCCAATCTCGGCGCCAACCTCACCTCGACCGACAGCGATGAGGGGTACACCAAAACCGTCGAGATCGATGGCCGCAAAGTGCACGAGCAGTGGACCGTGGCGGGGAAGAAGAGTGAGGTCTTCGAGATCATCGACAATCGGTATGCCGTGAGCGCGAGCGGCTCGGGCGTCGCGATGGATACCACGCTGCAGGCGCTCGGGAGCGTCGACGTCGCGCGCTTCACGCAGCTGCAACCGTAGCGGTCGCCACGCGGCTTGCGGCGTAGCCGCAAACGCCACGGGTTCGGCGCAATGCGCCGAACCCTGCTGCTAAGCGACTTCGTCGGGCCAGGCGGCGATGTGGCCCAAGGCGGCCGATTTGAGGACTTTGAGTCCGAGCGTGGCGCATTTCATGCGCGCGGGACTGATGCCGATCCCGACGTTTTCGATCACCGAGTCGACGGAAAGGTGCGCGACTTCTTCGAGGGTTTGGCCGCGAACGGATTCCAGCAGCATCGACGTTGCGGCGCGCGAGATCGCGCAACCCTTGCCCGAGAAACTGACGTCGTCGACGCGGCCCTCACCTGTCACGTGAATCTCGACGCGAATCGTGTCTCCGCATAACGGGTTGAGATCCTCCGCCACGGCGCTCGGTGCTTCGAGGTGGCCGAAGTTGCGCGGGTTGCGGTAGTGATCGAGAATGTACCCTTTGTAGAAATCGTCCATGGGTGCGAGCCGGGAAACCTCTGCCGCCTCTGGTTTTGCGGCGATCGGGACGCCGAAATCGGCGTCCGTATGGCATGAGTCGAAAATATTGGGAACGGTGGCGGAAGGTCGCGCGCAGTCCGGGGGCACGAGCTAGGGATGCTCTGATTTCGTCCTGGCGAGGAGCATAGCGGCGAAGTTTGCTTGAGCAAATGAGCCGCGTAGCGACGATGTCCAGGGCGAAATCAGAGCATCCCTAGACGCGGTCGGCCAAGCCTTCGAGCAGTTCGATGAAGTTGGTCACCTTCACCCGATCTTTGCCGCTGGCGCTGCCCAAGCTCTTCTCGTGGTCGTCGATCGCGAGCCAATCATGCCAGTAGGCGACGCGCACGCTGCGCTCAGCGAGCAGCCGATCGACCGCCGCCAAGTCGGGTTGTACGGCGCGCTCGAGTTTTGCGGCGTCCTCGAGCAGCGCGCGCGCGGTTTCCATTGCGCAGGCTTTATTCGTGCCGATGACGCCGGAGGGGCCGCGCTTGATCCAGCCGGTCGTATACTGTCCGGCTAGCGGCTTGCCGTCGTCGGCAAGCACGCGGCCGGCCGCATTGGGGATCACGTGCGCGCGTGAATCGAACGGAACGCCGGGCAGGGCGCGGCCCCGGTAGCCGACCGCGCGCAGCACCATCTGCATCGGAATCCGCTCGAACTCACCCGTTCCGACGGCGTTGCCGCGTTCGTCGAGCCGGTTGCGCTCGATCACCAGCGCTTCGACGGCATCCTTGCCGGCGATCTCGACCGGTGAGGTGAGAAAGCGCAAATGCAGGCGCCGCGGTTTGCCCGTGAGGGGCCGCCCGGCAAAATCGCGCAAGATCTCCAGGTTGCGCTGGAGTGCCTGCTGCGCGGCGATCTCCGCGGCGCTGGCCGTGTCGAGTTCGATTTCTTTGGGGTCGACGATGATATCGGCGTTGTCGAGTTCGCCCAGCTCGCGCAGTTCTTTGGTCGTGAATTTCGCTTGCGCGGGGCCGCGCCGGCCGAAGATGTACACGTCGCCGATCTCGCTTTCGGCGAGTTTGTCGAGCACGGGGTGCGGAATATCGGTCGAGCGCAGTTCGTCGACGTGCTTGGCCAGGATGCGCGCCACGTCGACCGCGACGTTGCCCACGCCGACAACGGCCGCGGCCTTCGCTCCGGCCGGAAGGTGCACGATTTCGCTATGATCGGGATGGCCGCTGTACCAGGCGACGAACTCGGTGGCCGACAAACTGCCGGCGAGATCTTCGCCCGGAATGCCCAACCGCCGGTCGTGCGGCGCTCCCACGGCATAGACGATCGCGTCGTAATAACGGCGCGCGTCGTCCACGGTGAGATCGGTCCCGAAATTGACGTTGCCCAAGAAGCGAACGCGCGGATCTTCGAGCGTCTTGTGAAACGTCGTGATGACCGATTTGATTTTCGCGTGATCGGGTGCGACGCCGTACCGCACGAGTCCGTAGGGTGTGTGCAGACGCTCGATGACGTCGATGCTGACCGTGTGGTCCTTCGCCTTGAGAAGCGCGTCGACCAGAAAAAGACCGGCTGGTCCGGCACCGACGACGGCGATACGCAGCGGCAAGGCGGGAGTGCTCATAGCATATTATTCGCAGCCGAGGGCCGAGAACACTCCGCGGTTTGCCGCTCGGACATTTGTCGTACCGGTCAGTACTCGCTCAAGGCGTCGTCTCCGCATTCGCGCGTTCGGACGCGCATCGCCTCGAGCACGGGCAGCACGAAGATCTTGCCGTCGCCCGGGACCCCGGTTTTGTTGGTCCCGATGATGGTCCGGATGGCCGCGTCCAGATCGTCGTCCGAAACCACGACGCTGAGCATCCGGCAGGGCAACAGCATCGGTCCCTCGCCGACTTGCACGCGGGGTGCTTCCGCGCGGCTCTCATCGCCCATGTGAACGGCACCGCCCTTGCCCAAACGGCCGCGGCCGACGATGTTGCGCGCGGTAAAGGCGGAGAAGCCCGCGTCGGCGAGCGCGATGCGGGTTCGATTGGCGCGTTGGTGCCGAATGAAGGCGACGATTTGCTTCATGCGCGAACGGCTTCGGCGTCGCGTGTCCCGGTGCTGATCGTGTACGAGGCCGCAACGGGAAGAACGAAGATCTTGCCGTCGCCGAACGCGCCGCCGGCGTCGGTCCGGGCGGCGTGCTCGATCGTGTCGATGACGCGCTGCGCGTCGTCGTCTTCGACGACGATCATCAACATTTCTTTGGGCAGCTCGTCGTAACTGACTTCACCGATTCGAATACCGCGCTGCTTGCCGCGTCCGGCGACGTCGTATTTGGTCAAGGCCGGGAACCCGGCGTCGAGCAGTGCTTGAGCGACGGTATATGCTTTCTCGGGACGGACGATCGCTTGAACCATGACCATGGCCGGTGGGGCACCTCTCGCAAACGGATTCGCGCCATCGTATCGCACGAACGATGGTATCGGTTACAACATAGCGGTGCGGGAAATCGCAAACATTGTCCAAGCGGTACGCGTCCGTGCCGCTCGGCTCACCAATCGACAAGTTGTTAGTCCGTCCTAAGTAGCCTTCGGCGAACGGCCTTGGCCGCAGCCGAAGCCGGCTTCGGGGCGCAAGAACCTGCTAGGGGTGCTGCTCTTCGGCGTCGTGCGGGTTGCCGGGAAGGTTGCGCATCCAGTTCGCCATGTGCGCGAGCTCGGCGAGGACCTTGGAACGCGCTTCGGGATGTGCCACCGAATCTTCGAGCGCGCATCGCATGCAGTGCACCCAAGCGTCACGCTCGGCCTCGCCGATCGCGAAGCCGATATGGCGGCTGCGCAGTCGCGGAGGGCCTTTCTTCGCGGAATAGAGTTTCGGGCCGCCCAGCCACTCGCCGAGGTATTCCTTGAGCACTGCTTTGATCGTTCCGAGTTCGCGCGTGTGCATCGCCCGGATCGTCCGGGCTTCGGGAAACGTGTTCATTCGGGCGTAAAAAGCTTCCACCAATCGATCGACGCCGGCCGCTCCGCCGATGAAATCGAACAAAGAAACCTCACCCATCGTCGCTTCAATCATCTTCTCTCCCTTTGCTGCAACCTTCCATTTGGCGAACGCATGCGCGTGAATTCAGGATACCGTTCATTGACACGCAACCGAGCCGGATGATAACGTGCCCATAGGGGGCTCGCGTTCGAATCGAGTTCCCATCCTGCATACTTTTTACCGCAGTGTCGGCGCGGCGTTTGCAGGTTTTCGGCGACACGAGGCGTCCTAGGAGGGCTGCCACATGGCCTACAAGATCATTGCTTCTCAGTGCACGGTTTGCGGCGCTTGCGAATTCGATTGCCCAAATGCTGCTATTTCGCTCAAGCGCGGAATGTACACGATCAATCCCAAGCTGTGCACCGAATGCGAGGGTCATTTCGACTCGCCGCAATGTGCGACGCTCTGCCCCGTCGATAACACCTGCGTTCCCGCCTGAGCGAAGCGGCCGCGCGAATCCCGCGCTGACCGATTGTTCCGTGCCGTTCGTCCGGCTTGCGAGGCAAACGACAATGAGCGCTCGTTCGTCCGACTTTGCGGACGATCTGTTCGGGCGGTTTCGCCAAAGCCGAAACGCGGCGCACGGCGCGTACGTCTGTTCATTAGAGAATCCGGAGCGGGGAAAAGCCGGGGTCCCGCCCGAGCACGGTATTTACGGCCCGGCGGACCGATTCGACGGTGAGCGGTTTGGCGGCAGTCGCGGACGTCGTCCGTGCACTCGGCCACGAGCAGCACCCTCGTCTGAGGAATTTCGCGGGCGATCTCGTCGAACACACCAGCACCGTGTTCGCGCACGACCGCTGAGCCGAGCACGATGAGATCGACTTTTCGTCCGGCGGATTTCGCGATCGCTTCGGCGACGGTAGCGATCTCATGCGTTTCATTCTCGTCATGCAGCATGAACTGGATGGCCGCGCGCGTTATCTCGTCGCTGTCGATCACGAAGATGCGTTTGTTTTCCAGGGCGCGCGAAATCTCAACTCCGATCTGCATACGAAACCCTCAAGAAGCCGCTAACGCTAAAGCCATTCGGTGAGAGCAAACGCACTCGGCTCGCGGCCAAACCGCAAACGCCACGGCGGCTCGGCGCAGCCCAACGCAAAGGATTCGGCGCAGCCGAAATGCACTTAGCCACCGGCGGCCACGGCCTGCGCGGCAACCAGGCCGCGGCTGGTCTCAAGGGCCGCCGCGAAATCCTCCAGCCGCGTATCGATCCGCTCGATGTGCTGCTCGGTCAAGAAGCGCAGTTCGTTTCTGGTCGGCTGCTCGGGAAGCACGGCCCAATGCCTGGCCGATGAGCGTTTCATGATCTGCCGCGCGAAGATCCGATCGAGCTGCGTTGCGAACCGGCAGCCGAGGAACAGGAAATGCCGTCCGGTCCGCAGCTGCTGAACTCTCTCGGGAATCGGGGTTTGGATATCGATCTCGGTGAGCACTTCGACGAAATCGGAATCGGACACCAGAAAATTTGCGGCCGGCGAGACCGATCCGAACGGCTGGTACAGCAGCGTATCCCACGCGGCGTCATCGACCGGTCTAGCGCCGGCTTCAAAGTAGTGCACCCAGCTCCCGAAGTGCTCCGCCTGGCTGACGCCTTGCGCGCTGCCCCAGCTCGTTCGAGCGGCCAGTGCGTTCTGCGGAAGATCGTCGTACCAAGCATGAACCAGCAGCGGAAGCACCGGCAGCGCGGCCAGCAAGCGGTGCAAATCGGTTGGGGGGACGGACGCCCGGAACGCTTCGGTCATGGCCGATTTCACGGTCCGGCGGTGTTTGAAGTTTTCGATGAACTGTGCTGCGGCGGTGAGGTTTTTACGAATCTTGTGCGGCACGGTCGCCTTTGCGGTAAGCCGCTCTACGAGCGCCAGCGGCGAAGCGGGCAGCGGGCAGTTCTCGCCCGCCAGGCTGAGAAGCCCGGGACCGAGGTAGGGCACGGCGTGCCCACGGTCGAGTGCGGCAACGATTTCGTGCATCGTTTGAGTTGGCAAGACGAGTTCAGTCATGTTTGCTCCGGCTGCTGCGCTTTCGCAGCGGCCCTAGAGGGCTGCGCTACGTGCAGCCCGTCGCGTTCGGGCTTCGCCCGAGCCGCCGTCGCGTTCGGGCTTTGCCCGAGCCGCCCATGGACTTGCGGCCGATCCGTTCGCTCGCATCGCATTAGTAAATCGCCGACCCGGCGCCGACGTTCGTCGACGCATCTTTCAGCGTTCCAACCACGAACGCAATTTGGTCCTCATCGAGATGGCCATGGAACGGAAGCGCGACGGCGCGGTCGGATATTTTTTCGGCCGTGATAAAGTCGCCGCGCCGGCAGCCCATCTCGATGTAGCAGGACTGAAGGTGCAGCGGCACGCTGTACGGCGCGGCCTGGATGCCTTCGGTCTTCAGATCGTCGACGATCGCGTCGCGGCTCGAGCGCGAGAATCGCGCTCCCAGCTGAGCGAGATACAAAAACCAGTGGATCTCGTCCACGCCCGGTGCAACATACGGATCCTTGATGCCCTCGAACGACTTGACGTATTTGAAGTACAAGCGTTCGGTGCGCTTGCGGCGGGCGAGGATGCCGTCGATCCGCCGCAGCTGTTCGAGGCCCAGCGCCGCGGCCACGTCGCTCATCACCGCCGCATAGGGCGCCGAGGCACCGGCGACCTCCGAAGACCGCTCTTTGGTGCGGTGCGTCCGCAGACCGCGCAGCTGCGAGGCGATCGTATCGTCGTCGGTTACGATCATACCGCCCTCGCCGCACACCAGCGGCCCGGGCTGCGAGAAATCAAAGACCGCGCAATCGCCGAAGCCGCCCACGCGGCGGCCTCCGTAGACCGAGCCGATCGCCTCCGTCGAATCTTCGATCAGCACTAGGCCGCGACGCCCGGCAAGCTCGCGGAACTCATTCCACGGAGCCGGATGGCCGTTGGCGTTACCGGCAATGATCGCGCGCGTTTTCGGCGTGATCCGGGCCTCGGCTTTCTGCGGTGAAAGCGTGCCGGCCCAGTAGTCGATATCGGCAAAGCGAGGAGTTGCGCCGGACAGGGCGATCGCGTGCGCGGCTTCACGCCAGGAATGCGGCGAGGCGATCACTTCGTCGTCGCGCCCGATGCCGTAGGCTTTGAGCGCGAGCAGCACGCCGAGTGTCCCGCTGGAAACCGCGATCGCGTGAGCGCGGCCCGTGTACCGGGCGAACGCAGACTCGAATTCCGCGGTCGCCGGACCGCCGCCGGACAGCTGCGGTGATTGCAGGACAGCCCCGACGGCCGCCAGTTCCGCGGTCGAGATGTCGGGGTCCGAGAGCAGGATCGCGGTTTGAATCATGGCTTCGCGGCGACCACGACGCCGGTTGCGCGAGCCGGGTCTGCCGTGAGGCGCCAACAATGATCGCTTGCGTCAACGAGATAGAGATTAAAGCGCTCGTAGACGCGAAACGGCGGCTCGACGCCGAGATCCGACACATCGCAGCGCGTCAGCGAGAGCTCCGGAAAATCCTGACGAAAGCCGGCCAGCCAGCCGGAGCCGGCATCCGGTCCGCCCAGCGCAGCGTCGATCTTCGTCAGCGCAGCTTCGTTCAACGCCACGTCAGTCATCGACGACCGCGAGACGGCGCGCTTCGACGGTGATCGGCAGTGTCGTCTCCGGGCTCATGACGGGCAGTTCCAATCGCCAACCGTTTGCCAGCGTGACCAGACCGCCCCACATCTGCGGCTTTTCAATGGTCACGATCGGCTCTTCGAGGTCTTTCTTGGCAATATATGCCGATAACGCGCCCTCGGCGTTCTTGCGGATCATGACTTTCATGCGGTATCCTTCATTGCCAAAATATCCGCTCGGGGTCGTTCTTCAACGAGTCGAGCAGATCGGTAAGCCGCGCGTTCGCGGTGTGCAGTTTCCAACTCGCGCTGGCATGGTCTTTGCAGTACATCCGCCACCGTCCGGAGGGCAGCCGCTGCAGCAACGCAACGTCGACCATTCCGCCGGCTTCGTCGACGCGCCGGGAACAGCACGGGCTCTCCACGAGGATCCCGTTGGACACCATGCGCACCGACGGGCTCACGTAACGGTAGCGCTTTCGCTTATCGATCGCGCGCTCGATCAGTCTGCGCTCGAACTCGTTGACCTCCGGCAGCTCGAGGGTCATGCCGGTGCGAGCTCCCCCTCGAGGCAGCCGACCACGCGATTCGCACCGAACTCGACCAGATAAACGGGCGTGTTCGATTCCGTATGCGTGCCGACTTGCACGACTTCGCCGCTGTCGCCCTCTTGCACCAGCAGTGCCTCGGGCGGGCACTCCGGGAACGAGCCGTCGTTATAGAGATCGAGAAGCGCCTGCACGCGCTGTCCCCACTGAAATTTGGGGCCGACGGGCTCCATCATTCCGCATCCTCCTCGGTGGCGGGTTTCGCTGCACTTTCCGAAGCCCAATCGGCTTCGAGTTCTTTGCGCTTCATGCCGACGCGGTAACCCCGGGCTGGGAAGTCCACGCCGTAGATGTAGAATTGTTGCAGAAACGTCCCGATGCTGACGACGTAGCCCTCGTCGCCCTTCTTGACGAGGACGTCACCGATGTCTTTACCGGGGAACGTTCCATCGTTGCGGATCGTGCGGCGCGAGCGCACGCGCGCGCCGTAGTCGTACACGGGCGGCCCGTCGAGCTCGACGATGTCGCTGTCGCGCGCGATGTTCATTCGTCTTCTCCCGCAGCCGCGGCCGCCAGGACATCGAGGAGCACGCGCGCTCCGACCTTGTCGGATGGGTCGAGTTCGAGCAGCTTGCTGACGGCTTGATGCCCCTCTTCGAGATGCCCAACCCGCATTTGCAGATACGCGTACGCCTTGAGCGTGAACAGGAAAAATCGCGGCAGCCGGGCATCGTAGCTGCTGAAGTCGGCGTCTTCCGATCGCACGTGGCGCCAGTCCGCGTGCAGACCGTTCTCGCGAGCTGCCTTGATCAAACAGATTCGCGCTATCTCCAAAGCCTCGCGCAGTCGTCCCTTGTAGAAGTAAAACCGGTATTGGGCGATCAGCACCGCTGCGTGGTCGGGCGCGAGCGCTTTGGCGTCGCGAAGATGCTGTTCGGCGATCGTGCCGTTTGCGTACGACAGCGACGCATCGTAGAGATGCCGGCGCGCCTCAAACGGGAGATCCGCGCCCAAGAGCGCGTCGGCAAGCCGAGCACTCTCGGTCGTTCGGGGGTCCCGCAGGAGGGTCTCGCCGGCAACGGTCACCGCTTTATCGCTTTGCGCTCGGGAATGTCCCGAGGCTTACCAGTTCCACGGTTGGACTCGACGACGTGCCGCACGACGAACCGCTGCTCTTCGGATCGCGGAAGACGAAGCCGGACTCGGTGGGCGAGTCGGCACAGTCGATCGTCACGCCCTCCAAGAGCAGGCGGCTTTCCACCGGCAGGAAGATGTTCAAGCCGTTGTGTTTCAACACGGCGTCGCCGGCAAGCTGTTCACTCACGGTGTCGAATTTCGCTTCGAGCCCCGAGCAGCCGCCCGGACTGACTTCCAGACGAAACCCGCCGCCGGCCGGCACATTGGCGAACCGGATCATGCGCCGGATGAACTTCTCGGCCGCCGGCGTAATCGCAATGTTCACAGCGGCACTTACACCGCCGCCTGGTAACGCGGCACCGACGTATCGATGATGCACGTGTTGTCGACCGGGCAGGCCGCCACGCATTGGGGTTCATCGAACCAGCCGATGCATTCGGTGCACTTCTTGGGGTTGATGACGAACGTTCCGTTCTTGGGGGTGATCGCCACGTTGGGACATTCCGGCTCGCATGCGGAGCAGGCGGTGCATTGTGACGTTATGATCTTATAGGCCATTGAAAAGTAACTCCTGTGTTGGTTGAAATTATGCGGCGGTAAAGGCGCCCTGGCGTAGATCGGCATCGCCGCGTTCGATGTGCTCGAGTTCGCCGCGCTGCACCTTATCGAGGTAGTGGCGGAACCACGAGATGGCCGACTGCTCGATGAACTCGAGCGCGTATTCGTCGACGGGATCGATGCCGGCCGCCTGCAGCGTGTCTTTGGGGCAGCCGCCGATCTTGGCGACGAACACGGCGTGGCAGTCGTTGATCGCGCGCACGATCGTGGCGAGACTATCTTCTTCGCCGAAGCCGCCTTGGCAGTACAGATCGACGCGCCGGTGGCCGACGAACTTCGCGCCCGCCGTACTCAGTTCGTAGACCTGAAATTCTTTGGCGTGGCCGAAGTGCTCGTTGATCCGGCCGCTGCCCTTGGTGGCGACGGCGATGAGGACCTTGATATCGCTCATCTCGCCGGCGAGCGTTTCAAGTTCGGCTTGCCGAGCCGCAACCTTCGCTTCGCGTTCGTCTTCCACTTTGAGCTGATATGCCTTGCGCGTTTGGGAGTCGTACTCGACGTCCATCGCCATGATCTTCTCGGTGCTGAATTCAGCGCTGCGATCTTCGCCCAACAGACCCACGGCGTCCGCCCGGCATTGCCGGCAGTGACGCATCATGTTCATCTCGCCCTCGCAACTGTCTTGCAGCGCCTTGAGCTCTTGAGCCGAAGGGCCGCGTTGACCGGTCAATCCAAAGACGGTTCCGTGCTCGGGCGCCGAGATCAACGGCATGATGTTGTGAAGGAATGCGCCGCGGGATTTCACCGCTCGATTTACCTCGACCAGATGCTGGTCGTTGACGCCGGGAATCATGACCGAGTTGACTTTGCAGAGAATGCCCCGCTCCGTCAGCATCTCCAGCCCCAGCAGCTGCCGTTCGCTCAGGATCCGGGCGGCCTCCACACCCGTGTAGCGCTTGTGCTTGAAGAAGATCCAAGGGTAGATCTTGGCGCCGATCTCCGGATCGACCATGTTGATGGTGATCGTGACGTGATCGACGTTGAAGGCTTTGATCGTATCGACGTGATCGGGGAGCATTAGGCCATTTGTCGACAGGCACAGCTTGATGTCCGGCGCAGTCCTGGCAATAAGCTCGAAGGTTTTGAAGGTCTTCTCGGGATTCGCGAGCGGGTCGCCCGGACCGGCGATGCCGAGCACCGTCATCTGCGGGATCGTGGAGGCCACGGCGAGGACTTTCTTCGCGGCCTGTTCGGGCGTCAGCTTCTCGCTCACGACACCGGGGCGTGATTCGTTGGCGCAGTCGTACTTGCGGTTACAGTAGTTACATTGAATGTTGCAGGCTGGGGCAACCGCGACGTGCATGCGGGCATAGTGATGATGCGCTTCTTCGCTGTAGCACGGGTGGTTCTTGACCTTTTCCCAAATCTCGGGAGCAAGATCGTTCGCGCCGGCGCCCGAACCGCAACTAGATTTCCCGCTGGCGCCCTTGGTGCCGCAACCTTTTTGCTCGGCGACTTTCTGCATCATTTGATCCGGCGTTGGGATCGCGTTCAGACGAACTTCTGAGAAGTTCGATAGTCCGATCAACTCTTGCATGCTCGCTCCTCGTCTTTCATCCATACTGACATTAGCGGAAATGCAAGCCACGGGCCATTCGGTGAATCATTTGTCCAAAGCCTCAAAACATTGTATGGGCGCTCAATACATGTCTAATCACCTTAGGATTATTAAGCTCAATATGAACTTTATGAGGAATTGCCCCTTTTGAGCACGGGTTACGAGTGGATGGAGAAAAGTAAGTAAAATATGAATAATACGGACAATTGCACTTGTCCGACGTTGTGAATAAGCGCAGCGAGAAACCCATGGCCCGATGTCGAGTGCGCCCATGACCCATGCGCGCTATTGTATGGACATCGTACATCCCCGATCCGGCACGAGCCGAACGTTATCCGCCTTTGCGGCGGCGTTGATACGGATGCGGATGTATGGCGGCTAGACCGCGATTTATCAGCCTCGGCCCGCTAGGGGCAGTCGAAGCCAAACCCTTCATTCCAATTTACGGAATCATAAGGAGATCAATCCATGGCAGCATTGCGGCAGATTGCCTTTTACGGCAAGGGCGGCATCGGGAAGTCGACAACTTCGCAGAACACCCTCGCGGCACTCGCCGAAATGGGTCAGAAGATTCTCATCGTCGGCTGCGATCCGAAAGCCGATTCGACCCGTCTCATCCTTCACGCCAAAGCCCAAGACACGATCTTGAGCCTCGCTGCCGAACAGGGCAGCGTCGAGGACCTCGAACTCGAAGACGTCATGAAAGTCGGGTATCGCGGCATCCGCTGCGTCGAATCCGGCGGTCCCGAACCCGGCGTGGGCTGCGCGGGCCGCGGCGTCATCACGTCGATCAATTTCCTTGAAGAGAACGGCGCCTACGAAGGCATCGACTACGTATCCTACGACGTCCTCGGCGACGTCGTCTGCGGCGGTTTCGCGATGCCGATCCGCGAGAACAAAGCGCAGGAAATCTACATCGTCATGTCGGGCGAGATGATGGCCATGTATGCGGCCAACAACATCTCGAAGGGCATCCTCAAGTACGCGAATTCCGGCGGCGTGCGTCTGGGCGCCTTGGTCTGCAACGAGCGCCAAACCGACAAGGAACTCGAATTGGCCGAAGCGATGGCCGCCAAGCTCGGCACCAAGCTCATTTACTTCGTCCCGCGCGACAACGTCGTGCAGCATGCCGAACTGCGCCGCATGACCGTCATCGAATACGCGCCGGATTCGAAACAGGCCGAACACTACCGGACGCTCGCGAAACGCATTCACGAAAACGCCGGCAAGGGCATCATCCCCACCCCGATCACGATGGACGAGCTGGAAGACATGCTCATGGAGCACGGCATCATTGCCCCGGTCAATGAGGCCCTGGTCGGAAAAACCGCCGAAGAACTGGCCGCCGAAGAGTTGGCCCTCGCGTAGCTTGCGTGCCGAGGGCCGTTCCGCCGCCGCCTTTTGACGGCGAACTCCGGAACGGTCCGATGCGCTTCTTTTATTAGGATAGGAACGTCATGAGTCTCACGACTGAGGATAGCACCGAAGACCTCAAAGCTCGCAATCAAGCCCTCATCGCTGAGGTCTTGGAAGTCTATCCGGCGGCCACGGCCAAAAGACGCGCCAAGCATCTAGGAACATTCGAAGAAGGCAAACCGGATTGCGGCGTCAAGTCGAACATCAAGTCGATCCCCGGCGTGATGACGATCCGCGGCTGTGCGTACGCCGGGTCGAAGGGCGTGGTTTGGGGCCCGATCAAGGACATGGTTCACATCAGCCACGGCCCGGTCGGCTGCGGCCAATATTCATGGGGATCGCGCCGGAACTATTATATCGGCACGACCGGCGTGGACACGTTCGTGACGATGCAGTTCACCTCCGATTTCCAGGAAAAAGACATCGTCTTCGGCGGTGACAAAAAACTCGCCAAGATCATGGATGAGATTGAGGAGCTCTTTCCGCTCAATAAAGGCATCACCGTTCAATCCGAGTGTCCGATTGGGCTCATCGGCGACGACATCGAGGCCGTTTCCAAGGCCAAGGCCAAACAGTTCGGCAAGACGATCGTCCCGGTCCGCTGCGAGGGCTTCCGCGGCGTGTCGCAGTCGCTCGGACACCATATCGCCAATGACGCCGTTCGCGACTGGGTATTCGATAAGCTCACCGGCAAACCGGTGCGCTTCGAGAGCACGCCCTACGACGTTGCGATCATCGGGGACTACAACATCGGCGGCGACGCCTGGTCCTCGCGCATCCTGCTCGAAGAGATGGGCTTGCGTGTGATCGCGCAGTGGTCGGGCGACGGCAGCCTAGCCGAACTCGAGGCGACGCCCAAGGCCAAGCTCAACGTGCTGCACTGCTATCGCTCGATGAACTACATTTCGCGCCACATGGAAGAGAAGTACGGCGTCCCGTGGGTCGAGTACAATTTCTTCGGCCCCACCAAGATCGAGGAATCGCTGCGCAAAATCGCCGCTCACTTCGACGACAAGATCAAGGCCGGCGCGGAAGAAGTGATCGCCAAGTACAAGGCGCTCACGGCCAAAACGATCGAGAAATATCGCCCGCGTCTGGCGGGCAAGAAGGTCATGCTCTTCGTCGGCGGTCTCCGTCCGCGGCACGTCATCGGCGCCTATGAAGATCTGGGCATGGAAGTGGTCGGTACGGGTTATGAATTCGGCCACAACGACGACTACCAGCGGACGACGCATTACGTCAAAGACGGAACGCTGATTTACGACGATGTGACCGGCTACGAGTTCGAGAAGTTCGTCGAAAAGGTTCAGCCCGACTTGGTCGGTTCGGGCATCAAAGAGAAGTACGTCTTTCAGAAGATGGGCGTGCCGTTCCGGCAGATGCACTCTTGGGATTACTCGGGTCCGTACCACGGCTACGACGGCTTCCCGATCTTCGCCCGCGATATGGACATGGCAATCAACTCCCCCATTTGGAAGTTGGCAAAGGCGCCGTGGAAGCAGCAGCCGGCCGCGTCCACCCCTTCATCCGAGTCAGCTGCTTGATCTAGGGATGCTCCCAATTCACCCTGGACGTCATCGCTGCGCGGCTCATTTGCTGAAGCAAACTTCGCCGCTATACGCCTCGCCGGGACGAAATGGGAGCATCATCCCTCGAGGATCGACTTCGTCGATCCGTCGCGTTCGGGCTTCGCCCGAGCCGCCCGTCACGCTCTCGCCAAGCCGCCCGTCGCGTTCGGCTTCGCCCAGCCCCCCGTCTTAACGTTTAGAGGAGTTCTTCAATGAGCCAAGATGCCGAGCACGTCATCGATCATGTCGACTTATTCCGCGGTGCGGAATACCAGGAGATGTTCGAGAAGAAACGGGCAAACTTCGAGAACCCGGCTGCGGACGATGAACTGGCGCGCGTTCGGGAGTGGACCAAGACCGACGAGTATCGCGAAAAGAACTTCGCCCGCACGTCGCTCACGGTCAATCCGGCGAAAGCCTGTCAACCGCTCGGAGCAGTGTTTGCGGCCGTCGGTTTCGAGAGCACGCTTCCGTTCGTGCACGGCTCGCAAGGTTGCGTCGCCTATTATCGGAGCCATTTCTCGCGGCACTTCAAGGAACCGACGTCGTGCGTTTCGTCGTCGATGACGGAGGACGCGGCCGTTTTCGGCGGCATGAAAAACATGATCGAAGGGCTTGCGAACTCGTACAACATGTACAAGCCCAAGATGATTTCGGTTTCGACCACCTGTATGGCGGAGGTGATCGGCGACGATCTCAGCTCGTTCATCAAGAACGCGAAGGAAAAGGGATCGGTCCCCGAAGAGTTCGACGTTCCGTTCGCCCATACGCCGGCGTTTGTCGGCAGCCACATCACCGGTTACGACAATGTGCTCAAGGGAATTCTCGAGCATTTCTGGGCCGGTAAGGCAAGAACGGTCGCGAAACTCGAGCGCGTGGCCAACGATAAGATCAATTTCATCGGCGGCTTCGACGGGTACACCGTCGGCAATCTACGTGAAATAAAGCGCATCTTCGGTTTGATGGGCGTGGATTTCACGATCATCTCGGATAACAGCGACGTGTGGGACACGCCGACCGACGGGCAATTCCGCATGTATGACGGTGGCACGACCCTCGAAGATACGGCCGACGCGATCCACGCCAAGGCAACGATCTCGATGCAAGAGTTCTGTACGGAAAAGACGCTGGCATTCGTCGCCGGCCAGGGTCAGGAAGTCGTTTCGTTCAACCACCCCATGGGTCTGGCGGGCACCGACAAGTTCCTTATGGAAGTCGCGCGGATCACCGGCAAAGAGATCCCGGACGAGCTGGCCAAAGAGCGCGGCCGTCTGGCCGACGCGATCGCCGATTCGAACTCGCACTTGCACGGGAAGAAGTTTGCCATCTACGGCGATCCCGACCTGTGCCTCGGTCTGGCCGGCTTTCTCATGGAACTTGGCGCCGAGCCGGTGCACATTCTTTCGACCAATGGCGGCAATACGTGGGTGGAGCGGATGCAAGCGCTGCTCGACAGCTCGCCGTTCGGAAAGAACTGCCACATCTATCCGGGCAAGGATCTCTGGCACATGCGCTCGCTCCTGTTTACCGAACCGGTCGATTTCCTGATCGGCAATACGTACGGCAAATATTTGGAGCGCGATACCGGCACGCCGTTGATCCGCATCGGCTTCCCGATCTTCGATCGGCATCATCACCATCGCTATCCGGTGTGGGGCTATCAAGGCGCTCTCAACGTCCTCGTACAGCTGCTCGACAAAGTCTTCGACGAGATCGATCGCAACACGAACGTCGCCTCGAAAACCGACTACAGCTTCGACATCATCCGCTGAGGCATCAGCAGCCGCGAAGGGGTCACCATGAGCACCCTGTCCAGCAAGATCCAGGAAGTCTTCAACGAGCCGGGGTGCGAGATCAACGCGGCGAAGTCCGGCAAGGCGCGCAAGAAGGGCTGTACCAAGCAACTTGCACCGGGCGCGGCGGCCGGCGGCTGCGCCTTCGACGGCGCGAAGATCGCGCTGCAGCCAATCACCGACGTCGCTCATTTGGTGCACGGGCCGATTGCCTGCGAAGGGAATTCCTGGGATAACCGCGGGACGAAATCCTCGGGCCCGCAGCTGTACCGGACGAGCTTCACCACCGACATCAACGAGAACGACGTGGTGTTTGGGGGCGAAAAGCGGCTCTACAAAGCGATCAAAGAGATCGTCGAGAAATACGATCCGCCGGCGGTGTTCGTCTACCAAACGTGCGTGCCGGCGATGATCGGCGACGATCTGGGCGCCGTTTGTAAGGCGGCCAGCGAGAAGTTCGGCAAGCCCGTCATCCCCGTGATGTCGCCGGGCTTCGTCGGACCGAAAAACCTTGGCAATAAGCTCGCGGGCGAAGCGCTTCTCGATCACGTGATCGGAACCGAGGAGCCCGACTACACGACACCCTACGACCTCAACATCATCGGCGAATACAACCTCTCGGGCGAGTTATGGCAGGTGAAGCCGCTCCTGGATGAGATGGGCGTACGCATTCTGTCGTGCATTTCGGGCGATGCCCGCTATCACGAAGTTGCCCGCTCGCACCGCGCCCGGGCCGCGATGATGGTGTGTTCCAAGGCCATGATCAACATCGCTCGCAAGATGGAAGAGCGCTACGCGATTCCGTTTTTCGAGGGTTCGTTCTACGGGATCGGCGACACGAGTGATTCGCTGCGGCAAATCGCCAAACTGCTCGTCGGGCGCGGTGCGCCGGCAGAACTGATCGAGCGTACGGAATCGATTATCCGGCGGGAAGAAGCACGTGCCTGGCAAGAGCTCGAGCCCTACAAGGCGGCACTCGCGGGCAAACGCGTGCTGCTGATCACCGGCGGTGTGAAGTCGTGGTCCGTTGTAGCGGCGCTCCAGGCGGTTGGGCTCGAGATCGTCGGCACGAGCGTGAAGAAGTCGACCCAAGAAGATAAGGAGCGGATCAAAGAGATCATGGGCGGCGACGCTCATATGATCGACGACATGACGCCGCGTGAAATGTATAAGATGCTCAAGGAAGCGCGTGCCGACATCATGTTGTCCGGCGGACGGTCGCAATTCGTCGCGCTCAAAGCGAAGATGCCGTGGCTGGACATCAACCAAGAGCGCCATCATGCCTACGCCGGGTATGCGGGCATGACTGCCTTGGTCCGCGAGATCGAGAAAGCATTGCATAATCCGATCTGGGAGCACGTGCGCAAGCCGGCGCCTTGGGCGCTGCCTTTGGTTTCGGTGGCTTGACGATTCCCATGGCCACGGTTGTCACCTCCCGCAAAGCCTGCACGGTCAATCCGCTCAAGATGAGCCAGCCCATCGGCGGTGCGCTCGCGTTCATGGGCATTCGCGGCTGCATGCCGCTGCTGCACGGATCGCAGGGCTGCACGTCGTTCGGGCTCGTGCTCTTCGTGCGCCATTTCCGCGAGTCGATTCCGCTGCAAACGACGGCGATGAGCGAAGTGGCAACGGTGCTCGGCGGATTCGACAACGTCGAAGCGGCGATCGTCAATATCGCCAAACGCACGAAACCGGAGATCATCGGGATTTGCTCGACCGGCGTGACCGAAGTGAAGGGCGACGACGTCGACGCGTTCATCCGGGTGATCCGCGCGAATCATCCGGAGTTGGCGCACATCGGTCTCGTGTACGTCTCGACGCCGGATTTCAAGGGAGCCTTTCAGGACGGCTGGTCGCGGGCCGTCGTGCAACTGGTCGAGCAGCTCGTCGAGCCGGTGCCCGAAGGACACCGGATGCTGCGCAACCCGCGGCAAATCAACGTGTTGCCCGGCAGCCATCTGACGCCGGGGGATCTTGAAGAGCTGCGCGAGATCATCGAGGCGTTCGGGCTCGAGCCGCTTTTCTTACCCGATCTTTCCGGTTCGCTCGACGGGCACATCCCCGAGGACTTCACGCCAACGACGTTGGGTGGTATCAGCCTCGCCCAGATTGCGCGCTTGGGTTCGTCGGCACACACGATCGCCGTCGGCGAACAGATGCGAGCCGCGGCGGTCGCGATGGAAGTGCGGACCGGCGTGCCGTTCACGCTCTTCGACCGGCTGACGGGACTTGCGCCCAACGACGATCTGATCGCCCTGTTGGCGAGCCTGGGCGGCCAATCCGTCCCGGCCAAATATCGGCGCCAGCGCAGCCAGTTGGTCGACGCCATGCTCGACGGACATTTTCACTTCGGCGGCAAGAAGATTGCGATCGGTGCCGAGCCGGATTTGTTATGGAGCATGTCGGCCTTTCTCACCGAGATGGGCAGTCAGATCACCGCCGCCGTAACGACGACGGCCTCACCTTTGCTCGCGCAGATGGAGACGGGCGAGGTGCTCATCGGAGACCTCGAAGATCTCGAGTGCCGGTCAGCCGGCTGCGACCTGCTGATCACGCACTCTCACGGCCGGCAGGCCGCGCAGCGGCTCAACATCCCGTTGTATCGGTTGGGTTTCCCGATGTTCGATCGGCTGGGGGCGGGGCACCGGCTTTCGGTCGGCTATCGCGGCACGCGAGATTTGATCTTCGAGATCGGCAACGTCTTCGTGGCGGAGTCGCATGAGGTTACTCCCGATACCTGGCGCCGCAGCGAGGAAACCGCCGTGGAATCCGCCGTCCCGCTTTCCTAGGACTCGTTCTGCTCACGGAGTTGATATGAAGATTGCATTCGCCACCCAAGACCACAAACACGTCGACGCCCATTTCGGCTGGGCAAAAAACATCGCGATCTACGAGGTCTCGCCGAACGGTCATCGGTTCGTGCACGAGGTTGCCTTTGATGGCGATCTGCAAGAAGACGGGAGCGAAGATAAGCTCACCCCGAAACTCGACGCGATCAAAGACTGCGCGATCTTGTACGTTGCCGCCATCGGCGGCTCCGGCGCGGCACGCGTCGTGGCGAGCAAAATCCACCCGATCAAGGTCAACGAGCCCGAAGCGATCGACACCATCTTGGACAAACTTCAGGTCGTCCTCGCGGGTACACCGCCGCCTTGGCTGCGCAAGGCAATGCTCAAGGACGCGCCTCGTAACGTTTCGTACGAGGATGAAGTGGTGACGCATGCTTGAAACGGCAGCCGCCGCCAGCACTGCGACCGCCCCGATCCCCTTGATGGAAAATGCGTTCGTGAAAGAGCTCGTCCGGCAGTGGCGCGCTCAGGACGCGCATGGGGCGTGGGAAGGCAAAACCGACCTCGACCTGCTCGAGCCGTACATCATCGACAAGGAAATGCGGCGCCAGCTGCCGATCATCGGCGATCCGGACCCCGAGACGCTGTGGCGTTTGGAACTCTTCTATAACGCCGTCGGGCTGGTCATCGAACGCCAGACGGAAATCATGGTTTCGCCGATGATGAAGATTCATCACGAGGGATTCGGCCGGCTCGTGCTGACCGCGGGCCGCCTGATCGTCCTCAACAAACAGCTGCGCGACGTGCACCGCTTTGGCTTCGACAGCCTCGAAAAACTGGCCCGCGAAGGCGACAAGCTGGTGGCCGCGGCGGTCGAGATGATCGAGAAATTCCCCGAAGTCGCTAATTACTAGCCACGAGAGAGAGCAGATGTCCGACACCGACGCCCTGAAATTGGAGATCCGAAAGCTGTCCGCTCAGGCGATGCAGGCCAAGATGGATTTGCACGATCTCTCCGAGGAGCTGCCAATCGGCTGGCCGCAGATTCTGAGCGTCGCGCAGCGCGCTCACGACGCTTTCAAGCTGCTCGAGAGCAAGCGCGAGCTACTGAAGGCCCAGTCGGAACTCGTCTCCACTGAGTCGGGAGGCTGAGACCGAGCGTGGCAATCGTAGCAAGAGAATCCATGACGCGCGATGGGCGCGAGTGGCAGCCGCACTATTTGGTCGCGATCGACGGCGCCGTGTGTATTGGGTGCGGCCGCTGTTACAAGGTCTGCGGGCGCGAGGTCATGACGCTCAAGGGCATCAACGAGGACGGCGACCTGGTCGAACTCGACGATGATGAAGACGACGAGATCGAGCGCAAGGTCATGGTCATGGCGGACGCCGGCGCCTGCATCGGCTGCGCCGCGTGCTCGCGCGTCTGCCCCACCGATTGCCAAACCCACGCGGCCTAGGCTGACACATGCAGGCCGGCGTCGCGTACGAGTGGCTGATGGATCGAGCGGAGAGTACCCTTTGCGACCACTTTGACGCGCACGTCCTGGCCTCGGTCTATTCGTTGGCGATCGCGGAAACGCGGACGTCCGGGATCTCACTCTCGGAAGGCACGGGAGCAAGGACCAACGGCCTGCGGAGGATGATCGGCGACGTCTTTCCGCAGGCCCTCCCGCTGCTCGATGATTTCGTTGCTTGCAACGAACTGTTCATTCCCGAAGACGAGCGTTCTCTGCGCGAACTGCTGACTCGGTTCTCAACCCATGGCAGTCCGTTCGAGCAGCATCTCGCGGCGTTGGTTGCACGCCGAGCAATGCGGCCTAACCACCTGTGGCAAGATCTGGGCCTGCGCAACCGCGGCGAGCTAAGCGAACTCATGCACCGGCATTTTGCGTCACTGGCGAGGCGCAACGTCAACGACATGAAGTGGAAAAAGTTTCTCTATCGCATGATTTGCCGGGACGAGGGATTTCGCTTGTGCACGGCTCCCAGCTGCGCGGAATGCGGCGACTTCGCCGTCTGTTTCGGTGATGAATCCGGGGAAAGTCTGCTTGCCCGCAACCGGCGAAATGCCGAGCTTTCAGCGGCCGGCGTGACGGTGCAGATACTGCCGGCTCGACCGACCGAAGTGCGACAAACAACGATCTGACTTGCCACACAATTACCTGCGTCAACAGCTTGCCGAATGGCCCGTGAGATTTCCGTCAACACGTGTTAGCGTATAAAAAAGAGTGCAGCTTTCATCGAGCGCATAGTAGTGCTTTTCAGCGGTTGGCCAAAGCTGATCGAAACGACGAGAGCCGATCATTGGGACACCGCGCGGTGCACATGATCGCGAAAGGAGCAACAAATGATTCACCTCACGCAGAGTGCTGCCGACGCCGTTCGTTCAGCGATGGCGGGCGCCGCGGAGCCGATGGACGGCCTGCGCATCGTCGTTGAAGCCGGCGGCTGTGCCGGGTTCAAGTATATGATGGGACTGGTGCCGCAACCGGCGCCGGGTGACGTGCAGTTGGAGGATCGCGGTATCAAAGTCTTCATCGATCCGGCGAGCCTCCCGTCGATCGAGGGAACGACGATCGACTTCGTGATGACCCTCCAAGAGTCGGGGTTCAGCTTCAAAAATCCGCAGGCGACCGAGAGTTGCAGCTGCGGCAAATCGTTCGGATAACGGCCGATGAGCGGATCTGCCCAGAGCGTCGAGACCCTCGCCAACCAAGAGTACAAATGGGGTTTCGTCACGGACATCGAGGCCGACGCGATTCCGCGCGGCCTCAGCGAAGACGTGGTCCGCTTGATTTCGGCGAAGAAGGACGAACCCGGGTGGCTGCTCGAGTGGCGGCTGCGGGCGTTCCGTCTCTGGCAATCGATGAGCGAACCGGCGTGGTCGAACGTCCGCTATCCGAAGATCGACTACCAGAACATCATCTACTACGCGGCGCCGAAGTCGAAGAGCGACGCGCCCAAGAGCCTCGACGAGGTCGATCCCGAACTTCTCGACACGTACGCGAAGCTCGGGATCCCGCTCAAAGAGCAGGAAATGCTCGCCGGAATCGCTGTCGACGCAGTGTTCGACAGCGTTTCGGTTGCCACGACCTTTAAAGATAAGCTCAAAGCGATGGGCATCATCTTCGGCTCGTTTTCCGATGCGGTGCGCGAACATCCGGAGCTGGTGCGAAAATACCTGGGTTCGGTCGTTCCGCGCGGCGACAATTATTTCGCGGCGCTGAATTCGGCCGTTTTCAGCGACGGGTCGTTCTGCTACGTGCCCAAGGGTGTCCGCTGCCCGATGGAGCTCTCCACGTACTTCCGTATCAACGCCAAAGACACGGGACAATTCGAGCGGACGCTGCTAATCGCCGACGAGGGCGCAATCGTCAGCTATCTCGAGGGGTGCACCGCGCCCATGCGCGACACCAATCAATTGCATGCCGCCGTCGTGGAGCTCGTTGCGTTAGAAGGTGCTCAGATCAAGTACTCGACGGTGCAGAACTGGTATCCCGGCGACAAAGAGGGCAAGGGCGGCATTTACAACTTCGTCACCAAGCGCGGCTCGTGTGCGGCGAATGCGAAAATATCGTGGACGCAAGTTGAAACCGGTTCCGCGATCACGTGGAAGTATCCGAGCTGCCTGCTCATCGGCGATAACTCCGTCGGTGAATTCTATTCGGTGGCGCTGACGAACAACTACCAGCAGGCCGACACCGGCACGAAGATGGTCCACATCGGAAAGAATACGAAGAGCACGATCGTATCAAAGGGGATCTCGGCCGGTCATGGCCGGAACACCTATCGCGGCGCGGTGAAGATCATGCAGTCGGCGACCGGTGCGCGGAACTTCTCGCAGTGCGATTCGATGCTCCTCGGCGATCTTTGCGAAGCCCACACGTTCCCGTACATCGAGGTAAAGAACAAGTCGTCGCAGGTGGAGCACGAAGCGTCGACTTCCAAGATCGGCGAGGATCAGATCTTCTATTGCCGTCAACGCGGCATCTCCGCCGAGGACGCCGTTTCGATGATCGTCAACGGCTTCTGCAAAGAAGTGTTCCGCGAGCTGCCCATGGAGTTCGCCGTGGAAGCCCAAAAATTGCTCGGTGTGAGCTTGGAAGGCAGTGTGGGCTAACGATGGCGTTACTTGAAATCAACGACCTGTTCGCGCGCGTCGGGGAGCGTGAAATCCTCAAAGGGATCAACATCACGGTCCAGCCGGGTGAAGTCCACGCTATCATGGGCCCGAACGGCTCGGGGAAGAGCACCTTATCGCAAGTGCTCGCGGGCCGCGATTCGTACGTCGTCACCCACGGCGAAGTGCGGTACGACGGCTGGGATCTGCTGCAGATGGCGGCCGAGGATCGCGCGCGCAAAGGCATCTACCTCGCGTTTCAGTACCCAGTCGAGATTCCGGGCATCAGCAATCTGTACTTTTTGAAAGCCGCGGTCAATGCCGGCCGGCGCGACCGCGGGCTGCCCGAAGTCGACGCGATGGACTTCCTGAACTTGATTCAGGAAAAGCTCGCGCTCATGGAGATGGATGAGGCGCTGCTGGGCCGTGCGGTCAACGTGGGCTTTTCGGGCGGCGAGAAGAAGCGCAATGAAATTTTCCACATGGCGGTGCTCGAGCCGAAGTTGGCCATTCTCGACGAGACCGATTCCGGTTTGGACGTCGATGCGCTCAAACTCGTGGCCAGCGGCGTGAACAAGCTTCGCAGCGCGCAGCGTTCGCTCATCGTGATCACGCACTACCAGCGATTGCTCGAGTACATCGTTCCCGACTTCGTGCACGTGCTCGCCGGCGGCCGGATCGTCAAGTCGGGCGGCAAGGAGCTGGCTGGGGAGTTGGAGCGCAGCGGCTACGCGGGCCTGGGGATCGACGATGCCGAGGAGGCGGTCGCAACCGTATGACCGCCCAAACCACGCCGACGGACACCTGGCTTTCCCAGTTCATCGCTCGGAAGCGCAACGCGCCGTGGCCGGACGCGCCGTGGATCGATCTGTTGCGTCAGGCGGCTTTCGGGCGCTTCTGCGCACTCGGTTTTCCGACGGCGCGCAACGAGGATTGGCGCTACACCGACGTCGAGCCCATAGCGGCGACGCTGTTCGAGCCCGCCCCGGTGACGACCGCCGATGCGGACACGCTGGCGCCGTTCACGCGCGGCAACCGGTTGGTCTTCGTCAACGGCCGGCTTCAGCGACCCGTTCCCACGCTGCCCCGGGGCGTGACCGCCGGGTTGCTGAGCGGTCAGAAATTGAAGAATGGGAGCGAGCTGACGAGTAACGCGTGGGAGCGCTTGGCAAAGTGCGCCTCATTCGAAGCGAACGCGTTTGTCGCATTAAATACGGCCTTCTTGGGCGAAGCGGCGTGCATTTACGTCGCGCGAGAGGCGGTTGTCGAAGAGCCGATCCATCTCGTCCACATCACGATTCCGGACAGCGCGCCGATCGTCTCACACCCGCGCACCTTGATCGTCGTGGGCGAGTTCGCCCGCTGTACGTTCGTCGAAACATACCTTGGAACCGGTGACTACTTCAGCAACTCCGTTACGGAGATAAGCGTAGGAGCGGGCGCGAGCGTCGATCATTACAAGATTCAGACGGAGTCCGTCCGTGCGTTTCACGTCTCGACGCTGAGCACGGAAATCGCGCGTGACGCTCGCTACTGCACGACGTCCATCGCGCTCGGCGGCGGGTTGGTGCGGAACAATTCCGGCGCGCGCCTGGCCGAGGGCTCGAATGCAACGCTCAACGGCCTGTACCTCGTCGAGGGCTCGCAGCATGTCGATAACCAGCTGACGGTCGATCATGCCGAGCCGAACGCAGCGAGTGTGGAACTCTACAAAGGCATTCTCAACGACGCAGCCACGGCTGCGTTCAACGGGAAGATCGTGGTCCGCAAAGATGCGCAGAAAACCGATGCGAAGCAAACAAACCAGAATCTCATGCTGTCGGACGATGCCGTGGTGAACGCGAAGCCGGAACTACAGATCTTTGCCGACGACGTGAAGTGCACGCATGGTGCAACCGTCGGTCAGTTGGATGCCGAAGCCGCGTTCTATCTGCGTTCGCGGGGAATCGGGCCGCAAGAAGCGCGCGGCATGCTCACCTACGCTTTCGCGAAAGACGTGATCGATCGGGTGAAAGTCGCACCGGTCCGGAGCATGCTCGAGCGCGCCCTTTTCGAGAAGCTCGCATGATCGCCGCCGGCCAGCTCGCGACCGCGAAGCTCGATGTAACGAAGATCCGCGAAGACTTTCCGGTTCTGCGGCAGACCGTTCACGGCAAACCGCTCGTCTATCTGGACAGCGCCGCGACCGCCCAAAAACCATACGCCGTCATCGATGCCGTGCGCCGGTTCCACGAAGTCGACTGCGCCAACATCCACCGCGGCGTCCACGAGCTGAGCCAGCGTTCGACGGTCGCCTATGAAAAGGCGCGCGCCACAGCGGTGCGCTACCTCAATGCCGCGAGCGAAAGCGAGCTAATCTTCGTCCGCGGCGCGACCGAGGCCATCAACTTGGTGGCCCACAGCTGGGGCCGCAGAAACGTCAAGCCCGGGGATGAGATCATCATCTCCGCGCTCGAGCACCACTCGAACATCGTGCCGTGGCAAATGCTGTGCGAGGAGCAAGGAGCGTTGCTGCGCTTCATCCCGATCGACGATCGGGGCGACTTGATTCTCGAAGCATACGAGAAGCTGCTCAACCCGCGCACGCGGATGGTGGCCGTATCCCACGTCTCGAACGCGCTGGGCACGATCAACCCGGTGCGGCCGATCATCGCGATGGCGCACGCGGCCGGTGCCGTGGCGCTCATCGACGGTGCCCAGGCGATTCCGCACATGAGCGTCGACGTGCGAGCCCTCGATGCAGACTTCTACGCGTTTTCGGGTCACAAGCTGTTCGGCCCCACCGGCGTCGGCATGCTCTACGGAAAGGCGAAGCTGCTCGAGTCGATGCCGCCGTATCAAGGTGGCGGCGACATGATCAAAACGGTGACCCTCGAGAAGACCACGTACAACGATCTGCCGTACAAGTTTGAGGCCGGCACACCGAACATCGCCGGCGGCATCGGTCTGGGGGCGGCATTCGAGTACGTTTCCGACGTCGGCTTGGACGCGATCGCGGCGTACGAACACGAGCTGCTCGTCTACGGAACCGAGCTGCTCGAGCAGGTCCCCGGCCTGCGGATCATCGGGACGGCGAGAGAAAAGGCCGCGGTGCTCTCGTTCGTGATGGAGGGCATTCATCCGCACGACATCGGCACGGTGCTCGACCGGATGGGGATCGCCGTGCGCACGGGTCATCACTGCGCGCAGCCGGTGATGGACCGCTTCGGCATTCCGGCCACGACGCGCGCCTCGCTCGCGTTCTACAACACCCCGGCGGAACTCGAACGATTGGCGGCCGGGCTGCAGAAGATTGCGGAGATGTTCGCCTGATGCTCGACGATCTCTACCAGGAAGTCATCATCGACCACAGCAAGCGCCCGCGCAATTGCCGGCCGATGGCCGATGCGAACCACCGCGCCGACGGACACAATCAACTGTGCGGCGACAAGCTGCGGCTGTACTTGAAGCTCGAAGACGATCGGGTCACGGACGCCAGCTTCGAGGGCTCCGGCTGCGCCATCTCGACCGCCGCGGCATCCCTGATGACCGAGTCGCTGAAGGGTAAGACGAAAGCAGAGTCGCTGACTTTGCTCGACGTCTTTCACGAGCAGCTGACGACGGATACGCCCGTGCGCCGCGATCTCGGCAAGCTCGTCGTTTTTTGCGGAGTGCGCGACTACCCCGCGCGCGTCAAGTGCGCGACGCTCGCGTGGCACACCCTCAAGTCGGCTCTGGTAACGGAAACGGTGACGACGGACCTCGTCACGACCGAGCTCGTGCCGACGGAACTGGTGACGACGGAATGAGCCTGCGAGATCACGTCATCGCCGCTCTGCGAACCGTTCGCGATCCGGAATTGCCGGTCAGCGTCTACGATCTCGGCCTGATATACACGATCGAGGCCGACGCCGACGGCGCGGTTGCGATCCTGATGACCTTGACCGCGCCGAACTGCCCCACGGCCGGCTCGCTTCCGGGCGAGGTGGAGCGCGCAGTGCGAGCGGTTCCCGGCGTGACCGGCGTGCACGTGGAGTTGACGTTCGAGCCGCCGTGGACGAAAGAGCGCATGTCCCCCGCGGTCCGATTGTTTCTGGGAACCGAAGACGCGCCGAGGCCGCTCGTGAGGTTGAGTCTATGAGCGAGTCGCAGCGCGAAGCGCGGCCGGCCTCGATGCCACGCGTGTATCTCGACAACAATGCCACGACCAGAGTCGATCCCCACGTGCTCGAAGCGATGCTGCCGTTCTTCACCGAGCACTTCGGGAACGCATCGTCCAAGCACGATTTCGGTGAAACGGCGAGCGCTGCGTTGCGCGCGGCGCGTGCGCGAGTCCAGGAGCTCATCGGCGCGGCGAGCGATACGGAGATCGTCTTCACCGCGAGCGGGACGGAAGCTGGCAACACGGCGATTCTTTCGGCACTCGAAACGCAGGCCGGCCGAAACGAGATCATCACGTCGCAGGTCGAGCATCCGGCGATCCTTGCCGTTTGCGAGCATCTCGAAACCACTGGCCGCGCGACGATCCATCGCCTCCCCGTCGACACCGAGGGCCGGCTCGACGTCGAAGCGTATCGCAGCGCGCTGGGTCCGAACACGGCGTGCGTTTCGCTCATGTGGGCGAATAATGAGACCGGAGTTGTCTTTCCGGTCGAGCGGTTTGCGGCGCTGGCGCACGAAGCCGGGGCGCTGTTTCATTCGGACGCCGTCCAGGCAGTGGGCAAGATCCCGATCGACATCCGGAACACACCGGTCGATCTGCTCTCGTTCTCTGCGCACAAGCTGCACGGACCGAAAGGCATCGGCGCGCTTTACGTGCGCAAGGGCGTGCCGCTCCAGCCGCTGATCCGCGGCGGACGCCAGGAGCGCGGCCGGCGCGCGGGGACGGAAAACGTTCCGGCAATCGTGGGCTTCGGGAAGGCCGCCGAAGCCGCCGGTCGATCGTTGCGAAACGATATGCCGCGGGTGAAGAGCCTGCGCGACACGCTGGAGCGGCGTCTCCTCACGTCGATCGGCGAGGCTTCGGTCATCGGCGACCGAGCGAATCGCGTCCCGACGACGTTGAACATCGCCTTCGCGTACCTGGAAAGCGATCCGATTTTGGTGCTGCTGAACAAGCGCGGCATCGCGGCTTCGTCCGGTTCGGCGTGCGCAGCGGGCTCGATGGAGCCATCCCACGTTTTGCGAGCGATGAAGGTGCCGTACACGAGCGCCCACGGCGCGGTGCGGTTCTCGCTCTCTCGTGAAACCACTGCCGCGGACATCGACCGCGTGATGGACGTCATGCCGGGGATCATCGCCAAACTTCGCAGACCGGCGCGCATGCCGGATTCGGCCATGAGCCCGACGGCTCTCCAGGAGAGCTACGTATGAACGAACAGCTGCCGCGCGTCATCATCAACGACTCGACGTTACGCGACGGCGAGCAGGCGCCGTCGGTGGCCTTTACCGCTGAGGAGAAAATTCGCATCGCGCTGGCCTTGGAGCAAGCCGGTGTCGACGAAATCGAAGCCGGCATTCCGGCGATGGGTGACGCCGAGATCGACGTGATCCGTGCGACGGGCCAATCACTGCGGCGCGCCAAGGTGATCGCGTGGGGCCGAATGACGCGAGCGGACGTCGACGCTGCCGCCCGGACCGGCGTCAAACGAGTCAACCTTTCGGTTCCGCTGTCGGACGTTCAGATTGCGGTCAAGTTCGGCAGCGACCGCGAAGACGTGCTGCGGCGCATTCGCGACGTGATTCCGTATGCGCGCGAGCGCGGCTTCGAGGTGTCGCTGGGCGGCGAAGATGCCAGCCGCGCCGACCTGGATTTCGTTCGGGCCGCGCTGCTCTGCGCGCAAGGCGCGGGCGCGGTAAAGTTCCGCTTTGCCGACACGCTCGGGATCCTGGACCCGTTCAAGACCGGCGCCGTCTTTCGTCGCTTGCGCATGTTCACGGACATGGACTTGGAATTTCATGGTCACAACGATTTTGGTCTGGCAACGGCCAACACGCTGGCCGCCATCGCGGCCGGAGCGTCGCACGCCAGTGTCTGCGTGTTAGGCTTGGGAGAACGCGCGGGGAACGCCTCGCTCGAAGAAGTGGTCGCCGGACTGATGCTGATCTACGCGCGGAAGACAGCCGTCGATCTCGCGCGTCTCCCGGCGTTGGCCGAACTCGTCGCGGCGGCGGCGAAACGGCCGATTCCGGCCGCGCAGCCGATCGTCGGCAGTTCCGCCTTCACGCACGAATCGGGGATGCACGTCAGTGCGTTGCTCAAAAATCCGCAAGCCTACGAAGCGGTGGACCCGGGGCGGTTCGGACGCATTCGCAACTTCGTCCTGGGCAAACATTCGGGCCGAGCGTCGGTCGTGAACGCCCTCGAGGCGCTGGACCTGACCGCGGATCACGAGAGCGCCGGTCTCATCCTGGGACAGGTCCGCGCGCACGCCATACGGACCAAAGAAGCCGTCGGTCCGCTCGAACTTCGTCAATTTCACGCCAACGTCAATATCTCGGGAGCGCGTCCATGAACGTACTCGATCAACTCGCAACGCTGTCGAGCGCTGAGGATTTCTTCACCTTCCTGGACCTCGGGTACGATCCGGCAGTGCTGGATGTCGTGCGGCTGCACATCCTCAAGCGGATGGGCGAATATCTGCGCAAGAACAAAGCCGCGTTGGCGTTAGCCGACGAGCAAGCCGCGCGTGCTCTGTGCCGAGCGCATCTCGAGCGCGCGTACAGCGACTTCATCGAGTCGACTCCGCTCGAACAACGCGTATTCAAAGTGCTCAAAGACGCGGTGACGCCGTCTGCGGCGCCGTTGGTACAGCTCTCCGTCGCGCCCAACGGGCAAGGATGACATGGACAAGAAGCTGCATATCGTCGTCTGTCTCAAGCAAGTTCCGGACAGCGCGCAGATCCGCGTGCATCCCGTGACGAACACCATCATGCGCCAGGGCGTGCCGTCGGTCATCAATCCCTACGATCTCTTCGCGCTCGAGGAAGCGTTGCGGCTGCGGGATAAAGTCGGCGCCGCCGACGTAACCGTGCTCACGATGGGGCCGCCGATGGCGGAGGACAGTCTGCGCAAGGCGCTCGCCTACGGTGCCGATCGCGCGGTTTTGCTGACGGATCGTCAGTTTGCCGGCTCGGACACGTTGGCCACGACCTATGCGCTCTCGAGTGCGATCAGGAAGATCGGTGAGACCTGGGGTGCACCGCACGTCGTGTTCACCGGGAAGCAAACGATCGACGGCGACACCGCGCAGGTCGGCCCGGGCATTGCGAAGCGGCTCAACTACAATGCGCTGACGTACGTTTCGCGCATTGCGTCTTTCGAGGCCGAAGCCGGAACGATCATGGTCGAACGCCGCGCCGAGGGCGGCGTCCAAGTCCTCACGACTCGCCTTCCGGTGCTCATGACGATGCTCGAAGACACCAATGAGATGCGGCGTGGCACGATGGACGACGCGCTGCGGGCGGCCCAGGCCGAGATCGTCATGTGGAGCGCGGTCGACGCGGGCATCCCGGAACTTACCAAGTGCGGTCTGCGCGGCTCGCCGACGGTCGTGAAGAAAGTGTTCGCGCCGGCCGCGCGCGCCGAAAAGGCAGAGCAAGTTCCGGTCACCGGCCGGACCTGGTCGGAGATGGCCGACGACATGATCAACACTATTTTCACGCGTCGCCCGGGTCTCGAGACCGAGCTTCTCGCGCGAACGGAGAACTTCTGATGAACAATGCACCAGGGCCGACACCGCCACGGCCGGCCGGCGGCCGCGCGTCCAAGAAAGCGGAGCTGCCCGAACACCTCAAAGCGTACCGGCACGTCTGGGTGTTCATCGAGTACGAGCGCGGCGCAATCCACCCCGTTTCCTTGGAACTCTTGGGGGAAGGCCGCAAACTCGCCGACAAGCTCGGGGTGGAACTCGCGGGCGTGCTGATGGGTTCGTCGCATGCCGATCTGCTGCTCGCGGCGACCGACTGTTTCGAGTTCGGCGCCGACGTGGTGTATTTGGTTACCGACCCTGTCCTGGCCGATTATCGCAACGAGCCGTTCACCAAAGCGATGACGGACCTCGTGAACACCTATCAGCCGGAGATTCTGCTGCTTGGCGCGACGACGCTGGGCCGCGATCTCGCCGGCTCGGTGGCGACCACGCTGCTCACCGGCCTCACCGCCGACACGACGGCGCTGGCGATCGATGAGGAACGGTCGCTTGCCGCGACGCGGCCGACCTTCGGCGGGTCGCTGCTTTGCACGATCTACACGCTGAATTTCCGGCCGCAGATGGCGACCGTCCGGCCACGCGTCATGCCGATGCCGGAGCGCCAGCCGGGCCGCGTCGGACGCATCGTCGAGCAGCCGCTCAATCTGGCCGAGGACGACATCATCACCAAAGTGCTGGCGTTCCTCCCCGATCGCGATTCGGACAAGGCGCAGCTCGCGTTTGCCGACATCGTCGTGGCCGGCGGACTGGGCCTCAAATCGATGGAGAACTTTCAGCACGTCAAACACTTGGCGCAGGTCCTCGGCGGTGAATACGGGGGTTCGCGCCCCGTGGCCCACAAGGGTTGGATTCCCGCCGATCGGCAGATCGGGCAAACCGGCAAAACGATTCGGCCGAAACTCTACATCGCTGCCGGCATCTCCGGCGCGATTCAACATCGCGTCGGCGTCGACGGCGCCGACTTGATCGTCGCGATCAACTCGGATCCCAACGCGCCGATCTTCGACTTCGCTCACGTCGGCATCGTTGCGGACGCAGTGGAGTTCTTGCCGGTGTTCACGGATGCGCTCCGTGCACGCCTGTCACTTCACTACGTTCCGGAAACCTTTCTGGTAGCGAAATAGGAGCTGCGATGAAAAAGAAATTCGACGCGATCGTCGTGGGAGCCGGTCCCGCGGGCAACGCGGCCGCCTATACGATGGCCAAAAGTGGACTCAACGTTCTGCAGCTCGAACGCGGCGAGTATCCGGGATCGAAGAACGTCCAAGGCGCGATTCTGTACTCCGACGCGCTCGAGAGGATCATCCCGGACTTTCGCAAGAGTTCAATGAGGAACGGCCCAACCGCTACACCATCATTCGGGCGGAGTTCGACAAGTGGTTCAGCCGCCGCGTGCGCGAAGCGGGCGCTGTCGTCTTGTGCGAAACGACGGTAACTGGCCTGATCAAAGATAAGCACGGCAAAGTGGTCGGCGTGCATACCGACCGCGCCGACGGCGATCTCTTGGCGGACGTCGTGGTTTTGGGTGAGGGCGTCAACGGTTTGGTCGGGCAATCGGCCGGACTGCGTCCGGAGCTCAAACCCAAAGAAGTCGCCCTGGCGGTCAAAGAGATGCACTTCATGCCCCAGGACGTGCTCGAGAATCGCTTCAACCTCAAGGGCGACGAGGGCGTGGTCATCGAGGCGATGGGCACGGTAAGCCCGGGTCTCTCCGGAATGGGTTTCATCTACACCAACAAAGAGTCGATCTCGGTTGGCATTGGCACCCTCGTCTCGGATTTCACCGAGTCGGGCGCGACACCGTACAGCATGATCGAGGCGTTCAAGAACCATCCCAGCATCAAGCCGCTGCTGGCCGGCTCCGAGGCGAAGGAATACTCGGCGCACCTGATTCCCGAGGGCGGGTTCAAAGCGATCCCGGATGTGTACGGCGACGGGTGGGTCATCGTCGGCGATGCCGGCCAGTTCGTGAACTCGGTGCATCGTGAAGGTTCGAACATGGCGATGACCACCGGACTGCTCGCCGGCGAAACGATCGCGCACTTGCATCACAAACGCCAGAAGTGCAGCAAGGCCAACCTTACGATGTACAAGATGGCGTTGGATCAATCGTATGTCATGAAGGATCTCAAGAAATATAAGGACATTCCGAACTATCTCCATCAAAACAATAAGACACTGCTCGGGGTGTATCCGCGCCTGCTCGGCCAGGCCGCGCAGAATTGGTTTCGCGTCGACGGCACGGACAAACAAACGAAGGAAAACGAAATACTGGCGTCTTTCCGTAAGAGCCGATCGCTTCCAGGATTGATCGGCGATGCATTGAAGTTTGCGAGGGCTTGGCGATGAATCCGGTCGAAATACTTACTGCGCTACCAGAAAGCAGAATCGTGGTGAACGTTGAGGACAAACTGTACACGAACCGCTATCAAGTCGATGCCGGGCGTCCGCACATAACCGTCAAGCCGCACGACAAGCCGTCGAAGGCGCTGTTGTCTTTGACGACGACGTGTCCCGCAGGCTGCTACAGCCTCAACGATAAGGGTCACGTGGAGATTGCCGTCGACGGATGCTTGGAATGCGGCACGTGCCGCGTCGTTTGTGCCGCGACGAAGGACATCGAGTGGAGCTATCCGCGCGGCGGCTTCGGCGTTCTTTTCAAGTTCGGCTAAGCGCGGTGCGTCAAGCCGGCGGCAGCGGAGCGTCGTAGCGTACATTTCTTCAACGGTACTTTGATTCGCGTTGTGTTCCGCTGGGGCGTCGCTTCTCAAGCGCTTCAGGGATGCTCCGGTTTAACCCTGGCCGAGGAGCATAGCGGCGAAGTTTGTTTAGCAAAAAAGCCGCGTAGCGACGACGTCTAAGGCTAAATCAGAGCATCCCTTGATGAGAACAAGCAGTGGACAAGTGTCGATTGTCAGTTTCAACGAGCCATGCTCTGAAGTGAGGGCCGGCCTTGAAGCGTAGGCGATCGCCAAGCCGAATTACCACAATAGCTGTTGCGCTCGGTGAACCTGACCAATGTGCTGCAATTGCCATAGCCGGGACATGCAAAAAGCGCAAGAATAGCTCATCGACTTCAGCCTCAGTGCATGAAAACATGATAGTAAGTTGTGTCGGCCCGCTGGAGCCAGCCGGCATGAACTTATGCGAACAGGAGTAGACAAGTGGGTAACGTGACATTTTCTTCCCCCGTTTTAGCGCGGGACATCACCGTCTATGCCGTGGCCGGCGATCGCGGCACCATTCTGGCAGTGGCGAAGGAACACAAGATTCCGATTCCGTTCGATTGTCAGGACGGCGAATGCGGTTCGTGTCTGGTCGAGGTCAAACACCTCTCGGACACCAAGTGTGCCATCGCGCTTACCGAGAAGGAAAAAGAGATGCTCCGCCAGCTCGGGAAGATCACGCGCAAAGAAATAGAGAATGCGGAAGTCAACGACATGCCGCCGCGTTACCGCTTGGCTTGTCAGTGTTTCGTGCGCAACGAAGATATCATGGTCAACTTCGTGGGCGACGAAACGCTGCCCGCCCAGAAGCCGCATCTCACGCCCGCGGCAAAGATCTTCAAAGGCGGCCTCAAGCCCACGTCGATCGACGATTTCCTCGGCTACGCCGTGAAGGTTGAAGAAGACGCGGCGCTCCATTTCGAGAAAATGTCTGCGGCGATGGAGGAATGCGGAAACCACGAGGTCGCCAAGCTCTTTGCTCAGCTGGGCAGCTTTTCGCGCTTGCACTTGGCCGAGGCGCAGCGACGCGCGGGCGCGATCGACGCCGCGGTGACCGTTCCGCCCGACTACGTTTGGCCGGAGCACGCGACTCCCGAGCGCACGTCTTTCTTGGCCGGTGATCCGCACCTGTCGCGCCTGGACGCCCTGCGCGCGGCGCTCGTCGGTGAAGAGCGCGGCTACGAGTTTTACTACGCAGTTGCGGGCACGACGAGCAATACCGATATCCGCGACCTTGCACTCGAATTCGTCAAAGAGGAAGCCGAACACGTCGCGGTGCTCAAAGCCTGGATCACCCGCGAGGAATGGGCCTTGAAGACCGCGCAAGTGACACAACTTGTTTAGCGCAGCATCAACGTTCGGCCGCCCCGCGAGGCAACCGTATGCAATCGATTGAGGAATTTCTCGCCTATGCGATCCATCTCGAACGCGAGGCAATGGACCGTTTCGGCGAACTCGCCGACTCGATGGCCACCTATGGCAACGCCGAAGTGGGAAAGCTGTTTCGGCGTCTGTCGGAATATTCGCGGCTTCATCTTGCGGAGGCCCAAGCGCGCGCCGGATATCGCGAAATTCCGGAACTGCGGCCCGACGAATTCAATTGGCCCGATTTGGAAAGCCCGGAGGCGGCGGCCATCTGGGCCGCGGATCCCTTCATCGGCCGGGAGCAGGCATTGCACATTGCCCTGGCGGCTGAGGCGGCCGGTCTTGCGTACTACCAGAGCGTTTTCGACACGGCGACCGATCCGGAGATCAAGGTGCTGGCAAAGGAATTCGTCGAGGAGGAAAGCGCTCACGTCGCCGAGCTGGAACGATGGATCGCCCACCACAAGGCCGGCAAAAAGCTGCCCGTCGACGGAAAGCTGCTCGCGCGCTAACAGAAAGAGCGCACGTCGATCGGTGATTGAACGTCACCGCTTGAAAACGCCGATCGAACTTGCGACGCGGCGGTCGCTCGGCGTACTTGCAGACCGCTTCATTCCGAACGGGTCGAAGCGAGAGACTCCGGTCAGCGCCTGCCGGCTTACCGTTTGACGGGACCGAACGCGTTTGCGGCGTCGCTTCGATCGTTCTCCCGTGTATTGGCACGGTTCTCGACCAGCGACCGCTCCGATTGGCTAAATCGAAATGCGATCCATTGTGCGAAGTGATTACTTCGTTGTATCCGCGGGCGAACGCTGCGTAGAAGTACCGCGTCCTCAACAGAAAACCGGCGCCGCATGAGCTTAGGACGACCTAACCGTTTGTCCATTGGTGGAGTCAGTCATTGATGTGCGTACCGCTTGGACAGTGAGTGAGATGTTGCGCCGCGTTATACTTTTCATCACCGAATACTTTTGATTACCGAGACATTCGCACACAACGATCGCGACGGCGACGACCATTGCGGAGGAGCCCATCGCTTACGTTCTTTCCCTCTTTGCGCGCGATGATAGGTGCACAGACATGCACGGCGATTGGTTTTTCGATACAGCGCGCGGAAAAATCGTGGCCGCTTTGCGCGGCCGCCGCGGAGCTTCGGCATTCGATCTAGCTCGTGAATTTGGCCTGTCGACCAACGCTGTAAGACAGCAGTTCATCTTGCTCGAGCGCGACGGGTTGGTGACGGCGTCGAGCGTGCGGCGCGGTAAAACCAAGCCGACCGTCGAATACCGGCTGACGCCTGCGGCGGAGAAGTACTTTCCGCAGCATTACGACCGGATGCTCAATGCGGTCTTGCGCGAAGTGCGCGCGAACGGTGGTGACGATGCGGTAGCGGCGATCTTCCAGTCGATGAGCCGTCGCCAGGCCGACCGGCTCAACGCCGACGTCGAAGAACGGCCGGTAGCCGAACGCGTCGCTGCGCTCACCGATCTGCTGCGCGAGTCTGGCGTCGAAGCCAAAGCGGAAGAAACGGCGGCCGGATTCACGATTCACGAGCAGAACTGTCCCTACGCCGAGACCGTCGGCGAACATCCCGAGATCTGCGGTTTGATCCGTTCGGTGATCCAGGACGTCGTCGCGCCGGGAGTCGTCCAGACGGATTCGCTCGCGACGGGCGGAACGGAATGTCGATTCGAAATCACGACCGGCAACAAGGCGGCGCGGGAGGATCCGGCAACCGGCGAGAGCTAACGCCGTCGAAAGCGGAGAACGGGCCCGACGAGTTGCTCGATCGCCAGCGCCATGACGAGCGCCCAACATTCGATGACGGAGAGATCGCCGCTCCGCGAAGCGGCCGGCGCGCTGACCGCGACGGCCGCCCCCATCGCCAACGACCCGGCGATCGCGCGCAGCACGCCGCGAACGATCGAGCGGCGCTCGCGCAGACCGGCGCGCACGTCGGCGAGCAGGCGCACGGGCGAGCGAGTTCCGATGTCCCAGATCACGAGCGCCGTCGTATTGAGCAGAATAGCCAACGCGATTCGAACCGCATCGACCGCGAACCCGCTACTCACCCCAGCCCAACCGGCGAAGCGGCTTGGCGCGTAGCGCCAAACGCGACGGGCGGCTTGCGGCGCAGCCGCAAACGCCAAAGGTTCGAGGCAGTCGAACCCGGTTAGGCGACTTCGTCAGGCCACGTAGCAATCTGGCCGAGCGCCGCGGATTTGAGCACCTTGAGCCCGAGCGTCGCGCATTTCATGCGGGTCGGACTGATGCCGATCCCGACGTTCTCGAGCACCGTTTCTTTCGATAAGCGCGCGACGTCCTCGAGTTTTTGTCCGCGGACGGAATCGAGCAGCATCGACATCGAGGCTTGTGAGATCGCGCAGCCCTTGCCCGAGAAGCGGACATCGTCGACGCGTCCGTCGTCATCGACGTGCAGTTCGACCCGAATCGTGTCGCCGCAGAGCGGATTGAAATCCTCGGCAACGGCCGTCGGCGCATCCATGTGGCCGAAGTTGCGCGGGTTGCGGTAGTGGTCGAGAATATATTCTTTGTAGAAATCGTCCATTGATCGGTCTCAGGCCAGCCGGAAGACGCGGGCAGCCTTTTCGAGTGCGCCGATGAGCACGTCGACGTCTTCCTCGCTGTTGTAGATGTAAAAGGATGCACGTGCGGTGGCGCTCCAGCCCATCTTGTCCATGAGCGGCATCGTGCAGTGATGTCCGGCTCGCACGCAGACGCCCTCGGTGTCCAAGAGCGAGGCCAAGTCGTGGGCGTGGATGTCGCCGAGATTGAAACTGATGACGCCGGCTCGATCCTCAGCCCGCGGCGGCCCGTAGATCGCGAGGCCCCGTCCGGCCAACGTTTGCAGCCGCGCGAGTGCGTAGCGCGTGAGCTCGATCTCGTGCGCGCGCACCCACTCCATGCCGATGCCCGTGAGGTAATCGACGGCCGCACCCAGCGCGATGGCATCGGCGATGTTGCTGGTTCCGGCCTCGAACTTCCAGGGCAGTTCGTTGAACGTCGACTCGGTATACTGAACCCGGCGAATCATGTCGCCGCCGGTTAGAAACGGCGGCATCGCGTCGAGCAGCTCGCGCCGGCCGTACAAGAAGCCAATGCCCGTGGGGCCGCACATTTTGTGCCCCGACGCGGCGAAGAAGTCGACCTCGAGATCTTGCACGTCGATCTTCATGTGCGGCACCGATTGTGCACCGTCGACGAGCACGACCGCCCCCGCGGCGTGCGCGAGCGGCACGATCTCCTCGAGCGGCACGATCGAGCCCATCGTGTTGCTCACATGCGTGAGCGCGACGAGCTTGACGCCGCTGAGCTTTTCCTCGAGATCGTCGAGCAGCAAGTTGCCGTCCGCGCCGGCGCTGATGAACCGCAGCTCGGTACCGGTTTTCGCAGCCAGTAGCTGCCAGGGCACGAGGTTCGAGTGATGTTCGAGTTCGGTGGTGAGGATCGCGTCGCCCGGCTTGAGGTTGGTCAAACCCCACGAGAAGCTGACGAGGTTGATCGCTTCGGTTGTGTTGCGCGTCCAGATGATCTCGGCCGCTTCGCGCGCGCTGATGAAGCGGGCTACTTTCTCACGCGCGCCCTCGAACGCCGCCGTCGCGCGTTCGGCCAGTTCGTACACGCCGCGGTGGATGTTGGCGTTGTACGACGTGTAGTAGTCGACGAGCGAATCGATGACGGCTTGCGGCTTCTGAGAGCTGGCAGCCGAATCGAGATAGACCAGCCGTTTTCCGCGCGACGTCGGCTTGGCGAGGATCGGGAAGTCGGCGATGATCCGGGCGAGCTTCGGATCGGCTGCGGCGAGCATGGCTAATCGATCTCCGTCGCGGCGTCGATCTTGGCGTCGAGTGCGGTGCGAATCTCGTCGCGCAACCGCTCGCCGGGGAAGCGCGAGACGACCGGCTCGAAGAAGCCCAGCGCGATCATCCGCAGTGCGTCGGGCCGCGTGATGCCGCGGCTGCGCGCGTAGAACAGCTGCTCGTCGTCGACCGAGCCGACCGTCGCGCCATGGAAGGCTTTGACGTCGTTGGCGGCGATTTCGAGCGCCGGAACCGAGTCGATGTGCGCGGTCTTGGACAGCAGCAGCGCGTCGTCACGCAGCGACGCGTCGCTCCCGTGGGCTTGTTTGCGAATGGCGATGTTGCCGAAGAATCGGCCCTGCCCGCGATCGGTCGCGGCGCTGCGCACGACGGTGTTGGACGTCGTCTGACCGACGCGATGATCGGTGTGCACCGTGAGATCGACGTGCTGGGTGGCGCCGGTAAAAAACAAGGCGGACGCCTCGCCCGCGGCGCCTTCGCCGGTGAGCGCGGTGGTGACGACGCTGCGCGCCAAGCCGCCGCCCAACTCCGCGAGCTGCCAACGCATCGTGGCGTCGCGCTCGCAGCGCGCACCGCGGCTGGCGAAGATGCGCGCTTCCGGATCGGCCTGCTGAATGCTGACCACGTCGAGCGACGCGCCCGCTCCGACGTGCGCTTCCACGATCCCGCAAACGAAGGCGTCGCCTTCGCCGGCGTGCCGTTCGATCACCGTCGCGCGGGCGCCGGCCCCGAGCACGATCGCCACGTGCGGAAAGACCGCCGCAGCTTGCGCTTCGCCGTTGACGAACAGCAGTTGAATGGGAGCTTCGACGGCGACGCCGTCAGGCACGTACACGAACGCGCCGCAGTTCTGGAACGCCGTCGTCAACGCGGCAAACCGGTCGGCATGCGGATCGACGATCTGGTGCAGCACCGGGGTCAGCAGATCGGCGTGGTCGCGCAGCGCGTCGGCCAGCGACGTTACGATCACGCGCGGATCCGCCGAGGTCGGGCCCGGGCCTTCGAGCAGCGTTGCACCGAGATGCACCAAACCGCCGGCGTTCTCCGTTGCAAGCGCGGGACGGTCGGCATCGAGATCGCCGGCGGCGGTCGCGGCAAGCGGCATGGTCGGCACGCTGCGCCGGCCCGAGTCCCACTGCAGCGCCTCGAACGGCAGTTTGGCGTAATCGTAGCGCCACGAGCGGCCGGGAAATCCGCCCGGAACCGGCAGCACGCCGTACGCGGCGAAGGCGGCCCGGCGGTCCGCGGCGGCGACGGCGCTGCCGGAACCGGTACCGGCCCGTTCGAGAAAAGCGAGTGCCGCCTCGAGCGTCCCGGGCGTCGGGAGAAACGCGATCGCGGCAGGCGGCGCGGTGATGCTAGGCAACGCTGCTCGCCACCTCGTCGCGAATCTTGTCGTAGCCTTCGCGTTCGATCAGGTTCGCGAGTTCGGGGCCGCCGGTCTTCACGATCCGCCCGTCCATCATGATGTGCACGACGTCGGCGGGGATGTAGTTGAGAATGCGCGGGTAGTGCGTGATGATGAGAAACGCGCCGCTTGCACCGGCTTCCGTCGCGCGCAGCGCGTTGATCGACCGGCCGACCGACTGCAGCGCATCGACGTCCAGGCCAGAATCGGTTTCGTCCAAGACCGCGTACTTGGGCTGCAGCATCGCCAGCTGCAGCATTTCGAGGCGCTTTTTCTCGCCGCCCGAAAAACCGTCGTTGACGTAGCGCGACAGAAACGCGGGATCCATGTCGAGCACGTCGAGCTGGTCGAAGATCATCTTGCGGAACTTCGCGGGCGGGAGATCGTCGGGCCGGACGGCCATGCGCGCCGTGCGAATGAAGTTGGCGACCGAGACGCCTGGGATGGCGGCCGGGTACTGGAACGACAGAAACAAGCCGGCCTTGGCCCGCTTGTCGGGCGCCAGGCCGATGAGTTCCTCGCCGTCGAGCCGCACCGAGCCCTCGAGCACCTTGTAATTCGGGTGGCCGCTCATCGCAAACGCGAGCGTCGACTTGCCGCTGCCGTTGGGTCCCATGAGCGCGTGCACTTTTCCCGGCTCGACGTCGAGATCGATCCCTTTGAGGATCTCTTTCTCTTCGACGGCGACCCGCAGGCCGCTGATTACTAGACTCATTGAACTCCTGACGGACGCATGCGGCTCTCGCCTAAAATGTTGCTGGCGCACCGACCGAACGCACGCCATACGCGCGCACCGGTACCGAGCACGATGGTAGCTTTGCGCGTCAAGAAAGTCAAGGAAAGTCTGGACTTTCTTCTCGTACGATGGTAGGCTGCTGGGGTATGCACGGCGACTGGTTTTTCGACACAGCGCGCGGCAAGATCGTAGCTGCCTTGCGCGGCCGCCACGGTGCGTCGGCAGTCGATTTGGCGCGAGAATTCGGCCTTTCGACGAATGCGATCCGTCAGCAGTTCGTGCTGCTCGAACGTGACGGGCTGGTCACGGGGTCGAGCGTGCGGCGCGGCAAGACCAAGCCGACGGTCGAATACCGGCTCACGCCGGCGGCTGAAAAGTACTTCCCGCAGCATTACGACCGGATGCTCAACGCCGTGCTGCGCGAGGTGCGCGAGACCGGCGGCGACGATGCCGTGCAGGCGATCTTCAACGCGATGAGCCGCCGCCAAGCCGGACGACTCAAAGCGCGGCTCGAGGAACGGCCGGTCGCCGAACGCGTCGCCGCGCTGACGGATCTGTTGCGCGGCTCGGGCGTCGAGGCCGAAGCCGAACAAACCGCGGGCGGCTTCACCATCCGCGAACACAATTGCCCGTACGCCGAGACCGTCGGCGAACATCCGGAGATTTGCGGTTTGATCCATTCCGTGATCCGGGACGTCGTGGCCCCGCGGGTCATTCAGACCGATTCGCTCGCAACCGGCGGCACCGAGTGCCGGTTCGAGATTTCGACAAGCAGCGCCGCCGCACCGGATGCACCGGACGGGCAAGTTGGGGAGCAGCCGAGTGGATTTCGCGAAGTTTCAGCAGCTCGTTGAGAAGCGGTCGGGGTTCCGCACGATGGACGATGCGATGGCCAGCGGCGAGTATTTCAGCGATTCGTGCGGCGACATGTACACGTACTATCTCAAGGTCGGGCCGGACGAACGCATCGAGGACATCTCGTACTTCACGACCGGCTGCGGCTTCGGCACCGCGACCTGTTCCTTGTTGGTCGAACTCGCGCACGGCAAGACGCTCGACGAAGCGCTGGCAGTGACCGATCAGGACATCATGGACGCCCTGGGCGGCTATCCCGAGAAGAAAAAGGATTATCCGGAACGCTCGCGCGCGGCGTTGCGCGCCGCGATCGAGGATTACCGCGCGAAGCGCGCGGCCGGCAAGATCACCGACGACATGCTCGAAAAAGCGCGTGCCGTCGCGGCCGCCGCGGCTCTTGCCGAGTTGCCCGGCACCGGCAAGACCTCGCAGGATGAGGCCCAAGCGGCAGGTCCCAAAGTCGTCGACGACGCCGGCCTCGTCACGATCAAACTGCATTAGCAGCAGGGCTCAGCTTCGCTGAGTCCGTGGCGTTTATGGCTGCGCCGCAAGCCGCGGCAGCTCTGAGCGCCGAGCGGCGCCGCGCCTGACGTTGGTCGCGGCGCGTCGGCCGGTTCGAGAGATCGCGGATGTGCCGTTAGCGGGCGGCGCCGGCAGTCGAGCGCGAGGCCGAGGCCGAGCGGACGGGACCTCCGAGGAACGCGAGCAGGTCGTTGTTGACCCGGTCTTTGAGGGTCGAACACAGGCCGTGCGGAGCGCCTTCGTAGACTTTGAGTTCGGCGTTCTCGATCAGCTTGGCCGACAGCGGGGCCGAATCGGCAAACGGGACGATCTGATCGACGTCGCCGTGGATGATGAGCGTCGGAACGTCGAACTTCTTGAGATCCTCGGTGAAGTCGGTTTCGGAAAACGCTTTGATGCAGTCGAACAGTCCCTTGAGACCGCCCTGCATGCCCTGCAGCCAGAACGAATCGCGCAATCCTTGCGAGACGGTTGCGCCGCTTCGGTTCGCGCCGTAAAACGGCACGGAGAGGTCCTTGAAAAACTGCGAGCGGTCCGACTGCACGCCGGCGCGAATTTGGTCGAATGCTTCTATCGGCAGGCCGCCGGGGTTGGCGTCGGTCTTGAGCATGATCGGCGGTACGGCGCCGATGAGGACGGCTTTCGCGACCCGTTTGGTCCCGTGCCGGCCGATGTAGCGCGCGACCTCGCCGCCGCCCGTCGAGTGCCCGACGTGAACCGCGTTCTCGAGATTCAGTGCTTCCGTGAGAGCGGCGAGATCGTCGGCGTAGGTGTCCATGTCGTTGCCGGTCCAGGGTTGGCTCGAGCGCCCGTGGCCGCGCCGGTCGTGCGCGATCGTGCGATAACCGTTGGAGGCCAGAAATACCATCTGGTCTTCGAAAGCGTCCGCCGTCAACGGCCAACCGTGACTGAAAACGACCGGCTGGCCGTTGCCCCAATCCTTGTAATAGATCTGAGTTCCATCGTCGGTGGTGATCGTGCTCATGAGCGTCTCTTCTCGTGCAGGGACGTCGCTCGCTGGTATTCGCGCGAAGGAGCGCGCGACGTTCCGAGGGTGGATGATGCCGCGCCCCGACCGCGCGAGCGGCCCGGGAGGCGCGGGTAAAGCCGTCGTACCCGCGGGCATCCGCATTCAATAGTGCGCGGCGTCAGACGCGCGCGACTAGCCCGATCGGATGGGCGCCCGCTCAACTTGCTATCGAGCAGCCAAGTAGGGGTTGTGCCGGCGCTCGGTGCCGATGGTGGTTGCTGGGCCGTGACCGGGAATCACGACCGTGGTGTCGGCGTAACCCAGCAGCTTCTCGTTGATCGATGTGACGATGTCCTCGAGCGACGTTCCGCCCAAATCCCAACGTCCGACGGAGCCGCGAAAGAGGGTATCGCCGGTCAGCAGCATCGGCGTGGCGCCGGCATGCTCGACCGCGAACGAGGTGCTGCCCGGCGTATGGCCGGGCGTGTGCAAACAGCGCAGCCGAACGGCACCGGCGTCGAGGGCATCCCCGTCGCTCAGGTCGGCATCGATGCGCACGATCGGCGGCGCGTGCCGCAAGCCGATCCAATGTGCCTGCGCCGCGAGCGTTGCATACAGCGGGCCGTCGGCCGGATGCAGCAGCGCGCTTCCGCCGCAGGTGTCGCGCAATTCACCCAGCGCGCCGATGTGATCGATATGGGCGTGCGTGTGCACCAGATACTTGGCCCGCAAACCCAGGGCCCGCAAGCGTTCGGCGATCAGCGGGATGTCGTCGCCAGCGTCGACGACGATCGCTTCGCCGGTGGCGCGGTCGCCCAAAATCGTGCACGTGCATTCCAGGACCCCGACGGCGTGCTGTTCGACGATCATCGCTCACCAAAATTCCGATAGTGCCGATCGTAGTACCCCAGCGGCGCCCCCTCGCGTTCGCCGGATTCGATGACGTTACCCAGGAAGATCGTGTGCGT
>JBEKHC010000044.1:0-38238 GCA_050012475.1 Candidatus Velthaea sp.
GCGGTGATTGCCCAAGCCGGTCAGATAGTCGGTCAGCGCGGCCTCTTTGAGGTGGTCCATCTCGTTGCGAATCGTCGCATCGACTTGCTGTTTGTAATGCCGCAGGACCATCAGGATGATGCTCAGCACGATGATCGCGATGAGGGACACGACGATCGTGAGCACGATGACGAAATCTTCGGTAGCGCGCAGCGTGCCGCGCGCGGTGCGCGCCATTTTCGTCAAACGCTGCGCTTCATCGTTGACCGTCGTCTGGATCGCGACGAAAACCGGATCGACGATCAGGTGATCGATGGCGCGCGCACGGACGGTGCCGCGGCGGTCGACGGCCGCAAACAGGATGTGGGTTGCCGTCAAGTAGTGGCTGTGCGCGATGAGCAACCGGTCCACGATCGCACTGGTGCCCGGATCGGACAAGGCCCGCACCGCGACGAGGTCGTCGACGAGCCGGCGCGCCGCCTCCGCATGCATCCGCAGCGTTTCCGCCGTTCGCTCGAGCTGATAGCTGCGATGGAGCGACTGCTCGGCGCCGACCTCGAAGCGCGCCGCCGAAAACAAGTCACTGCGTTGCGCGGCTTCCGCTTCGACGCGCGCGGCGTCTTTCGTTACGAAAGCGGCGCCGATTGCGAAGGCCAGAAAGCCGATCACCAGCGCGACAAGGCCGGCATATGCCGCCCGGCTCACGATGTGCGCGCGTTCCACGCCTTGCTGCTCCTCCCCGGCTGATGCTGCTCTCACGAGCACGACGATCCGTATCTTGCTTTCTATCGGCAGCTAGGCAAGCGTGCTTGAGGCGGCGCTATTTCTTGGTAAACGCGGTCACTTTGCCGTCGGTGAGGGTGACGGCGATGTCGTCGTTCGGCTTGACTTTGTCGGCGAAGGTGACGGTCTTGCGGGCTGCGGCGAGGAACACTTTGAGCGTTCCCTGCATGGTGACTTCCATATGCTGGTCGTTGACCACGCGGTCGACGTGTGCGGGATAGGTGCCGTCGGGGATCAGACTCGGATCGATCGAATCGTCGGCCCGCGCCGGCGAAAGCGACAGCAGCACGCACAGCGATAGCGCCACCGGCGCGATCGAGATCGCTCCGAAGTGGTTCAGTCGCGTGCTTGCGTTGCTTTGCATCGGCAAACCGTTACGCCAACGCCCGCGCAAACGGTCGTGGGCCGGTGATGCCGACCGGCGGTTTGACGATGGCACTCATAAACGACTGCGCTTGGGCGAGTCGCAATGCCGACGAACACGTCGCTCCATACAACGGTTTTTCGGCCGATAGGCTGCGAGTCTCCAGCGAAAACGCGAAATTCGACGTTCCCCCGCGATGCGGCCGTGCGCGCTCAAGCCTGCACGGTTCACTGCCGATTGGTGAAGTAAGACTCTTGGCCGATTCGCATCATCGCGCTTGGGGGGCGACACTTGCATCGTCGCTCGCCGGCGGGATGCGCGGGTCGCGTATCGTCGGTATCCGAGGTACTCGATGTTCCAGCGTGCCCAGGCAGTATGGGAAACTCTCTGACGCTCACCCGTTCGCCACTGACCATTGCGACGCTTGCGCTCGTTCTCGCGCTGGGCGGTACGTCGGCGCTTGCCGTGGCGCAAACGACCGGCGCGACCTTGACCTCGAATGCCGTGACGCTGAGCGGCCGAATTACCGACGCGCGCAACCTTCCCATCGCGGGCGCAGTGATCACTGCTCGCGGTGCGACCATCGGTTGGACCGCGACGCGCCTCGACGGCTCGTACGTGATGAGCGTCGCGGCGGGTTCGTATGATATTCTCGTGCGTAAAGCCGGCTATTCGCCCGGAGCGACCGCGGTCGTGCTCGGCAACGGGACGTCGAAAGTCGTCTCGCTTTCGCTCGCCGACGCCAACTTGAGTTCGGTGGACGCCAGCAGCGTCAAAGGCGCCGGGGCTCCTTTTAATATCGGTGTTGCGGCGACGGCGACGTTGTCGGACGTCGCGATCTCCGAACGGCCATCGCTGTCGCTGCGCGAATTGGCGCTCGAGCTTCCGGGCGTGACGCTCGCCCATCCCGACGACAACGTCCCCGACACGAGCTTTGTCGTGCGCGGTGGAACGGTCGAGACGCGTGTCATGATCGACGGGCATCCCGTCAGCGCCGGTGCGACGGGCCGCTGGAACAGTTCCTACGCCTCGCTGCCGTTGCTCGACAGCGTCGAGGTCGTGAAAGGACCGTCGCTGGGCGGCGCAAACGCCGGTGAGTCGGCGTTCGGCACGATCAATCTCCGGACGCGCGACTTCACGCAGGGCCACCAAGAAGATGCCGTCTTCGGCACGGACAGCTTCGGCGGCAGTTATGCCAATTTTGCCCTCTCCGGCACGTTGTTTAGGGACGACCGCTTGAGCTATGTCTTCGAACACAATTTGTACGGTTACAACGGCCCGCAAGCGAACCACGTAGCGAACAACGTCATCCCCGAAGCAAATGGGACCGCGCTGATCGCCGGCGAGACCCCGCTCGACTCGCCCCTGATGCTCGGCAGCGACTTGGCGAAGCTGCGCTGGCGCTTTAGCGGAGCCAGCTCGCTGACCGTCGGGTACGTCGGACTGCACAGCGACTACGACGCAACGGGCGGAGCGTACGCTACGTTCCTCGGCAATCGCATGATCGTTCCGTCCGCCCCCGCCGCATTCGGCGGCACGGTCGTGAGCCAGCCCGCGTTTGCCAACCTGGTCGGCAAAATCGTTCCGGCGTATACGCTCTCCGACAGCGCGAACGCTCAACTCAACCAACCGCTGTTCGAGGCTGAGTTTCGAACCGCGATCAAGGACGACACGTTCCTGCTCCGCCCGTATGCGGGCACGATCTTTCATGTCGTCGACGGTTCGGATTTCAGCAGCGGCGACCCGAGCACCGGCGGCAATTGGGTCACGGTCACGACCGGCCCGAACTGCAGCGCGAGATATCCGTGTTTTGAACCGCAGTCGGGCAGCTCGCTCTTTCGCGATCAAGAGAACGATCGGCTCCGGGGCGCGACCGCTACGCTCGTGCATCCGATGGGCGATGCGACCCTCAATCTGAGCTTCGACGAGCGTTGGGATCAAACGACGTTGGCGAGCGGAAATCCCAGCGTCAAGTACGACGGTTCGCCCTTGAGCATGACCGGTTACCAGGATTCGATTCCGCCGACGACCGCGCGCAACAACGATTTCTCGGCGGCGTATACCATGCCGCTGACGAGCCGTTTGCGGCTGTTCGCCGGCGACTACGACACGAACTGGAATCTTGATTACGCGTCGATCACGCTGGTTCCGAATTTCACGGACCTGCGGGTCAACGAGATCACGACGCTGGGGCAGCGGGACTACGCCCACAACGACCCGCAGGCCGGTTTGACGTGGCATCCCGAGAGCAATACCACCTATCGTTTCAGCGCCGGCTCGGCGATCACGGTGCCATACGCAGCGCTGGTGTCGGGGCAAGTCACGGCCAACAGCCTGTTCAGCGGCGGCCTCGTCGGCTTCCCGAACGCGGCGTTGCGCCCCGAAACCACGTTTGCCTACAATCTCGGAGCGGACCATCGCTTCAACGACGGTACCGTGCTCGCCGTCGACACCTTCGACAACACGATCCACGACGTTTTTGCCACGCGCGTGACGCCGTTCAATGGCAGCGTGTGGGGCATTCCGGCCGGCTCGATCTACAACAGCATCTTTTCAACGATGAGCATGCCGGTCAACGCGCCGCTCGAACGTCACTACGGCCTCGAACTGTCACTCACGCGCGCACCCGCAACCGGTTTGGGCTATCGTCTGAACACGACGCTGCAGCGCGCATTTCTCGACCAGCTTCCGGCATCGTTCCTGGTTTCGTCGAGCAACCTCGTCAATGGTAAACAGCTCGACGGCTCGACCTCGGTACCGTACACGCAGGCCTACGGCGAGATCAACTACCGGCATCGCTCGGGTTTCGCGGCCTCGATCGGCGCGGACTACACCGGCACGAACAATTGGACCAACGGTCCGGCGTTCGTGGTCTGGTCGTCGATGTTGCGTTACGATATGCGAGGCGGTTACCGCGCTCAATTCTCGATCGAGAACATGTTCGACCAGCACACCGGCGACGAATATGCGACGGGGACGGCGGACGGCGGTTTCGCGAGTACCACCTACGGCTCGCCGACCCCGGGCAGCCTGCCCATTTTCGGTGCGACGCCGACGACACGCTTCGCGATCGCGCCGCGCACTTTCCGCGTTCAACTCGAAGCGCACCTCGGCCACTAACCCCAGCGCCCAACGCCACGACAGCTTACGGCGCAGCCGCAAACGCCATGGATTCGCGGCGCGTTCAGCGCCGCGAATCCTGCTAGGCGAAGGCCGACAAGAGTTGGTGTGCGCGGGCCGCAAACGCTGCCGGATCATCCATGATCGTAATCGGGGTCGGTTCGCCGTCGAGGTGTTCTTCGATCGAGTGGTACGGTGTTGAGCGAACGCTCAGGATGCCCTGATCGTCGTTCAACCAGCGCAGAAGCACGCCGCGTCCGCGAACGGTTCCGGCCATCTCGAGAATCGTTTTGCCGTCATCGAGCATGTCGAAACGGAGCGTCGATTCTCCGGCATCGGGCTTGAGCGCAATCCAGAAATTGCGAGTCCAGCGTCTATATTCCACAGCGGTCCCTTTATTGGAGAAGAAAGTTTGGGGCAACGTCGTTGGCGCATCGGTTGGTACGTGTTACCGCTCGTGTTGTTCTGCCGAACGTGCGACGCGTGTGATCGTTAACAAATGAATAAGGTGATGAAGACTGAGAACGCGTGAGCGCAGCCGTCCGTACAGTAAACGGCGGCTTTCGCATTTCCGCAATTGCAGCTTTTCAAACCCGCTTACAGCAAAGTTCCAGCGATCGCGCGTTAGCGTGCAACAAAAGTCGGTTTTGCGAGCAGTCGCGTCAAACGCCGCTGCGATCGTTGCGGACCGGGCCGAAAAAGAGTGTTACATCGCTGCCCGGCAACGAAAGCGTCGCTTTCTCGGACTTACCGAAAGCGTCTCTTTCTCGGACTTTGAGGACGCCGAGCGCATAGCCTAAAGCTCGACGCACCCCGCCGTTACCGGCGATTGCGAACGGTCGGGCCCGCTCCGGCGGGACGAGCGTTGCCGATCCTCGCATCGTGCCGTGGCACTGGCGGCGGTTCGGTTCCGTCGATGCCGCGAGCCGCGCCGGCAAGCGCGGCCGGCCGGCAGCCGCGGCGGTGTAATCTGCGCCGAGCACGGAGCCGACGCGGCTTTGCCGGGCGCACGACGTTTCGAGGACGTGGGAACTGCTGTACGTCGGAAACACGGGCGACGACTCGATCACCGTGTATCGGCATGACGCCGGCGGAAATACGACTTCGCTCAACGTCATCGCCGGATTGAAAACCGGGGTCGGCAATCCGGGCCGGCTGTCCGAGACGCGAACGGAAATCCGGACGTCGCGGCGATATGTCGTCGCCCGGACACCGTTGCGCCGCTGCGCAAACGCGCGCGCCCGGCGAGCGGACTGCGCAGCGTCGACGCCGGCCGTCGATCGAACGACGGAGAAGATCTTCTGCCGGCGCCCTTCGCCGTGACGCCGCAAAGCTCGTCGTGGCCGTATCCGCCGGCATCCGCGTCGACCGGCAAGGGGCCCGTTTCGGCCCGCGCGGCGACATCTCCGAACGCCTCCGGCTTCGGTGTGGACACCCTTACGAGCAATTCGTGAACGGGGCGGCCCTTGGCCGTCGCCAGCGACCCGGCGACGAAGACCCGCTTCGTCTCGAACAGTGGATAGCAGATCAGTTCGACCCGGCGCCGGTTGCCTGCACGACCTGCGGCAACGCCGTCGAGTCGACGCGCACGGCGCGGCGGGCAATGCCGCTCCGCTGCGCATCTTGAGCGGTCCGGCAACCAAACTCGATGCGCCCTTCGGTTTCTACGAAGATCAATGAAGGCAGCGAAACGTATGGAACCTGCGCCGGGTTCTAGCACGAGGTGCCTGAACTTCCGGAAGTCGAGACGATCGCCCGCGGCCTGGCGAATGCCATTGTCGGGAAAACGATTGCTGCAGTTTCCGTTTCGATGGCCAAGATCGCCATCGCTCCGGCGGGCCGAGACTTCGCGCCGGAGTTGCCCGGTGAGATCGTCGCCGGAGTCGCCCGCCGAGCCAAATTCATCGTGATCGCGCTGGCGTCGGGCCGGCGGCTGACCGTGCATCTTCGGATGACGGGTCGACTAATATATCAACCCGCCGGTTCGCGGCAGCCATACCCCTACACGCACATTTCGATCGATTTTACCGATGATAGTCGAGTGATGTTTGCCGATGTCCGGCAATTCGGTCGAATGCGGCTGCTGGAACGGGACGAGGTTTGGGATGCCGACGGCGGGATCGAGCCGCTTTCGGAGGGCTTTACCTGCGAACTCTTTCTGAGTATGCTGGACGGGCGTCGCACGCCGATCAAGGCTTTCCTACTGGATCAGAGCAGGATCTCCGGGGTCGGTAACATCTACGCGTGCGAGGCATTGTGGGAGGCGGGGATTCGTCCCGGTCGCCCGGCTCACAAGGTCTCGAAACCGGCGCGGCGCCGGCTGCACAGCGCGATCCGAGGTGTTTTGGCCCGCTCCATCGAGGCGCGCGGCACGAGCGTCGATGATTACGTCGATGCCGAGGGACTGAAAGGCGGATTTCAAAACCAGTTGTCCGTCTATGGTCGCCTCGGCGAACCTTGCCCGCGATGCGGGAAGCCAATCGTCAGAACGGTGATTTCCCAACGCGGAACCTGGTGGTGCCGCGCCTGTCAGAAATAACGGGTGGACTCGCAAGAGTCCCGAACTACAATGGACTTGGGCTACTTTTGGTCGTTTCGGACCCCCTCGGAGAACGTCTCCAAGCCGAACCGACGTCGGGCCCGCAAAGTTCGGGGGCCTTGCACCCTTACCGGTGCAAGGGGCACGGCAACGCCACCGCGTGTGACGTCGCCTCCGCCGCAATATGAGGATAATTTCTAATTACTAGCACTATCGCAACGCCGGCAGTCGAACCCGAAGAAGACCAACTCGCTCTCGAGCAGCGCCTGTACGAAGAGAGCCTGAAAGTTCTCGACGAAGGCCAGGTGCTCACCGGCGTCATCGTCGCGAAGTACCAAGACGAATTGCTCGTCGACATCGGCGGCAAATCCGAGGGTACCCTGCCTTTCCGCGAGCTCAGCTTGGCGATCGAGCCCAAAGAGCTCAAAGTCGGCGACACCCTCGAAGTCATGATCCACCGGATCGACGACCAAGACGGCTCGCTCTTCTTGAGCGAACGCCGTGCCCGGGCGCTCAAGACGTGGGAAAAAGTCATCGCGGCCCACGATAACGATGAAGTGATCGAAGCAACGGTCACCCAGGTCGTCAAGGGCGGCGTTCTCGTCGACCTCGGCATGCGCGGCTTCGTTCCCGCCTCGCAGATCCGGCGCCAGCCGGTCGGCAACCTCGATGAGCTCGTCGGCAAGCGGCTTCGGCTCAAAGTCATCGATCTCGATCACAAGCGTCACCGGGTCGTGCTTTCGCAGCGCCAGGTTCTCGAAGAAGAACTCAACGCCAAGAAGCAGGAGCTGCTGGGAACGCTGACCGTCGGGCAGATTCGGGAAGGGGTCGTCGTCCGGCTCGCGGAGTTCGGCGCGTTTGTCGATCTTGGCGGCATCGACGGCCTCATCCACAACAGCGAACTGTCGTACGCACGGATCAAGCACCCTTCCGAAGTGGTGAAGATCGGCGATACGGTTTCGGTCGAAGTCATGAAGTTCGATCCCGAAGCCAAGAAAGTCTCGCTGTCGCTCAAGCACGCGTTGCCCGATCCTTGGAGTGAGCACGTCGACAAGTTGTTCGAGGGCAACAAGCTCGTCGCGCAAGTCGTCAAGGTCACGCCGAACTATCTGCTCGTCGAGATCGTGCCCGGCGTCCTGGCCATGGTCCCCAAGGGCGAGTTCGATCCGGCCAAGCAGTATTCGCCGGGCGAAGAAGTCGATGTCACGCTGCTCACCATCAACGGGGCGACGCGGCGGATCACCGGCTCGATCCAGCACGTTGCCGACATCCCGCTCGATACGACCGAGTTCCCCGATTACGCTCCGGAAGCCGACGGCTATCCGGGCGGCGGATTGGGAACGCTCGGCCAGGAACTCGCGGCGCAGCAGATCTAGGGGGAGCATGCGGGTCGGCTTGACCGGCGGCATCGGTTCGGGAAAGAGCGCGGTTGCGCGACTCTTTTCCGACTGGGGCGCCGTCGTGATCGATGCCGACGTGCTCGCGCACGACGTGGTCGCGGGCGGTACGCCGGGTCTCGCCGAAATCGGCCGGATTTGGCCCCAGGTCATCGGTTCGCAAGGGTCGCTCGATCGAGCGGCCCTTTCGCGTATCGTCTTCGGCGATGCGGCCGCGCGCGAGCAGCTCAACGGCATCATTCATCCGCGCGTGCGGGCAGGCGCCGCCGCGCTCGAAGCAGCGGCAGCGCCCGGCTCGATCGTCGTCCACGTCGTGCCACTGCTCTTCGAGGGCGATTACTGGAAGACGTGCGATGCGAACGTGCTCGTCGTCGCTCCGGCTGCGGTGCGGGTCGCGCGCGTCGTCGCCCGGGACGGCTGGAGCGTGGCCGACATTCAAGCGCGCATGGCGGCCCAGATCGATCCCGCGCGCGCTGCCGGGATGGCCGACTTCGTGATCGACAACGACGGCGACCTCGCCACCCTCGAGCAGCGCGCCCGCCGGGTGTATGCTGCGCTCGAGCGGCCTGCGGCATGATCGCGGCAGCGAACATTCGCGCGTTGCGCGCTGCCGACATCCGGCCGTTGGGTGCCGTTCTCGCGCGAGCGTACGCGTCGCCGCATAATTTCGAGCTTCCGCTCGAAGGGTATCTGCAGCGCCGCGCCGCGGTGACCTTCGTCGCCGATTTCGGCGGGCGTCCGGCCGGGATCGTGATCGGCAACGATTACGGGGCGACGGCCTACGTTTCGATGATGGGCGTCGATCCGGCGCTCCAGCGGCACGGAATCGGGCGCGCGCTCATGAGCGGTTTGCTGGCCTGGGCGCGGGAGCGCCGGTTTGCCGCCGTGGAACTCGACGCGACGCCGAAGGGCGCGGCGCTGTACGCCGGTTTCGGATTTGTCGAGGCGGGGGCGACCTTGGTGTACGGTGCCGCCGGCCGCGGCGGAAAGTGCCGCGGGGTGCGGCGCTGCGGCGCCGCCGATCGAGCCGCGCTGCTGGCCGCCGACCGGCGCGCGTTCGGAGCCGAGCGCGGCGACGTGCTCGGTCCGCTGCTTGAATCACCCTTCAACGCCGTCTTCGTTTGCGGTGCTCGTGGCGCGGTGGACGGCTATGCCGTCGCCCAACCGCGCTCCGAACTGCTGGGTCCGGTGGTCGCGCCCGATGCCGAGGCCGCTGCGCGGCTGATCGACGCCGCGCGCGCGCATCTCCCGGCCGGCCATCGCCTCAACGTTCCGTCCACCAACCGCGCCGCGCAGGCGCTGTTGGCGGCGCGCGGGTATGGCTTCTCGCGGTCGCTCGCGCACATGCTGCTCGGCACCCCTCCGCGGGCGGCGCGCGAGCGGATCTTCGCGCGCGTGAACCTCGGTCACGGCTGAAATAGGGCGCGCCGCATGCAACGCTTGAGGCCCGCTTCGTGTTCTCTCGGCATCCCGAATCCACTGCCGGAGAATCCGCATGTTCCTTCTGATTTTGATGTTAATCGTTACCATGGCTGGGCTCGTAGCGATGGAACTTTGTCAAGCCGAGCGGCCGCGCGATTTTTCGGTGTGGAATGACGACGTCGAACGGCGGTTGCTCCGAAGCATTCCCGGACCCTCTGGTCCGCGGTGACGTGGCGGTCGCCGTTTCGCCGCGGGCGTTTGTCGAAGCCGATCTCACGGCCGCGCTGGCGCGCGACATTGACACCGCGTTCGAGCCGTTCGTCATCGAATACCGGCAATGCATCGTGAAATTCGTTGCGCGCATGCTCGGTGACGCGGCGCGCGCCGAAGACGTCGCGCAAGACGTGTTCGTGCGCGCGTATGCGGCGCTGCGTTCGTATTCCGCCGAACGCCGCGCCGCATTGCGTTTGCGCTCGTGGGTGTATGCGATCGCCCACAACCTCACGCGCAATGCGGTGCGCGATGCCCCACCGTACGCCGACTCGCTGGAATTCGACGACGGCAACGAACGCGGGGCCGCGACGATCGATCCGCAGCCGGGACCGGATGCGCTTGCGGTCCAGCATGAAACCTGGGAGCAGATCGCATCGGCGGTCGCGCGGCTGTCGCCGCGCATTCGGCCGGCGTATGTGATGCGCTATCTCGACGAGTTGTCGTATGAAGAGATCGCGCACGCCTTGCAGCAGCCCATCGGAACGGTGAAGGCGTCCGCTCACCGCGGGGCACTCGCCGTGCGGTCTTATCTGGAGCACGAGAATGTTTGACCCGCAAGCGCCGCGTCAATTGGGCGCGGAGTTCACGACCGCCATCTTCCACCGGATCGGCGTCGACCGGTACAGCATCGGCGAGTCGACTTTAGGCCCGGTCTATCTGGGTTGGAGCGCGCGCGGCGTCTCGGCAGTGCGTTTGGCGGGGTCGGCCGAAGCCGAAGCGATGTTTACGCGCTGGTACGAAGAACGGATGGGTCGCCGCATCGTTCGCGCGATCGAAACGGATGCCATCGCGCGCGCCGCTCAAGCCAAACTCCGCGATCCGTCGGCCGATGACGTTCCATTGGATCTCGAAGCCGCAACGCCGTTCGAACGTGCAGTGCTTGCCAACGTTGCGCAGATCCCCGCCGGATATGCCCGGCCGTACGAATTGCTCGCGCGCGAACTCGACGAATCGTGTGCGGCCGAGTCGGTCGCTGCGGTCCTTGCGCACAACGCGGTGCCGCTGCTCGTCCCGTGTCATCGCGTGATTCCCGAAGACCGCTGCTGCAGCGCCGAATATGTTTTCGGCGCGCCCGCCCAGCAGCAGCTGCTCGCAACCGAAGGACTCGATCCGGCTGCGGTCGAGCGCGTGATCCAGCGCGGCTATCGGTACATCGAAAGCGACGGCTGGTTTTGCCTTCCGACGTGCGGCGACATCGCTTCGCGGCTCGACGAACCCGGTTACGTCGGATTGCGTTCGCTCGCCGAAGCCCGAGCGCGCGGGTTGCGCGCATGCGAAAGCTGCCGGCCCGTCGCCGCATAGGAAGGGGCGTTACGTTTGGGGTGCAGGGCGCGCTTCGCCCAGGTTGTCGAACGCCGGCGCAAAGCGGCCGACGGCGAACTGCACGTCGTCGCCGGCGGCGTCGAGATAGCCGCGCACGACATACGTCCCCGTCGGGCGCAAACCCAGCGGCCGCGACAGCCGTAAGCTCCCGGTTGCGTCGGAGAGTTCGAACACGCCGACTTCGGCGCGCGGGATTCCGGCGATCGTCACCACGGTTCCACCGGCGGTTTTGCGGGCTTGCGCGATCGAGAGCGGCGGATCGAACGCGATCGGTGCGTCGATCGCCGTCGTGAGCGTCGTTCCGAGCAGAGCGACGTGGACGACGTACCGGCCCGGCGCGTACGCGCGCCGGTCGTCGGTGGTTCCGTCAACGATTTGGCTGGCCAGCTTGGTGAGGCCGGGTGCGACGTCGACGCGGCGAGCGATTTGCAGCGGCTTGTGTCCGGTCGCCGTCGACCAGATGGTTTCGTCGTCGTGCCGTACGTCGATGCGGTAGATGTCGGCCGTAGGAAAATCGAGCGCAACGATGTGCCCGGTGGCATTGCGCACCGCAATCGCGACGGTAAATGGCGCGAGCAGACCGCTCGCATCGCGCTTGATCGCGATGTCGGCGGTGATGCCGAGGGGCAACGCCGGTACGGACGTCGCGGCGGCCAATGCCGCGACGAACTCAGCCCGGTTCACGCCGGCGCGCGCGCACGTACGGGAAGGCCTTGGGTTGCACGAGCGTGACGGTTTTATGCGCGACGCGCAGCAGCCCAACGTCGACCAGAACGGCGAGCTCTTTGGTCAAGGTTTCGCGGCTGGTGCCGATGAGGTCGGCCAGATCCTTATGCGTGAGATTCATACCGATGCGCAGCGTTCCGTCGGGTTCTTCCACGCCGTGGCTGGATGCCAAGCGCCCGAGGACGTCGATGAGCCGCCCGCCGACGCTCTTGCCGGTGAGTTCGGTCAGTTCTTGCTCGGTCGCCGCAAGTTGCTGCGTGGCACCCCGAGCGAACGCGCGTGCGACCTGCGCGTCGGCGCGCAGAAACGCCGCGAATTCATCGACGGCGACGCTGTCGACGATCGACGGTTCGATCGCCACCGCGCTGGTTTTGCGCGGCCGCTCGCCGCTGTTGGGAAGCCACGCGAGTTCTCCGAAGATGTCGCCCGCCGTTCGAATTCCAACGATGATTTCCGCACCCGCGGCGTTCGAGCGCACGATTTTGATCCGCCCGCTGCGCACGAAATAAACCCAGTCCGGCCGATCGCCCGGAGCGTAGGTCATGGCGTTGCGGGCGAGCTTGAGCGGCTTGGCGCCGGCGAGCAGGCGGGCACGCCGCTCGTCGTCGAGATCGGCGAGATTCATCGGCCGTTGCGCAAGACGCGTCCGGGCAGGGCGCGCGTCACTTCGCCGTTGCGGATCACCGCGCGACCGTTCACGACCACGTGCCGAATCCCCGCTGCGGAGACGAAGGGGTTCTCGTAGGTCGCCCGATCGGCGATCGTATCGGCGTCGAAGACGACGAGGTCAGCGCAATTTCCCAGTGCAATCGAGCCGCGCCCGGCGAGCCCGAACTGCGCTGCGGGCAGTGATGTCATGCGGCGAATCGCTTCTTCGATCGTCAGCGTGTGCCGGCCGCGAACGAAGCGCCCGAAGACGCGCGGAAAGCAGCCGTAGGTGCGCGGATGCGGAACGCCCGGAGCGGTAACGCCTTCAAAAGCGCGCGCCGAGGCGTCGCTGCCGATCGAACAAAAATCGGCACTGAGCACCGTCGCCACGTCGTCTTCACTCATGCTGAAGAACGCGCATTGCACGTTGAGTTCTTCCTCGACGAGCAGCCGGATCGTGCACTGCGCGGGCGAGACGCCCCAATGGCGCGCGAGCTCGTCGATGCGGTAACCCGCGGCGTTGCTGTTGCGTTCGGTTCCGGCGTCGGTGATGAGGATATCGTGCCAGGTGTCGCCGCCCAGCGCCGGATCCCGCTGAAGATTGAGCGCCAAAGCGACGGTCGCGGCGATTTCCGGCGTGCGCAACCGCTCGAGCGTGGCCGCTTCGCCGCCCCGGCGAATCGGATCGGGCAACAAGGTTGCAAGCTCGGTCCAGCTCGCAACATACGGGTAAGCATCGATGCCGATCTGCGCTCCGCCGCGGCGCGCGCGTTCGAGCAAGTCCAGCGTACGGTGCACCCGGCCCCAATTGCGGCGGCCGGCCGCTTTGTGATGCGAACACTGCACGGCAACATCGGCGGCTGCACCGACGGCGAGCGCCTCTTCGACGGCTTCGATGACGCCCGAGCCCTCGTCGCGTAGATGTGTGACGTAGCGGGCAGCCCCGGCCCGGCGGGCGGCGATCGAGCAAGCGGTGAGTTCCGCTACATCGGCATAGCGAGACGGTTCGTAAACGAGTCCGCTGGAAATACCCAGAGCACCGTGCTCGATCGCTTCTCGAACGAGGTGCTCCTGCTCCGCCTGTTCCTCCGCGCCCAGCCGGCGATCGCTCGGCCCGCTGATGCAGGCACGAGTCGTGCCGAGTCCCGCCAGCGTGGCGACGTTGAGTGCAACGCCGTTGCGGTCGACGAGCGCGAAGAACTCATCGAGCGTTTGCCAGTCGACGTCGACCCGGTACTTGCGGGCGTCGCGCTGCTTGCGCTGCAACGCCGCGCCGCGGAGCGGAGCGACGGAGGAGCCGCAGTTTCCGCCGATCTCGGTGGTAACGCCTTGCGTAATTTTCGACAAACAGTGCGGGTCAGCGAGCCAAAGTTCGTCAGAATGGGAATGAACGTCGATGAAACCGGGCGAGAGGGCGAGCCCATCGCACGCTACCCGTTCGAGCGCCTCGCGTTCGCTCAAATCTCCGATCAACACCACTCGGTCCGCGACGATCGCCAAATCGGTGACGTACGGCGCGTTCCCGAAGCCGTCGTAGATTCGCGCATGCTCGAAAATCGTCTGCAACAAAAGGCGTTTAACCTAGACCCTGCCGGGAAACACGGGAGCAACGGAGCGAAAGCTCAAAGGGGGTTCACATCTAAACTATGGCAACTACAGAAAACACGAACTCGGGCGGCATGAGCGTTCGCGAAGCGGGCAAGCGCGGAGGCGATCGCGTCAAGGCCAAATACGGCTCGGAGTTTTACGAGGCGATCGGCCGCAAAGGCGGCGAGGCCACCAAGACCAAATACGGTCCATCTTTCTATGAAGAGATCGGACAAAAAGGCGGTCAAAAAATGAAACGTACCGCGGTAGATCGCGCGAAATAAGCGATGGCGGAAACGACAAAACCAACCAAAGCGCCGAAGATTCCCAAGGTCGAGGGCGAGATGTCGGTACGCGAAGCGGGCAAGAAAGGTGGCGACACCGTTCGCGACCGCTACGGGTCCGGCTTCTACGAAACGATTGGGCGCAAGGGCGGCCAAGCAACGCGCGAACGGCACGGCGCCGAATTCTACGAATCGATCGGCCAAAAAGGCGGCCGCGTCGTGAAAGAAAAGTACGGCCCGGATTTTTACGAGCAGATCGGACACAAAGGCGGCCAAAAGGTCAAGAAATTGATCGCAGACGCCAAAGCGACCGCTGCTGCGAAAGAAGCCGAAGCGAAAGATCCGGAAAAAGGCTAACGGCACGCGCCGCGGCGGATGAGCTTTCTCCACTCCAATTCCAACGTCCGCGCGTCGTTTGCGCCGTCAGCTTGCAGCGTCATGATGAGGCCGCTCGATGTCGACCATACGATACCGTTCGGCCTTGTACCCCTGGAAAACGTGCGCGCGTCGGCGCAGCCGAGTTCGGGTTGGTCCAGCGGAGCGAAACGCGTAAGCGTGCCGCCGTTCGCCGGCCACTCCGCGAGCGCGTAGCGCCGCGCAGCGAGGTCTTCGTACTCGAGACCGAGCCCGCGATTCGCACGCGTGTCGTCGCCGTGAAACGGCGGGAGCAGCGCGACGCTCAAAATGCGCCGCGGCGGCATGAAGGGTACGAACGCGATGCCGTGCCGTGCTCCCGCGGCGTTGGTTACGACACCCATGCGCTCGATGATGCTCGTCGGGTGCGGTGCCGGGCTCGGGCCGCCGCCGTGCGGCGCGCCGGCAGCGCAAGCGCCGGCGGCCAGCAGTGCGCCGCCGACGCCGGTTGCGAGCGCGTAGCGGGTGACGCTCAAGCCGATGGCCCGACCCGGGCCACTAATACGTCCCGACGAGCCGCCCGAAGCTCATGTCGCCCGAGCGGAAATTCACGGTCGCGGTCGCGACCGTCGCCTGGACGCCGTCGCTGCTGATCTTCGCCGGGTGGCTTAAAATGAGCGTCTGCAGCGCGCCCGAGTAGTTGGCGGCGTCGGAATACAGCCGCCGGCTGTGCAGGCCGTCGTCCTCGACGAGTTCGACCGGGCCGGTCACCACGAAGTCATTGGAAAGCGTGTTGATGACGACTTGCTTGGCGACCATCTTCATGAACGGCTTACCGTTCTTGTAGATTTGGCCGTGCCGGACGTTGTACAGCGTGGCGATCGTCGTGTCGGAGCTGGCGACGACGCGGTCGTAGTCAAGCGACCACGATGGTTTTCCATCGACCCGGCGTCCTTCAGCATGGCCGGCCGTCAATTTGGTTTCGGGCGCGCGGTTGGGCGGGGGAACATCACTGCCGGCTTGATAGATGCCGAACGCGACGAAGGCCAAAAACCCCAGGACTTCGAGCAGGATGCCCAGCCGGATGATACGTCTCATGGACGGCGCCGAACGCCCGCGAGAACGAACGCTCCAAAGGCGACCGCGGCCAGCCCGGTGCCCACCGGCCACGGTCCGATGCGGCTGTAAACGGTCGGCTGCGGCTCGCCGATCGTGCCCGTCGCGACGGCTTGAGTTTCGAGCTTGGTATGCGTTTGCCACCGCCCGTCGGGCGCGACGATGCCGGAGATCCCGGTCGCGGCGGCGCGGACGATCCAGCGTCCGGTCTCGATCGCCCGCAGTTGGGCGATCTGAGCCTGCGCGTACGGTCCGTCCGAAACGCCGAACCACGCGTCGTCCGTAGCGACCGCGAAAAAGCCCGCGCCCGCGGCGGCCTGCGCTTGGGCGAGATCGGTGAACATCGCTTCCCAGCAAATCATTGGGGCGATCCGGAGCCGCGCGCCGATCGGCCCCGTCGTGCTGCCCGCTGCGAAGTTCGAGACCAGGCTGGCAAACGGCAAGCGCCGCAGCCAATCGGGTCCGGGCAAAAACTCCGCAAACGGGACGAGCTGACGTTTGCGATAGAGCTGCTCGGGACTGCCGTCCGGAGCGAAAAAGACCAGGTCGTTGTACGCGGCGCTGACGGTGGCCTCATTGGTGCCAACGGCGATCACCGCCCCCAGGCTGCGGGCGAGCGCCCGGAACTGCGCCAGCAGCCGGGCGTCGGCGGCGACGAGCGGGGCATTTTGCGGAACCGCGGCGAGCGCGGGGTCGAGCAGCAGATCGGTGGTGATGACCGTCTCGGGCCACAGGACGAAGTCGGGCTTGAACGACCGCAGTTGCTCCGTCATCCCGGTGTACCGCTCGACCGCCCGCGGCAGCGAGGCGGCTTCCCACTTGACGGACTGGGTGATGTTTCCCTGGACCGCCGCGACGCGCAGCGCCGGGGGCGTCGCCCGGCGCGCGGGCCACGTCGTCCAGGCCCCCAGCGCGACGACGGCGATGAACAGCCCGATTGCGCCGGCGCGCAGGACCGCGCGGCGGCGGTCCGGCTCCACGGCCGCCGCGCCGAGCGCCGCGCCCATGAGCGCGACGGCGAACGTCAGTGCGTACACCCCGCCGACTGCCGCCAGGGGTGCCAGCGGCGTATCGACGAACGCCGCGCCGATTTGGTACAGGGGCACCCCGAGCAGCCCGCTCGAGCGCAGCAATTCGGTCAAGGTGAAGCCGGCAGCCGCGACTATCGCGACCCAGGCGCCGCTCAGCCGCTGGGCGGCCAACGACGTCAACGCAGCGGCGACGGCAAAAGCGAGCGCCTCGATCGCCGCCGGGGCGAGATCGAGCACGAAGCCGAACGGCCCGAGCAGCGCGCCGGCGGTCTCGCCGAACCAGCTGAAGCTCAGCGCGAAGAACACCACACCGGCGAGATAGCCGGCAGCCGCCGCCGCGCGCGGCGAAAGCCGCATCCAAAGCGCGAAGAGTCCGCCCAGCGCCGGTGGCGCGAGCCAAGCCATTCCGGCGCGCGGGAAAGCCAGGTGGAGCGCGAAAGCGCAGGGCAATGTCACCGCCGCGGTGCGGACGATGGACGAGGTGAAGATGTTCCGTTGGCTCGGGGTAGCCGTAGTAGTCGTGGCGATGGTGGTGGTTGCCTGCGGACGTCAGGTGACGGGCCTGAACGCGCCCGGTGCGGGTTCGATCCAGTCCGGACACATGCTCATCCGATTCCGCGTCGCCGGTCCGCTGGACTTCACGAACGTCCAATATCTCATGGTATTTAACACATCGGGAAACGGCGTGGAACCCTATCCGCAAGCCAACCTGACGGGCTATCTGAACTACAGCTTCGCGCTGGTGGTCGGCGGCAACCAATACACGAGCGAGCCGCTGTTGTTTCAATACTACTTGGCCCCCGGGACGACGTCGGGCATCCAGCTCTTCCGGATCACGATTCCGCCGCAGCTCATCAACTACGTGCCCAACAGCGGCGGTAATCCGACCGGCGGCGGGGAGTTTACGATCGATTTCGACCGCTCGCTGCTTTACGGCGTCAATCCGGGCGGAACGCCGGCGCCGGTGACCACGCTATCGCCGGTCGTGCAGCCCACGACGGCGGCGCAGCACGTCTGGGCGATCAACTTCATCACCACGGATCCTAGCGGCGTGCCGATCGATTCGATGGGTTTGGGCGGTGCGACCGATACGACGTTCTCGTATCGCATCGACACGACCACCTCGCAGGACAATACGATCACCAAGGCCGTCGGCAGCGGCAACGTCGGAAATGCATCAGCGGTCTTGCAGGGTTTCGAGGTGATTAACGCGCCGTAACGTATCCCGCAAACAACCCTGCAGCGAACTCGAGCGCGCAATGCGCCTATCGACGCTGCAGCGTTCGTACGCGCAGGGGGGGAAGGGAAGCGCATGAATCGACACACGCAGCCTTGCGAATACAAAGAATGTCAGTGCACGGTTACCGGCAACGTCGAGGGTGCGGCCTACTGCAGCACGGTTTGCCAACACCGTGACGGCACGGACGAGCAGATGACGGTCGGGTGCGAATGCGGGCACCCGCCCTGCGACGCCCCCGACTAACAGGATTCGCGGCGCTGAACGCGCCACGAATCCATGGCGTTTGGCGCTGCGCGCCAAGCCGCTCGCGGCGCTGAACGCGCCACGAATCCTGCCGCTATTGGCCGGTGGCGAAGTTGAGTTGGCCCGGGAGGATCGATGTCGGAGTGGCGAGACCGAAACTGGCCGAATGCGACGGATAGGCGAGGATCAGCACGTTGAACGTCACCTGCTTGAGGTCTTCGTTGTAGGCCAGATTGAGCTCGTAACAGTCGCCGATGATGCGGCGGTAGTAGATGTTCTTGCTCTCGAGGCGCCCGCGCGATTTCCAATCGATGTTCGTCGCGAATTCGATGTCGGCGCCGCGGCCCAGCGGCGTGATCGCCTGGACGTTGGTAATCGGAAAACCGTTGCCCGGACCGGGAATCCACGTCCCGCCCACCAGCAGCGAAGAGCGCGGCGAGGGGCGCAGGTTGAGCTGATAGTTGATCGGCTGCGCGGCGCGGTCGAACAGCGTGGTCGCTTGCAGCGTGAGCGTGTAGATGTCGCCGTTGAAAAACCGCACGACGTCCGATGCTTGGTGCGATGCGCCGCCGATGATGTCGAAGGTTTTGAACGGCTCGGCTTGCGGACCGTTCGAGTTTTGTTCCGAATACGTGATCGCGTTGACGATGTGGTTGCTGAGGTTCGTCGTCAGGCTCGCATTCTGTTGCACCTGCGCTTTGAGGTCGCCGGTGCCGTACACGTCCTGCGTCGCGATCACCGACGCGTTGAAATCGCTGCCCAAAAAATGCGCTAACGCCGGTCCGAAGGTCACTTGGGCCTGGCCGCGCTGGGTCGCGAGCCCGCCGATGGTGTTGCCGGCGGCGTCGATGGCTTGCGGCTGATGTTCGCTGTACTCGCCCATTGCGAACTGCGCGGTAATGGGCAGCGCGGTAAAGGACGGATCGAGCACGCCGTGCGGACGGATCAGCAGTTCGGGCAGCTTGTCGATTCCGGACGGATCGTCGCTCTCGGTCTTGTCGATGGTGAGATCATAATCGAGGCCCTTGGTCGTCACGTGCGTGAGCGTGTTGAAGTGCAACGAGTCGACCGCCGTGGCGGCACCGGCATAGGCGTTGGTATTGCTGGTGTAGCTCACGTTCACGCCTTGGGTGATCGCAGGCGACAGCGTGCGCTGATCGACGAAGCCCAAGTTGAGCGATGATTGCTGCGAGCCTTCGCCGTACTTGTTGAACGTATAGCTTTGCGATTCGGCGAGACCGGTATGGATGACCGACCCGGTGATCGTGTAACTCGGCGGCAGAAAAACGCCCGGAGCGTAATTTCCTTGGTAGTTCACGCCGAACTGCGCGCGCAGCGTGCGCGAGAAGTTCTCGCTGTCGTTGATCTGGAGGTTGTTCTGGTCGGCTTCGCCTTGATTGCTCTTGAAGCGATAGAAATTGACGTCGACGGATCGCTTTCCGTCCTTGCGGCGGAAGAACGCAACGTAGCCTAAACCTAACCCGAGTTTGGTTTCCTCATCGATGCGATAATAGCCGTAGTATGTGTCGCTGGGCGCGAAACCGATCCGCGCCTTGACGTAGAAACCTTCCGCCTGCGAATAGCCGATGATCGGCAAAAATCCGGTTTGCCGCCCGGGCCCGCCTTCGATGTGGGTGAGCGGGATGACCAGATACGGCACAAAGAACACCGCGAAGCCGCCGAGGTACAGAATGGCGTCCCGCGCCACGGCCTTGTCGCCGGGATAGACGTCGAGCGATTTTGCTTCGATGTGATAGCCCGCGCGCTGGCGGTCGCAGGTGGTGAACGACGCGCGGTCGCCGTGCGTGACGCCGTCTTTGGACGCCGTCAGCGTCCGCGCTTTGTAATACAAGTGGCCGGTCTCGACGCCTTGGGAGGTTTGTCCCGAGCCGTTGAGCAGGATCGCTTTTGAAGTCAGCGTGTCGAAGCGAATCGACTCGGCGTGCAAGATGCTGTCGTCGGCGCGGTTGCGAATGTACGGATGACCCGTCATGTCGATATAGCGCACGCCGTCGTAGTGCGCGTGCTCGGCGACGAGAACCCCGTCAGCGTACAGCACGTTGACGTTGCCGCTGAGATCGGCGGGCGCACCCGGCTTGTTCGCGCCGGTGATGGTGTCGGCCAGCACGACGTATTGATTGGGTCCGAGGGTCTCGACGGGCGCGGGAGACGCCGACGGGCTTGACGACGAACTCGGCGACGGCGAGCCGGTCGGCAGCGGCGTCGCGCGTTGAACGAGCACCGGTCCCGCGCTCGCCGCCGGCGACGGCGTCGGCGTCGGGACCGGCGGCGGTGTGACGGCGGGGGTCGCGGTGGCCAGCGGCGGCGGGTTGAGCTGTTGCGGGCCGGCGGCCGCGTGCGGCGGCGCGGGCGCCCCGCTCGACGAGGAGGACGGTGAGGGCGACTCGACCGGCACCGTTCCGGTGACGGCTTGCGCGACTTGCACGGGCGCGCCGCAGCCGGAATCGAGCAGGCGCAGCGCGTTCGCGCGATCGGTCGTCGCCATCGCTCCTGCGGCGCGGGGCGTGAAGCTGCTCGCGATCAGCGCCAAAGCCGCGATCGCCGCGACGACCCTACGCACGAACCAGTGCCCCGGCGCGGGAGTTCGCGTACGAAATCTCACTCGGCTTTCCGTCCGGCTCTTCGTCGCTCTTCGGTCACAACGCTACGGCGTTGCTCGGGTGCACCGAGCGAAGCCGAGGGCGCCCATCTTATCGCTCCTCGATCCGAACGAAAATCCTTCGTGATCTTTCGCACGGAACTCCCGCGCCGGGGCACTAGCGATCTTCGGTGAAAATCAACGCGCCGCCGGCGGCGGCCATGATTACGTTGGGCAACCATGCCGCGACGTAGGGATCGAGGGCGTTGTTGCTGCCGAATGCAGCCGCCATCGCACCGAACACGTAGTAGACGAACAGCACGACGATCGAAAGCGCGATTCCAAGCGTACGCCCTTTCTTTCCAAACTTGACGGCGAGCGGCAACGCGATCAGCACCGCGATAAACGAGGCGAACGGATACGCGAGCTTCTGTGCCAACGTGATTTCGCGTTTGGCCAGATCGGACCCGCCTTGACCGGTCGCTTTGCGCGCGTTGATATCGTCCCGCAACCGCTTGGAGTCCATCGTATACGGGTCGCTATACGCGGAACTGAGAAACTTGTCCGCGGTCTCGGCCAGCGGCAGTCCCACGTCCAAGGTTCGCTCATGGGTCTCGAAATCGAAGTCGCCGTTGGGCTTGTAGCGCGAGATCGACGCATTGTACAGCGTCAGCGCGGCGCCGTGGATGTTGGCGTTCGGGGCGGTCGTCACCATCTGAAACGGCGACGTGCGCGACGGCTGGAAGATCATGACGTTGTGCATCGTCTTGCCGTCGGTGTCGACGTTGCCGACGAAAAAGGTGTTGCCCGTCGCAGGATCCTGACGAAAGATATTGGGCTCGAGCGGCAGCGTCTGCATCTTGTACACGATTTGGTAGAACGTGCGCGTCGACAGATCGGTCGAAGCCGGCACGACGTGTTCGTTGATCCAGTACGAAAGTCCGAAGGCGAGCACGCCGGCGATCAGCGGCAGCCGGACGATGCGATAGAACGGAACGCCCGACGTGCGCAGCGCGGTGATCTCGTTGTCGGCCATCAAGCGGCCGAAGGCCATGAGGGTCGCGAACAGGCACGCGAAGGGAAACGCCTGCGGCGTCGCCTGCGGGACCCGAAAAATCAGGAAGCGCAGCACTAGAAACACCGGCGCGCCCTTGTTGATCACGTAGTCGGCGGCCAAGAAAAAGATGTTGACGAACCAGAAGAGCAGATACGCGCCCAACGCGAACGCGAACGGCGGCCACAGTTCGCGCAAGATATAGGCATCGAGGATCGGCAGTTTCCACGATCGCCCCGGCGACGCGCGCACGTAAAAGCGTTTCCCGACGCTGGGAAAGGTCGCCATGCCTAGGCGCGGGCTCGGCTAGGGTAGCTCACCAGCGCACTAGCGCGCCGGCATCGCCGCGACGACGCGCGCAACGTAGGCGCGCGTCTCGGCAAAAGGTGGGATCCCGTGGGCGGCGTCGACGGCGCCCGGGCCGGCGTTGTAGGCCGCGAGCGCGAACCGGACGTTGCCGCGATAGCGCCGCAGCAAGTCGTGCAGGTAGTGTGCGCCGCCGTCGATGCTCTGCGCCGGATCGAACGGATTGCTCACGCCGTACTGCAGCGAGGTCGCGGGCATGAGCTGCATGATCCCCTGCGCACCGGCGCGGCTTACCGCCGTGGGATCGCCATGCGATTCAGCGGCGATCACCGCCGCGACCAGCTTTGCCGAAACAGCGCGGGCGCGCGCCGCGCCGGCGACGAGCCGGTGGAGCGTCGCGGCGTCCAGCGACCGGCCCGTGCCGGGCACAAAGCTTCCCGAGCTGCACCCAACGAGCGAACTCAGCACTAGGCAGACCGTAACGAAGGCCGACGGGAGCATATCCCGGCGCGCCGCACGTCGCTTCACTTCACGTGCTTGTTCTTTCGGCTCCAGTCTCAAGCCTACAGCCGCGACGCGGTCGTGCAAACCCTTAACCGCTGCGCCTTGCGGGCCGGCGCGTTGGGCTCTCCCCTCCATTGTGTGAGCCGCTGCAATGAATTGACAAACTGACCCCCGGCGAGCCTTTCCAAAGGGTGGCCGGTGGGATATAGTGGAGAGAAGTGGTGCCTGGGGGCGATTAGTGGGGAATCAGTTTGGTGGCGGCCGATCGACCAAGCTTCAATGGCAGAGTCGACAACAGCCTTGACGACAAGGGCCGTCTTGTCGTCCCCGTTCGGTTTCGGCCGGGACTGGGGGCAAACTTCTATCTTACCGTCGGGCTTCCCGACCCGTGCCTCGCGCTCTACCCCAAGTCGACTTGGGAAGAGAACCTGCGCAGTCTGGCCGAGTCGAAGAAGAAAGGCCCGAACTTCCGTGAGTACGTGCGCTTTGTGTTCGCCCACACGGACGAAGCAGCGTGCGACAGCCAAGGACGTCTGCTGCTGCCGCCGGCGCTGCGCGCCTACGCGGAAATCGACAAAGACATCGTGACGAACGGCAACAACACGCGCGTCGAGATCTGGTCCCGCGCTTTGTTCGAACAGCACGTGTTGCCCGTTCCGGAAAAGCTTGCCGCCCGGCTTGCCGCGCAACGCGAGGCCGAGCCCAACGCGGCTCTCGATATCGTCGAAGAGCTGGACTTGCTGTAGTTGTGCGCCGAACATCTTTCGGTTCTCGCCGATGAGGCAGTCGAAGCGCTGGCCATCGATCCCGCCGGCACCTACGTCGATGCGACGTACGGGGCGGGCGGCCACACCACGCGCATCCTCGCCGCGCTGGGCCCCGCCGGCCGCGTCGTCGCTTTCGACGCCGACCCGGTCGCCCGGCTGCACGACGCCGACGCGCGCGCGCGCCTCATCCATGCCAATTTCCGCGCCCTCGGCGCGCAGCTCGACGCGCTGGGAATCGAAGGCGTGAACGGCGTGCTCTACGATCTGGGCATCAGCTCGATGCAGCTCGACAACGCCGACCGCGGCTTCTCGTTCCGGGCTGCCGCGCCGCTGGACATGCGGCTCGATCCGACGCGCGGCGAAAGCGCCGCGGAGCTGATCGCCAATCGCAGCGAGAGCGAGCTGGCCGACATCATCTTCGAGTACGGCGAGGAACGCGCCGCGCGGCGCATCGCCCGCGCGATCAAGCAGCGCGAGCCCGCGGACACCGCGGAACTGGCGGCGCTGGTGGCCGGCGTCGTGCACGTCAGCGGCCGGCGCGAACGCACGCATCCGGCGACGCGGACGTTTCAAGCGCTGCGCATCGCGGTCAACGACGAGCTGCGCGCGCTGCACGAGAGCCTCGACGCCGCGCTCGACCGGACGCTCGAGGGCGGCCGCATCGCCGCGATCAGTTTTCACTCGCTCGAAGATCGCATCGTCAAGCAGCGCTTTCGCGACGACCCGCGCGCCGTTCGGGTGACGCGCAAGCCGGTCGTTCCGACTGCCGCCGAGATCGCCGCCAATCCGCGCGCCCGCAGCGCCAAGCTGCGCGTGTGCACTGTCACTCATCCAGCCGCGGGAGGCCAGCCCACATGATCGCGCTCAAGGCGATTCCACCCGAACCGCATCCCCGTCATGTCGAGCGCGGGCGCAGCGCGACGCGCCGCCGATTACGGCGGGCGCATCGCCGGAACTACGTTGCCTTCTTTCGGGTCGGCGCGGTCGCGGCACTGTTCGTCGTGCCGCTCATGTTCTACGTGATGCTCACCGCCAACCTCACCAGCCTCAACTACAAGCTGGCTCGGGTCGAATTGCAGAAGCTGGCGCTGCAGACCGAAACGCTGCGCCAAGACGACCGCATCGCGAAACTCGAATCGCGCGAACGGCTGGCGGCGCTCGCTGCGCAGCTCAAGATGCGCGATCCGCAAACGTACGCGGTGATCGGCCTTCCGCGCACCCAGACCGCGGCCGCGCCGCGACACGGCATCGCTCTGCTGGGCGCGATGAACCAGTGGCTGAGTGCCGCGGCAGGCGACGTTTCGCGCTGAAGGCGTGCCGGGTCGTGCCCGTCACGTGAATTGCCTTGACATCTTCGGCTTCGCCGGGCTAACCTGCGGCCCGGCGAAGCCGAATGCCCGAGTGAGGGGCGGCTGACATGGCGTCGCGAGCGTTCGCGCGCGTCGCGCCGGTGCGCACCAAAATCGCGTTCTTTCTGATCCTCGCGGTCGGCTTGTTTCTTACGTGGCGGCTGTTCGAGGTCCAGATCCGCGAAGGTCCGGGGCTGGCGAGACAAGCGCTGTCGCAGCGCTCGGAAAAGGTCGAAGAGTCGGCGAAGCGCGGCACGATTTTCGATCGCGACGGCACCGTGCTGGTGCGCTCGCTGCCGACCCAGAGCGTCTATGCCGTGCCGGCGGTCATCAACGATCCGCGCGCGACCGCCGCGGCCTTGGCCCCACTGCTCGGCACGCGCGCGGCGCAGTTGGAACCGGCCTTGAGCGACCGGTCGCAATTCGCTTGGCTGGCGCGCAAGATTCCGTACGAGGCGGCGCAGCGCGTCAAGGCGCTCTCGCTCGCCGGCATCTATCTCAAGCCCGAACAGACCGGGGCGCGGTTCGCTCCTTCCGGACATCTGGCCTCGACGGTGCTGGGCTTCGTCGGCTTGGACGAACAGGGTCTGGCCGGCATCGAGTATTCGTTTCGGAAGTATCTTGGCGGCAAGCCGGGGACGTTGAAGATCGAAGCCGACACGTCCGGCTGGGCGATCCCGTTCGGCGAAACGACCGTCGTCGGGAAGTCGGCACCGGGCCGCAACCTCGCACTGACGCTCGACTCGTACCTGCAATTCGAGACCGAACGCGCGCTGGCGGCGCAAGTCGCCGCATCGCAGGCGCGCAGCGGAACCGCGATCATCATGGACCCGTGGACCGGCGAGATTCTGGCGCTGGCCAACGCGCCGGATTTCGACCCCGCGCATTACGCGCAATCGCCGCCCGACGCGTGGCGCGATCGCGCGGTCGAAGACGCGTACGAACCCGGATCGACCTTCAAACTGATCACCGCCGCGGCCGCGCTGGACAGCGGCATCGCGACAGCCCAAAGCCGATTCGCCGCCCGCGACAGCCTCAAGGTCGGCGGCAGGACCATTCACAATGCCGAAGACGGCTTCATGGCCGGGCGCGGCGGACCGGAATCGATGGAAGACATCATCGCCTTCTCGCACAACGTCGGTGCCGCCGAGATCGGGTTGGCGGTCGGCCGGCGCACGCTGGACGCGACGATCCGCCGCTTCGGCTTCGGCGAGCCCACGCGCATCGAGTTGCCGGGAGAAAATCCGGGCATCGTTCCGGCGCTCGCCAATTGGAGCGGCAGTTCGCTGGCGACGATCTCGTTTGGACAAGGCATCTCCACGACGCCGCTGGCGATGATCCGCGCCTACGCGGCGATCGCCAACGGCGGGCTGCTGATGCGCCCGCGCATCGTGCGCACGCTTTATAATGAGGACGGAACGCCGGCGTACACCTACGGGCCGGAAGTCGAGCGGCGGGCGATCTCCCCCCAAACCGCAGCCACCCTGCGCAGCTTCCTGCGCGCGGTCGTCGCGCGCGGGACGGGCAATCCGACCGCGCGCGCTCCGGGCTACACGACGGCCGGCAAGACGGGCACGGCGCAAATGGTCGAGAACGGTTATTACGCTGCCGGCGCCTATGTCGCGTCGTTCATCGGCTACGTCCCGGCCGAGAAGCCCAAGTACGTGATCTTGGTCAAGATCGAACGTCCGCGCGGCATTTACTACGGCAGCACGGTTGCCGCGCCGGTATTCGCCGCACTGGCTCGGGTTGCGATGATGCACGCCGGGGAGATGCCCAACCTGCCCCCGCCGCGGCCGCGCCCGGGCCCGCCGAAGCGAGCGTCGAACCACTCGCGATGATGCAGCTGACGGCCCAACTCGTCGCCTCGCTCGACGCGGCGCGCGTCGTCGGGGCGCTGCCGCCGTCGGTTGACACGCTCGAGACCGATTCGCGCGCGGTGCGCCCGGGCAGCCTGTTCGTCGCGCTGCGCGGTGCGCACGTCGACGCGCACGGGTTCGTGCCTGCCGCGCTCGCGAGCGGCGCGGCGGCGGTCGTGGTCGAGCGTGAACTCGCCGTCGACGGACCGCAAATCATCGTGCCCGACACCCGGGCGGCGATCTCGCGCTTAGCCGACGTTTTTTTCGAGCACCCGTCGCAAGCATTACGGATTGTGGGGGTGACCGGAACCAACGGCAAGACGACGACGGTGCATTTGATCGAAGCGATCTGCGCGGCGGCCGGCTCGCCGTGCGCGATCGTGGGCACGCTGGGCGCCACGTTCGCCGGCCGCTCCTGGCCGCTGGGCAACACCACGCCGCCCGCGCTCGAACTGCACGCCCTGCTCGCCACGCTCCGCGACGCCGGCGCCGCCGCCGTGGCGATGGAAGTCAGCTCGCACGCGCTGGCACTCGGCCGCGTCGACGACGTCCGTTTCGCGGTCGCAGCGTTCACCAATCTGACCCGAGATCATCTCGATTTTCACGGCAGCCTGGCCGAATACGCCGGCGTGAAGCGGCGGCTGCTGGCGATGGCGCCCGCGAGCGCCATCAACGTCGACGATCCGGTCGGGGCGGGCTTCGCGCGCGATTTTCCCCACGCCCTGACCTACGCGATCGATGCCCCGGCGCGCGTGCGCGCCCAAGACGTACGGCTCGAAGCGGATGGCAGCCGGTTTCGGGTCGACGGCGCGGCGGTGGCCTTGCCGCTGCGCGGCCGGTTTAACGTGTACAACGCCTTGGCGGCGTTCGCGGCGGCGCGCGCCTTGGGCATTCCCGATGCCACCATCGTGCGTGCGCTGTCCACAGCGGGCGCGGTCCCCGGCCGGATGGAACGGATCGCGGCGCTGGGGATCGAGGCGATCGTCGACTACGCGCACACCCCGGATGCGCTCGAAAACGTGCTGCGCGCCGCCCGCGAATCGACGCGCGGCAAGCTGACCGTCGTGTTCGGCTGCGGCGGCGACCGCGACGCGGGCAAGCGCGCGCCGATGGGCGAGATCGCCGCGCGGCTGGCCGACCGCGCGATCGTCACGTCGGACAACCCGCGTTCGGAAGACCCGGCGGTGATCGCGCGCGCGGTCGCGGGGCCCGGCACGGCGGAGATCGTGCTCGACCGGCGCACCGCGATCCGGCGCGCGATCGCCGAGGCGGCTGCAGGCGACACGGTGGTGGTGGCGGGGAAAGGCCATGAAACGTATCAGATCGTGGGCGACCGGGTGCTGGCGTTCGACGATCGCGAGGAGGTGCGCGCGGCCTTCACCGCCCGGGAGCGTGCGCAGGAGCGGGTGATCGGATGACGATCGATACGCTCGCGGCGATCGAAGCTCTGGGCGCGCGGACCGTCGAAGCCTCCCTGCTTCCGGCGCGGCTCGCGGTCGGCACCGACACTCGCAGCGTTGCCGCCGGGTCGACCTTTCTCGCGCTGCGCGGCGACCGCTTCGACGGCCACGCCTTCGTCGCCGAGGCGTTCGCGCGCGGCGCGGCGGCATGCATCGTCGCCGATCCGGCGAGCGTACCCCCCGGCGCTCCGGCGCTGGTCGTCGCCGACACGCTGCGCGCGTATCTGCAGCTGGCCGAACTCGCGCGCCGCGCGCTGCGCGGCCCGGTGATCGCGATCTCGGGCAGCGCCGGGAAGACGACGACCAAGTCGTATCTCACGGCACTGCTGACGGCGGCCGGTCGCGCGGTTGCGGCGACGCCCGAAAACGAAAACAACGAGATCGGGGTGAGCAAATTTCTGCTCGGGCTCGAACCCGGCGACCCGCGCATCGCGGTGGTCGAAATGGGCGCGCGCAAAGAAGGCGACATCGACGTGCTCGTCGCGGCCGCCCGGCCGCAGATCGCGGTTCTGACCAACATAGGCGAAGCGCACCTCGAGATCATGGGCACGCCGGAGCGGCTCGCGCACACGAAGTGGGGGCTGTTTCGCGGCGGCGCGCGCGCCGTGCTCAATCTTGCCGACGCTGCCTCGCGGGCGCGCGCCGCGACCTTGGCAGAAACGCCGGTGTGGTTCGGCTTGGGCGACGAAGCGGCGCCGGCGGGTGAGCCGGCGATCGTGATCCGCGATGCGCGCACGCTCGTCGTGAGCGACGCTGGCGGCCGGCGCGAGATCGCGATCGACGCGCGGGTACCGGGGGACCACAACCGGCGCAATCTCGCCGCCGCCCTCGCCGCGGCGTCCGTGGCGGGCGTTCGGCCCGAGGCGCTCGTGCCATCCATTCCACACCTCACCCAGCCATCCAAACGGTACGAGATCATCGAGCTGGCCGGCGGTCAGCGGCTGATCTTCGACGCTTACAACGCCTCGATGAGCGGAACGCTCGCGACCTTGGACGCCTTCGCGCGGGAAGCCGCTCAGCGGCGCATCGCGGTGCTGGGCAGCATGGCCGAATTGGGCGCCGATGCGCCGCTGATGCACCAGCGCGTCGGCGCGGCTGCGGCGGGGGCGAGCGAGATCGTGCTGGCCGGCGGCGATTTCGCCGCCGACATCGTGCGCGGCGCGACCGCCGCCGGCGCCGCCGGCGCGCGCGTTCTCACCTACGCGGGGAACGCGGCCGCGGTCGACTGGCTGCGCGCGAACGCGCGCCCCGGCGACGCGATCCTGCTCAAGGGCTCGCGCAAGTACAAGATGGAGGAGATCGCCGACGCGTTGCGCGGCGAGCCCGGCGCGCCAGGAACGAACGCGCGGTGATCCCGCAGCTCGTCCACGAAACCGGCCTGCCCGACGGGCTCGTCGCCATTCCGATTCGGACCCGGTTGGTCGAGCCCGGCGACGACGTCGGCGCACTCGTCGCGCAGGCGGTCGGCGGAATCGCGCGCCCCGGCGACGTGATCGTGATCGCCGAGACTGCCGTCGCGATTGCGCAGCGCCGTTTCGTCGCCGCCGAATTCGTCCGGCCGACGCGTTTGGCGTATGCGCTTGCCCGGCGAGCGGGCGCCCTGGCGACGGTCAATCAGCCCGAGTCGCTGCAGCTGGTGATCGACCAAGTCGGAATCCGGCGGGTCGTCCTCGCCGCGATCGCACACGTGCTGGGGCGCTTGCGCGGCAAACGCGGGGTTTTCTACGAACGGCTGGGCGAGGCGATCGCGGCGATCGACGGCTATACCGGAACGTTGCCTCCCTACGAGCGGGCGATCGTCTTCGGCCCGGCCGATCCGGATGGCGCGTGCGCGGAATTGCAGGCCCGCCTGGGGTACGGGTTCGCGATCGTCGATGCCAACGATCTGCGGCGGGCCAAAGCGCTGGGGATCTCGCCCGGCCTGCGGCGCGAGAACGTCGAGCGCGCCCTGCTGGCCAATCCGCACGGCAACGGCGACGAACAGACGCCGCTCGTCGTCCTCACCTGGCGCGGCGCCGGGCCCAATCCGCTGCGGGCGGCCGCGTGAAGAAACTCGCCCTGGCCGGCGCCCTCGCCTTCGGACTGACCGTCGCGGCGGGGAAGCCGCTCATCGCCTGGTTGGGCCGCGAGAAATATCGTCAGCGCGCCTACGAGGACGCGCCGCAAACCCATCAAGCGAAAACCGGAACGCCGACAATGGGCGGCCTGCTGTTCGTCACGGCGCCCGCGGTCGCGCTCGCGCTGGCGCCGAGTCCGGCCACGCTTTCGTTCGCCGTGCTGATGGGCGGCATGGCGGCGATCGGCTTCGTCGACGATCTGGCGGCGATTCGCAAGGCACGCAATCGCGGGCTGCGCGCGCGGACGAAATTCGGGCTGACGGCGCTCGTCGGCGCGGCGTTTCTGGCACTGACGGCCAAGGGTTCCCGGCCAGGGACGCTCCTGCTCGGCCCCGGCCGGACGCCGGGGTGGGTCTGGTATCCGCTCTCGCTGGCCGCCATTTTGGGTACGACCCACGCGGTCAACTTGACCGACGGCCTCGACGGCCTGGCTGGGGGAACGGTGCTGCCGCCGCTGGCCGTCTTGACCGTTCTGGCGCTGCGCGCCGGGCAGAACGACGCGGCGGTGTTCGACGTCGCGACCGCTGGTGCCGTCCTTGGTTTTCTCGTGTATAACCGTCATCCGGCCAAGGTCTTCATGGGGGACACCGGGTCGTTGGCGTTGGGGGGCGCGCTCGCGGGCGGAGCGATCGTCATCGGCGCGCAACTGCTCCTGCCGCTCATCGGCGGGGTTTTTGCCGCCGAGGCCTTGTCGGTCATCATGCAAGTCGCATCGTTCAAACTCACCAAACGGCGGATCTTTCGAATGAGCCCACTCCACCATCACTTCGAGCTCGGCGGCTGGCCGGAAACCCGCGTCACGTCGCGCTTTTGGCTGGCATCCGCCGCCCTGTCGGGGCTCGGCTTGGCCTTGGCGGCACGGACGTGAACCCGCCGATCAAGAGCGGTCTGTTCGACCGCAACGAGCGCGTGCTGGTGATCGGGGTCGGCCGCAGCGGACGGGCGTCGATCGCCGTCCTGCAGCCGCGGGTCGCCGCGATGTACGCCACCGACGAAGCGCCCGGCATCGATGCGGCCGCGCTGGGTGTGCCGTTCGTCGCGCCTGCCGCCTTGGGCGACGTGCTGCCCAACGTCACCGCCGCCGTGTTGTCACCGGGGATTCCGCTCAACGGCGAACTCGTGCGGCGCATTCAGACCGCGGGCGTCCCGGTATTCAGCGAAGTCGAAGTCGCGTATCGGATCTGCAGCGCGCCGATCGTCGCGGTGACCGGGACGAAAGGCAAGTCGACGACGGCGGCGCTGCTCGGTGAAATCTTCCGCCAGGCCGGCAAAACGACGTACGTCGGCGGAAACATCGGCAACGCGCTCATCGCCGAAACCGCGCTCGCCGGCGCCGACGATTGGGTGATCGCCGAAGTGTCGTCGTTTCAGCTCGAATCGATCCGCTCGTTCAAACCGCGCATCGCGCTGATCAATAATATCTCGCCCGACCATCTCGACCGCTATTTTTCGATGGACGAATACGCCGAAGCGAAGTTCCGCATCTTCGCCAATCAGGGTCCGGGCGACACGTTCGTCGGCAATCTCGACGACGAGCGGATTGCCGCGCTCGCCGGCGAGGACGCGAACCGCATCAAGGCCCGCGCGCTCTGGTTCGCGGGCGAACCGCACCGCAATACCACGCTCTACGTGCGCGGCGAGCAGACGATCGTGTACGCGCCGCCGACCGGCGATCCGCGCCCGGTCGAGATCATGCGCGTCGACGAGATTCCGCTGCAGGGCAAACACAACGTGGAAAACGTGCTCGGCGCGATTCTCGTGGGCTTGGCGGCCGGTCTCGACCGCGAAGCCGTGGCGGCCGCGGTGCGCGCGTTCAAGCCGTTGGGCCACCGGCTCCAAGTTGTCGCCGAACGCGAGGGCGTCACCTACATCGACGATTCGAAGGCGACCAATCCCGGTTCGGTGATCGCGGCGCTGCGTTCGTTCGACCGGCCGATCGTGCTCATCGCGGGCGGCAAGGCGAAGGGAACCGAGTTCGCGGACCTTGGCCGGGTCGCGTCGTCGCGCACCAAGGCCGTGGTGGTGATCGGCGAAGCGGCCGAAGCCATCGCCAAAACGATCAAGCGCGCCGCCGTGCATCGGGCGGGTTCGATGGATGAAGCCGTGGCGATCGCCGCGTCGGTCGCGACCGCCGGCGACATCGTGCTGCTCTCGCCGGGCTGCGCTTCGTTCGACATGTTCGCGTCGGCCGAGGATCGCGGAAACCGCTTCGCGGCGGCGGTCACGGCTTTGGGAGGTGCGCAGATGACGCCCAATGCTCGGTAGTACGCGCGCACCGGCGCGCGACCGCGCGCCGTCGGGCCGCGGCCCGCTGGCGACGCCCGTTTCCCGCCGCCTGGCTCCGGCCGACAGCGTGCTCTTCGCCGCGGTTGCAGCGCTCGTTGCGATCGGCCTCATCATGGTCTACAGCGCGTCGAGCGCGACCGCGTACGCGAATTTTCACGATACCGCGCATTACCTCAAACGTCAGCTGCTGTGGCTGCTCGTGGCGCTGGTGTGCGCGTACTTCGCCTATCGCATCGATTACCGCAAATTGCGCTCGGTTGCGCCGTTCGGTTTGGGCGTGGCGTTCATCTTGCTCATCGCGGTACTCATTCCGCACGTCGGTCAGAGCTCGGGCGGTTCGCGCCGCTGGCTGGGCACCCAGGCGTTGAGTTTCGAGCCGTCGGAATTTGCCAAACTCGCGCTGGTCGTCTTCCTCGCCGCGAAGCTTTCGACGATGGGTGAGCGGCTGCGCTCGCTCGTGCGCGGCGTCGTGCCGTGCTTGTTCGTTACGTGTGCACTGGCCGTGCCGATCTTGCTCGAGCCCGATATGGGCACCGCGAGCCTGCTGGTGTTCGCTGCGTTCGGCATGCTGTTCTGCGCTGGGGCGCGGCTCGAGCATCTTGCCCTGTGCTCGCTTTCGATGCTGCCCGTCGTGCTCTTGGCAATCGGCTCGTCGGCGTACAAACGCGCGCGCATCTTTGCGTTTTTAGATCCCTGGAAAGATCCGCAGAACACCGGCTTCCACATCATCCAATCGTTGCTCGCACTGGGCAGCGGCGGATTGGCGGGCGTGGGGTTGGGTGCCTCGCGCCAGAAGTTCTTCTATCTGCCCGAGCAATACACCGATTTCATCTTCGCGATTCTGGGCGAGGAATTGGGCTTGCTCGGTGCGCTGGGCGTCGTCGCGCTATTCCTGGTCTTCGCGTTTCGCGCCGTGCGCATCGCGCTTGCCGCTCCCGACCGGTTCGGGATGTTGCTGGCCTTGGGCTGCACGCTCGTGATCGTGATTCAAGCGTTCGTCAACATCGGCGTCGTCACGTCGTCGTGGCCGGTGACCGGCGTTCCGTTGCCGTTCGTCTCCTTCGGCGGCACGTCGCTGGTGGTGTCGCTCGTCGCCGTGGGGCTGATCATCAACGTCGGCCGGCATCGGCATGCGAACGCATCGTCATTTTGAGTTTACGCGTTGCGTTCACCGGCGGCGGCACGGGCGGTCACATCTATCCAGCGCTGGGCATCGATGATGCGCTGCGGGCGGCGGTCGCGCCGGAGGCCTACGAGCGCCGCTTCTTCGGCAGCCGCCGCGGCCTCGAAGCCAAGCTGGTCACGACGATGGCGCTCGACTTCATTCCCAGCGCCCCGCTGCAGCGGCGGCTGTCGCCCGATACGCTGCGCACGTTGGGCCGCAACATCGGCGGCGTCGCGGTCGCGCTGGGCGCGCTGCTCGCCTACCGGCCCACGCTCGTCATCGCCACCGGCGGCTACGTCTGTTTTCCCGTGGTCGTTGCCGCGCGCATGCTGCGCCTCGCACGGCTGCTCGACGCACGGATCGCCCTGCTCGAGATCAACGCGGTCCCGGGGTTGACGAACCGGCTTCTGGGCCCGCTCGTGGACGAGGTCTGGACGTCGTACGCCGCTTCGGGTCGCTTCTTCGGGAAGAAGGCACGCCTCACCGGACCGCCGGTCCGCACGTCAATCGCCAACCGCCTTCCGCCCACGGCAGCCCGTACGGCGCTCGGGCTCGATCCCGAGCGCACGACCATCGTGGTCATGGGCGGCTCGCAGGGCGCGCGTTCGATCAACAACGCCGTCACCGATTGGGTGACGTCGCGCCCGCTGCCGCCGGATTGGCAGATTCTGCACGTCAGCGGCGAACGCGATTTCGCGGCGCTGACGGAGCGCCAGGCGCAGCTTGCGGCGGGCAACCTCGTTCGGCTCGTGCCATATCTGGACGATCCCGGGCCGGCCTATTTCGCGGCCGACGTCGCGGTCACGCGCAGCGGGGCATCCACGCTGGCCGAGCTGGCCGTGACGGGGACCCCGGCAGTCCTGGTGCCCTTTCCACACGCATCCGAAGACCATCAGTCGGCGAACGCCCAAGCCTTTGCCGCCGGCGGCGCAGCCCTCGTCCTGCGCGATGCCGAGTTGGACGCGCAATCGCTCGTTGCAGCACTGCAGAAGTGCCTGGAACCCGATCGCTTGGCGTGCATGCGAGCAGCCGCTGCGCTTCTTTCACCGGACAGGGGGGCCGCGAAAATCGTGGAGCGCATCACCGCATTGGCGGGGCCGCGGGTGGCTCATTCCGCGGGCCCGAACGAGTTGGCCCGTGACTGAGGAAGCGACGGCGAACACGGCAAGGGCCTACCATTTGGTAGGCATCGGCGGAATCGGAATGAGCGCGATCGCGCGGCTGCTCCTGCGGCGCGGAATGGTCGTCAGCGGATCCGACGAACGCTCGAGCCCGCTGCTCGACAGCCTGCAGCACGAAGGCGCGTCGGTCGCGATCGGCCACCGGGCCTCCAATGTCGGTGCGGTCGACGTTATGGTCGTGTCCAGCGCGATTCGGCCCGAGAATCCCGAATACACCGAAGCGCAGCGGCGCAACATCCCGATCGTTCTGCGCGGCGAGATGCTGGCCCGGATCATCGGCACGACCCCCACGATCGCGATCGCCGGCACGCACGGCAAGACCACCACCACCGCGATGGCCGCTTCGATCTTCGAGGCGGCGGGACTCGATCCGACCGTCGCCGTCGGCGGCCAGCGGGTCGATTCGGCGTCCAACGCTCGCAGCGGTTCGGGTGATTGGTTCATCACCGAGGCCGACGAGAGCGACGGGTCCTTTCTCCGGCTCTCGCCGGCGATCGCGATCGTCACCAACATCGAAAACGACCACATCGGCAGCGACGCCGAGCTTCCGCGGCTCGTCGAATCGTTTGCGACGTTCTTGGCCAGGCTGCCGCCGCACGGGACGGCGGTGATCGGAGTCGACAATCCGCGCAGTGCCGCACTGGCGGAGCGGATCGGGGCACGGGTCTCGACGTTCGCGACCGGCCGGCCCGCCGACGTTCAGGCGACGGGCATCGATTTCGCGGCGCTCGGCTCGCGCTTTACCGTCGTCGAGCGGGGCCGGGTGCTGGGCGAGATCACGCTGGGCGTGCCGGGCGTCATCAACATCCAAAATGCGCTGGCGGCGATCGGCGCGGCACGCGCCGCCGACATTCCGTTCGCGACCATCGCCGGCGCGCTGGCGGGTTTTCACGGGGTGCGGCGCCGGTTCGAGATCGTCGGGCGCTGCGCGGCATTGACCGTCGTCGACGACTACGCGCATCATCCGACGGCTGTGGCGCAAACCATCGCAGCTGCGCGGCAGGTCTGCAGCGGTTCGCTCGTCGTCGCGTTTCAGCCGCACCGCTACACGCGCACGGCGTATCTCGCCGCCGACTTCGCGCGCGCGCTGCGCGGCGCCGACCAGGTCTTTCTCACGCCGGTCTACGCTGCCGCAGAAGCGCCGCTGGCGGGCGTGAGCGAACGCCTCATCGGCGAGCCGCTGAGAGCCGCAGGCACACCCGTCACGTACGCTGCCGTCGACGCGCTCGAGCCGCTCATCCGCGCGTCGGCGCCGCCCGGTGCGCTCGTGCTGATGCTCGGCGCCGGTTCGATCTCGGCGGCCGCGCATCGTTTCGGCGCCGCGATCGACACTGCGCCCGTCGCCGCGCGTTAACGTGCCGCCGACGAGTCTGCTGACGGCGGACGACCGCGCCGTGTTGAGCGAGCGTTTCGGGATGCGGGTGGCATTCGATGCACCGCTCGCGCCGTTCACCTGGTGGCGCATCGGCGGTCCGGCCGACGCGCTCGTGCAAGTCGATTCCAGTGCCGATACCGCGTTCATCTTGCGGCATTGTTTCAAGCGGCGGCTGCCGTGGTTCGTCATCGGCTTGGGTTCGAACATCCTCGTCGGCGACGGTGGAATTCGCGGGCTCGTGCTGCGCTTGGGCGGCAACTTCGGCGAACTCGACGTCGACGAAGACGGCTCGTCGGTGATCGTGCGCGCCGGCGCGGCGGCGCAGATGGCGCTGTTGACCGCGCAGGCCGCGTCCAAGGGCGCCGTCGGCGTGGATTCGCTGGCCGGCATCCCGGGCAGCGTCGGCGGCGCGCTGTACATGAACGCCGGCACCGATCGGGAGTTCGGCGAGTTCGTGCGCGAGGTGTGGGTGCACACGCCCACCAAGCCCGAGGCCCATCCCGTCGGCGTCCAGTACTACTATCGTCACACGACGCTCTCGCGCGATGCGATCGTGGCGCGAGTCACGCTGGCATTCGAACGCGGCGACCCGGCGGCGGTGCGCGCGCGCATGCAGGAGCGTTTGGTCCGGCGCAAACAAACGCAGCCGATCGGACTGCCCAATGCCGGCTCGTGCTTTCGCAATCCGGGCGGCGCGAAGGCCGGCGTGCTGATCGAATCGATCGGTGCGAAAGGCTGGCGCGTCGGCGGGGCCGAGGTATCAGCCCTGCACGCAAATTTCATCGTGAACATCGCGAACGCCAGCGCGGGCGATGTAACGACGCTGCTGGCGCGCGTTCGCCGCGCGGTGCGCGATGCGTGCGGCGTCGATCTGCAGTTGGAGGTCCATCTGGTCGGCGAGTTCACCGCATGACAGGATTCGCGGCGCTGAACGCGCCGCGAATCCATGGCGTTTGCGGCTTCGCCGCAAGCCGCGGTCTGGGTGGCCGCGTCGGTGCTCGGTTTGGTCGCGTTTGCTTGAGGCGAGGCGGGGGTGACGAAACGATTGGGGCGCGCAAGGCGGAACGGAATGCCGGGGGCGAAGCTGACGGCGGCGTGGATTCTTCGATGAGCGGCAGTGCATGGCTAGACTGAAGATCGCGGTCGTGATGGGCGGCCCAGGCGACGAACGCGAAGTCTCGATCGCCAGCGGGACCGGTGTTTTGCGCGCGCTGACCGCACTGGGCCACGATGCGCAGTCGCTCGATTTCGATCGCGGTTTCGTCGATGCGATGCGCGAGATCGCGCCCGATTTGGTGTTCAACGCGCTGCACGGCACGGCGGGCGAGGACGGTCAGATCCAAGGTGTGCTCGAGTGGCTGGGCGTCCCGTACACGGGCAGCGACATCACCGCCTGCGCGCTCTCGATCGACAAGCATCTAACCAAGAAGCTCTTGGCCGCAGAAGGCTTGCCGACTCCGGCTTGGGATACGTTCGACCTGTCGGGCGGAACGCTGCCGCTGCTGCCCGGTTCGCTGGATCCGCCGATCGTCGTCAAACCGCGCGCCAGCGGCTCGAGCGCGGGCGTCTCGATCGTGCGCACGCATGAGGAGTGGACGCGCACGATGATCGCGGCCTCGGGCCGCACGCAGTCGGTCCTCGCCGAAGAGTATATACCGGGCCGCGAATTCACGTGCGCCGTGCTGGGCGAAGACGCGCTGCCGGTAATCGAGATTCTGTCGAGCGACGAACTGCTTACCTATCAGGCGAAGTACACCCCGGGCGGCTCCCGGCATCTCGTCCCGGCG
>JBEKHC010000045.1:0-37809 GCA_050012475.1 Candidatus Velthaea sp.
ACAACGACGGGCGGAAATCACGACGCTCAAGGCCAGCCTCGCGGCGGTGGAATCGTAAACCGTCTGGCGTCGGGAGCCTTCCAGCAAAGCGATGCTGGTGGCAACTTGTTCTGAGCTAACACCAACCGTCGAATAGATTGACTCTTTCCGTTATCGTCATGGCCCGGCTCGTCCGGGCCACCTGTACCAGCACAGTGCCGCGATAGGTGGCCCGGACGAGCCGGGCCATGACGGATTTGGAAGGTCGTACGTCAATCTTTCGGCCGATTGGTATTACACCAGAACCGGCTTTCAGCAGAATGACCGATATCCGGGCGCCCGATCCGAAACGTCCGACCCATTGCTGGCGTTCACCGAACGATTGCTGAACAGCGTGACCTGACCCATCCCGGAAGTGCCACCTACGGTGAGTGAAGGCCGCTTACGGTTCCAAAGTGGACTCCTGTAAAGCGCTGAGATGGGCGTTATGAGTTCACGCCCTATGGGCCGGAGCTAATGCGTCGCCGTCCGCTATGACTGTTCGATTGGTTGTTGCATAATGACATCGGCCGCGACCAGGAAGGCGAAAGTGACCGTAAAGAAGTCGATCGTCAACGCCGTGATGTAGGCCGCGGCGTTGTATTGGAGGCCTACCAGAATGTAGCCAAGCATCGCCAGTGTCACAGCGGAGCCGAATACAACGAAGACCGCGAATATCGGGAGCGGCGGTCCTTTGCCGACAATCTTGCGGCGCCGCCGCGGATAGGTGACCTGAAGCGACAGCATCGGCAGTGCGAAAAGCACACCAGAGCTTCGCCAAATCCACCTTTCTGGAATGTCGTAGAGCGCAAAGAGCTCCGGCAGCAGCGCTCCCGCCATCAACACGAAAATGTACGTCATGACCGTTTTTGCAAGGTATCGGTCAAGCAGTGACAACCTCGCTCCGGCGGCCTGTCGCAGGCCCAACAAGAGCGCCGAGAACCCCGCGAACGTAATCATGACGCCGGCCAATGTGTACAAAAGGGTTGCACCTTTGACTTCCATGCTTGCTCCACCTAAAACCAAGGTCGTTTGGGCGCGTCCTTTCGACCTTGAGCGAGAGTGGGGAAGGGTCGTATGACATCGCTTCGACGAGGATCGTTCGCTCAAGTCGATTTGGGCAGTGGCTCGGTCAAAAAATCATTCGTTGTAGCCGCTTGCCGCCATCACGCGTCCAGATCGTAACTCCATCGCCGGCAGGATCGCACATCGCGCCGGATTTCTTAAGCGTCAGCACCTCGATGGCGAAGATCGTATTGTAAACCTTCCGAGAAGCGTAAGCCCGATACAAACCATTCGATTGTGCGATGTGCCTCGACAATCGACCATGCTTGGGATGAGACCGTAGCCGCGTCGGGTCTTTTCGCCCACTACAAGTGTCTTCCGCAGCGGTCGAGCGTGCTCTTACCTGTCGCTGCAACGCCGTTGCGGTACTATTCTGGGCCCAGGTGCTCGAAAGCGGGCCCTGCAGTTCCAACCGACGCCGGTGCGCCGGCGGCTTTCCGTGACTCCGGCTTCACGTCAGGAGCAGCAACCGTGCCATTGCCGCGTTCGCATTCGCCTTTGCATTTGCCCTTGATCCTGGCCGGACTGTCGGCGCTGACCGGCTGCAGCGGTGGCGCAGCGGCCCTCGCCGACGCCGCCGCGTCTCCGCCGCCCGTCGCGGTCGTCGTTGCGAAGATCGCGCAAAAAACCGTCCCGATCACCGGCGAGTACATCGCGCGAACCGCAGCGGTCGCGACCGTCGACGTCAAGGCGCAAGTCGGCGGGACGATCACGAGCGTCGACTTCGAACAAGGTCAAGCCGTCAAACGCGGGCAGCTGCTGTTCACGATCGATCCCGCCGAATACGAAGCGTCACTGCAAGCCTCGCGGGCCGTCCTCGCCAAGGCCCAAGCCGATCTGGACAAAGCGCTCAGCGATACGACGCCGGAGGTCAAGCGCGCGCAGCTCGCCCAAGAGCAAGCCGATCACCAAAGCGCCGTCCGCAAATTAGCGCGCTATCGTCCGCTCGCGGAGCAGCGCGCGGTTACCCAAGTCGACCTCGATGAAGCCGTTGCGTCCGAGGAAGTCGCGCGCTCCAAGGTAACAGCCGCTCGCGCGATGGTGGACGACGCCGTGGTGCAAAAGCGCGTCGGGATCGAGCAAGCCCGCGCCGTCGTCGACCAAAACGAAGCCGCGGTCAAAAAAGACGAAATCAACCTCAGTTACGCGCGCATCCGGGCGCCGGTGGGCGGGCTGATCGGCTTCGTCAAAGTCGACAAGGGCAATGTGGTCGGGCCCAATTCGCCGGCGCTGGCCACGATCTCGACGATCGATCCGATGGGCGTGCAGTTCGCTTTGACCGAGATCGACTATCTCAACTTGGTCCATCGCCTGCAGCAGGCCAAACAACACAACGCGCCTGATCTGCCGCTCGAACTGATTCTGGCCGACAATACGCGCTATCCCTTCACCGGACGCCCGCAGAGCCTCGATCGGGCAGTCAATCCGAACACCGGAACCATCGCCGTGCTGGGCACCTTTCCCAATCCGCCAAGCTCGCTCGAAATCTTGCGGCCGGGCCTGTTCGGGCGGGTGCGGATCGTGCTGGGATTTCATCGCAACGCGGTCCTCGTTCCGCAGCTTGCGGTCGTCCAGCAGCAGAGCAGCGACATCGTGTACGTCGTCGACAAGGACAACAAAGTCGCACTGCGGAGCATCCGCGTCGGTCAGCGGATCGGCGGTGACTACGTGGTCGACGCCGGATTGAAAGCCGGCGAAACCGTGGTCCTGGAGGGAACGCAGAAAGTGCAGCCGGGGTCGACGGTCGTGGCAACGGCACCGGTGAGCCGCGAGCGCTGACGTGGGCCAATTTTTCGTCCACCGGCGCGTCGTCGCCATCGTCGTCTCGCTGCTGATCGTCATTGCCGGAGCGTTGGCGCTGCGCTCGCTCCCGGTCGCGATGTTTCCCGATGTCGCGCCGCCGACGGTGACGGTCAGCGCCGTCTATCCCGGCGCCAACGCGCTTACCGTCGAACAATCCGTGGCCGCAAACATCGAACGCGCGCTCACCGGCGTCGACGGCCTGCTCTACACCTCGTCGCAAAGCGCCAACGACGGCAGCTACGCGCTCACGGCGACGTTCGCCTCGGGGACCGACGTCGACCGGGCGGCCACGAACGTGCAGAACAAAGTCAACGCCGTCGTGAGCTCGCTCCCGGCCGAGGTCGCGCGCGCCGGCGTGACGGTCAGCAAAAGCGCCACCGACACGCTGCTCGTGATCGCGATCTACTCACCGCAATCGTCCTACGACCAGCTCTTCATCAGCAACTACGTCACGATCAACGTCATCGACCGGATCGCGCGCCTGGAAGGCGTCGGAGCAACGCAGATCGCCGGGCAGCGCGATTATTCGATGCGCATTTGGCTGCGTCCCGACCGGCTGGCACAATTCAAGCTGCAGCCCAGTGACGTGATCGCGGCGATCACCGATCAGAACGCGCCCGCGCCCGCCGGCCAGATCGGCCAGCCGCCGCAGAAAGCCGGCTCCGACTTCCAGTATTCGGTCAACGTGCGCGGTCAGCTCGCCAGCACCGAGGCGTTCGACAACATCGTGCTGCGCACGCTGCCCGACGGTTCGGTGCTGCGCCTGCGCGCGGTTTCGCGCACGGAGCTGGCAGCCAAATCGTACGCATCGTTCGGGCGCTTCAACGGCGTCCCGGCGGCGATCATCAGCGTGCGTCAAAAGCCGGGCGCGAACGCGCTCGCGACCGCCGATCGCATCAAGGCCGCGATGACCGAAGCCGCCAAAAGCTTTCCGCCCGGCTTGACTTGGACGACCGCCCTGGATTCGACGGACTTCGTCAAAGAATCGGTTCACGACGTCGAAAAAACGCTGGTCGAGGCGATCCTGCTCGTCGTCATCGTCGTCTTCTTGTTTCTGGGCACGTTTCGCGCGATGATCGTTCCGATCATCGCCGTTCCGGTATCGCTGATCGGGACGTTCGTCGTCTTCATTCCGCTGGGATTCGGCATCAACACGCTGACGCTGTTCGGCATCGTGCTGGCCATCGGGATCGTCGTCGACGACGCGATCGTCGTCGTCGAAGCCGTCGAGCACGGCATCGAACGCGGCCACAGCCCGCTCGAAGCGACGGAGATCGCGATGCGCGAAGTCTCGGGTCCCGTCGTCGCGATCGCGCTGGTGTTGTGCGCCGTCTTCGTTCCGGTCGCGTTTTTGGGCGGCCTGACGGGAACGCTGTACAAGCAGTTCGCGCTCACGCTTTCGATCTCGGTGTTGATCTCCGCGCTGGTCGCCTTGACGACCACACCTGCCTTGTGCGTGATGATCCTGCGGCCGCGCACGCCGGGACGCGGACCGGTCGCGAAGCTCATCGCGGGCTTCAACCGCGCTTTCGACGCCGGGTTGAAAAACTACACGCGCGCGGTCGAGGTCTCGCTGCGCCGCTTGCCGCTGATGATGGTCGCGCTCGTGCTGTTTATCGGCGGGGCGGTGTATTTGCTGCGCACCGTTCCCGGCGCGTTGGTGCCGATCGAGGATCAGGGCTATTTCTATATCGCTTTGAACTTGCCCGAGGGAGCGTCGCTCGATCGCACCGGCCAGATCGCCCAGCGGCTCGAAAAATACGTTCGCGGTCTGCCCGGCGTCGAGAGCATCGCGTCCTTCGGCGGCATCAACTTGCTCACGAACACGGCAGCCTCGAACGCCGCACTGTTCTTCGTCAAGCTCGACGAATGGAGCGAACGCGGCAAGCATCCCGACGAGAGCATCGACGCCATCATCGGCGCGATCAACGCCGAAGCCGCCAAGTACCCCGAAGCGGTCGCGTTCGCGCTCAACCCGCCGCCGATCCCGGGCTTGGGATTGACCGCCGGCTTTCAGATGCAGGTCGAAGATCGCGGCGGCCATTCGCTGCCCGACCTCGCCGCGGCCGCGGACAAGATCGTCGCAGCAGCGGCCGAGCAAAAAGATTTGGCCGGCGTCAGCAATTCGTTCTCGGTCACCGTGCCGCAGGTCGATCTCAACATCGATCGCGATAAGGCCAAAGCGCTGGGCATCCCGCTCGTCGACGTCTACAGCAGCCTGCAAGCATATTTGGGCGGTATCACGGTCAACGACTTCGTGCTCTTCGGCCGGCTGTGGCAGGTCAGCGTGCAGGCCGAGCCCGAGTTCCGGCTTGCGCCCGTCGACATCGGGCGGATCCTCGTGCGCAGCACGACGACCGGCGACATGGTGCCGATCGGCACGTTCAGCAGCGCGGCGCCGGGAATCGGCGCGGCCGTGATCGGTCACTACAACGGCTTGCGGACCGCGGCGCTCAACGGCGGTCCCGCGCCGGGAACGTCGTCGGGCCAGTCGCTGGCCACGATGGAAGCGCTGGCCGGCAAAGACTTACCGGCCGGCTTCACCTACGAGTGGACGGGCAGTGCGCTCGAAGAGAAAGCCAGCGGCGGCCAACAGGCGCTGGTGTTCGGTTTCTCGCTGCTGCTGGTGTTCTTGTTCCTCGCCTCGCTGTACGAGAGTTGGGCGATCCCGTTCAGCATCATCCTGTGCATTCCGCTGGGCGTGTTCGGCGCGTTCTTGGGCATCTTCGTGCGTCACATTCCCAATGACGTCTACGTGCAGATCGGTCTGGTCATGCTCATCGGGCTGGCCGCGAAGAACGCGATCCTCATCGTCGAGTTCGCAAAGCTGAAGCGGGAAGAAGGCGCGACCTTCAGCGACGCCGCGATCGCGGCGGCGCAGTTGCGGCTGCGGCCGATTCTCATGACCTCGTTCGCTTTCATCTTCGGCGTCGTGCCGCTGGTCTTCGCCAGCGGCGCGGGGGCGGCATCGCGTGCCTCGCTCGGGACGGCCGTGTTTAGCGGAATGATCGCAGCGACGCTGCTCGGCGTGTTCTTCATCCCCGCACTGTACGTGGCGGTTTCGGAACTCGCGGAGCGAATCGCGGGCAAACCGTCCCGCCTCGCTCCGGCGACTCCGGCGGCTGCGGCGGCTCCGGCGATCGCCTCCGAGCCGACATGAAGCTGCTCTTGGCCCTCGCGGCGCTGCTCAATCTCATGGCGTCGTGCGCGCCGGGGGTCGAACCGCTGGTCGTTCCGACGTCGCTGCCGCCGACGTATTTGAACGCCGCAAACGATACGCTCTCGATCGGCGACACCGCGTGGCGGCAACTGTTTCTCGATGCGCAATTGCGCGAACTCGTCGGCGACGCGCTCGTCGCCAACGCTGACGTCAACGTCGCCGTGCAGCGGGTTGCCGCAGCGCAGGCGGCGCTCGGCCAGACGACGGCGCTGCAGCGGCCGAACATCGCGGGCAGCGCGTCGCTAACGTATACACGCGTCGCGGGCAAACAGCCCCTCGACGTCACGTCGACGGAAACGATCACGCCGACCCTGCTCGGGGCGACGGCGACCTCGTTCGACGTCGATTTGTTCGGCACGCTGCGGTATGCGACGGCCGCCCAGCGCGCGCGCGTGCTGGCGTCCGATGCCGCCCGCCAAGCGGTGCTCACCGTCATCGTCAACGGCGTCGCGAGCGCGTACTTCCTGCTGCAAGAGCTGCATCGCGAGCGCGACATCACGAATCTCGCAATCGCCAATCGGCACGACAATCTGCACATCGTCGCGTTGCAGGTCGCCGGCGGAACGGCAACGCTGCAGACGCAGCGTCAGGCCGAGACCGCGCTGTACACCGCGACCGCCCAACTGCCCGATATCGAACGCCAAATCGGCGAACAGGAAGATCTCATCGCGAAGCTGCTGGGCCGCTATCCGGCCTCGATCCCGCGCGGTCTGCCGCTGGAACGGCAGCTCGCCGACGTCGCGCTGCCGGCGGCCGGGCTGCCCGGGCAATTGCTGCTGCGCCGGCCCGATATCCGCAGCGCCGAACTCACGCTGGAAAGCGACAACCTGCAAGTCGCGTCGGCGCGCGCGGCGATCTTTCCCCAATTGACGCTGGGCGGCTCGTCGGCCGGCGTCGGAGCGACGATCCTCAACGGCGTCGCTTACGGTCCGCAAGGCCTGCTGACGCTCGTCCCGGCGCTCTCGCAAACGATCGCCGACGGCGGGTTCAAGCGCTCGACGGTCAACGTCGACCGGGCCCAGCGCGAAGCCGACCTCTACGTGTACTTGCAAACGATTCAAGCGGCGATGCAGGGCGTCACCGACGGCTTGACCGACTACGCGCGCTATCGCGATGAAGTCCGCGAGCAAACGCGGTTGACGGGCTCGCTGCGCGAGTACGCGCGCCTGGCGGACTTGCGCTACCGCGGCGGCGTCGGCAGTTACCTCGACGTGCTGGATAGCGAATCGCGGCTGTTCAGCGCCGAACTAGCGCTGGCCCAACTCCAGCTTCAGCAGCGCTTGGCGGAAATAAACGTGTACACGGCGGTGGGCGGCGGATGGCAGGACGCGCCGGCCGCTGCATCCGCCCCGGCCGAGCCGCTGGTACCCGCCGCCCGCCGCTAATCGTTTCGAGCGCGCTGCGGACGTTCGCTCACGAACGCGCGCGAAAGCATGTCGAACGGTGGTCGTCCACGACGCCGGTCGCTTGTAAAAACGCGTAGACGATCGTCGAGCCCACGAACGAAAAACCGCGCTTGCGCAGATCGGCGCTGATCGCGTCCGACAGCGGCGTCTTGGCGGGCAGTTCTTCGGCCGGCGGCCGGCGCGTGACCACCGGCACGCCGCCGACGAACGCCCACAAATAGGCATCGAACGATCCGCGCTCGCGTTGGACGCGTAAGAAGGCTGCGGCGTTGGCGACCGTTGCGGCGATCTTTCCGCGATGCCGGACGATGCGCGGGTCGACGACGAGTTTGTCGATGCGTTTCTCGCTGAAGCGCGCGACGGCGGCCGGATCGAACTGGGCGAAGAGCGCGCGGTAGCCGGCGCGCTTTTTGAGAATCGTGTCCCAGCTCAAACCGGCTTGCGCGCCTTCGAGCGTCAGCAGCTCGAACAGCATCCGATCGTCGTGCTGCGCAACGCCCCATTCCTGGTCGTGATAGGTAATCTCCGGTTCGCGCGTGGCCCAGGGGCAGCGCACGACGGCGGGCGGTTCCGCGCTCACTGTCGGGCGGAGCGGTTCTGGGGCGGCACGGCGTCCGCGGCGTGGGTGATGCGCAGATAGTTTTGCAGTTCGACCCACCGCTGCGACGAGATTGCCGTGTCGCGCCGAAATGGGAAATCCAACTCGATGAGCAGCGTGAACATGATGGCAATGAGCGCCGCGACGGCACCCGTCATGACGAGCTGGATTCGAAAATTTTCGACGCCGAACAAAAAGCCGAAACCGACGGTGATGCACGCACCCAGCAGCAGCGCGGCCCACAGCACGGGCGGCAGTGTTTGCGCGTTATCCGCCAGCCGCCGGTTGCGCAAGTCGAACAGCCGCTGGACGGCTTCGACCAAGCGGGCGCGGATCGCAAGCGCGGGGTCCGTCGGCGCCGGAAGCCGGGCGACGGTTCGCGCGAGCGCGCCAAGCGTCAGCGTCGCCGCGGCGCTGGAGCTCGCCGCGCGCATCGTCGGCCATTCGTCATCGATCATCTCGGCGATGTAGCGGTCGACACCGGCTTGCAGCGGTCCCGCCAGCGGTTGGGGTAACGGCCGCGAGAAAGCAAAGATGTCGGCCGCTGCCGAGACCTCGTTGCTGTAATTAGCATCGCTTTCGTTGTATTGCTGCCACACGACCACGACGACAAACGCGATCAGCACCGAGTAGAGCACGCCGACGATCGCGATCATGAATCCCGCGACCTCATTGTGCTCGACGAGTTTCGGGTAGGGAATCGAACGCCGGACGACCGCGTGCAGTCCGCACGAAACGAGGATCGCGGTGCCGACGAGCACCGCCATCAACAGCCCGTAGGGCAGGCCAAACAAGTCCATGCGGCGGCCCGGGCTCAGCGCAATTTCCACGACCCGACGAGCGCCGCGTAGTACGCTCCGTTGACGAGATCGAGGACGGTGACCGTGCGCGACGGCCCGGCGTCGGCAAACGTGCGCAGCGGCCCGTAGCAGGCGGCGACGGCGTCGCCGACAGCGAGTTGGCCGGCCAGTGCCATTTCGGCCCGCGTGCCTTGAAGCCGCAACGTTGCTCCGTTGCCAAGCCCGAGCGAACCCGACTGATACTGTGCCGGTCCAACGGGCATCCTGACCGAGGCCACGCTCGTGCGGGCGCACGGCAGCCCGCGGGCCGGTGGAGCGGCCCAGGCCGCAGTGAGCGGCAGAAGCCCGAGGGCTCCGAACGCAGCACACGAGCCGAAGAACTGGCGCATGAAGTGCTCCTCGTTTACGGGGTACGGCGGGAGGGGACCGCGGCGCATTTCGCTGGCCGGGCAGACGCTCCCGCGCAAGCGGTCGAAGCGCGCCCCATGCATGACATCAGCCCGGCCATCGCGGTCGGCGTTTTTCTTTCGACCGCCGCAACCGACGCGGTCTACGTCTTCTTCAACGCGGCGGTCGCAGCGCGCCGCCGGGTCCGTGCCGCCTCCTGGAGCAGCCTGTGGTATCTGCTCTCGGCATTCGTGGTCATCAGCTATACGAAAAACCCGGCCTACGTGATCACCGCGGCAGCCGGATCGTGGGTCGGCGCATTTCTCTCGGTTTCCTACCTCGAGCGATCGAGCGGCTTCCGGCCGTAGCGCAGTCCGGGACCTTTGACCCCAGTATGCAAGCGGCGGCAGAACCTCGCACCGCGCGGCGCGAAACCCGCCGCCTGAGCCAGTGAAGCCGTTTGTGGGGACGAAAACCAAACTAATCTTCGTGCTGGAACGTTTCAATCGTACCTGGATTCGTGCCCGACCTCGATTCATGCCCGCTTCGAGCCGAACACTGATTTGGGGGCCTCAGGCTGCCACGCTATTTTCCGGTGAATACATGATGCTCAAGTCAACACGCCCGGATACCGGCCGAGGCCCGGTTATCGAGGCGATCGCGACGGCGCGCCGCCGGCGGGCGCCGCGTTTTGCCATCGTGAACGAAGCGGCGCACGTCGTGCTGACCTCGAGCGAGCCGGCCGAGAACGGAGCGGCGGAGATGCCCTTTTCGACCGTGTTGACCGCGCAACTCATCGCCGAGATCGAAGCGGGCAAAGAAAATGAAGTTTTTGCCCTGATCTCGCCGACCACGGTGGTCCGCGCGACCCCGCTCAACGGCAACGGCACCGGCGGCAAATTTTACGCGCTCTTCGTCGAACACGTCGAGTCGCGCGACCTCCTGTCGAACGCCTCGGAGAGCTACGGCCTCTCGTCACGCGAACTCGACGTCCTGCGGCTCGTCCTGCACGGGATGAACACCGCCGAGATCGCGCACCGGCTCTGCATCGCGGCCACGACCGTCAACGCCCACGTGAAGAACATCGCCCGCAAGACCAAGAGCACGAAACGGACCGAGATCCTCGCCAAGCTGCTCGGCGTGCGCTGACCGGAGCTCCCGCATGGAGACCAGCCAGCTCTATACCCACACCTTCGCCTGGCGCGATCAGGCCTTGACGATCGCTGCGGCGCGCAATCTGTCCGGCCGAGATTACCTCGAAGGGATGCGCCGCGGCGATTTCCCCTCGCCGCCGTTCGTGACCGTGCTGGGTTTCCGGCTCGATGAGATCGACGACGGCCGCGTGGTGTTCCATTTCGAGCCGCAAGCGTTCATGCTCAACGGGCTGGGCGTGCTGCACGGCGGCATCGCGGCCGGGGCCTTCGACACTGCCGTCGGCTGCGCCGCCCTCACGGTCGTGCCGCGCGACAAGGTCGCAATCACGATGGACCTCTCCGTGCGCTTCTTCAAGCCGCTGACGCTTCGCAGCGGAACGGCTCGCTGCGAGGGCAGCGTGATCAACGTCGGGCGCACGACGGCCAGCGCCGAAGGCCGGCTTTTCGATGCGTCCGGACGGCTCTGCGGTCACGCGACCTCCACGCTGGCGCTGCTGCGTCCGCAATTCCTTGACACACCGTCGTCCGAATAACATTGACAGCGGTGAGCAATCCGTGTTATTTACCCTGGCAGACTCTATGAACAGCTCACTCGTTCTCGTTGTAAGCCTTCGACTTGCAGTCCTTATCGGGCGGCGAGCAGCTTTCACGTAAACGCAGCGAGCGTTAAACCTGTGAGAGCCCTTCGCCGACCAAATGGCGAGGGGTTTTTTATAAGCCGGAAGGACACTGACGTGAACGGGGCAAGGGCGGCACTGGAAGCGTGTAAACGCGAAGGCGCCGATGCAATTTTCGGATATCCGGGCGGCACGATCATGCCGTTTTACGACGCAATGTTTGGCGATCCGGATATCCGCCACTACCTCGTCCGGCACGAAGCCGCGGCCGTTTTCGCGGCCAGCGGGTACGCGCGGACGACGGGTCGCGTCGGGCTCTGCACCGCGACGAGCGGTCCGGGAGCAACCAATCTCGTGACCGGTCTGCTGGACGCGTTCATGGACAGCGTGCCGATCGTCGCGATCACCGGTCAGGTGCGGACGGGCCTCATGGGGACCGACGGCTTTCAAGAAGCCGACGTCTGCGCGATCACCCAGCCGGTCACCAAGTACAACGTGCTGGTGCGCAACCCCGGCGACATCCCCGCCGCGATCGCCGAAGCGTTTGCTTTAGCCCGCTCCGGGCGCCCGGGGCCGGTGCTCGTCGACATCCCGACCGATGTGCTCAAGGCGGCGATGCCCGAGAATCCGCGCCCGGCCCGGATCGCCGGCTTGCAGCCCAACGTCGCACCCGATCCGGCCGCCATCGCGCGGGCGATCGAACTGCTGCGCGCCGCGAAACGGCCGGTACTCATCGCCGGCGGCGGCATCCGCCATCCCGACGCAGTGGCCGCCTTCCGGCGCTTCGCGGCCCTGGTGGGCGCTCCGCAAACGACGACGCTCAACGGCTTAGGCGCCGTGGCGGCGGGCGATTGGCGCGACATGGGCATGCTGGGCATGCACGGAACCAAAGCCGCCAACCTTGCGGTCCACGAGAGCGACGTGTTGTTCGCGCTGGGCATGCGCTTCGACGACCGGGTCACTGGGCGCACCGACCGCTTCGCCCAAGATGCCAAGGTGGTGCACGCCGACATCGACGCCAGCGAATTCCACAAGATCGTTGCCGCCGAGGTCTCGCTGCGCGGCGACATCGCCCCAACGCTGGTCGCGCTCGCCGACGAACTCGAGCGGCATCCGGCGCCGCGGTTCGACGATTGGGCGCGTGAAGCGACCGCTCGCTCGATGAAACTCCCGACCGATCGCATCGGTGCGCAAAACCTGTCGGCGACAACCGTTCTCGACCGGTTCTTTGAAACCGTGCCGTCCAACGCGGTCGTCACCACCGACGTCGGCCAGCACCAGATGTGGGCTGCACAGCGGATCCGGCCGCGCGAACCGCGCGCGTTCGCCACCTCGGCGGGTCTGGGTTCGATGGGCTTCGGCTTCCCCGCCGCCATCGGTGCGCAGGTCGCCCACCCCGACCGCCCGGTCTTCGCCATCGTGGGCGACGGCGGTTTTCAAATGTCGCTCTTCGAGCTGGCGACGCTCAAGCGGTTCAGCCTGCCGGTAAAGATCGTGCTGATCGACAACCGGAATCTGGGCATGGTGCGCCAGTGGCAAGAGCTCTTCTACGATGAACGCTACTCGGCCACGAACCTGTCGGACAATCCGGACTTTGCCGCGATCGCGGCGGCCTACGGGATCCGCAGCGAGACGGTCGACGCCGTTGGCGATCTCGACTCCGCCTTCGGCCGCCTGATCGGCATCCCGGGTCCGGCCCTCCTGCACTGCGCCTGCTACCCGGCGGAGAACGTCTGGCCGATGATCCCCGGTGGCGGATCGATCGACGATGTCATGATCGCCCGGGCGCCGGTGCCGGCATGATGACCATCGACGAAACCGTGAACGATCCGCGCCTGGTGGCGCGGATCGTCAACTTGGCCGAACGCTGCGGCTGCCGCTACCGCAGCATCAGCGCCGAATCGAACGACGACCTCGCGACCCGTATCCGCTGCGAGTTTTCCGGCGAAGCCGAATCCCTGCGCCGCCTCGAGGCGCAGATCGCGCGCCTCGTCGCCGTCGACCGCCTTACCTAATCGCGCTTATCGTTCGGGCCGGCGTCTATCGTTCGGGCCGGCCGGTCAGCGGGCGGCGGGTGACGGCAGCGTGCTCACGATCTGCGCGCAGGGCGCGCACAGCAGCGGGTGCTGCGGATCGCTGCCCAGCGGCAAATATTTCCAGCAGCGAGCGCACTTCTCGCCGTGCGCCGGTTCGGTGGTCACGGCGGCCGCGCCGTTGGCCGACGGCGCGATGCCCAGCAGCGACGAAACGATGAGCGCTTCGCGCACGTTGTCGCTCATCGCCCGCAAACGCGGGACGGATGCCGGGGGCACGTCGATGCGCGCGTCGAGTGCGAAGTCGACGGCGCCCGTTGCGGCGACCTCGGCGCGCAGATCCTTGAGCAGTTGCCAGTCGGTCAGCGCTTCGGCATCGACATCGGCAATCTGCGGAAACGCGATGTCGAAGACAGACTCGCACGACCCGCGCAGGGCGGCCGGCAACGCCTGCCACGCTTCTTCAGCGGTGAACGACAGGACCGGCGCGAGCAGAACGGCGATCGTGCGCAGCATCTCGAGCAGCGCGCTTTGCGCGCTGCGCCGGCGCGGCGCATCCGGCGCGCTCGAATACAGGCGGTCTTTGAGCGCGGCGATGTAGAAACGCGAGAGGTCGTCGTTGTCGAATGCGACGAGCGCGAGGTAGGCGTCGTGCAGCCGGAACGCGCGATAGTGGTCGACGACGTCCTTGGCCAATCGATCGAGTGCCGCGAGCGCCAAGCGATCGACCGGCTCGAGTTCCGCGCGCGTAACGACCGCCGCGGCGGGCAGATCGCCCACCGCGCTCAAGAAAAACCGCAGCCGGTTGCGCAAGTTCCGGTACACGTTGGCGACGGTCTCGAGCATCTTCGCACCCAAGCGCATGTCGGCGGTGTACTCGACGGACGCCGCCCATAGCCGCAACACGTCGGCGCCGTATTTCTCCATGCCCTCGACGGCGCCGATGTAGTTGCCGTCCGATTTGTGCATTGCACGGCCTTCGGCGTCGACGACCATGCCGGTCGAAACGACCCCCTTGTACGGCGGCGCGTCAAACACCGCGACCGACGTGATGAGGTTGCTGCGAAACCAGCCGCGATACTGATCGCTGCCTTCGAGATACAGATCGGCGGGCCACGGCAGACCGCCGTTGCGCAGCACGGCGCGATGCGTCACGCCGGATTCGAACCAGATATCGACGATGTTGTATTCTTTTTCGAATGTCGTCCCGCCGCACGTGGGGCAACGCAGATCGGGCGGCAAAAACGCGGTCACATCGTCGGTCCACCACATGTCCGAGGCGTTGGTGAGCAGTGGGCCTTCGCTGCGGAAACGCGACGCGACGATGCGCGCAACGCGCGGATCGACGATCGATTCACCGCACGTTTTGCACGCCAGGGCCGGGATCGGCGTTCCCCACGTGCGTTGCCGGGAGACGCACCACTCGGGATGGTTGGCGATCATCTGCGTCATGCGCGCTTCGCCCCACGCCGGCAGCCAAGCGACGCTGGGGATCTGCTGCTCGATGCGCGCGCGCAGACCGTTGGCATCGAGCGATATGAACCACTGCGCGGTCGCGCGGAAGATGACCGGATTTTTGCACCGCCAGCAGTGCGGATACGAATGGTCGTACGATTCCATGCGCACCAGCGCGCCCGATGCAGCGAGGTCGTCGATGATCTGCTGCTGGGCCTCGAAGATGTTGCGCCCGGCATACGGACCGGCATCGGCCAGGAATGTCCCAGCCGCGTCGACTGGGTTGAGGATGGGCAACCCGAACTTCACGCCGGTCTCGAAGTCGTCGGTGCCGTGTCCGGGCGCGGTGTGCACGGCCCCGGTGCCGGTTACGAGATCGACGTAATCGGCCGTCACCACGACGGAATCCCGGTCCAGGAACGGATGGCGCACCGCGGCGCCCGCGAGCACCTCACCCGTCACGCGCCCGCGTTCCATCGGCGGTCCGGCGGCGCCCAACGCCGCGAGCACGGCCGGCGCGAGATCGACTGCGAAGATGTAGTCCTGCGCACCGAGCCGATAGACGGCGTATTCGGCGTCCGGCTTGAGCGCGATGGCGACGTTGCCGGGAAGCGTCCAGGGCGTCGTCGTCCAGATGACGATCGAGAGCGGCGTTCCGTCGTCGGCGGCGCCGAAGCGCGCGAGCAAATCGGCGCGCTGCGCAGGGTTCGCGCGAAAGCGAACGTAGATCGACGGCGACGTGCGATCGTTGTACTCGATCTCCGCTTCGGCGAGCGCCGTCTCGTCGCTGACGCACCACAGCGTCGAGCGCAACCCTTTGTATAACTGGCCGGATTCGGCGAGATCCGCCAGCGTGTCGGCGATCGTCGCCTCGAACTCCGGGGCGATCGTCATGTAGGGGCGTTCGTAATGACCGAACAGGCCCATACGCAGCATCGCCGTGCGCTGCCGGTCGAGCCAGTACAAGGCCCGATCCTTGCAGCGCGCGCGCAGCTCGATCGGATCGATCTTGTGGAAGTCGACGCCGAGGTGGGTCAAGGTTTCGCGCTCGATCGGCAGCCCGTGCATGTCCCAGCCGGGGATGAAATCGGCCCAGCGGCCGTCGAGCAAGGCAATCTTGACGAAGGCGTCTTTTAAGAAGCGGTTGAGGAAATGCCCCATGTGCAGGTCGCCGTTGGCGTACGGCGGCCCATCGTGCAGGATCCACGGCGTGCCGCCCTGCGCGCGGTTGCGCGCCAGGCGCTTGCCGTACGTGTCGTTCGCCGCCCACCACGCCACGCGCGCCGGTTCGCGTTTGGGCAACTCGGCGCGCATCGGAAAGTTGGTCGCCGGAAGATTGAGCGTCGCGCGATAGTCGGTTTTGGCCGGCACGTTATTGGTCGAGGTCTCGGGCATAAGCGGGAGCAGTTCGGGACATCCCCGAGCAGCCCATGCAGGGTTCGACTTCGTCGAACCCGTGGCGTTCGGCGCTGCGCGCCGAGCCGCGGGCGTCTGGTGTACGTCGAAGCTGCGGAAGGGCTCGAAGAGCCCGTGGCGTTCGGCGCTTCGCGCGAGCCGCGGGCGTTTGGTGTACGTCGAAGCTGCGGGAGGGCTCGAATTGGTCGGACCCGTGGCGTTCGGCGCTGCGCGCCGAGGCTTTGGCTTCGATTTTAGCAGCGGGGTGTTTGGTGCTTCGCGGCTCGGCTTGTGGGGCTAGGCGGCGCGGTCGAAGATGTGGAGGGTTCGTTCGCGGTCGAGCCAACCGGCGAGGCGGCCGCCGTCGACGACGGCGATCTGTTTGCGATCGCTGCTGCGGAACGCGGTGACCGCGTCGAGTGCCGTCGCCGACGACGCCAACGAAAAGCCGTCGTCGACGCGATCGTCGGCACCCGCAGCGTCCATCACGTCGCTCACGCGCACCCGCTCGAGCCGTTCGGTGAAGCGCGCATCGAGCAGCTGCGACCAGCCCTGGCGCAGCAGAAATGCGCCGATCAAGACGTACCACACGTGTTGCCAAGCATGCCCGACGGCCATCGACGCCAGACCGCCGACGACCAGCACCACCGCGAGGACCAGTCCGACGATCGCGGCTGCGCCGGTTGCGGCCGCCCGGCTCTTGCGCGCCTGCCAGACAGCAGCGCGCAACACGCGGCCGCCATCCATCGGAAACGCGGGGATGAGATTGAACGCAGCCAACACGCCGTTAGCAAGCGCGAGATAGGCCACGACGAGACCCAGCGCATCGCCGAATGCACCGCCGTCCCAGCGTTCGAACAACATCAGCATGCCGAAAGCGCAAGCGCCGATCGCTGCGCTCATCGCCGGACCGGCCAACGCGATCATCACTTCGGCGCCGGGCGACGGTGGTTCGCATTCTAGCATGGCGACACCGCCGAACAAGAACAACGTGATCGCCCGCGTGCGGACGCCGTACAGCCGGGCGACCAGCGCGTGCGCGAACTCGTGCGCGATCACGCTGACGAACAACAGCAGCGCGCACAGCGCGGCCAGACCGAGCGCGAGCGGGCGCGGGACGCCGCTGATGCTGCCCGCGATCGACAACGTCGCGAACGCATACACGACGAACCAAGAGACGTGCACGCCGACGCGGATATCGAACAAGCGGCCGAAGCTGAAGGTCTGCTGCATCGAAGACAGCCGGTCGTTCACGCGGGCCGCGTCTCACGCCTGCCGATTCTTCGCGTCGTTTGTTATGAGTTCGTCGAGGACGTCGAAGTTGCGCTCGGCCAGCCGTTCGATCTCCGGCGCGATGCTGCGCAAATGCGCGGCCAGCTCGTCACGGCGCGACCACGCCGCGTCGATCCGCTGCTCGACCTCCGCGCTCGGTGGAACGCGTTCGCCGGGCACGAACAACGGCTCGAGCGGATAGCACAGCTCGTCGAGCAGTCCGTTCACCTTGGGATCGTACGGAACCGCCGTGAACGGAACGCCCAGCCGCGCCGCGATGATGAGCGCGTGAAGGCGCATCCCAACGACGAAACGCGAACGTGCGATCACCTGCGCGGCTTGGGGCAACGAATAGTTCGGCAGCAGCACCGGGCTCGAACGGCAGCGCCGGATCACGGCCGTGGAGGTTTCAGCATCCGACGCTCCGCCCAACGGCAGAAACGCGACGCGCGCGTCGTACGCTTGCGCGAGCCGGTCGACGGCCGTCGCAATCACCGTGGCCGTGTGGTCCGCGCCGCGCCAGCGCCGAACCGACACGACGACGAGCGGATCGCTGGCGTCCAAGCCTTCCGCGCTTAAGTTCAGCGGCGTTTCTCCCGGCGCAAACAAAAACACCGGATCGGCCGTGCGTTCGACCGGCGTCCCCGGCAGCAGCGGCTCGAGGAGCGTCCGCGAACGTTCGTCGCGGACCGTAGCGCGCGCGACGCCGCGGCAGAATCGGCGAACGACCATTTTTCCCCACACATCGAGCGGCCCGACGGATTGCGCGAAGATCATCGTCGGTTTGTTCGCGCGCACCGCCAGGCGAACGATGCCCGCATAATACACCAAACTGCGTAAGCTCGTTGCGTTCTGCAACAGCCCGCCGCCGCCCGAGATGACCACGTCGGCTGCGGCGATCGCGCGGCGCACGGCCTGCGGGTCGGCGCGCGGCGTCGCCACGACGCCGTAGGTACGGGCCGTGTCCTCCACGTCGCCGCTGAGCACGTCGATCTCGCAGTGCGCGTGACGGCGACGCAGCGTTTGCACGATCACGCTCAAGAGCGCTTCATCGCCGAGATTACCGAACCCGTAGTATCCCGACAGCAGAAAGCGCGGCTTCACCGCGCGCGCCGGTACAACCCGATGGCAAGGATGCCGACGATCGCGCCGAGGACGACTCCGTTCACGATGCGCAGCACGGAGATCAGCAGCGGCGTGTGCAGGTGCGAGAAGGTGTCGACGACATCGCCCAGACCCATCCCGATCGCGAGCACGAACAGCCAGCCGAAGGTCCGCCGATCGGCGGGCGTCAGCGCCGGCACCAGCATCAGTGCGGGAAAGCCGATCAGGAACTCCTTGAACCGCGGACGCACGCTCAGGATCGAGGTCAGGTGCGAGCGCAGCGCCAGCTCGAAGGACGACGGAGTAATGTCGCTCTGATTGCCGCTGCGCGCCTGCAGAACGTAGGCGCCGCCGACGATGAGGATGCCCAGCGCGAGTTGATACAAGCGGACCGGGGCATTCGCTGCGGCGATCGGATCGTCGACCCGCGCGCCCCACAGCCCATTGAGCAGATACAGCGCGAGGGCCGCCAGCGGCGGGGCCAGCAACAGCAGTTTGACGCCGGCGAACCGGTCGACTTCGACCATCGTCAACGGCGTCGAGAGCAAACCGATCACGATGAGCGCGCCGCCCAGCGTTACCGCCGTCGCCAAAACCATCACCCGCAATCCCGGGCCGATCAAAGCCGCCCACGAACGCGCCGGCCGCAGCGAGAACGCCGGTGCGATCGTGGCAAAACCCGCGACGGGAAACACGATCCCCGCCGCGAGCGCGAGCGCTTGGCGGGCGAGCATGTCGTGGTGCAGCGCGTATCCGGCAATGACGAGCACGAGATCGCAACCGATGAGGCTCAACGCCGGAATCCGGCCGCCCATCCCCAGCGTATCGAGCAGCAAGAGCGCCATCGCGGGGACCGCCAACGAGACGAGCCCCACCAGCCACGGCTGCACGACGAACGGATAGATCGGCGATGCGCCACCTAGCCGATAGCCGTCACGCCGCACGCCGTCGGCGATGCGCCGCACCAGCTCGACATTCGTGGCTTCGATCGAAAGCGGCCCTTTGCCCAGATCCCATTGATGCGCGAACGGACGCAGGTAGAGCACCCGGATGTTGCGTTCGCGCACGCCCAGCAGATAGCGCTCGATGATGTCGCGCGGCAAGAGCTTGTCCTGTTCGAGTTTCGAGATCGCCTGCACGCGAACGATCCGGCCCGGGATCTTGCGCGCGAGGTCGTCGGACCCCGCTTGCACTTGTTTGGGATCGTAGGTTTCGATGTCGCCGAAATTGAGTTTGGTCCGCAAAAACATCTGCGCCGTCGCGTCCAGACTCGACGGATAGCCCAAGACCGCATTGCGCAAACCGAAGAAAATCAGCGTGCGCGCGCGCGCGCCCTGCGCCGCGCTCTTGACGAGCGCATCGATTTGCGGGCCGTCGAAACGTTCGTCGTTCTGCAGCCGCGGCGCGAGATCGAGGCCCAAGCTCTTGGCCAGCGCGACACGGTCGGCGGACAAGCCCAAGCCGACCGCCGCGAAATAATCGCTTTGCGTGCGGATCGCGAAGATGACCGGCAGCGCGGCCCGCAAGACGCGCACCGTTTTGGGGGCGAACTTCAAGCCAAGCTGCGTGCGATAGCGCTGCGCCGTCGGCGCGTCGTAGGCGATCAGATAGACCTCGTCGGGCCGCAACCCGCCCGTGCGCGCGAGGCCCGCCAGCACCGGATCGCTCAGCGAACCCAGCCGCGCTTGCGCCAGCAGCGTCGTGCCGGCGTAGACCGCGCCGCTGCCCGACGACGAAACGCCGCTGCCCAACTCTTCGGCCACAGCCAGCGACGTCAAGCCGGCGCCTTTGAGCGCGCGCAGAAACGAGCGCTGATCGTAACCGTACGACCGCGCCAGCGAAGCGAAATCGGCATCGTCCAGCACGATCTCGACGTAGCGCGCCTGGGCCTCGTGATGGATGCGCCGCACCGCGACATATGCTGCTGCCGCCAGCCCAACGGCAAGCAGAATGAGGAGGATGCGGCGGTACGTCACGTCACGATCTGTTCGCCCAAAAACCGCCGAAGCCGCTCATTGACCTCCGCCGGGCGGTCCAGCTGCAGATAGTGGCCGCCCGCGAGCCGCGCACAGGAAAAACGCGGGCCCAGCCGCTGCGTCAGGGTGGCGACGAGCTCGCGCGAGCGCGGGTTGAAAGCCAGTACCGGCATATCGATGAGACGCGCGAACGGCTGCACCGGGAAACCCTCGGGCTGGCCGAAGGCCTCATAGAACATCTTGGGATACTCGATGGGCACTTGGCGCCGCTGATCGCGCCATGCTTCTTCCATGCGGACCGGATCGGTGAAACTGTGCGTGAACATCCAGCGCGAGATCGCGCGTGCGACGGCACCGTCACGCAGGAACGACGCGACGAGCGGCTTCATGAGCAGCAGCATCAGCGGCGTCAGCGGTCCCAGGTCGTGCGCCGACAGGCCGTCGTTTTGCGGATAGACCGGGTCGACGAGGACGATGCCGTTGATACGGTGGGGCGACTGAGCGCCCAGCGCGATCGCCAGCAGGCCGCCCATGGAGTGGCCGACGACGGTGATGCCGCCCGACGTCCCGTCGCGAACCGCCGCCAACGCTTCGCGCGCATCCGCATAGTAGTCGGCCAACCCGGCGTCGGCGACCCGCCGCGCGGCGCCGTGACCGCGCGCTTCCCAGACGAAGCAAGCGAAATCGCCGGCGAACTCGGCGACCTGCGGCCGCCACGACCATGCTCCGCCCCCGACACCGTGCAAGAACAGCATCGGCGGCCCTGCGCTCGCGCCGCCCAGCGTGACCAGGCCACCCGAAGGAAGCTGCATGGTTGTTTCGACTTGACGCACGAGCGCCGCGTTCGGTATGTTGAGCGCTCGCTACTTGTTGGAGTCGGCATGCCGGTCGGAATCGAGCTTCGTCGCCAGGGGGATTTCGGGTAGGTGGATCCCCTTCACACCAGCGACGTCGAAGTCGGTCCGCTGATATTGGCAAACGGCGAGCGGCTCGAACGAGTGGTCCAGCGCGTCACCCAGTACGGGACGCTCGACCTGGGCCGCTCGAACGTCGTCCTCATGCCGCATGCCTTGACCGGCTCGAGCCGCGTGGCCGATTGGTGGAACGGGATGGTCGGGCCCGGCAAGCTGTTCGACCCGGCGCACTGGTGCGTCATCGGCATCAACGCGCTGGGCAGCTGCTACGGCTCGACCGGCCCGGCCTCGGCGGCGCCCGACGGCGCCCCGTACGCGTCGCGCTTTCCGATCGTCGGGGTCGGCGACATGGTCCAAGCGCAGCGGCGCGCGCTCCATAAGCTGGGCATCGAGCGCATCGCGGTGGCGATCGGCGGTTCGCTGGGCGGAATGCAGGTCCTGACCTGGGCGCTCGAACACGGTTCCCAAGTCGATCACGCCATCATCGTGGGCGCCTACGACGCGTTCTCGGCGATGGGCATCGGCTTCAACGCCGTCGCCCGTCAAGCGATTTACAACGATCCTGAATTTGCCGGCGGCGACTACCCGCCCGACGTCCAGCCGACCCAAGGGGTTCGGCTCGCGCGCATGATCGCGATGCTCACGTACAAGAGCGACGTGTTATTCGAAACGCGGTTCGGCAATCGCCTCGACCGGGCCGGCGGCGATCCGGCGCGCAATCGCAGCGACCGGTTCGACGTCGAAGGCTACTTGGCGTACCAAGGGGACATCTTCGCCAAACGTATGGACGCCAACGCCTATCTTTCGTTGACACGCGCGATGGATTTGTTCGACGTGCGCGATCTGGTGCCGGCCGATCGCACGCCGCGGTTAAGTTTTGTCGGGATCGAAAATGATTGGTTGTTTCCGCGGCATTACGTCGAACGAGCGGCGGCACGGTATGCGGCGTTAGGGTACGATTGCACGTATCGCACGCTGCAGACCAATCATGGACACGATGCTTTTCTTGCCGAGGCCGAGGCGCTGGCCGAGATTCTCGCGCCCGACTTGCGCTTCGAAACAACAAGGCCCGCGTAAAGCGAGCCTGGTTGCCGTCGCGTAGCAGGTTTCCCTACTACCGGGTGTGGGCGACGCCGTTTTGCGCTGCAGCGCCCACTTCTGCGCGAATTTTGACCTCGTTAGTTATGCTGCGGGAAACGCGGTTCCCGGCACAACCGCCGGCATTCGATGAGAATTTGCTAAGAACGATTTAGGCTTTCCACTGCGGCGAGCGCCGCTCGACGAAGGCCGCCATGCCCTCTTGAGCATCATCGGCAAGAGCGTTCATCGTCATTACTTCTTTCGCGTATGCATAAGCTTTGTTCTGGTCGAGTTCGATCTGCGCGTAAAATGCCGCCTTGCCGATGCCGACGACCAACCGGCTCGCATCCGCGATGCGCCGCGCCAACGTCAACGTGGTCTCTTCGAGTGCTTCGGGCGCAACGACGCGGTTGACGAGTCCCCAATCGGCGGCGGTTACCGCGTCGATGAACTCGCCGGTCAACAGCATCTCCATCGCGCGTTTGCGGCCGATCGCGCGCGTGAGCGCAACCATCGGCGTCGAACAGAACAGCCCGATCTTCACGCCGGGAGTGGCGAACTTCGCCGCGCTGGACGCAACGGCAAGGTCGCATGTCGCCGCCAGCTGACAGCCCGCGGCCGTCGCAATCCCGGCAACTTCGGCGATCACGGGCTGCGGGATACGCTGGATCGTTTCCATGAGCGTCACGCACGTGTCGAAGATGGTCCGGTACTCGGCGATGCTGCGCGCGAGCATCTCGCGCAGATCGTGGCCCGCGCTAAACGCCGGCCCGACACCGCGCAGGATGATGACGCGCACTGTCGCGTCGGCGCCGAGCTGCTCGAAGGCCGCGGTCAGTTCTTGCATCACCTCGAGCGAAAGCGCGTTGCGCTTCTCAGCCCGATCGATGCTGAGCACGGCGATCCCGTCGCCGGCCGTCAGGGTCAGAAACCGGTACGGCTGCGTGTGAAGCATATCGCAGCGCTGATACCGGTCGATCGCGAATTTGTTCCGGAAAAGGCAGCATGACCCGCCGGCGCTGTTTGCCGGCGAATCATGCGGACCAGGGGGACGCTTGAAGGTCAGCCGGCGGTTCAGCGCAGAGCGCCGGTACCGCGGCCGCGTGGGCGAGCTGCTAGTTCGCGCTGGTCTTCGCGGCGGGGGTGAAGACTTCAGCGAGCTGGCTTGCGTACGCCTTTTGCTGGTCGAGCAACTGGGTCGCGAAGGACGAATTCAGTTCGGCGAGCTGTGAAAGCGTCGGAACGCCTTCGATCGTCGGGATATTCGGCAGGTTGGCCAGGGACGGCAGGCTGGAGGCAACTTCACGTGCCGTGCGCAGCGTGGCAATCTGGACGGATTCGATTTGTTTGAGGTTTTCCAACGCTTGGGCTTGGATCTTTTCGAGGATTTCTAAATAGGTCGACATCGTTTTCGCACTCTCTCTCCGCCGCTGCAGAACGGGCGGAACGTTCTCATGTGCTAAGTATACCAAGCAAATGCTGTGTGTGTCAAGCCCTTTCGACGAACCCACGGTAGATTCGCATCAGGGTGTCCTTTTGATCACCCGACAAGCGGGTATCGTTCCGGACGGCTTGCTCGAAATCCGGGGCCTCCCCGCGGGCCGGAGACGCGACTTCGTCGAGCAGTCCCGCCTGGGCGTACATCGTCTCGGCCGAAATTTTGAGCGCCGCGGCGATGCTCTTGAGCACGTCGGCCGAGGGCTTGTACATACCGCGCTCGACCTGGCTCAGGTACGGATTGGAGATCTTCGCGATTTCCGCAAGCTGGCGCAGCGACAGATTCGCCATCTCGCGCTGGGCCTTGATGAACTCGCCGACTCCGCCGCGCCAGATGCCGGCCGGCTGATCGGGTTTAGTTGCCATGGCTGGGGATCGGCGGACCCTCCTCGTTGACGACGTAGCGCCCGGGGGCATTCTCGCCCGGCGGCAGATCGACCGGCGTGATCATCTCGCCGGCGTGTTCCGCCTCCCAGAGCGCCCAATCTTCCCACCAGCTTCCGGTTTGCTTCTCCGCCGAGGCAAGCCACTCGTCGGCCGATTCGTGCGAGTCGGCCAGCGTTTTGGTGCGATACCACGCTTTCGGATTGCCGACGGGGTTGACGATCCCGGCGATATGTCCGGAGTTGGTGAGCGTGTACTTTATTTCGGTGCTGCCGATATTCGCGACCGTCGCGTAGGTCGAGCGCCAGGGAGCGATATGATCGGCCTCGGCGCCCAGCACGTACAGCGGCGTGTCGACCTTGCGCAGATCGATCGGCGTATCGAGGATGATGAATTCGCCCGGCTTCACCAGCTGATTCTTGAGATAGAAGCTGCGCAGATACTGCGAGTGCATCGCTGCCGGCATGCGCGTGCTGTCGGCATTCCAGCTCAAGATGTCGAACGCCGGCGGCTGGCGGCCCATGAACCAGTTGTTGACCACGTAACTCCAAACCAGATCGTTGGCCCGCATCCAATCGAAGGTGCCCGCCATCTGGCTGGAATCGAGAAATCCGCGATCGCGCATGCCGCGCTCGAGTTTCTCGATCGTGGCTTCGTCGGTGAAGACCGCAAAATCGCCGGGATCGCCAAAATCGACGAGCGTGTTGGTGAGGGTCACGGCGTTGACGCGCGCCGCTTGGCCGTGCGCCGCAAGGTACGCCAGCAGCACGACGCACATCGTCCCGCCCAAACAAAGCCCGAACAGGTTGGTGGTCGGCGATCCGGTGACGGCTTCGATCGCGTCCAGTGCGGCGAGCAAACTGCGCTGCAGATAGTCGTCCAGCCGGTAATTGGCCATCGAAGCATCGGGGTTGCGGTAGCTTACGACGAACGTTTGATGGCCTTTACGGACCGCCCACTCGATGAACGAGCGCTGGGGCGCCAGATCCATGACGTAGTACTTGTTGATCCACGGCGGACTGCACAGCAGCGGCACCGCATGGACGCGCGCAGTTTGCGGTTGGTAGGCGATGAGTTCGATGAGTTCGTTGCGGAAAACGACGCGGCCGGGCGTCGCGGCCAGGTTTTTCCCCAAGACGAAGCTGTCGCTGTCGACTTGACGCGGCTTACCGCCGTGCGAACGGGTGTCCTCGAGGTAGTTCTGCATGCCGCGCATCAGGCTGCCGCCGCCCGTATCGTAGGCTTCCTTCACCACACTGGGATTGACCCAGGGGATGTTGCTGGGGGCAGCCGCGTCAGTGAGCATGGTGAGCGCAAATTTGGCCTTGCGGCGCGTCGCCTCAGGCAGCTTCGTCCCCTCGACGAGCTTGAGCGCCGCGCGCGCGCGCACTAAATAGCCTTCGAGCATCCCGGCCAGGAGCGGATTCTTGCTCCAGGCGGCGTCGGCGAAGCGCTTGTCGCCCGCGGCCGGAGCGGCGACGGGCGCAGCCGGCTCCTGCATGAAACGCAGCAGCATGTTCATGCCGATCGTTTGATCGGCGAGCATGACGTCGGCGGCCCAGGTGCTCATGCGGGCCGGATCGGTCATGGCCTCGGCAACGACCGCGCGCAAAGACTCGCCCAGCGACGACATGTCTAAACCCGCGACGTCGAAACCGTAGGCAAACTCTTCGGCGGCGATCGGCGACTCGTTCACCAGCCAAGATCCAGTCCACCGGCGACGCTATACGTCGCGCCGGTAATGTAGCCCGAATCGTCTTCGAGCAAGAACTTCACGAGATGTCCCACTTCATCGGGAGTTCCCATCCGCCGCATCGGAATCCGCTCGATATACTTCTCGAGTTGCGCCGCCGGTACCGCCGCGGCCATCTCGGTGTCGATGAAGCCCGGCGCGATCGCATTGACGGTGATTCCGCGCCGCGCCAGTTCCAGCGCCAGACTCATGGTCAGGCCGAACAAACCGGCTTTCGACGCCGCATAGTTGGATTGCCCGACGTTGCCGGTCTGGCCGGTCAGCGAGCTGATATTGACGATCCGCCCCGAGCCGCGTTCGATCATATGCTCCACAACGGCTTTGATCATGCAGAAGGATCCGAACAGGTTGACGTTGAGCACCCGGTGCCAATCGTCGACGGTCATCTTGCGCAGCGTCTTGTCGATCGTGATGCCGGCGTTGTTGATCAGGTAGTCGACGCGTCCGTGGGTTGCCAGCACCTCCGACACCACCCGCTCGCAGTCCGCGGGATGGTCGATCTGGCCGCAATGCAGCGAAATCGGCGCCGCACTCGCATCCGCCGCAAGTTCGGCCCGCAGGGCCTCGGCCGCTTTTTCGCCGCGACTGTATCCGGCGCCGACCCGAATGCCGTTCCTGGCCAGGTGGCGCGTAATCCCCGCGCCGATTCCGCGCGTGCCGCCGGTAACGATGGCGACTTTTCCCTCGAACATGAAATCCTCCGCTAGAATGCCGGAAAGGTGGTACAATGATCCTTCACACGAGCCCGCTCTATTCCAAAGAACCGGGTTCAACCCTGGGCTCGCCTAATGGTTTAGAGTGAGAAGTACCCCTTTGCGGCGAGCGATTGCCGCATCTTCCGACGGCGAGGCACACCATCGATAACGGCTACGGGCTCTACGACACGGCATATTTCGGCATGGCGCCGTGGCGCTGGACGGCTGCGGCGGCGCAAGCCAGCTTCAGTAGCCCGTTCAACCCGATGGCCTACACCCTGCCCGGCCGGATGATCGCCGCCTCGGCCGAGGTCTTCTCCGGGGCCACGAAACGGCGCGGCAAGCCGGATTGGGACGTCGACGCTCGCATGGACGTGATCGACGAACAGCCCTTCTGCCGGCTGGTCCGTTTCTCGCGCGACCGCAGCCACGAAGTTCCGCGCATCCTGCTGGCCGCGGCGATGTCCGGGCATTACGCCACCCTCATGCGCGGCACCGTCGAGGCGCTCGTCGCCGACCACGACGTGTACGTGACCGATTGGGCCGACGCGCGCGACGTGCGGCTTTCCGCCGGAACCTTCGACCTCGACACGTACATCAGCTATACGCTGGCCTATCTTCGGCGTTTGGGCCCCGACGTACACGTCGTTGCGGTCTGCCAGCCCGCCCCGGCCGTTCTCGCGGCGGTCGCGCTGATGGCGGCGCACGGCGATGCCGCCCAGCCGCGCACGATGACGCTGATGGGCGGCCCGATCGACACGCGGTTTCATCCCACCGCGCCGACGTTGCTGGCCGCAAAGTACCCGCTCGAGTGGTTCGAAAAGAACCTCATCTCGACGGTGCCGGCCTACTATCCGGGCGCGGGACGGCAGGTCTATCCCGGCTACGTGCAGCTCTCGGCGTTCATCTCGATGAACACGAACCGGCACATCAACGCGCACATCAACATGTACAACGAACTCGTGCGCGGCGACGGCGAAGCAGCCGCCGCGCGGCAAAAGTTTTACGACGAATATCTGTCCGTCATGGATGTCACCGCCGAATATTTCCTCCAGACGATCGATCGGATCTTCCTGCGCCACAGCCTGCCGCTGGGAACGTTCACCTGGCAGGGAGAGCGCGTCGATCTTTCCGCCATCCGCGAGACCGCGCTGCTGACCGTCGAAGGCGAACTCGACGACATCTGTGCGCCCGGGCAGACCGTCGCCGCCCATGAAATGTGTCCGTCGCTAACCGCCGGGCAGCGCGATCATTTGCTGCAGCCGGGCGTCGGTCACTACGGCATCTTCAACGGCCGCCGCTGGCGCGAAGCGATCGTGCCGCACATCTCGCGGTTCATCCGCCTTCACTCGCGCACCAAGAGCCTGGGGACGCTCTGATTTCGACCTGGACGTCGTCGCTGCGCGGCTCATTTGCTGAAGCAAACTTCGCCGCTATGCTCCTCGCCAGGACGAATTCAGAGCAGCCCCAGCCTAAACCCAACCCGGATCGGCAGCCGCCGAATCCTACATATCCAGGCCGCCGTTGACGCTGAAGGTCGCGCCGGTGATGTACGACGAGCCGTCTTCGCACAGGAACTGCACGACCCGCGCGACGTCTTCGGGCGTTCCCAGCCGCCGCTGCGGGATTTTCTCGATGATCGTCTCGAGGACGGCGGCCGGAATCTTTTCCACCATCTCCGTTGCGATGAAGCCGGGCGCGACCGCGTTGACGGTGATGCCGCGCCGCGCCGTCTCGAGCGCCAAACTTTTGGTGAAGCCGAACAAGCCGGCTTTGGACGCTGCGTAGTTCGTTTGGCCGACGTTCCCGATTTCGCCGATCACCGAACTGATGTTGACGATCCGCCCCGAACCGCGCTCGATCATGTGCTCGAGGATGGCCTTCGACATGCAGAACGCACCGAACAGGTTGACGCTGAGCACCTTTTGCCAGTCCTCATGCGACATCTTCCGAATCGTCTTGTCGATCGTGATGCCGGCGTTGTTGATCAAGAAATCGCAGCGTTTGTGCAGCCCGAGAACCTCGTCGCAGACGCGCGCGCAATCGCCGGGGTCGTCGACCCGCCCCTGATGGATCGACATCGTCGCACCTTGCGCCTCGAGTTCGGCTTTGAGCTCCTCGGCGGCCGCGGTACCGCGATTGTAACCGGCGGCGACTGCGCAGCCGTTCGATGCGAGCATGCGCGTGATACCCGCGCCGATACCGCGCGTGCCGCCGGTGATAAAGGCTACTTTCCCTTCAAACATCAACGTTCTCCAACGGGTCGACCGGCGGCCCGGAAAATCTTGCAGCGCTCGCAGCAGCCCGAGCTGGCAGAATTCTCTACCATTTGTACGCAACGCGGCGCAACCTGCTCGGGCGGCCGGCACGGGCGGCAAAAAAGTCTGATGCGCTCGGGCGCAGAATGCGCGCCGCGTGGATCTCACGTGGCTGCACGGACTGCTGCATCGAGCAGTCGTCCTCACGGTCACGACGGGACGAAGTTCATCGGCCGGCTGGAAACGATTCCGACCAGCGCGACGGCGCCGAAATACGACTATGCCATCAACGGCGCAGCCGCGCGCGATGGGGGTAAGCCCAGCCGATCCGGCCCGCTCGCGCCCGAACGCTCGCAAACGCGGTCCGACGTGCGCGCCGCCGGGTAAAGCGTCGATGTGATCGATCGACCGGAAGGCGCAGGGGACGAATCCGTCGCGACGATCCTCGTCGCAATCGTCGTCAACGTGCTGATCGCCGGATGCAAGATCGGCGCGGCCGCCATCACTGGCAGTTCGGCGATGCTCTCCGAATCGATCCACTCGGCCGTCGACGCGCTCAACGAAGCCTTGCTCTTCGTCGGGGTGACTCGCGGCAAGCGCCCGGCCGACGACTCGCACCCGCTCGGACATGGACAAGAGCTGTATTTCTGGACGCTGATCGTCGCGGTCGTCATCTTCGGCGCCGGCGGCAGCGTCTCGATATTCGAAGGCATCGGGCGCCTGCTGGCGCCGCGTCCGCTCGAGCACGCCTTTTGGAGCTATGCCGTTCTCGGTGCCTCGCTCGCGCTCGAAGCCGTTTCCTGGGTCGTCGCGTATCGCGCGCTGCGCACGCGGGCCGGCTCGCTGTCAACCTGGCGCGTGATTCGCGAGAGCAAGGACCCGACCGTCTTCACGGTTCTGCTCGAAGATACGGCGGCCTTGCTGGGCTTGCTGATCGCGCTGAGCGGTACCATTCTCCAGCAACGCGGGCTGCTCTACGCCGACGGAATCGCGTCGATCGGGATCGGCGCCGTGCTGTGCTGCGTCGCGTTCATCGTCATTCGCGAGAGCCGCGGTTTGCTGATCGGCGAAAGTGCCGCGCGCTCGGTCAGCGACGGCATTCGCGCCATCCTGGCAGACGAAGATGATGCCATCGAGCGCATCGACCGCGTCGTCACGCTGCACCTCGGCCCGGACAACGTGCTGCTGATCCTTTCGCTGACCTTTGCGGCCCGTCCGCAAACCGATATCGATGCCGCCGTCGAGCGGATCCGGACACGCATCGCAACCGAAATTCCGATCGTCAAGACGTCGACGCTGTCGCTCTCCTCGATCCCAGCGCGCCCGGCCGGGCGTTCCGCGCTGTCATCTCAATGAACGGCGACGAGTCCGACGCCGACGGCGAGGCCCACGAACGCGACCACCGCTGCCCCGGCCGCGGCAATCGCCGGTGAAAGACTGACGGCGCGCTCCGAAGCCAACGCGCGATCCGTCACGATATACCGGTAGCCGCCGTAAACGGCGACCAACGCGCCGAAGATCGCGACACCGGTGCCGAAGCCGGTGGACATCCGCTGCGCCCGTTCGCCGGTATGCAGCACCAGTGCGATCTCTTGGGTGAAGAGCGCGAAACGGGCGATGACGAAGCCGAAAGCCACGAAACTGAGCGCTGTGCGCAGATAGGCCAAAAAGGTTCGCTCATTCGCCAAAACGTCCGTCGGACGCGGTGCCGCCTTCATTGCGCTTCAGAATACGGCGCGCAACGAGCGATGGCATTGTCCACGCCCAAGAGGAGAAGTGCTTGCTGTTCACCGTCCCGCTGCTGTCCCTAGCACTCGTGCTGACCGCGGTTCACGGCCCCCCGCACGGCGAAGACGCTGCGTTTCACGTGGGCGTGAGCGGCCGAGCGGGTCAGGAAGTGCGCCTGCGCGCCGACGGCATCCCGCCCGGATACATCGCGTCGTTTTGCACGCCGCGCGTCTGCGCGCCGTTCCGCGTCACGCTCGCCCTGCCGGCCTCGGGGCGCGCGACGATCGAACTGCACGTCATCCAGACGATCCCCCGTTCGGCCCCGCCCCGCATCGTTACGGTCACCGCCGCCGGCGCCCGCCCGGTGTCGCTGATGTATCCGCAACCGAACGGCGCGCGACGCGGGGCCGCTCCGGGCGCACGCCGACGCCGATGACTTGGGCCGCGATGAAACGCACGAATCCGAAGCGTCTCAAGGCGCGCTTGATGCCGTCGAGTGCTGCCCGATCGTTGCGGCGCAACATGGGAGACAGAAACCGCCGGTGGGCAAGGACCTGCAGCGCTTGCGTCAAGCGCGACGGAAACTCGCGCCGGCGCTGAACGGAACGCAGGCGCGCGAACGTCAAGCGGTGCGCTCGCAACTCCGGCGTAAGAATGTTTGCCGTCGCGATCGCGTCTTGGATCGCAAGGTTGATGCCGACGCCGCCGACCGGCGACATCGCATGCGCGGCGTCGCCGATGCACAGGAAACCCGGTTTCGCCCAGCGGACGAGCCGGTCGACCGATACCGACAGCAGTTTGACGTCATCCCAGTCGATCGTTGCGAGCCGGTCGCCCAGGAAGGGCGCACCGTTGCGAAGGTCGTGCCGAAACCCCTCGATGCCTCGCTCGCGCAGCGCGTCGAACGTTCCTTTGGGAAGCACGAAGGCGCATTGCCAGTAGTCGGTCCGGTCGATGAGAATCATGAAGCTGGCCGGCTCGAGGCTGCCGAAAGTCTGCGGCGGATCGCCCGGATGTTTTTCGATTCGAAACCACAGGACGTCAATCGGCGCGCCGATGTCGCGCACGCGCAAATCCGCTTGGGCACGCATCGTCGACGTCCGCCCGTCGCAACCCACGACGAGGTCGGCGAGGATCGTTCGCTCCCCCGCGGGCGTATTCGCCTTGACGCCGGCGATGCGCCGGCCCTTGCGGATGAGTTCGACGCCCTCGGCGTTCATCAAGACATGAAACGCCGGAAAACGCCGCGCATGCTCCGTGAGGAAATCCAGAAAGTCCCATTGCGCCATGAAGACGACGAACTTGTTACGCGCGGTGACGAAGCGAAAATCCGGACCCGCAAACGTTTCGCCGCCGACTTGCACGGCGAAGCGCGGTTGACGGTTGTTGGCCCGGGCGAGGAACTCGTCGAGCAAACCCAGCGTGCCGAGCGCATCGAGCGTCGACGGATGAACCGTGTCGCCCCGAAAGTCGCGCAAGAAGTCGGCATGCTTTTCGAGCACCGTGACCTCGACGCCGTTGCGTGCAAGCAGATAACCGAGCATGATGCCGGCCGGGCCTCCGCCGACCACGCAGCACGTGGTGCGGAGCACGGTCCCATCGTCTGCTCCGGCGGCCGCGTCGCCCGTTCGTTTTCTCTTCCGCATCGCACCGAACCGTTTACCCCGGCGCGCGGCAAACACCAAACGGCTTTCCGCTCGATCGCTACGATCGCGCGCCGGGTTCGCTGCCCAGCGGTCTTTCCAGTTCGGTGCGGATCCGGTCGATCGCGTGGCGCTCGGCGTTGAACGTGGTCCACTTGTCGAACATCGACGTTTCGATATGCAGCGAGGGAGACCAGCGCAACAAGGCCTCTTCGGGCATGGCGGGCGCGAGCAGCGAGCCTTGCACGACGTCACAACAACTTTCGAGCACCAGCCCCAGCTGAGCCGGCGTTTCGACCCCGTCGGCGATGACGTCGACGTGCAGCGCCCGGCCCAGCGCGACCGTCAATTCGACGATCGAGCGATCGCCCAGCTCTTCACCGCCGGCGCTCCGTTCGACGAGAAACGAACGGTCGATTTTCAAACCGTCGATCGGGAAGCGCCGGAGATGGGCGAGGGTCGACGAGCCCGTTCCGAAACCGTCCATAACGATCCGAACGCCGTACGAACGCAATTCAGCCAGCGTTGCGGCGATGCCGTCGTACGAGCGGCGCGCGACGGTCTCGGAGATTTCGAGCGAGAGCTGAGCCGGCGCGATTCCCACCCGCTTGATGGTGTCGAGAACCATCGCCACGAAGCCGTGATCGTTGCACTGACGGGCCGAAACATTGACCGCGACTCGCCCCGGACCACCGGCGGCCTTCCAACGTTTGGCAACCCGGCACGCTTCGTCGAGCGCCCACGCTCCGATCGGGATCGACAAACCCGTGCCGTCGGCGATCGCCATGAAACGCTCGCCGTCGAGCACGCCGAGTTCCGGATGATTCCAGTACAGGTGCGCTTCGGCGGCCAAGCAATTCCCGCGCCCGACTTGCGGCTGATAGCGCAGGAAAAGCTCGCGCCGTTCCAGCGCGCGATACAGTGCCGTCTCGAGTGATAATTCCGCGCCGTCGTTGTCGCCCGCCCGATGGGCGAAAAAGCCGACCCCGGTGTGCGCCGCCTTGACCTCGTACATCGTGCGATCGGCAAGCCGGAGAAGTTCGACCGCCTCGTTCGCATCGTCGGGGTAAACACTGAAGCCGAAGCTGGCATGCACGAAAACTTCATGGCCCGAGAGCAAGAAACTGCCGTCGAGCGTGGCCAGAATTCGACGAGCGATGCCTTCGGCGGCGTCGCGGCTGTCGACGCCGGTCAACAGAAAAAGAAATTCATCGCCGCCCATCCGCGCAACCGTGTCCTGCGGTCGAACGGCGTGCTGCAGGCGCTGCGCAACTTCGATCAGCAGTTGATCGCCGACGACGTGGCCCAGCGTGTCGTTGACGATCTTGAATCGATCGAGATCGAGCAACCCGATGAAGATGCGCTCCTGCGGTCTTTTTTCCGCGGCGATCGCGTGGCGCAGTCGACTCTCGAAGACACCCCGGTTCGGCAGGCCGGTGAGGGAATCGCGCAACGCGAGATCCTCCAAGCGGTCCCGCGTGCGCTGACCCTCGATGGCGATCGACGCAAGTTGCGCCGCCTCCTGAATCGCGCTCAGTTCGTCGCTGCTGGGAACGCGCGGACGCTTCGAGTAGACCGAGATGGTGCCATGAACGAGCCCCCGCGCGCTGAAGATCGGGACCGACCAGCACGCCCGCAGCCCGAGATCGAGGGCGAGCGGCCGCGGCGTCTCCCAACGCGGATCGGTTGCGATATCGCCGACGATAATGGTCTGGCCGAAATAGGCGGCGGCCCCGCAGGAGCCCTCGGACGGACCGATGCGTGCTTGCCCGATCGCCTTGATCCAAAGCTGCGGGAGCGCCGGGCCCGAAGCGACGTGTTCGAGCGCGTTCCCTTTGCACAGCAGAATCGCGCAGATGCCTTCGGGAATGGTGAACTCGACGCTCTCGACGAGGTGATCGAAGATCTCCGACAACGGCGCGTCGTTCGCGGCGAGCTCGAGGATCTGCAACCGCCGGCGCTCGGCCTCGCGCGTCCGGTTCAGCGCAGTTCGATCCTGCATGATCACGACGATCCCCGAGATCTCGCCTTCGGCATCGCGAACGGGCCCGGCGTTGACCACGACGTCGAGCAGACGTCCGTCGCGCGTCAGCCGTTTGCACTCGAAGGCATCGAGGACCTCGCCCCGCTCGTAAATGAGCTCACGCCGGCGCACGATTTCGGCGACGTCCCCGGTCGGCACGAGCGCGTCCACGCGATTGACGACTTCTTCGGCCGTCCATCCCAAAAGCTCGGTGGCGCCGTGATTCCAGCCGTCAACGGTGCCGTCGCGGCGGTGGAAAATGATCGCGTTCGACGAGGTCGCGTTCAGCGCCGCAAGCCGTTCCCGCAGTTCGAGCGCTTCCGTTCTGAGCGCGAGATGTTCGGCCGCGGGGTCGCAGAGTTCCGCCAAAAGCGCGAGCTCGGCGGACGTGAACTCGCGCGGGCGGCTATCCAAAACGAACAAGGTCCCAACGCGGGTCCCATCGCGTGCGCGTATGGCGGCCGACGCGCCGGATCGCAGGGGCGCATCTTCCGGTCCGAGCGAGAGGATCGCCCGATCGTGCGGATCGGCGAAAGACCGGCAAAGCCGGCTTGCGACCGCGGCGGTTTCGCCGGTCAGACCGTGGCTGGCGACGATCTCGGTTCTTTCCGCTTTGGAGCAAAGGGCGATGACCGCTGCCTGAACGTCGAGCAGACAACTCGCCAGCCGGGCGCACTGAGCGAAAACGGGCATACGCGAGCCTCTGTCCGCGAGCGAATGATCCACCGGCCGCTCTCCAAAGATGCCGTTATCTTTTGCCGCGCGGCAAAAACCCTACCGATGATGATCTCGCGACGGGCGCTGCGCTTGACCTGCTCTGCCGTAGGAGCGTGACCCGTGCGGATACTGGCGATGCGCATTTGCCGCAGCAAGAACGAGCGGCCCACTATTTGTTCGTTCATCAAACTTTCGACGCGCCTCGCGACGCTGCGTTGCACGTTAGGGTGTGCGCGTTCGATGGAGAGCGGCGAGCTACAATTAAATTTCAGCGCCGCGCAATCTCGAATCTCGCGTCGTGACACCGCGACACGTTTTCCGCTACGTACACTGCCGCCCAGCATCCGGGAAGGTTGTCGCAATCCGATGGTGGCATGTTACAATTTCAACAATCGGCTGCTTGCAATCCGGTGCCCCTCATGTAAACATCAATAGTTCCCAGACCAGTGAGCTGAAGCGAATGAGCAAGGAACGAGATCGTCAGGCTGAAATCGAAGCCCTACGAAAACGGGTCGACGATTTCTGGAACAAGTGCTACGCGAAACTTCACGCGGCACATGTTCAAAACGCAGGGACGCTGCGACGCATATTCCTCAACGACAACGAAGACGACCCGGGAAAGAGCTCGCATACGCCGTCGCCGAAGTAGCGGCCGTACCCGGTTCCAGAAACGTGGCGGCAAAGAGGTCGGCCGCCAATGGTTGGGCGTAGAGAAATCCTTGCGCTTCGTCGCAGTGCTCCAGGCGCAGATACGTTTGCTGGCGATCGTCTTCCACGCCTTCGGCGATTGTCGTCAGGCCGAGGCTCGAAGCCATCTGGATGATGGCTCGCACAATCGCCGTATCGTTCGGATCGGAGGCTAAGCCGCGAATGAACGACCGGTCGATTTTGATTTTGTCCACGGCAAGCCGCTTCAGATAGGCGAGGCTGGAATATCCCGTCCCGAAGTCATCGATCGACAATCGTATCCCCACGGCTTTGAGCCGTTGGAGCGACTGCCGAATCTGTTCGACGTCACTGATCAAGACCGATTCGGTAAGCTCTAGTTCCAGGCACCCCGCGTCCAACCCGGCATCAGACAAAGCCGCATCGACGATGTGTTCCAAGTTGCCGCGCTTGAACTGAATGCCGGAAAGATTTGCAGCGACGGGAAACGATTCACGCCGGCCCTTCTGCCAGGCGGCGGATTGCCGGCAGACTTCTTGCAGAACCCACTCTCCGATGGGGACGATCAGCCCGCTGTCCTCGGCGATGGAAATAAACCGCTCCGGCAACAGCAGCCCGAACTCCGGATGGCGCCAACGGATCAGCGCTTCGGCACCGATGACGACGCCGCTGGACAAATCCACTTGAGGCTGATAGTGCAGCACGAACTCCCCACGTTCGAGCGCGAGGCGGAGGCTGCTGCGAAGCGACAGCCGTTCATCGGCGTCGACGTTGGTCCGGCGATCGAAAAAACGGTAGGTGTTTCGTCCGGCCTGCTTCGCGGAATACATCGCGGCATCGGCACTCTTACGAAGGTCGTCAAAGTTGTCGCCGTCCACGGGATAGACGGCAACGCCGATCGACACCGTCGTCGAAACGTTGTGGCCGTCGATGACGAAGTACGCCGACAGTTTCTCGAGAATCTTTTCCAATAGAGCCGAAAGCGACGTCGTTTCACGTAGATCGGGAAGCACGATCAAGAACTCGTCACCGCCCAATCGTCCGACCGTGTCGGAGTCTCTGACGCAGGCTTCGAGGCGCGCCGCGATCGCCTTGAGCAAAGCGTCGCCGGTAGAATGGCCCAGCGAGTCATTGATGGTCTTGAAGTTGTCGAGGTCGAGGAAGAGCAGACCGACTTTGGATTTACTCCGTTCGGCGCGCACCATCGCTTGAGTGATCCGATCCTTGACCAGCGAACGGTTCGGCAGCTGGGTCAACGAATCGTGATCGGCGAAAAATTTGATTTGCGCTTCAGCGCTCTTGCGCTCCGTAACGTCGGCAACGATACCATGCATGCGGATGAGCTTGTTGGCCGAATCACGAAACGGGCGCCCGTACGATTCGATCCAGCGAACCTCTCCGTCATCGCGACGGATGCGGCATTCGACGTGTAATTCGCTCGCCGTTTTGAGTGCTGCGTTAATGGACGAAGCCACCGCATCGCGATCTTCCGGGAGCACCTTATCGAGAAAGGCGGCGCTTCCCCAATCCGCTGGAATCCGTTCATAGCCGAAAATCTCATCGTGACGCCGGGACGTCGAAACGGCCTGGCCGGTCGTCAAGTCGAGTTCCCAACTGCCGAGCCGGCCGGCCTCGAGGGCGAGGCTCAGATTCGCGTTGCTTTGGTGAAGCGCGATTTGCCCGCGTTCGGCTTCGATTTGCGTGCGAAGGTCGCTTTCTCGGCGCGCAGCATCACGACTGGCCCGGTGCCGTTGCTCGCTGGCGACGATCGCCGCCACGCAAACGGTGGTGAAGATCAGCACCTTCTCGAAGTTCACCTTGATCATCAAGCTGCCCGTGGGTGCGAGCACGAAGAATTCTACGCATAATGCGCTGAGTACGGTAGCAAGCACGGCCGGGCCGAGGCCGCCGAAGTACGCCGAGAGAAAGATCGGCACGGTAAAGATGACGATGGGAGCATCGCTGAGCGCAAACGTGAAAGCCTCGCGGAACCACAGCGTTGCGACCGTTACGCCGACGGCGAGCAGATACGGAAGTATGCTCGTCCGCAGATTCCGTTGCGATCGCGGCACGCTTACACTCTAGATGCGGATTTCAACCGTCGAGCCGTCATTGTTTGCGCCGCTATCGTTTGCGTATCGTCGAACA
>JBEKHC010000046.1:0-37731 GCA_050012475.1 Candidatus Velthaea sp.
AATCGACGGCACCCCGATCGCGGCTAGTTCGATGAGCTTCGTGCCCGGGATCGAAAGGGCCAGCCGCGCGGCAACGGCGCTGCGCATCGTTGCCTGGACGACGGTGAAGCGGTACTCGCCGGTTCGAATCGCCGTACCGTTATCGGTCAGCTCGGCTTTGCGGCCGTAGGCCCGCGGATCGCCGCCGGCGCGCAGCGCCGCGTCCAGCTCGCCGTCGGTGGTGAATGGCGACCGGCCGAAGGCGATCGGTACGTCGCCCAGGCGGCGCCGCAGCGCAACGGCGACCGCGACGAAGAACGGATACAGGTTCGCGACCTCGTGCTTGCGCGACCCCGGGAGCAGGATGATGCCGTCGCGCGCCGCCTCGCTGACCGGGTCGCCGTAGGCGCCCGACGATTCCGCCAAAGCACCATCGATCGCCAGATTGCCGACCACGCTGATGCGCTCGCCGGGCGTGCCTGATTCCAGCAGTTGGCGCCGGTTGGCTTCATCGACCGCGAACACCCGCGCGAAGAGCGCCCGATAGGCTTTGCGCGAGAATTTGTAGGTCGTGGCGACGCCGCCCAAGCGTTTGTGCAGGCGGGCGGCGTGCATGAGATCGCCGCCCAGGTATTGCACGCGGTCGGCGCGGAGCGGCAAACCGTCCAGCGGGCGGCCCAACGCGAAGCGCACGTACTCGCCCGGCGCGTAGACGTGCGCGCGTGGAAACAACCGCCGCGCTACGTCGGGTTCACGTCCGGTCGCGTAGTCGTCGGGAACGAAGAACAGCCGGATGTCGGTATCGGGCGCGCGGGCATAGATCTCGGTCAGCAGCGGGCGAACCCAGCCGGCGAATTCGCCCGGGCCGTTGGCGGTCAGCGCCAGAATCACGAGCGCTGCGCACGGCGCACGCGGGCCACGATGTCGGTCGTGCTTTGGCCGGCTTCGTGCGGCGCGAGGAGAATGCGCCCGCCATGCGACTCGACGACATACCGTTCGGGCAGTTCATCGATCCGGTATTGGGCGCTCTTGACGTGAATGTCGGGCGCGATGCGATCGAGCAGCACTTCGGGCGTGCGCTCGCCGAAGCCGACGACGACGTCGACGCTGCGCAGCGCCGCCAACACGGCCGCGCGATCGCCGAAGGGCGAAAACGGCCGTTCGGCTCCCTTGAGGGAACGCACGGATTCATCGCTGTTGAGGCCGACGACGAGCGCGTCGCCTTGCGCGCGCGCCCACGCCAAGTAGTGCACGTGACCGGCGTGCAGCAAATCGAAGCAGCCGTTGGTGAAGACGACCACGCGGCCGGCGGCGGCTTGCGCGCCGCGCCACGCGACGGCATCCTCCGCTGCCATGATCGCGCCGGCGAACGCTTCAGGCCCGGCGGCCGACATCATCTTCCAACAGCGCGATGATCTCTTGCGGTGAAGCCGTCGCCGTGCCGAGCTTCTCGACCACCGCGCCGGCAGCGAAGTTCGCCAGCTGCATCGCCGTCTCGATCGGCATGCGCGCGGCAAGCGCCAGCGTCAACACGGCGACGACGGTGTCGCCGGCGCCGCTGACGTCGAACACCGAGCGCGCGACCGACGGAATATCGGCGCGTTCGCCGTCCCGGCCGAAGAGCGACATCCCCGCTTCGCCGCGGGTGATGATGACGTCGCGGCAGCCCAGGCGATTGAGCAGCGTGCGCCCCGCCAGTTCGAGCGACGCGCTGTCGACGATGGCGATGCCGGTGGCACGCGCGGCCTCGGAAACATTGGGCGCGATGCAATTAACGCCCGCGAACATCGCGACGTTCTCCGGTTTGGGATCGGCGATCACCAGCGGACACGCCAGCGCCGCTTCGACGATCTCGCGCGAAAGGAAGCCTTTGCCGTAATCGCTGAGCACGACCGCGTCGGCGTCGCCGACCACCTCGGCGACGCGCGCAACCGCCGCGGCGCGATCGGTCGCACCCAGCGGGGCGGTCGACTCCCAGTCGGCGCGCACGACTTGCTGATTGTGGGCGACGATGCGCGTCTTGCGCGTCGTCGGCCGATCGGTCACCGAAATGATGCCGCGCGTGTCGACCGCGATCTCTTCGAGCAGCGCGCGGGCGCGCCGGCCCTCGGCATCTTCACCCACCGCTCCGACGAAGGCCACCGTTGCGCCCAGCGCGCGCAGATTGTTCGCGACGGTACCGGCGCCGACCAGCGTGAACGAATGGTCGTTGACGCTCACCACGGGGACCGGCGCCTCGGGGGAGATCCGGGTGACCTTGCCCCAGATCCACTCGTCGATCATGATGTCGCCGATCACGACCACCCGGCGGCCCGCCATGCGGGCCAGCCATTCACCCGCGGTCGGAGCCGCGATAGAGTCAAGTCCCACGGCGCACGATCCACAGCGCGGCTTCCAGCAGCGTCTCGGCCCGGAAGTCGGGCTCGGGGCCGTCATAGGGAATCGGCCCGGGAACGAGCACGCCGGGAATCCCCAAGCGCTGGCCGAGCGCGATGTCGCTGCCGCGGTCGCCGATCACCACGCTGCGTTCGATATCAATCCCGTGATCGTGCGCGGCACGCAGAATCATCCCCGGTTCGGGCTTGCGGCAGTCGCAGCCCGCGCCGAAATGCGGACAAAAATAAAACGCGTCGATCTTCACGTCGTCCGGCTGCAGCTGAGCCGTCACTTCGGCATTGATGTCGTGCACGACCGTCTCGTCGAAATAGCCGCGGGCCACGCCGGATTGATTGCTGATGACGACGCACGCGTAGCCAGCGTCGGCAAAGGTGCGCAACGCTTCGACCACGGTGGGCAGCACCCGCACGTCCTTACGCGCGCTGACGAATCCGACGTCATCGATCAGCGTGCCGTCGCGGTCGAGAAACACCGCGGGCTTGCCGCGCCCGTTACGCACTCGTTCGCTCACGATTGGAAGATCAGCGCTTGTTCGACGAGATCGCAGATGATGTGGCCCAGCGTGATGTGCACTTCCTGAATGATGGCCGAATAGCCGTCGGGGCCGACGAGCGATAAGTCGGCAATCTGCGCGACCTTCCCGCCGCCGTTGCCGGTGAACGCAATGGTGACGGCGCCTCGCCGTTTGGCTTCTTCGAGCGCCAGCACGATGTTGCGCGACGAGCCGCTGGTGGTGATGCCGACGACGACGTCGCCGGCATCGGCGAACGATTCCATTTGGCGCTCGAAGACGTGTTCGAAACCGAAATCATTCGCGATCGCGGTGAGCGCCGACGTGTTGACCGAGAGCGATTCGGAGTGCAGGCCGTGCCGCTCGCGCAGAAAGCGTCCGCTGAACTCGGCCGCCAAATGCTGGGCGTCGGCCGCGCTGCCGCCGTTGCCGAACCACAGCACTTTGCGGCCGCTGCGAAAAGCCTCGACCATCGCAGCGACGATCGCCGCGACCTGCCCGGCATAGCGCGGCTCGTCGAGCAATCCACGCCGGTCGGCCAGCAATTCCGCGAAGCCGCGCTGACCGCGAACGTTGCGTGGATTCGACGGCGTCGAATCTTTCGCGTTCGGCCCTTGGCCGAGCCGCCCGTCGTCCGAGCCGGGCACCGCCCGACTCGTTCCTAGGGTTCGATCCAAAAGAGTTCCTCGTTGAGCCGGACCAGTTCGCCGTTCTCCGGCAGAATGCGCGTGACGATTCCGGCGAAATCGCTGGTGATTTCGTTCATCAATTTCATCGCTTCGAGAATGCACAGCGCCTGACCGACCGCGACCCGGTCGCCGACCGAGACGAACGGTTCGGCACCCGGCGTAGCCGAACGATAGAATACCCCGACGACCGGAGCGGTGATTTTGAGCGCGTGCGACGGCACACCGGCCGCGGCGGCGAGCGCCGGCACACCGTTGACCGCCGCGGACGTGCCCGGCGGCAACACGTAAGCAGCCGGCAAACTGCTTTGCTCTTCGCGGCGCACCAATTCGTACTCGGCGTCGCCGCTGCGAACGCGCAGCACGTCGAGATCGAATTCGGCCAGAATCTCCGCGAACGCGCGCAGGCGCGACGCTTCGTTATCTTCCATCTAACCGGTGGCTTCGACCAAAGCGCGCGCCGTATCTGCCGCCGCTGCGGCGGTCGGAATTCGGCGATCCTCGCGCGTCTGGAGATCGCGCAGGACGACCTGGCCCGCCGCAAGCTCCTCGTCGCCCATGATCAGGGCGTACCGGGCGCCGTTGCGGTCAGCGGTTTTGAAGTGCGCGGTGAGCTTGCGATCGGCGAAGTCCATGAACGCGGGAATGCCGCTCAACGAGCGCAGCGCGGCCACGATCGGCACGAGCCGCCCGCGCGAGGCCGAACCGAGCGCAATCGCTTGGAAGCCGCGCCGCGCCGGGCGCTCGTCGCCGCGCGTCGCCTTGACCACCATGAGGAAGCGCTCGAGCCCCAGGCCAAAGCCGACCGCCGGCGTCGGCGGACCGCCCAGCGACTCGAAAAGTCCGTCGTAACGCCCGCCCCCGCACAGCGCGCTCTGCGAACCCAGCGCGCTCGAACTGATCTCGAAGACGGTCCGCGTGTAGTAATCGAAGCCGCGCACCAAGCGCGGATCGACCACGTAGGGCAGCCCGATCGCGTCGAGATAGCCGCGAACCGCAGCAAAGTGCTCCGCGCAAGCGGCGCACAAGGTCTCGAGAAAGACCGGCGCCGTGGCGATGAAGGGGGCGTCTTCGGCGGCCTTCGAATCGAGGATGCGCAGCGGGTTGCGTTCCAGACGGCGGCGCGAGTCCGCCGACAGCGCGTTGCGATGCGGCGTAAAATGTTCGAGCAGCGCGTCACGGTAGGCGGGGCGGCAGACCGCGTCGCCGATCGTGTTGAGCTTGAGTTGTGCGTCGGCGATCCCGTAGCGGCCGACGAGCGTGACGGCGATCTGCATCACCTCGACGTCGGCTTCCGGTCCGGCGAAACCCAAACATTCGACGCCGAACTGATTGGCTTGCCGATAGCGGCCCTTTTGCGGGCGCTCGTAGCGAAAAAACGGCCCGATGTAAAACAAACGCAGCGCGCCGGGCGCGAGCAGCTTGTGCTCGAGCACCGCGCGCACGACCGGCGCCGTCCATTCCGGACGCAGCGTCATACTTCGGCCGCCCTTATCGAGAAACGTATACATTTCTTTCTCGACGATGTCGGTCGTTTCGCCCACGCCGCGCACGAACAGTTCGGTCGCCTCGAACATCGGTGTGCGGATCTCGCCGTAGCCGAAGCGTCCGCTGATGTCGCGCGCATGCGCTTCGAGTTCGTTCCACGCGGCCGACTCCGGCGGAAAGATATCGTTGGTTCCGCGCGGCGCGCTGATCGGGTCCATCACCCGGCGTGTACCACGGATGAAACGGCCCGCCCTCGCCGCCGCTGCACCCGGCCCCGCCGGCCGGGCGGCGGCGCGGAGCGAAAGGCGACCGGACGTGTCCGGCGTGGGTACGAATGCTCCACCATGACGACCGTGAAACCACAATTCCCCGCTGAAGCGTCCGGAGACGGCAGTTTCGTCCGGCAGGAGGACGCCTTTCGTGATTGGGTGACGGCCGACGGCCGTTCGGGCTATCCGGCGGAAGCCGGCCGCTATCACCTCTATGTGTCGCTGGCCTGTCCGTGGGCGCATCGCACGATCATCGTGCGCCGTCTCAAGGGGCTCGAAGCGGTGATCGGGATGACCGTCGTCGATCCGATCCGCGACGAACGCGGCTGGGCGTTTCGCGACGTGCCCGGCGCGCAGCTCGATGGCGTCAATGGTTTCGCGTTCTTGAGCGAAGCCTACACTGCCAGCAGCCCGAGCTATCACAACCGCGTCACCGTTCCGGTGCTGTGGGACCGGCAAACCAAACGCATCGTCTCGAACTCCGACGACGACATCATGCGGATGTTCGAAACGGAATTCGATGCGTTCGGCGACGCGTCGCTCGATCTCTATCCGCGCGAACTCTGGGCCGAGATCGACGCGCTCAACGAACGCCTTTACCGCACGGTGAACAACGGCGTGTATCGCGCCGGATTCGCCGTCGCGCAAGGCGCTTACGAGCGGGCAGCTCGTAGCGTGTTCGCGACGCTCGACGAGCTCGAAGAGCGGCTCGCGACGCGGCGCTATCTGTTTGGCGCGCGGCCGCTCGAAACCGATTGGCGCTTGTTCGTGACGCTGATCCGCTTCGACGCGGTGTACCACGGACATTTCAAGTGCAACATCCGGCGCATCATCGACTATCCGAATCTATGGGGGTACCTGCGCGATCTCTACCAGATCGACGGCATCGCGCCCACCGTCAACTTCGATCATATCAAGCGCCACTATTACGTCACCCAAGACGAAATCAATCCGACGAAAATCGTACCGATCGGCCCGCTCCAAGACCTGAGCAGCAGTCACGGGCGCGAGCGGCTTGCGTAAGACCGACGCGCTCGCCAGATGGCGGCATGATCCCGGCGCCTACGCGCGAAGCGGGAAGAGAGCTGCTCGAAACTGCTAAAGAATGGACCCATGGAGCTTTCCAGCAAATCTGAAGTCCTTGCGTACATGCGCCAGGCACGCTACGCCGTCGTTGCGACGATCGGCGCGGACGGGCGGCCCGAATCGGCATTGATGGGCATCGCGACGACGGACGAACTCGAAGTCGTCTTCGATACGCTCTCGACCTCGCGCAAGCACGCCAACCTGCTGCGCGACAATCGCATCGCGATTACGTTCAGCGGTCCCGACGAACAAACGCTGCAGCTGGAAGGCGTGGCAATTCCGGTGTCGGTGGCCGGATCGGCCGACTACGCGTACCGCGAGACGTACTACAGCGTTTGGCCGGCGGGTCGCGAGCGCACGTCGACGCCGCAACTCGCGTATTGGCGCATCGCCCCCCGCTGGGCGCGCTATTCCGATTACGCGCGCGGACCGCTGGTCGTCGAGTTCAATTGGACGGAACCGTAAACGCCGGCCGCCTCGACTCCAAGCCGGCGGCCGCTTCGCCGCCGAGCGATGGCGAGCGGGCCGTTTAGACGATCGGGCCCGACCGCTTCTCGAGCAACTCGACCGGGATCCCGTTGGGATCTTCGATGAATGCGATCGCGCGCGAGCCGCCCGGCGATTTCTTCGGCTCGCGGGTGATCTTGACGCCTTTGGCACGAATTTTATCGATATACGCCGGGAGATCGGCATCGTCGATCTCGATCGCGAGATGTTCGTAGCGATTCCCCAGGCCGTACGGATCGTGCTCTTCGAGATCGTACACGAGCTCGATATACGAGTTCCAATCCTCGCCGACGAACGCCATGTCGGCATTGCCGGGATAGTGATGCGGACCGTCCAGCAGCTTGAGCCCCAGCTTATCGGTGTAGAAGCCGATCGACTCGGCCATGTTGTTGACGAAGATCGACGTATGCAGATAGCGCGGCATGCGGCAGACGGTACCACGCGGCGCAGCGCCGTTCCCGTCGGCACGGGGCGCGCCGAAACGGTTTTTCACGCCCGTTTCACCGCCTCACATGCCGGCGGGAGTCCGCTCACCGTTCAAGCCGGCGCCAGAACGCCGGGCCGGGCTGCGGCGGCGGCATGCGATCGAAGCGCGCTGCCGGCATGCTCGACGAACGTCGTCAAAGCAGGCGTGAGCCACTTGTCGTCGCGATAGGCGAGTTGCGTCGCAAGCGTCCCGCGCAGCGTTACCGGCAGGGTCGCGTAACGGCCCTCGGCCAGTTCCCGCTCGAGCGTGAAACGCGGCAGCAACGCGATCCCGATCCCGGCCGCGACGCATTGCTTGACCGCCTCGATCGAATTGAACTCCGAGACCACGGATTGCCGGCGACCGGCCCGGCCCAAAAAGGCCTCGAACAACAGCCGGTAGCTGCAGGTCGGTTCAAGGACCAGAATCGTCTCGCGCGCCAGATCTCCCGGGCGCACGGTGCGTTTGCCTTCGAGCCGGTGGCCGCGCGGTGCGATGAGCACGAGGTCTTCCGCGCCGAAGTCGTGCGTGCGCAGCCCCGCGTAAGCGCGCCGTGCGTCGATGAAGAGGCCGATGTCGTAACGGCCGGCGAGCACGCCGTTGCGGACCAGCCCGCATTCGGACACTTCCACGATCACGTTGATGCGCGGATGCCGCGCGCGCAGCGCCTGCACGATCGGCGGCAGCCGATAGGTGCACAGCGACTCGGCGGTTCCGATGTGCAGGGTCTCGCTGCGGTCGGCGGCCGGATCCTCGCGCAGCGCGGCGACGGCTTCGTCGGACAGATCCATGATGCGCGCCGCGTAGCGCTCGAACGTCTCGCCGGCGGCCGTCAACTCGACGCGCCGGCCGATCCGCCGAAACAGCGGCTGCCCCAGCTGCTCCTCCAAAGCCCTGATCTGGGTCGTGACCGCCGATTGCGCGTAATTGAGCCGCTCGGCAGCCTGGGTGAAGTTCAGCGTCCGTGCCGCTTCGCGAAACGTCCGTACGCTCTTGAGGTCGAGCACCTTGCCGCCGCCTTCGATCTGAAATTCCGATTGATACGATCGAAGAATTCTTTCTCACCGATGGATCGGCGACCCTATGATAGGGCCCATGGAACTCCTGATTGCGATCTTGCTCCTGGCCGCGCTCGGCGCCGCCTCCGCGCGCTGGGGTACCGACTCCCGAGACTACCTGGCGGCGAAATCAGCCTGGCCCTTCCGTCGCCGGCACCGCGCGACCGCTTCCGGCGCGACGCCCACCGTCCGTCAGCCGGACGCGGCGAGGCGGGCGAAGGCGAACGGCGCCGTCAACGCTGCCCCCGCGATGAAGAGCGCGATGAAAACGGCAACGTTGCGTAACGCGCCGTAGCCGAAGATCGCCAACGCAAACGGTGCCACCGTCGCCGTTACCGCGGCATAATCGTGCAAAGGTTGGAGCGCGTCGACTTGATCGAGCGCTCCGCGCAGCCAAAAATAGTCCGCGATGCGCACCGGGATGCCGATCAGCAGCGCGTAGCCGACGAGGCGCACGACAAAAGCGATGAGGGCGCCCATCAGTGCAGAAAATAACGGTAGTTGGAAAACACCAACGCGATATCGCGTTCGTCGGCGGCGGCGATCACCTCGCCGTCGCGAATCGAACCGCTCGGCGCGATGACCGCCGTGACACCGGCGTCGGCGGCGGCGATCAAGCCGTCGGCGAACGGAAAGAATCCGTCGCTCGCGCAGGCGGCGCCGCGGGCAAAGCTGCCGGCGCGTTCGCCGGCGATCCGCACCGCGCTCACGCGATTGGTCTGACCGGCGCAGATGCCGCGTGTCACGCCGTCGCGCGCAATGGTCACGCCGTTTGATTTCACGTGCCGCACGGTGTCCCAGGCGAACGCCAAATCGTTCCACTCCCGTGGCGCGGGCTGCCGCCGCGACGCGACGTACCAGCGTTCGGGCGCGGCTCGCGGATCGTCGTCTTCGGCAAGCACGCCGCCCAGCGCGGAACGCACGCGCAATTCCTGGGCGATGCGCTCGGGCATGCCGCGCGAGTAGCGCATGATGCGCAAATTTTTCTTCTTCTTGAGTTTCTCGAGACCGTCGGCGGTAAACGCCGGCGCGGCAACGATTTCCAAAAAGAATTCGCCCAAGATGTTCGCGGTCTCGATGTCGATGAGCCCGTCGACGGCGATGATGCCGCCGAAGGCCGACACCGGGTCGGCCGCGAGCGCTTCGCGCACCGACTGGGCCACCGTTGCGCGCTGCGCGACGCCGCACGGAACCGTGTGCTTGACGATCGCCGCGCGATGCGTCTGCGGAGGCGGATCGATCGCCATGCCGTACGGCGCGCGCACGAGCAGTCGCAACGTAGCGTCGAGATCGAGCAAGTTATTGTACGAAAGCGTCTTGCCCCAAAGTTGTTCGGGCAGCTTCGCTTCGCGCGCGAGATAAAACGCTGCGCGGTCCTGCGGATTCTCGCCGTAGCGTAAGGGCTGTTCGATCGGGATCGTCAGCGCCAGCGAACCGGGCAGATCGTTGGCGAGCAAGCCCGCCTCCAAATAGCGAGCGATCGCGCTGTCGTACTCGGCGGTGCGCTCGAACGCCCGCGTCGCGAGCGTGCGGCGCGCCGCGACGTCCGGTCCGCCCGTTGCCAGCGTGGCCTGAAAGGCGGGATATTGCGCGGGATCGCTGAGCACGCTGACGTTGGTGTAATTTTTCGCCGCGGCGCGCAGCAGCGAGACCCCGCCGATATCGATTTGCTCGATCGCTTCTTCGAGCGTGGCGCCGACGCGCGCGACGGTTTCCTCAAACGGATACAAATTCACGATCACGGTCCCGATCGCCGGCACGCCGTACCGCTTGGCTTCGGCGACGTGTTCGGGATTGGACCGATCGGCGAGAATCCCGCCGAAAACATTGGGATGCAGCGTTTTCACCCGCCCGTCGAAGAGTGGCGGACAGCCGGTGAGATCGCCGACGTCGCCGGCCTCCACGCCGGCGGCCAGGAGATGCCGGCGCGTGCCGCCGGTGGCGAAGATCGGCACGCCGGCGGCCGCCAATGCCGCCGCCAGCTCGGCAATCCCGGTGCGATCGTGTACCGAGATGAGCGCTGCGCCGGCCAGCGACGACGTCACGTCGGACAACTTATGAGACGAGGGCGGGTTCGCGTACTTCATCGATCTCAGGATGCGGCGCAGCGGGCTGCGTGTCCAGCGTTACGGAGATGATCGAACTCACACCGGGTTCAGCCATGGTAACTCCATACATGCGGGAGGCCAGTTCCATCGTTTTCTTGTTGTGGGTGACCACGAGAATTTGCGCCGCGGCGGCGACCTCGCGAATCATCGCCGAAAGCCGGTCGACGTTGGCGTCGTCGAGCGCGGCGTCGACCTCGTCGAGCAGGTAGAAGGGTGACGGTTTGACCCGGATGAGCGCGAAGATCAGCGCTGCCGCCGTCATCGCGCGCTCGCCGCCCGAGAGCGCCGGCAGCGCGGTCATCTTCTTGCCCGGCGGCGCGACGGCGATCTCGATCCCCGTTTCGGACAGATTCTCGGGATCCGTTTGCCACATCTTGGCTTGACCGCCGGGAAACAACCGCGCGAACATCGCTTCGAATTGGGTCCGCACCGCCTCGAACGTCGTGTTGAACACGGTTTGGCAGGCGGTTTCGATCTCTTTGATCGTCGCCAACAGCGTTTCACGCGCGCGCGCCAGATCGTCCATCTGGGCGCGCAGAAACGCCTCGCGCTCGGCGAGTTCAGCACGGTCGGACTCGGCATTGAGGTTCACGTTGGCCAGCCGCGCCAACTCTTCGCGCAGCCGCGGAACGTCGTCGACGACGTCGTCGCGCTCTTGCGCATACCGCTCGGAGACGTCGCGCACTTCGTCGTCGCTCGCCGGGTTTTGGGCGAAGGTGGTTTGCAGCATCCCCAGCTCCGCATCGATCTCGGCCAACCGGCGCCGCCGGTCTCCGGCGGCAGCCGTCGCTTCGCGGTCCTCGCGCTGGGCGATCCGTTCGGCGGCTTCCTTTTGCGCCGCCTCGTCGGCGTTGGCTTCGCGGCTGCGGCGGGCCGTTTCGACCGCGGCATCGGCGGCGGCCACGCCTTCCTGCGCGTGCGCCAACTGCATCTCCAGCGTCAGCGTCCGTCCGCGCAGCACGTCGAGCTCGTGCAGCATGTGTTCGCGGGCGGCAGCCGCACGCTCGACGTTGGCGTCGAGCAGTCCGAGCCGGGTGGCGGCCCCTTCGCGTTGCGCACCGAGCGCCGCGCTTTGTTCGCGCAACGCGCTGGCGTCCGCGACGACGGCGGCATGAGCGGCTTCCACCTCCGCGATCGTGGCGCGCGCCGCCGCCAGCCCGGCTTCGAGCTGCGCGCGCTGCTCGCCGAGATCGACGTGCTCTTCGGCAACGCCTTCGAGCGCGTGCAGCCGCGCTGTCGTTTCCTCGTGACCGTCCTGCATCGCTGCGGTTCGCTGCGCGGCGACGGCGCGTTCGGCATCGATCCGCGCGATATCGGCGGCCAGCGATTCCAGCTGCGTGCGCACGTCGCGCAGCGAGATCTCGGCGGCGCCGGCGGCGTTCATCGCTTCCTCACGTTCGATCGCGCTGGCGCTCATGACGCTGCGCGCGGCGTTGCCGTCGCGCTCGATGTGTTCGAGTTCGGCCCGCAGTTCGGGGATGCGTTCGCGCAGCGAATGCGCTTGCGCGCGCCGGGCGAGGATCGAGCGCTCGCGGCGCGAGCGTCCGCCGGTGATCGCCCCGCCGCCCAAAATTTGTTCGCCGTCGAGCGTGACGATCGAATCGCGGAAGCCCTCGCCGCGCACCAGCGCGATCCCCGTTGGCAACGCGTCGACGATCAGGATGCGGCCGACCAGAAACGCCACGATGCCTTCATAGCGGGCGGCGGTGCGCACGAGCGTATGGGCGTAACCGATCACCCCGGCCCGGCCGGCCAGGCCGCGGAGGGCGTGGCCTTCGCGCGACGCCAGCGTGTCGAGCGGCAAGAACGTCGCCCGGCCCAATTCGCGCGTGCGCAGATAGGCGACGGCGCGTTCGGCATCCTCCGATGTTGCGGTGACCAGATTCGAGAGACCGGCGCCGAACGCGACGTCGAGCGCCCGGGCGAACTCTTCGTCGACCTCGATCAGGTTGGAGACGACGCCGAGCAGGCCGCGCAGCTCCCCGCGCTGGGCGGCTTCGACGACGGCGCGCGTGCCCGGCACGTGCCCTTCGAGCGTTGCCTCGAGCTCTTCGATCGTATGCAGGCGCGCCTCCGCCGAGGCCAGCTCGTTGGCAATCGTGCGGTAGCGCGTCTGCAGCGCGGCGACGCTCGCGGCCGCTTCGTCGCCGCGCGTCTGCGCCTCCGCGGCAGCGTCGCGCTGGGCGGCAGCTTCGGTCTCGTACATTTGCACGAGCGCTTCGCGTTCGGTGACGGCGGCGCGCGCGTTCTCGGTCTGCGCCGCCGACTTCTCGCTTTCATCGAATGCGCGCGCGAGTTCGGCGGCGAGCCGTTCGAGCTCGGTCCGCGCGCTTTGAATTTGCGCGCGGCGTTCGGCTTCGCTGGCGGCGCGCTCGGCGGCCAATGCTTCGACCGCACGCAGCTCGGTGTAGATCGTATCCAGCCCGTGTCGCGCCTGCGTGACCGCGGCGATCGCCGCCAGTTCGCGCTCGCGGGCAGCGTCGGCGAGCGGACCGAGCGCAGCGAGCCGTCCGTCGAGTTCTTCGATCGTCGAACGCAGCGCGACGCGTTCGGCTTCAGCGCGCTCGTGGTCGGCAACGGACGATGACGACTGCACCGTGAGCGCGTCGCGCCGCGCGACGGCCGCGGCACGTTCGGCATCCAGCCCCGCGTGTTCCGCGCGCGCCGCTTGCGCGGCTTCGCGTTGCGCTTCGAGTTCCAACTCCAGCGTGTACAGCGTGTTGCGCAGCGCCGAAAGTTCGGCCCCCAGGACCGCTGCGTGGGCGGCCGCGCGCGTGCGGCTTTCATCGAACGCCGCCACTTCGGCTTGCACGCGCTCGCGCTCTTCGCGGCGCGAAGCGCTGGCACGCACATAGGCCAGGATCTCGAGGTCGCGCAACCGCGCGGACACTTTGCGGTAACGCTTCGCGCGCCGCACGTGCGCGTCGAGTTCGGGAATCCGCCGCTCGAGTTCGGCGATCAAATCGTTGACGCGGATCGCATTTTGTTCCGTGCCGTCCAAGCGCCGCAGCGCTTCGGCTTTGCGCGCCAAGAATTTCGCGATCCCGGCGGTCTCCTCGAAGAGCGAGCGGCGTTCGGTCGGCTTCGAGGACAGGATCGCATCGATCTGACCCTGCGACACGATTGCATAGGAACCCGGCCCAAGCCCCGTGCCCATCAGCAGTTCGTGCACGTCGCGCAGCCGGACGTGATTGCGATTGATGAAATACTCCGATTCACCCGCGCGATACGCGCGGCGGGTGATCTGCACCTGGGCAAAATCGAGCGCCAGTGCCCGGTCGTCGTTGTCGAACGTCAGGGTGACTTCGGCCATGCCCAGCGGTTTGCGGCTGGTATTGCCGGCGAAGATCACGTCTTCCATCTTCTGCGAGCGCAGGCTGCGCGAAGACTGCTCGCCGAGCACCCAGCGGATCGCATCGACGAGATTCGATTTGCCCGAGCCGTTGGGGCCGACGACGGCGGTAATGCCGGGGATGAATTCAAGCGTCGTCGCTTCGGCGAACGTCTTGAAGCCGAAGACCTTGAGCGACTTTAACCGCATGCGTTCAGATCGGTGCTTTCGGTTTGGGATTGGATGTACGTTTGGAGCGCGAGCGAAACGCGATCACCCGGCCGGACGATGAATCCGTTGCCGCTTCATTCGACATCGTGGGCGGCGGTGCCTCAGGAGGAGTTCGCCCGCGCAGTGACGCGACGGCCATTGCAGCGGCGCTGAGCTGGGCGGCCTTCTTGGTCGGCCCGATACCTTCGCCGAGCACTTCATCGCCAACGCGAACTTGCGAGGTGAAACGGCGATCGTGCTCCGGGCCCTCGGCTCGTTCGAAATACATCGGCTGCGGACACAAGCGGGTGCGGGTGAGTTCCAACAACACCGATTTGGCGTCGGGATCGGCGAGGTCACGGCGATCGATCGCGGCGAGATGCTCGCGGCGGATGAACGCGCTCACCGTCGCTAGGTCGGTGGCAAGATACAGCGCGCCGAGATAGGCTTCGAACGCGTCGCCCAAAATCGAGGTGTTGTCGATCGCGCCCGGCCGCTGCAAGCCGTGACCGACGACAACCAAATCGCCGAAGCCCAGCCGGCGCGCCGACTTCGCGCACGACTCGCCGCTGACCAGCACCGTTTTGCGTTGAGCCAACTCGCCTTCACGCGCTTGCGGATACGTTTCGAACAAATACTGGGCGGTGACAAAACCCAGCACCGCATCGCCGAAGAACTCGAGCCGCTGATTCGACCGGCCCGCCATCTCGTGCGCCGCCGATTCGTGGACGAACGCCGGCTCGACCGCCGCCGGGTCGAGCGTCGCGGCACCGCTGAGCTTGAGCAGTGCGCGCAGCTTGCGGCGCCGGACTTCACCCGGCATGCGGGTTCGCCGAAGCGGTCACGCGGCGTGCTTCCCGAAAACGATCACCGCGTTGTGCCCGCCGAAACCAAAGCCGCTGGACATCGCGATATTGACCGCCGCCCGGCGCGCGACGTTGGGAACGTAGTCGAGCCGGCACTCCGGATCCGGCGTTTCATAGTTGATCGTCGGCGGGATGATGCTGCGCGCGATCGCCAAAACCGTGGCGATCCCCTCGACTGCGCCCGCTGCGCCCAGCAGGTGACCGTGCATCGACTTCGTCGAGCTCACCGCGAGCTTGAACGCATGCTCGCCGAAGACCCGTTCGATCGCCTGCGATTCGGCTAAATCGCCCAGTGGCGTGGAAGTGGCGTGCGCATTGATGTAGTCGACCGCTTCGGGCTCGATGTGCGCGCTGCGCAGGGCGCGGGTGAAGGCCAGCGCGACGCCCTTGGACGCCGGATCGGGCTGCGCGATGTGATACGCGTCGGCGGATTCGCCGTAGCCGAGGACCTCGGCGTAGATGCGCGCTCCGCGGGCCAGCGCGAACTCGCGCTCTTCGAAAATGAGCGCGCCGGCGCCCTCGGAAAGCACGAAGCCGTCGCGATCCTTATCGAACGGGCGTGACGCGCGGGCCGGCTCGTCGTTGCGCGTCGAGAGCGCCTTCATCGAGTCGAAGCCGCCCATCGCGGTGCCGATCACGGTCGCATCGGACCCGCCGGTCACCATCGCAACGGCATCGCCGAACGCGATCTTCATGAACGCGACGGCCATCGCGTCGTTGGAACTGGCGCAGGCGCTCGCGACCGAGAACGTGGGTCCGCGCATCCCGTGCTTCATCGACACGTTGCCCGAGGCTGCATTGGCCATGAGCATCGGCACGAAAAAGGGCGAGATCCGGTCGTACGCACCCGTCGGCGACGTCGCGCGCACCGTATCTTCGACGGTAATGATGCCGCCGATCCCCGTGGCGATGATGACGCCGGTCTCTTGCCGCACCGCTGGATCGACCGGGAAATTCGCGTCGGCGATCGCTTGATCGGCCGCAACGGAGGCGAACTGGGCGTAGCGATCCATTTTACGCGCTTCTTTGCGCCCGATGATCTTGTCGGCGTCAAAATGCTTGACCTCGCCCGCGATATGCGTGCGCAGTTTGGTCGAGTCGAAAGCGGTGATCGGGCCCACGCCGGACGCACCGGTGATGAGCGCTTGCCAAAACGCCTCAAGATCGTTTCCTAAGGGTGTCACCGCGCCCAAGCCGGTGATCACCACGCGTCTTTTCTCCAAAACCTTCACGACATACGCGCCGGACGCCGTGCGCCCTGCGCGCAGCGGGCGGTGTGACCCTCATGCATTACGTCGGACGCTTCGCTCTTGACAGGCCGTTCGGCTGCTAACCCGCGCCACTCCCCGCTGCCGTAATCCCTGAGGCACGCTTGATTGCTTACCTAAATCCGGCGATCGCTTGCTGTGTCCGGCCTCGCTCGGCTCTGCGGCGACGATGGCGAAGTCGCAAGCCGAGGTTGCGGTCCCGGCCTGCGGTCTGCTACAATCCCCGGGTTATGTTCTTCTTCGATCTGCAGCTTTTTGCGTCCAAAAAGGGCGCCGGCTCGACCCGCAACGGCCGGGATTCGAACGCGCAGCGCCTGGGCGTGAAGCGTTTCGGCGGTCAGCTCGTCGTTCCGGGCAACGTCATCGTCCGGCAGCGCGGCACCCACTTTTACCCGGGTCTGGGCGTCGGGATCGGTAAAGACCACACACTTTTCGCCCTCGTCGAAGGTCACGTAACGTTCACGACCGCGCGCAATCGCAAGCACGTCAGCGTGCTGCCCGCGGCGCTCGCCTCCGGGTGACGCTCGCAGACGCGTCGCCAAAAAAGAGCCCGCCGGGCTCTTTTTGATTTTCACCGCACCTTCATGCAGTTTATCGACGAAGCGACCATCACCGTATCCGCCGGCAACGGCGGCGACGGCGTCGTTGCTTGGCGGCGCGAAAAGTACGTCCCGATGGGCGGCCCGGCCGGCGGCGACGGCGGCCGCGGCGGCAACGTCTATCTCGAGTCCACCCCGAACCTGAGCACCCTTGTCGACTTCCGGTTCAAGAAGCAGTTGGCGGCCGAATCGGGCAACGCCGGCTCGAACTCGCGCAAGTCGGGCAAGGCGGGGGCAGACTTGGTCATTCCGGTCCCGCCGGGAACCCTGGTCTACCGCGCCCCGATCGATGCCGAAGGCGTGACCGGGCCCGAGCGTTTGTTTGCCGACCTGAGCATCCCCGGCGAACGCGTTCTGGTCGCCAAAGGCGGCCGCTACGGCCAAGGAAACCAGCATTTTGCGACCAGCGCGCGGCAAGCGCCCCATTTCGCTGAGAAGGGACAGTCCGGCGAACGCTGCGTGCTGCGGTTGGAGCTTAAACTGCTCGCCGACGCCGGACTGATCGGGCTGCCCAATGCCGGCAAGTCGACGCTGCTTTCCGTCGTCTCGGCGGCGCGTCCCAAAGTCGCCGACTACCCCTTCACGACCCTCGAACCGCAGCTGGGTGTCGTTCGGATCGCTGACGACGAGTCGTTCGTGATCGTCGACGTACCCGGTCTCATTGAAGGCGCCTCCGAAGGCGCCGGGCTCGGCGACCGCTTCCTGCGCCACGTCGAGCGAACCCGCGTCCTCGTCCACCTCATCGACGGCGAGCGGACCCGGGAAGAGCTGCTGAGCGATAAAGCCACCATTGAGAAAGAACTGCGCGCCTGGAATCCGGCGCTGCTCGAGAAGCCGCTCATCCCGGTGATCACCAAACTCGATCTGCCCGAAGCGCGCGCGCGGTTCGAGGAACTGGTGGCCGAGATCCCCGGCCTGCGCGGCGTCTCAGCCGCGACCGGCGAAGGGGTCCGCGAGCTGATGTACGCGGCTTGGGAGATCATTCGCGTGCTGCCGCCGCCTGCCGTCGCGACGCCCGAACCGGCGACGATCGATTTAGCGCCGAACGAGCCGTTCGAGGTCCGCGTCGAAGGCCGCGTGTTCGTGGTGAGCGGCGAGCGCATCGAACGTTTGGCCCAGATGACCGACTTCGACTCCGATGAGGCGCTGCTGCGTTTCGAGCAAGTGCTTGCGAAGCTCGGTGTCGAAAAGCGCTTGCGCGAACTCGGCGTGGCCGATGGCGACACCGTCCGCGTCGCCGGCGTTGAATTTACTTACAGTTAAGCCGTCGGTCGATGAACATTGGAATCTTCGGCGGCGGCTTCGATCCGATTCATAACGGACATCTTTTCGTTGCTGAAGCAGTGCGTGATGACATCGGACTCGACAAAGTGGTCTTCGTTCCGACTCGCTCGGGCGCGCACCGTGCTGGACCGGTCGCAGCGCCCCACCACCGCGCGTCCATGGTGCGACTCGCGATCGCAGCCAATCCGGCATTCGCCTTCGACGAAAGCGACTTGGCCCCCGAGGCCTCGGGCTATACCGCCGACCTGCTGCCGATTCTGCGCGGGCGCTATCCCGGCGACGAGCTGCATTTCATCGTCGGCGGCGATTCGCTGGTGCGTTCGCGCTGGAGCCGGCTGGAGTCCGTTTTGGAGCAGTTGCGCGCGCTGGTGGTTGCGCCGCGCGGCGACGTCACCCCCGCCGAGCTCGATCGTGCGTTGGCGGAGTTGTCCCCCGACCTGCGCGCCAAGGTACGCCTGCTCGATCTCCCGCTCGTCGCCGAATCGGCGACGCTCATTCGCAACCGGCTCGCCGCGCGGTGCAGCGTTCGCTATCTCGTCCCCGAACCCGTCTACCGATATATCGAAGAATGGAACCTGTACCGATGATTTCGTCTCTGCCCGTGCTCGATGAGGCTATCGGCGGCGTGCCCGCCAGCGAACTCGCCGCCCTGTACGGCACTCCGCTGCACTTGATCGACACCGAGACGTTCGAGCTGGAAATCGAGCGCTTCGATCGGGCGTTCGGCAAGCGCGGGATCACGGTGGGCTACGCGGCCAAAGCTTTCCTGTGCATCGGCTTGGCCGAACTCATCGCGCAGACGAAGCTGCGGCTCGACGTGTGTTCGCTGGGCGAACTGCTGACCGCCGAACGCGGCGGCGTTCCCGCCGCGCGCATCTACTTTCACGGCTGCGGAAAAACCGATGCCGAGCTGACTGCCGTCGTCGACGGCCGGGTCGCTTTCGACGTCATCGACAACGTCGAAGAACTCGAGCGTTTGGCCTTGCTCGCGGTCGACGCGACGCCGGTCGACGTGATGCTGCGCATCAACACCGGGATCGAGGCGCACACCCACGAGTACGTCCGGACCGGAGGCGAAAACACCAAGTTCGGGATTGCCGCGCAGGATGTCGAGGCCGTACTGCTGCGGCTCAAAGCGCTGCCGCAAGTGCGGCTCATCGGCTTGCACAGCCACGTCGGCTCGAGCATCGTCGACGCTGGGCCGTTCGTCGACAACCTCGACTTGCTCATCGAGTGGGCCGGGCTCGCGCGGCGCATGGGTCATCCGGTGCACGAACTCATCGCCGGCGGCGGCATGGGCATCGAACGAATTCCGGGGGACGAACGCCCGCTCGATCTCGATGCGTTGGCAAACGCGCTGGCGGAGCGTGCGCGCGCAACGGATTACCGTGTCGCGATCGAGCCCGGCCGGGCGCTCATCGCCCGAGCCGGTTCCACGCTGTATCGCGTCGTCGCCGTCAAGCGTCAAGGCGTTCGGCGCTTCGTCATCGTCGACGGCGGCATGGCGGATAATCCGCGACCCGCGCTGTACGGCGCTCACCATCATCTCGACGTGGTCCGTTCCGCGGCGACGGGACCGCTGCAGCCGGCGACCCTGTGCGGACGGTCGTGCGAAAACGACCGGCTGGGCGAGGTCGAGGTCGCCGCCGACTTGCGCGCCGGCGATTTGGTCGCGCTGCGCACGACCGGCGCATACACCTACAGCATGGCCAGCAACTACAACCGGTTTGGCCGGCCGCCGGTCGTGTTCGTCGCGAACGGGTCGCATCGCCGCGCCGTGCGCGGGGAGCGTCCCGACGACGTTCTGCGCAACGACCTCGGAGCGTGACGAACGCTCCTCGATTGTGAGGATCGGTCGAGCGTGCCGCGCAGCGACGGCTTGTTCCCGGCGCATTCGGCGCGGGTTAAATTAGCGCACTCCTGCCGCATTCTTGACAATCCCGCTTGCCATGGCCCAGAGCAGCCCATAAAATGAATGCATCCCACACCAACTGCGGCCGCTCCAACACCTCGCGCTCGCCAGTGCGTCGCCGCGTCGGCGCGAACTCCTCATCTCTTTAGGACTACGTGTTGCCGTCGTCGCCAGCAGCTATGAAGAGTCACCGCTTCGGGGTCACGGCCCGCGCGAGCTTGCAATCGCTCACGCACGCGGCAAGGCAGCCGGCGCGCCGGGGGCGCCGACGCTCATCGTCGCCGCCGACACCGTCGTCGATCTCGATGGAACGGCGCTGGGAAAGCCGCGCGATCTCGACGAGTCACGCTGGATGATCGAGCAACTGTCGGGCCGCGACCATCGCGTTCACACGGCGTTTACCCTGCGCGATGACCGCAGCGATCGAACCTTGACCGAATGCCAAACGACCCGCGTGCGGTTCGTCCCTTTGTCCAGCGATGTCATCGAAGCATACGTTGCGAGCGGCGACGGGCTCGACAAGGCGGGCGCCTACGGAATTCAAGGGTTCGGCGCAACGCTGGTCGAGCGGATCGAAGGCGATTATTTTACCGTCGTCGGATTCCCGCTCGCGGCTTTCGCGCGAAGCTTGCCGCTCATCGACTATCGATTGTGCCCGCCGGACGTGAGCGGCCGCACATCGGATGTTCATTCACCCGAGGTTCCCGCATGAGTCTGGCCGGCACGCTTCGTTCGACGTTCAGCCCCGATCTGGGAATCGACCTCGGCACGGCCAATACCGTCGTCTACGAATACGGTAACGGCGTCATCGTCAGCGAGCCGTCCGTCGTGGCTTATCGGGTCAGCGACGACACCATCATCGCGATCGGGACCGCGGCCAAGGAGCTGGACGGCCGCGCACCCGGTCGCATTCGGGTCGTGCGCCCGCTGCGCGGGGGCACCATCTCCGACTTTCGGGGCGCGCACGCGCTCATCGAGACACTCGTCGACCGGGCCATGCAGTCGCGTCCGCGCATCGCGCCCCGAATCATCGCTTGCGTACCGGGCTGCGCTACGGATATCGAATGCAAAGCGGTGGAACAGGCGATCAAAGCAGCCGGTCCACGCATTCTGTGCTTCGTTCCGCAGGCCGTGGCCGCGGCCGTCGGCGCCGGACTCGATATCGCTGAGACCCGCGGACGCATGGTCGTCGACATCGGCGGCGGGACGACGGAGATCGCGGTCCTATCGATGACGGGAGTCGTCGCGCTGCATTCGATAAAAGTCGGCGGCGACACGTTTGATACCGCGATTGCGACGCGGCTGCGCAACGAACGCTTTGCGGTTGGACCATTGACGGCTGAACGGCTCAAGATCGAGCGCGGGTATGCCGGCCGGCCGCCGGGCCGCGAACCGTACGCCGTCGCCGGGACCGATATCGCGGCCCAGCGGCCCGCGCGGCGGATCGTCGATGAAACGCTCGTGGGCGAGGCGATGGCCGACGGCATCGACCACATCGCGCGCGCGTGCTGGACGATCCTCGAAAGCACGCCGCCCGACCTGGCGTCGGATTTGATCGAAACCGGAATCACCTTGACCGGCGGCGGTTCACTCATCGCCGGACTCGCAGGCGAGTTGAGTGCGCGAACGAATGTGCCGACCACGGTCGCTGACGATCCGTTGACATGTGTAGCGCGCGGCGCAGGAATGATTCTCGCGTCACCGAGTCTGCTCGAACGGCTTAAACCGCAAGCGGACCGGCTGACGAGGTGGTATCAATCTCTACGTATCGGGATGAGAGAAGGTTATTCACGGTAATCGGCGTCGTCATTGTGGCGGCGCTTGTTGCATTGTTCCAAATCGACTTCGCTCGACAAGGCCGGACTAGCCCGCTCACCGCCACCGTCACCACGATTGCTACCTACGCTCAGCTTGCCGTCGCGACCGTCACCAACGCGATTCGGGGCGCGTTCTCGACCGCGGTCAACACGCCCGGGCTCGCGCACGCCAACGCCGAATTGCGAGCGCAAAACGAACGTCTGCGGACCGAGAACCGCACGCTGAGCGAAGCGCTCGCACGGGTTCCCGCCGAACGCAACATCGCGCTCGCTCAACTCGAGCACCCGGCCGGCATCCCCGCGACCGTCATCGGCTACGATCCCGAAGCGACGCAGCACGTGATCACGATCGATCGCGGCGCGCGCGATCACGTCGCTCGCGATGACGGCGTCGTCACCGCCGACGGCGTGGTCGGCCGCATCGTCGAGGTGGCTCCCATCTCCAGCAAGGTGCTGCTGGTCATCGACGCGGCGAGTAAGCTCCCTGCCGTCGTCCAGCGCGGCCGTTGGTGGGCCATCGCCGTCGGCACGCAGACGCGGATAAAACTGCAGTACATTTCTCAGGATGCCAAACTGCGCCGCGGCGATGTCGTGGTCACCGGCGAGGGAAGATCGTTTCACGCCGGTACGCCGATCGGACGGATTGCCCAAATCTCGCCGCCCAACGCGGGTGCGCTCGACCAAACCGCGGTCGTCGAACCGGCCGTTTCCTTCGGCTCGCTCAGCCGTGTCCTGGTCCTCGCGAAGTAGCTTCCGCTCGATCGAGGTCGTCGAGGGGCCGAAGCTCGCGCCCACGGTCGGCTTTGCCGTTTTGGCGGTCTTCCTCCAAACGGCGTTCGCGAATCTTATGACCTTTCGCGGCACCGTGCCGTCGTTCGTCACGATCGCCGTCGTTTTGTACGCCGCCAAAGTGGGGGCTCGCCGGGGTGCGCTCTTCGGCATCATCGCCGGCGTGCTCGAAGATTGCTTCGCCGGAACCGGCGGCGCGTGGACGATTGCGACGACGCTCACGGCGCTCGCCGTCGGCGGAATCTCGCGCACGTTTTTTTCCGACGGCGTCGCCATGCTCGGCGCGCTGGTGGCAATCGCGATCGTTCTGCGCGATGCGATCTTCTGGATCGTCATGAGCATCGGCGGCTACCCGCGCGGATTCGCGCTCGTTCACGTACACACCGCGCTCTGGCAAGCCGCCATCACCGGGGCCTGCGCGATGATCTATCTTCTCGTGCGCCCGCGCTTCATCACCGACCGCACGACGGTCGAGCGCTATCCGTGACGGTCAGCTCGGCAAAACTTCGCTCGACGACGCGCTTCGCAGCATTCATCGCCGCGTTGGCGTTGGCGCTGGCCGCCATCGTCTTCCGGCTCACCCAAGTCCAGATCATCGACGGCGAAGATTTTGCCGCCCGCGCGCGCGCCAATCAAATCGAACTCATCCCCGTCGCTGCACCGCGCGGGCTCATCGTCGATCGACACGGGACGGTTCTCGTGCGCAGCCGTCCGTCGTTCGTGTGCGCGCTCATTCCGTCGGAAGTCAAGAACATCAACGCCACGCTGCGCGGGCTGGCCGCGATCCTCGGCGTGCCCGAACCCGCGCTCCGGCAGCGTTTACTGCACCACCGCGGCGTCAACTACAAAAACTTCGACGAAGTGCAGATCTACGAGCCGTACGGTCCGGTCATTCTTGCCAGCGAACTGTCGCCGTCGCAGATGGCGCGGCTGGCCGAATCGGAAAACGACTATCCGGGCGTCGATTTCCAGGCCCAGCCGGTTCGCAATTATCCCTATAAAAGCGAAGGTTCGCACTTGTTCGGTTACGTCGGCGCGATCACCGAAGACGAATACCAAGCGCTGCGCAAGCAAGGCTATTCGCCCAACGACGTGATCGGCAAGGACGGGCTGGAAAAACAGTACGACGGCTATTTGCGCGGCCGCATCGGCGGTCAGCAGATCGAGGTCAACGCGTCGGGCGCGCTGGTCAAGCGCCTCGACACGGTCGACCCGATTCCGGGCAACACGCTCGTCACCTCGATCGATTGGCATTTGCAAAGGATCGTCGAACGCGATCTGCGGACGATGCTGCGCAAGTGGGGTACCGCGCACGGCCGGCGGCTGGCCGGCGCGGTCGTCGCGATCGATCCCGCCGACGGCGGCGTGATGGCGCTCGCGTCGTATCCCGAGTTCGATCCCAACGACTTCGCGACGCCGATCAGCAACGCGAAATTTTCTGCCTATCTCAACGATCCGCTGCGGCCGCTGTACGATCGCGCGATCGGCGCAGCATCCCCCACCGGCTCAACGTTCAAGATGGTCACGGGTTCGGGTGCGATCAGTTCAGGCGTGATCGTTCCCAACCAAGTGCTCTACGATTCCGGATACTGGGATTGCCACGGCGTCGTGTTTCGCGACATCGCCGCGGGCGGACTGGGCCGCACGGACTTCGTGCGCGCGCTGGCGGCGTCGTCGGACGGCTATTTCTATCAGCTCGGTTATCGCCTGGGCCATGACCGGCTGCGCTACTACGCGCTGCAATACGGACTCAACTCGATACTCGGCATCGATCTCCCGGGTGAGTTCGAGGGCAACTGGCCGACCAACGAATGGTCGATGCGCGTGTACCATCTGCCGCTCGAACCCAGCGACGTCTGCCAGCTCGCCATCGGCCAAGGCGCGATGGAAGCAACCCCGCTGCAAATCGCCAACGTCGCGGCCGCGGTGGTCAACGGAGGAACGCTGTACCGCCCGCACATCGTCGAGGCGATCCGGTCGCCGCGCGGGAAGATCGTCAAACGCTTCGATCACCCGGTGATCCGCAAAGTCAACGTGACCGCAGAGTCACTGCGCGAAGTCCGCGCCGGGATGGCCAAAGTCACCGACCGGGGCGGAACGGCGTACGGCCTGGCGATCGACGGCCTCCCGTTTGCCGGCAAAACCGGTACCGCGGAAATCGGCGTGAACGGCAGCGGATCGAACACCACCTGGTTCGTCGCGTTCGCTCCGACCAACCATCCGACGATCGCGCTGGCGGTGTACATGGAACAGAGCGGCGGTTACGGCGCCGAAGTCGCCGCGCCCGTCGCGCAGCACATTTTGGCCGACTACTTCGGCAAGAAGCTCCCGCCGTAGGAGACCGCATGTCAATCCGCCGTGGCAGCGCGGCCAGGATCGACACGCCGGGCCGGCCGTTGCCGTTCTTCGTGAAGCGCGGCGCGACGAACACCTCGCCTGCGGCGTCCTCGGTCTCCTCATCACGATGACGTTTCCGGATCGCAAATCGCCGAAATCGCTGTCGGGATCGAAGCGACGACCGGCGACGATCCGGCGCCGAGAAGCGGATCTCTAAAACGGTTGGGTGCCGTGAGACCCGTGGACACCGTTACGCTTCGCCCGGACGTTCAAAAGCCGTCTGGCTATTCGTGTGGCTAACGGTACTCTTTCTCTGCCGCCGCCGAATGCCGCGGAGTTCCGTTCACGTATCGCGTCCTTGTACGCTCAAAGTGCTCGGTCGCCGCTTCAAGCACTCGTTCGCAGCATCGGCGGGAGCGCCATCTGAATGTCTTGGGCGAGCGAACTGACGACCGGCGGGCAAACGGCGTTCGCGAGCTGCTTGATCGCGTGAGTTCTGGCGACCGGAAACGAGAAATTCGGTGGAAAGCCCATCAAGCTCGTCATTTCCGAAAGGCTCAGATGTCGCCGCTCTCTCGTGTAAACAGGAATCATCGCCCCGCCGCCACTTACGCTCACGGCGAAGGTTGGCAGGGGCGCATCGATATTACAGGCGCGAATTCCGCTCGACCTCATCTGCAAAATGCAGTCGGAAATGTCGGCACCTTTATTGACCCGCTCAAGTAGCTCGCGAGTTTTTGGCACGCGAAAGGAAAACTCACTGAGCGGCTTCTTTCCGGAATACAAGTCAATGTACTGGTGCCAGCGATCGGAAATGGGAATACTCTTGTCGCCAGTCCTTATATAAGGGCGAAACGGCTCGGGTTTCGTGCGTTGCTTGGTGATGCTGAAAAAGAGCGCATTCAAGCTCCGTCGTGTTGCAACGATGTAGATTCTCGGCCTGCTTTGTGGAACTTTGAAATGCGCACTATTGAGAATACTCGCTTGAACGTCGTAGCCCAGCCTCGACAGCGCTTCGACGGCGAACGAAAACGATGCTCCCTTGTTGTGAGACGCGAAATTGGCAACGTTCTCGAGTATCACAATCGGCGGCATCACAACCGAAACGATTTCAAGCAGCCGGTGGAGTATGGAGCCGCGCTTGTCGCCGAAGCCTCGTCGCTTGCCCGCAATCGAGAACGGCTGACACGGAAAACCCGAGCAGATCGCGTCAACGCCCAAGAGCTCGGCCGGATTTACGTCAAAGATGTTTTTCGCATCAAACGGCACCGAGAAATTGGCCTTGTACGTCTCCTCGCAGAGATCATCGATCTCGCATGAATAGCAACATTTCCATCCAGCATCCTCAAGCCCGACTCGGAAGCCTCCGATTCCGGCGCAAAGGTCTGCAAACGTCAACATTAAGCCTGGTGTCCTCTTGATAGGAACAACGAGCATCTGGCTCGGCGAGCCGCGCTGAAAAAGCCCTCACCGCCACATTGGACGCGTCGTTAGGATTGCACTCGGCAATATCCTGTTTTGGGATGCTGCGCAGCATTCGCTACGCTGAGGGCTAATGGTCTGCGATGGGCCCAGTGCACAAGTCGTTATACACGAGCCGATATAAGCGCTTGATTAAGCGCCTCGTAGCGGCACGCTCGGTCGCCGGGCTAACGCAAGCCCAGGTCGCTCAAAAGCTCGGACGAGGTCAGTCTTACGTATCGAAATACGAGAGTGGCGAGCGCCGTCTTGACGTCGTCGAGCTCATCGATATTGCGGATGTCGTCGCAATCGACGTGATCGAGCTACTGAATGATTTGCACTAACGCCGATGTTTGCATCTAAGGAGAACGGCGTTGCTGCAAGTTGAAAACATTGATGAGATTGTGCGCGTCAAAGACGGCCAAGGCTATGAAATCGTGTTCAAAGATAAACGCAAGATATGGGTGACGAAGCCGCGCGCAATCGTAGCCTTGCTGGTCTTGATAAAGTACGGTGTGGGCAACGAAACCGATCTGGCAAATAACTCGAAAAAAATCCCTGCCCTCAAGAAGATCTTGCAGGGCAGATACCCCGCCAGCCTCATAAGAGATCATTACGGCGATGCCAACAAGCCCTTTAGCGAGCTGTGGAACGAAGAAGGCTTCACGTTCATCGGCCCGGTGCCAAAGACGGAGCCAGGCCGCAGTCAGCGATATGCTCTGAGTCCGGACGATCACGATAAGCTGTTTCTTCCGGCGGCAAAGGCCCATCGGAAAGCGCCTTCGAGCAGTGCAGTCAGTGCGATTGTACAACGCGTGAGCGGTGGCTGTAATTTATGTGGCGCCAAGGTCATGGAAAAAGATGCCACTGTGCCGCGAACATCCTTTTCGAGAGACCGTTTGAAACGTCGCCTAGACCACCGCATGCCAATACAGAAGCATCCGGAGAAAGGCGACGATGCATCGAACTTCCAGATTCTGTGCTTCTATTGTAACAAGAGCAAGTGGCAGATTTGTCACGCCTGTACGACTCCTGTCTGCGATAAATGTGCTCTAGTGTCCCGGTTCATAAATAGGGTGACACAAAGCGGACCGGATCTTCGTTCGCGGCAAGGCGCGAAGAGGGAGCAACGCCGTAGCGTTGTGACCGATGAGCAACGCAGCAGCGGGCGGAGAGCCGGTTCGCGACTGTCACTCTATTTATGAACCGGGACACTAGCATTCCCCGAGTCCACGAGCATCGTCTATCCGACGAATGAAGATATCAGTGACCGTATTGTGGGTTCGTAGGGCTGCTCTGATCTCGTCCCGGCTACAGGAGTACTCTGATTTAGCCCTGGACGTCATCGCTACGCAGCTCATTTGCTCAAGCAAACTTCGCCGTTCTGCTCCTGGGAGGGTGTACCGAGCGAAGCCGACCCATCTTGCTAGGCTCGGGCGAAGCCCAAACGCGACGGATCCTGTCGGCGGACACTCACGCAGCGATGTGAAGTTGGTGGAGTTTCAAGTGTGCCGACCGCGCCTGAACCATCGTATTCCAGCGAGGCCTTTCAAGCGAGGCCCGCTCGCCGGCGACGGGCGCGCCGCCGATGGAGTCGGATCCTGTCCAAGCGAGGTCCGCTCGCCCGTGATCGGGGAGCCACGGATGGAGTGCGATCCTGTTTCAAGCAAGGTCCGCTCGCCGGTGACCGGCGCGCCGCCGATGGGATGGGGTCCCGACCTCGTAGAGAACCTTGGCCGCTGTTGCCTCGCGGACTGGTTCGCGCTTTAGATGGGGAGGTGCAGCTTGTGCTTGGGGGGCGGTGTTGCAGCGCTGGGTTTGGGCGTCGGGAGCGGTGCGTAGATGCGTACGTCCCCCGCCCCGATGAACTGCTTGTCGAGTGTGTCGTAGTGCATCTTCGCCGCGGTGGTGCGGTGTTCGCCGTCGAGAACCGTCGCGTTTCCCACGAGATCGAGCGTGTGCGCCGTTTCGTTGAGCGTCGCGAGATCGGCAAAGCCCGAGCGATTCCCCTGCACGAAGTGGACGTGGCCTTTCGCGACGTACGTGAACGCGAGCTGGTCGGCATCGATTTCGTCGGCGGTCACCGTCAGCGGCTCGTCGGACTCGCTGGCCTCCGCCATCTCGCGGTCAATCTTCGGGTCGCTGTGCAGTGTCACATTGCCCTTGAGGACGAAGACGTGACTGGCGAGACTGCCGGTCAGCAGATCGCCGTCGACATCGGTCCCAGGGCGATGCAAGTGAAAGCGCCCCGCGGCGGTCGCGGCCGATCCCGGTAAACCGCTGGTCTTCGCGCTCGGCGTGGGGATCGGCAGACCACCCGCTTGGCCCGGTCCGGGCTGAACGGAAGCCGGCGCGCTCGTTAGCGGCGTCGGCACTTGCGGACTCGGACCGGCTGTCGGCCCGAGGCCGGGTACGGGTTGCCCTTCTGCACTGGGAGCGGCTTCGGATGAGGCGCTCGGCAGGGCTTCGGGCGGCGCACTTGGCAGTGCTTCGCTCGGGGCGCTCGAGGGAGTTGCCGGAACGGCCGATTGCGGCGCCGTCTGCGCGCGGACCGTTGCGCCGGAAGCGGAGCCAAGCATTGCCTGCGGAGGCGCCGCGGCCACCCAGGCTAAGGCGGTCGCGATACAAACCGGGCCGACAACCGGGTTCATCGAATTCGGGGGATGCGGTGATCCCAGGTTCGGCTAGTGAATTCGGTGAAGCGAAACGTCTTGCAGCCTTTCGCGGAACGCCCGCCCCGGCGACGGCGTTCTCATCGGCCTAGCCGGTTCGGCGACGTCGTGTTCCCGACCTTGGCGCGTAGTGAAGACGGATTGTGATGGAATGACGACAGTAGCGGAACATGCAGATTTACTTTGCGAGGCAGGCTCGCGACTGGGGAGCGAGGGCGCGTTCGAAGTACTCGCTCGCGCGCGGCAACTCGAAGCGCACGGCCGGCACATCGTCCACATGGAGATCGGCGAGCCCGACTTCGACACGCCGGCACACATCAAAGCCGCGGGGATCGCCGCCATCGAGCGCAACCTCACCCACTACGCGCCGTCGGCGGGCATCGCCGAATTGCGCGATACCGTCGCCGAGTATGCGGCGCGCTTCCGCGGCATCAGCCCGTACCGGCGCGACAACGTGTTGATCTCACCCGGCGCCAAACCGATCATCTGGAACACGCTCTCGGCGCTGCTCGATCCGGGCGACGAGCTCATTTACGCCGACCCGGCCTATCCGGCGTACGCATCGGCCGCAACGTACTTGGGCGCAAAAGCGATCCCCGTGGCGCTGCGCGAAGACCGCAACTGGCGATTCGATCTCGATGAACTGGCGGCCAAGATCACGCCGCGCACGAAAGTCGTCGTGATCACCTCGCCGCACAATCCCACCGGCGGCGTGCTCACCCGCGACGATCTCCAAACGATCGCCGATCTCTCGCACAAGCACGGCTTTTTGGTCATGTCCGATGAGATCTACAGCCGCAACATCTACGGCCCGGCGTTCGTGTCGATCACGCAGTGCCCCGGGATGCAGGACCGCACGATCGTCGTCGACGGCTTTTCCAAGGCCTATGCGATGACCGGCTGGCGCTTGGGCTATGCGATCATGCCCGAAACCCTGGCGCGAGCCGTCGGCGTGTTCGCCAACAATACGTATTCGTGCGTCGCACCGTTCGTGCAGCAGGCCGGCATCGCGGCGCTCACCGGCCCCGACGACGCCGTGCTCGCGATGAACGAGACGTTCCGCGCGCGGCGCGACGCGCTCATCGCCGGCCTCAACGCGATCCCGAACGTTTCATGCACGACACCTGAAGGCGCGTTCTACGCGTTTCCCAACATCTCCAAGGTCACGCCCGACGACAAGCAGCTCGCGCGGTTTTTGCTCGAAGAGGCGGGCATTGCTTGCCTGGGAGGATCGTCGTTCGGAGCCGCGGGCGCGGGATATCTGCGCTTCTCGTATGCGGCGTCGATCGCCTCGATCGAACTCATGCTGGAGCGCTTGCTCGACTTTCTGCCCCGCTATCCCCGCTGAACGCGTCGATTGCGCCGGTCCCGGCGGGTCCGGCGCACGTTGAACGCGCACTTCTTTTCGCAGATGCAGCAGACCTCAAACCATAGTAAACCGCGTGTCCTGTCGGGGATCACCGCGACGGGCAAATTGACCATCGGCAATTACATCGGCGCGCTCAGCGTCTGGGCCGAGTCCCAAGGCAGCTACGAAAATTACTTCTTCATCGCCGACCTGCACGCGTTGACGATCCCGGAAAACATCCGCGCGGATGCGCTGCGCGAACGGATCAAAGAAATCGTCGCGCTCTATCTCGCCTGCGGTCTCGATCCGAAAAAGTCCGTGCTCTTCCGCCAATCGCACGTCCCGGCTCACGCGACGCTCGGCTGGATCTTCGATTGCGTCACGCCGGTAAGCTGGATGGAGCGGATGACGCAATACAAGTCAAAGGCGCAGACGACCGCGCCGAGCGCCGGCCTGCTGACCTACCCGGCGTTGATGGCGGCCGACATTCTGTTGTATCAGCCCGACTACGTTCCCGTCGGCGACGACCAGCGGCAGCACATCGAAATCGCCCGCGACATCGCTCAACGTTTCAATCATTTGTTCGGTGAGACGTTCACGATGCCCCAATCGATGATCCGCGCCAGCGGCGCCCGCATCATGGGGCTCGACGATCCGACGGTCAAGATGAGCAAGAGCATCGCCGAGGCGCGGGACGGGCACGCCATCGGTCTGCTCGACCCGCCGAACAAAATCCGCAAAGCCGTGATGCGCGCGGTCACCGATTCCGGCAGCGAAATCCGCGGCGACGCGCTGGGTCCGGGCATCGACAACTTGCTGACGCTCTACGAAGTCCTCTCCGGCAGCGATCGCGAGAGCAGCTTGAACCGGTTCGAAGGTCAGCGCTACGGAACGCTCAAGACCGCCGTCGCCGAGGTGGCGATCGAACGCGTGAGCGTCATTCAAAACCGCTACGGGCAGCTTCGCGGCGATGAACGCGCGCTCGAAGCGACCCTCGCGCGGGGCGCCGAAAAAGCCGCCGCCGTTGCGAACCAGACCCTCGATGCGGCGCTGACGCGGACCGGCCTGCACTAGATTTCGTGACCCACCCCGTTGTCTTCGTCTGCGCCCCGGCAGATTCGACGAGGCTCGACGTCATCGCCGTCGACGAGGAACTCGCTGATCCATACAGAGACCATGCGGCCTCCCCGTCAAATGCCAGATCATCACCTTGCTGAGGTGATTGCGGCCTGCTCCAAGATCGTGCCGGCGGAACCGAACCGCACTATGCGAACCCAAAACGGCACCGGGCCCGGACGGATGACCAGACCGTTTGATTCGCATGCTATCCGGTGGTCAACGGCCGATCGCGGCTGAAATCTACTCATGGACCCTCGTGCCAGAGATACGGCATGGCGATGCGGCCCGCGCCGTCATCGATCTGCACGCCGGGGCGCAGCAGTTCGATATCTTTGTACCAATAGATGAAGACCTCGGGTACGTCGTCGATCAAGATCTCCGAAGCGCGCTTGTAATCGCGCTTGCGCGTCGCGCGGTCGAGATGCGTAAGCGCATCCTTCGTGACGCGTTCGTAGGCCGAATTGCACCACCGTGTATAGTTGAACCCATTCGGCGGGAATGCCGTACAGCCGAACACCCTCCGGTCGTTTGGATCGACCCCGTTACCGATTCCGGAAAGGTCCAAGTCGAAATTGCCTGATGCGAGCGTACCGTGGGCGGACAGCGGCGCGAACAAAATATTCGCCTGTTGCGGCGTGATTGCAACATCGATACCGACGGCACGCAGTTGCGCTTGAATTTGAACGGCGTATGCTTGCGACGTCGTATTGCTCGCGACGTAGTAGAGGTTGAGCGAAAGCACCTTGCCGTCGCGTTCGAGGATGCCGTTCGCAGCCGGCTTCCAGCCGGCGCTCGCGAGGAGCCCGCGGCTGAGCGCGGGGTCGAATGTGAGCCGCCGGACGTCGGCGTCGTAGGCCCATGTGGCCGGTCCGATGTCGGCGGTCGCGGGAATTGCGAAGTCGCCGCTGATCTTTTCAACCATCGGCGGCACGTCGAGCGCGTGCGCGATGGCACGCCGCACGCGCAGATCGTCCAGCGGCGGTCGACGGGTTTGCATGGCGAGGCCGAAGTAGCCGTTCTCTCCGAATAGCCGCGTCGCAACGTCGCTGCGGCCCGCGAACTGACGGGCCGACGTGGTGGCGGCCAGGTAGCTCCAGTCTGTTTCGCCGGTCTGTAATGCGACATTCCGCGTATTCTCGCTCGACATCAACTGTACGACGATGCGCTGCAGCTTGGGCTTCCCCAGAAAGTAGCGATCGTTTGCGCGATAGACGATCTCTCGTCCGCGGTCCCAATGGTCGAAGATGAACGGCCCTGTCCCGACCGGCGCCGCGTTGAAAGCGACGTCGTTCAGCTCGCGTTCCTTCGCCAGGAGATGCGCCGGCAGCATTGCCTGATCGTATTCGGCAACGAACGGCGCGTACGGCTGGGCAAGGTGGATGACCACGGTAGCGTCATCCGGCGTGTCCAGGCGAGTGACGAACCGGTATGGGTCACGAAAGGTCACGTCGTTGTTGGGGTCGACGTGTGCACGCTGCGAGAAGGCAACGTCACGGCTGGTGAACGGAGCGCCGTCCTGCCAGTGTACTCCACGCCAGTTTGTAGACGATCGTGCGACCGTCGGGGCTGATCCCGCCGTTCTCCCGCGTCGGCACGACTGCGGCGAGGATCGGCTGTATCGTCCCGTCGAGTTCCGGGCGGGCAAGTGAATCGAACGCGAACCTGGCCAGAAATTCGTCGAGCGTCGACACATCGAGCAGCGGGTTGAGGTTATCGGGCTGGAGCTCGAGCGAGATGCGAAGCGTGGCCGGTTGCGGATCGGCCCAGGCCGGCGGGGTCAGCGCACAAAGTGCTGCAAGTCCGAGCAAAACGGCGAGACGGCGCATCGGCTGAGCCCCGCGGAGCCCCGGTTAGGGGACGGTGCGGGTCCCGGCGAACGGGACGCCGGCGGCAAGGCACCCGCGAACGAAGGCTCGCGCCGCCTCGACGCTCGCGGCAATGGAGTCGCCGCAAGCGAGGCGCGCTGCGGCGGCGCACGCCAGCAGATCGCCCGTGCCGCGCAACGTGGCCGCGATCCGTTTGGCGCTGAGGCGTGTCACGCCGTCGGCGGTCAGCAACACGTCGGTGGGGTCGCCATCGAGATGTCCGCCCTTGATCAGCACCGCGCCGGCACCGGTGCGCCCCAGCTCGCGCGCCGCTTCTTCCATCGCATCGACGTCCGGGATCGAACGGCCGAGCAAGAGCGCCGCTTCTCCGAGATTTGGCGTCACGAGCGCACAGTGCGCAAAGAGCACCTCGCGCAGCGCGCGAATCGTCTCGTCGTCGGCGAGGCGTTGGCCGCCGGTCGCGGCGATGACCGGATCGCACACGGCCGGGACGCCGCCCAACGAACGCAGTCCCCCGGCAACCGCCGAGACGCTGCGCGCGTCCAGCAGTGCGCCCACATGAACTGCGCCGATCCCGGCATCGCGAACGGCCGCGAACTGCGCGCCGATCGTGGCTTCATCGAGCGGCGTGCGCGCGAGAACCGCACCGGCGTCCTGCGCGCTGACGCCGGCGACGACCGTCACGATCCGCACGCCTAGCAGGGGCGCGATGCGGGCATCGAGCCCGACGCCAGCCACGTTGAGCGGATGCGTCGTCCCGACCGCCAGCACAACCGGACTTACGAAGTCCACGCCGTGACCAGAGCGCGCGCGGTTGCCGTCACATCGGTTGCGGATGACAGCGCGGAGATGATCGCCGCCATCGCTGCGCCCGTCTCGCGCGCCCGCAGCAGGCACGCAAGGTCGATGCCGCCGATGACCGCGGCGGGCAGTGCGGTCGCGGTGACCGCGGCCCGCGCGCCGTTTACACCCAGCGGGGGCCCGGCGTCGGCTTTCGAGGCGGTAGCGAACAACGGCCCGACGCCCAGATAGTCGATTATAGCCGGGTCGGCGGCGCGCGCCTCGGCCGGCGTGCTGCACGACAACCCGATAATTTTGCCGCGCAATCGCTCGCGAACGGCGTGCAGATCGTGCAGCGCGGCATCTTCTTGACCCAAGTGCACGCCATCGGCTTCGGCCGCGGCCTCGACGTCGTCGTTGACGATCGTCAGACCGCCCGCCGCACGCACCATCGTCACGACCGCGGCGAGCATCTCGTGCGGCACGCCGCGTTTGGCGCGAATCTGGAACAGTCGAATTCCGCCCGCCAAGAGCGCCGCTACGTACGGCTCGACCGGTTGCCGCTCCGGCTCGACCAAGGCGTAAATGCCGCGCAAAGGGGGCGCTGCGTTCGGCACGCGCTGCGTCAGCGTGAGACCGGCGCGCCCGGCTCGGGCGCGATCGCGTCGACATCGACCTCAAACGGTGCGTCGGTTCCGTCGGCAAGCAGCGGCGCGAGCGTCAGCGCGAACGTGCGCGGCGCGTTATCGAGCGGATCGGAAGCGAACGCAAGCGTTCCGGTATATCGAGCGTCGGGCGGCAAACGCAATCCTTCGAAGAGCACCTTATCGGTGAGCGACCAATCCCGCGTTTCGATGAGCCGGTACGGGTGTCCGGCCGCGTCGTGCAAGATGCTTTTCCCGTACGCCAAAATCGTGACGAAGCTCGAACCGTGGTTGGTGAGCGTGACGACCGTTTCGATGCGCCGGGCGAAGTACGACACTTTTTTCACCCGAACCTCGACGCCGTTTAGCTGCGCGGCGGCGTTGGTCGCGAACGCGCGCCAGGGATGGCCGGGATCTTTGATCCGCCAGCCGTCGTGTTCGGACACGACGCCGACGGGAACCGTTGCGGTGACCTCGAGTAGGGCGTCGCGCGCATGATCGCGGAACCGCGCCGTTTCGCGGACGAAAAAGACCCGGCCGGGCGTTTGCCCGCCGCGCGTTCCGAGCAACCTCCAGGCCGTGATCGCATACGCGTCGGCCACGAAGATGCTGCGGAAATTCTCCGCATCGCGATAGTATGCGCGCGCATTGGCGTTGAGCAATCGAAACGCCGCCGCGTAACGCGCGTCGTGCAAGGCGTGCAAATACGCCGACACCACCGCCGTCTGCGCGTTGTTCGGCACCGGGTCGAGCCCCGCCGGCGCGGCCCGCAGCGGCATCGGCCAAGCCAGCACGACCGCCACCGCGATTGCGCTGCAGACCGATCTCACGTCGCCGCGTTTTCTCCCAACAGCAAGTCCGCGATCCGCAGCAAATCGGTTTCGTCGGCGTAGCGTATCTCGATGACGCCGCCGTGTTCGCGCTCGACCAGCGCGACGTGCGTAGCAAACGCGTACCGCAAACGATCGAGCAACGCTTCGTTATCGCTCGAATGCGTCGTATGCTGCGCGGGCGCCGCTGCTTTGCGCGTGCGGGTCGCCGGCCGCCCGAGCTCTTCGACCGCGCGCACCGTCAGCCCGTCGCGCACGATGCGTTCGGCAACGCTATCCCGCCGCTCCGGCGTAAGCGCAAGCAGTGCGCGCGCGTGTCCTGCGCTGATCGCACCGCTGCGCAGCAACGCTTTGGCACCATCGGGCAGCCCCAGCAGCCGCAACGTATTGGTCACCGCGGAACGGCTACGCCCCAGACGTTCTGCGACACGCTCTTGCGTGAAGCCGTACGCTTCCATCAAGTGCGCAAAGCCCATCGCTTCTTCGAGCGGATCGAGGTTGTCGCGCTGCAGATTTTCGATGATCGCGACTTCGAGTGATTCGCGTTCGTCGGCTTGACGCACGATTGCGGGAATCGTTTCGAGTCCCGCCGCATTCGCGGCGCGCCAGCGCCGTTCGCCGGCAATGAGCTCGTAGTCTTCACCGCTCGTCCGAACGATGATCGGCACGAGGACACCGAACTCCGCGATCGACGCGCGCAATTCATCGAGGGTCGCGGGATCGAATGTCTTGCGCGGCTGATTGCGATTGGGAACGATGCGCTCGAGCGCAATCTGCACGAGGCCGCGCGGCGGCGGCGTCGTGACGTCCGTCGTCGGTGCGTCACCCAGCAGCGCGCCGAGCCCGCGGCCCAATCCGCGCTTGGGCGTCATTTGATCACCTCACGCGCAAGCGAAAGATACGCTTGCGCGCCGCGCGATTTGACGTCGAAGAGGACGGCCGGCTTGCCGTACGACGGCGCTTCGGACAGCCGAACGTTACGCGGGATTTGCGTCGCAAACACACGATCGGGAAAATACCGCGAAACTTCTTCGAGGACTTCGGTGGCCAAACGCTGACGCGCATCGAACATCGTGATGAGCACGCCGAGAATGGTCAAATCCGGATTGAGCGCTTCTTTGATCCGGCGCACGATCGTGGTCAGTTGTGAAAGCCCTTCGAGTGCGTAGAACTCGGCTTGCACCGGAATGATCACTTCGCTTGCGGCGGTGAGCGCGTTGACGGTGAGCAATCCCAGGGACGGCGGACAGTCGATGAGGACGTAGTCGTAGCCGGATTTGATGGCGGTCAGCGCGGCTTTGAGCCGTCCTTCGCGCCGCAGCGTCGACACGAGTTCGATTTCTGCGCCGGCCAACGCGAGCGTCGCGGGCGCGATGGCCAAGCCCGGCACGCCGGTCGTCAGCACGATGTCCGCGACCGGCGCGTCTTCGAGCAACACCGAGTAAATGTCGCGCTGCACCTCGCGCTTGTCGACGCCGACGCCGGTGGTCGAGTTGCCTTGGGGATCGATATCGACGATGAGGACGCGCTGGCCCAGCGTGGCGAGCGAGGCGCCGAGGTTGACGGCGGTCGTGCTCTTGCCGACGCCGCCTTTCTGGTTCACGATCGCGATGACGCGGCACGTGCCCGGGACGTTTTGAACTGAAGCGACCGTGACGAACCTCGCGAAAAGCGCAGCGCCGCAAACGCAGAAAGGCGTCCGGTGACGGCGCAGATCAGCGTGCAGCGCTTGGTTTTTCCGTTCGCGGCTCGCGCGACCTTGCGCCGGCGCGAACCGTGCCGGCGAACTGCAGCATGCTTGCGGCCCGGCCCCGCGGCTTGATGAGGCCGAGCACCGCGGCCTGAATGCGGCAAATCCCGGCGGCTTGGATTCGTCCCGTTCCGCGCTGGTGAAATATTAAAAAGGACTACTTCGTCGGCGCGGACGCCAAGTTCGGCTCGGGCTTCACTCCAGCAATCCCAACGGTTGTGCTACGCGCAATCCTTCACGTTAGGTTTTCGCCCAAGTCGGAGGGTTCGCGTGTGGCCGGACTCAGCGGAGCCGAGGGCACCAGCTGACCGAAGCCGAGTGACCCCTCATCCG
>JBEKHC010000047.1:0-37441 GCA_050012475.1 Candidatus Velthaea sp.
TTCCCGGCCGCGCCGTGTAGAAATGCAATAAACCGCGGGCGATCAAGGGTTCGAGGTCGATGCCGATCGAGCGCATGTTGCGCAAGACTTCGTCGGTCGATTGTTCGGAAGCAATGTAGAGCGCGCGTTCTTTGCGTTCGCACGTTGCGCGCACGAAGTGCGCTGCCATGCTGCTCTTCCCCGTCCCGGCGCCGCCGGAAAGCAGGATGCTCGTCCCGCGGAAAAAGCCCTTCCCGCCCAGCATCGTGTCCAGGCGCGGGATGCCCGTCGGAATGCGGTCCGTCGGCGCTTTGTGTTCCAGCTTCAAGGAACTCAACGGCAAAACCGACAGCCCGGTCTTCCCGATCAAGAACGGATATTCGTTCGTTCCGTGCACGCTGCCGCGATATTTGACGACGCGCAACCGGCGGATCGACGTCTGATCTTCGACGCGATGGTCGAGGAGAATCACACAATCGGCCACGTATTCTTCGATGCCGTGACGGGTCAGCGTGCCGTCGCCCGTTTCGGCGGTAATCACGGCGCTGACCGCTTTCGCTTTGAGCCAGCGAAACAGCCGCCGGAGTTCGGCGCGCACGATATTGGCGTTGGCAAAGCCGGAGAACAGGGACTCGATGGTGTCCAGAACGACGCGCTTCGCACCAACGGTGTCGATGGCGTGCTGCAGACGAATGAAGAGACCCTCGAGATCGTATTCGCCCGTTTCCTCGATTTCGCTGCGCTCGACGCGAACGTGGTCCATGAATAGTTTTTTGCGCGCGCACAAGGCCTGAAGATCGAAGCCCATCGAAGCGACGTTGAGCCTCAACTCTTCATCAGATTCCTCGAACGACATGAAGACGCCAGGTTCGCCGAATTCGGTAATCCCGCGTACGAGAAACTCCATCGCCATGATGGTTTTGCCGCAGCCTGCTTTGCCGCAGACGAGCGTGGGACGTCCGCCAGGAAACCCGCCTTCGGTTATTTCATCCAGGCCGACGATGCCGGTCCGGCATTTGGTGATTCCAGGCGTCGGCGCCGGAACGGCCGCGCGCTTCGGTGCGTGATTCGGCATCTGAACTCCAAGGCAATCGGACTGCGAACTGCTGCTGATGCGTCAGGCGACGTAAGCGCAAAAACGTTGACGCAGTCGAGCCGCCGGGTTTGGTGCCGGCGCTTTGTTCGATGAGCGACGCAAGCTGTTGCAGCTGCGCAATTCGCCGCGCCGACATGGAAACGGCACAGTCGTTCGTCGGCGGTGCATCATCGTTAGCGCACATCCTTTCGGTCGAAAAGCAATCGACCGGCACCGCTTTACCTTAATTGAAAGCGAGGCCCTTTTCAACCAATGGCCGCGTCCATCGGTAAACTTATCGAACGTCGGCTCAGCAAGGTAAGCACGGCGGTCTTGCGATGTCTTTGCCGACCGATTGTTGATCTCTCGCGACGCGCGGCGACTCATGCCGCCCGCACAAGCAGACGGACGCCGCGAGTGCGGCGCCCGTTTGACCGATGAGTAGCGGGAGGCTGCGGAATTAGCGGACGCCGGTTGCCTCAGCCGTCGTGAACACGCGCTGCATGACCGCAACGCCGCTGCCGTTCTTGGCATGTCCGTTGCTGCCCGCCGCCGTCGCGGCAAAAGGCGCACCGCTGGATTTCACGCCGGGAACATTGTCGGTTGCGTTGCGCGTGCTGCCCGGAGCCGGCTTGTTGGGAAGCGGCGGCAGTTTGCGCGCCTGTTCGACGTCGATGCCCAGGCCGCCGGCGACCCGCGTACCGTAGTCTTCGTCGGCGTGCAAGAAATGCCAGACCATGCGGTGCTGGATTCGCGGATCGGCTTTCTTGAGGTTGGTCACCAGGTTCTCGATGAGGTCGTTGCGATGCCGATCGTCGAAAGCACGGTAGATCTCGCCGGCCTGCTTGTAGTCGTCTCCGGTGCGGTCCTCGACGTATCGCCCTACGTCGCCGGCGATCGACGGACGATACTCGGTCACGTCGTCGGGTGCTTCGATAACGCCGCCCAGGATGCTCGGCTCGTAATTGACGTGCGGGTTCGTCCCGCCTGCGTCTTGCACGCGGGTCATGGAGCCGTCGCGCTGATTGGTGTGGACGTCGCGCTTGGGCGCGTTGATCGGGAGCTGCTGATAGTTCGGGCCGACCCGGTAGCGCTGCGTGTCGGAATACGAGAACGTCCGGCCTTGCAGCATCTTGTCGGCCGAGAACTCGATGCCGTCGACCTTGACGCCGGTGCCGAACGCCGACTGCTCCGACTCGGCGAAAAAGTTCTCGGGCTTGCGGTTGAGCACCAGACGCCCGACTTTGCGCAGCGGGAACTGCGACTCGGGCCACTGCTTGGTGTCGTCGAGCGGATCGAAGTCGAGTTCCGGATGCTCGCTGTCGGCCATGATCTGAACGCAAAACTCCCACTCGGGGAAATTGCCCGCGTCGATCGCGTCGTACAAGTCCTTGGTCGCGTGGCTGAACTCTTCTTTTTGAATTGCCGCAGCCTCGGGCGTCGTGAGCGAACGAACCCCTTGCTTGGGGATCCAGTGGAATTTCACTAGCACCGCGTTGCCTTGATCGTTGACGAGCTTGTAGGTGTTGACCCCGGCGCCTTCCTGCTCGCGATAATTAGCGGGTATGCCGCGCGGGCTGAAGAGCAGAGTGATCATATGGATCGATTCGGGCGTCTGGCTGATGAAGTCGAATTGCCGATTCGGTTCTTGCCGGTTCGTAACCGGATCAGGCTTGAACGAGTGGATGAAATCGGGGAACTTGATGGCATCGCGGATGAAGAAGACGCGCAAGTTGTTGCCGACCAGATCCCAGTTGCCGTCTTCGGTGTAGAACTTAACTGCGAAGCCGCGCGGGTCGCGCAGGGTCTCCGGCGAGTCCTTGCTGTGGATGACGGTCGAGAAGCGAACGAAGACCGGCGTCTGCTGGCCCTTCGTCTGTAACAGTTTCGCCCGCGTGTACTTGCTCGCCGGTTCGTCGCCGATCGTTCCGTACGCCTCGAAAAACCCGTGCGCGCTGGCGCCGCGCGCGTGCACCACGCGTTCGGGCACGCGCTCGCGATCGAAGTGCGCGAGCTTCTCGATGAAGTTGTAATTCTCGAGGGTGGCTGGGCCCTTGGGGCCGACCGTGATCGTATTCTGGTTGTCGCGGACGGGATGCCCTTGGCGATTCGTCAGAATCGGCTCTTGATCGCTCATGCTGAAAGTCTCCTACAAAAGTTTCGCGGACCCGCCGCCGCCGTGCCGGGCGTGCCGGAGCGATTCGCGCTAGGTGGATGTTCCCGTCTGGGCAACGGCTAATCCGCGCAGCAATGGCCGGCAGTCGCCGGAGCGCGGGCGGGCGAAGGCAGCGGCATGACCCTATTGGCCCGACTGGCGGCAAGCGCGCTCTTTCTGAGCAGCGGCACGCTGCATTTCGTCAAGCCGGAGATCTTTCGCGAAATCGTCCCGCCGGCGTTGCCCAACCCCGCGGCACTCGTGGCGATCAGCGGCGCGGCCGAACTTGCCGGCGCCGTCGGATTATGGATACCCGCAATGCGCCGTCCGGCCGCGTTCGGCCTCATCGCCTTGCTATTCGCGGTGTTCCCAGCGAACGTGTACATGGCCCTCGAACACGAACGCTTCGCGCGCTTGGCGCCCGCATGGGTGCTCTACGCGCGCTTGCCTCTGCAAGTCGTTCTGTTGGCTTGGGTCTGGCTGCTCAGAAAATAAAGCAGAACGCGCCGCTGTTTGCGGCGCGTTCTTTGCGGATTTGCCCGGTGGAGAGTCGAGCGACATCTCGGCGAACCTGAAACGTCGCCGCGGCTTGCGGCGCAGCCGCAAACGCCGCGCGCGGCTCGGCCCGAAGGGCCGAACGCCATGGATTCGCGGCGCGTTCAGCGCCGCGAATCCTGCTAGTGGACGACGAAGCCCACGAGCAGCAGCGCAACGATGTTGAGCACCTTGATCATCGGGTTGATTGCCGGGCCGGCCGTATCTTTGTACGGATCGCCGACCGTATCGCCGGTGACTGCCGCGGCGTGCGCCGCCGAGCCTTTGCCGCCGTAATTGCCGTCTTCGATGTACTTTTTGGCGTTGTCCCAAGCGCCGCCGCCGCTGGTCATCGAGAGGGCCAAGAAGAGCCCGGTGACGATCGAGCCGACGAGCACGCCGCCGAGCATTTTGGCGCCGCCGTTGTTGGGCAGAATGAAGCTCAGTAGGACCACCACAATCGGCACGCCGACCGGGATGAGCGCGGGGAGCACCATTTCTTTGAGCGCCGCGCGGGTCACGATGTCGACGGTCGTCCCGTAATCGGGCTTCTCCGTCCGATCCATGATGCCGGGTTTCTCACGGAATTGGCGGCGGACTTCCTCGACGACTGCGCCGCCGGCGCGGCCCACCGACTCCATCGAGAGCGACGAGAACAGATACGGCAGCAAGCCGCCGACGAACAGGCCGGTCAGCACGTAGGGATCTTGCAAGCCGAACGTGATCGGCGTCGTCGAGCAGGTGAGAACGGTGTCCGCTTTGCAGCGGTCGCTCAGCTCTTGCAGGAACGAGGCGAAGAGCACGACCGCGGCAAGCGCGGCCGAACCGATCGCATAACCTTTGGTGACGGCCTTGGTCGTATTGCCGACCGCATCGAGCGGATCGGTGCAGTCGCGTACGCTCTGGGGCATCTCCGCCATTTCGGCGATGCCGCCGGCGTTGTCGGTGATTGGACCGAACGAGTCGATCGCCACGACGATACCCGCCATCGAGAGCATCGACATGACCGCGATGCCGACGCCGTAGAGGCCGGCGAAACCATATGAGATCAGGATGCCGACGACGATGACGATCGCGGGCAGCGCGGTGGCCTGCATCGAGACCGCCAAACCGCTGATGATGTTGGTCGCGTGTCCGGTGATCGAGGCGTGCGCGATGCTGCGTACCGGTCCGAACTGCGTGCCGGTGTAATACTCGGTGATGTACGTGATCAGCCCGGTGACGGCCAGACCGACCAGCGCGCAGATGAAGATGCCGAAGGCCGTGATCGTCAACGAGCCGACGGTGACCGGCGTGCCGAATTGCCATTGAGCGACGAAGAAGAAGCCGATCGCCGAGATGACGCCGGCGACGATCATCCCGCTGTAGAGCGAGTTCATGATCGTGTTCTTTTCGACTTTGCCGCTGCCGACGACCAGGGTGCCGATGATCGACGAGACGATCGAGAGCGCGCCCATCACGAGCGGGAACGTGGTCGCGCCGACGACGTTGCCGAGGACGAGATGGCCGAGCAGCATCGAGGCCGTCGTCGTGACGACATAGGTCTCGAACAAATCGGCGGCCATCCCGGCGCAGTCGCCGACGTTGTCGCCCACGTTGTCCGCGATGACCGCGGGATTGCGCGGGTCGTCTTCGGGAATGCCCGCTTCGACTTTACCGACGAGGTCGGCGCCGACGTCGGCGGCCTTGGTGAAGATGCCGCCGCCCAGACGCGCGAACACCGAGATGAGCGAACAGCCGAAGGCGAGTCCGATCAGCGCGGCGAGCGAGAGCGTCTGATTGTCCGCGTTCACCTTGAGCATGATGTCGTAGTAGCCCGAGACCGCGAACAGTCCGAGTCCGACGACGAGCAGACCGGTAACGGCCCCACCGTTAAATGCTAGTTTGAGCGCGGGCTTGAGGCCGCCGCGCGCGGCCTCGGCGGTGCGGACGTTTGCGCGCACCGACACCAGCATGCCGATGAAGCCCGCCGCGCCCGAGAGCACCGCGCCAATCAAAAAGCCGACGGCGGCTTCCCAGCCCAGCGGCTGCGGACATACTAAAATAACAATGAACAAAACGACGGCGACGATGCCGACCGTCGTGTATTGACGCTTGAGGAACGCCATCGCGCCCTCTTGAATGGCCGCGGCGATTTCCTGCATCACGGCGTTGCCCGCAGGCTGTTTCAATACGAACGAGATGAGATACACGCCGTACAGAATTGCGAGAATGCCGGCCCCGAGGCCCAGACGGATTCCGATATGTGGATCCACGATAATCCTTAAGAGAAAACACAAGACTACATCAAACAGCTCGATCGAATGCGAGCGCTTTTGTCTTTCCCATCTCGCGTTTTCCGCCGTTCTCTGATGCTCCTTTGCGGCGCAGGGGATCGTCGGGCGGTGACGAGATTCGCGGCGCGAGCAAGTTCCTGCATTTTTGCGCTGTGTAAGACACCGCACCGCCGGCCAAGAAGGTTTGCCGGCGTATGGAATCGACTGACTTTCTGATCGTCGGCTGTGGTCCGGCAGGCGGCATCGCCGCGCGTGAGGCCGCGCGCGCGGGCGTATCCACCGTCGTTTTGGAACGCGATCCAGTGGTCGGCGCCAAGCGCGTGTGCGCTGCCGGACTGCGGCCGGGCTTTTGTGAAACGTTCGATCTGCCGCGCTCGATCGTGCACTGCAATCCGCCGTTCATCTCGATCACGACGGCCAAGCGCAGCTACGCGTACGCGGTCGGGACGGCCCATACGACGACGCGCGAGGAACTCGACGGCGCCATCGGCGATCTCGCCCGCGGCGCCGGAGCGGAGATTCGCACGGGGAGCCTGTTCCGCTCGCTGGAGCGCCAAGCCGGCGGCGTCGTGGTCGAATATGCGGATTACCGCACCGGAGCCCGCAAGCAGATCCGAGCCCGGTCGGTCTTCCTGGCTCAGGGATCGAGCGCCCGGTTGGATGCCGTCGATCCCCGCTTCGCCCACCCCGGCTGGGATGCCGGCCTCATCACCTGCCTGCAGTATCGGGTCTATCCCCAGCAGCGGGCGATCGATTACGCCTACCACGTGCTGGAGATGCACTACTACGTCGGGGCGAAGGGGCGCAACGTGATCGCTTGGATGTTCCCCAAGCGCGATCATCTGTCGATCGGATTGGGCATCCAAGCCAAAATCCCGGGCAGCGAATTGCGGGCCGAACTCGATGCATTTCTGCCGCGCGTTGCGGCGCGGCTCTTCCCCGGGATCCCGTACACCTTGCGCCAGGAAGGGAACCTGCTCTACGGAGGGCTGCCGCGTCCGACGATCGGCGTTGACCGGGTCATGGTCGGCGGGACCGCCGCTGGCCTGGTCGATGCGACCACCGGCGAAGGCATTCACGAAGCGGCGACGACCGGGCGTTTGGCCGCAGAAGCAGCGGCGAGATTTCGCCGCGGCCGGCTGCGCGATCCGGCCCGCAGTTACGAACGCGCGACGAAAAGCGCATTCTACGGCCGCTTGCGGCATCGCCAAAAGCTCATGGCGTTCCTCGAACGCAAGCCCGCTCGCTTCGATACCTTGTTCGAGCAGCTTGAAGGCACGCCGGCCTTTGCAAACTTGCTGCAACACGATCGAAACGATTTCACGACCGCGCAGTGGATGTATCTCTATGCGCAAGCGGCGAAGTTCTATCTGCGCGCCGTGCGCGCTTGAAGCATGCTCAAATTCATCGTCGACCGGATCGTTCGGCTCGCGTGCGTCCTCATCGCCATCACGATCGCGAGCTTTCTTTTCATGCACGCGATCCCGGGCGATCCGGTGCAATTGCGGCTCGGCGAACACGCCACGCCGCAAGAGATTGCGCGTTTGACGCTCCAGCTAGGCTTGGACCGGCCATGGTACGTGCAGCTCGGCGCCTATCTCGCGAGCGTCGCGCACGGTGATTTGGGCGTGTCGATCGCCGATACCCAGCCGGTGGCTGAGAAACTCGCCCAGTATTTTCCGGCCACGCTCGAACTGACGCTGGGGGCGATGCTCGTTGCGACGGTGCTGGGAATACCCGCCGGGGTGTTTGCTGCGATTCGCCACGGCAGCGCGCTCGACGCGCTCACGATGAGCAGCGTGCTCCTGGGCGTGTCGATCCCGGTTTTTTGGCTGGGCTGGATGCTGGTCTACGTGCTGGCGGTCGTGCCGTCCCATTTCGGGCTGAACTTGTTTCCCATTTCCGGCCGCATCTCGCTCAATTACTTCGTGCCGGCGCGGACGCACCTGGTGGTTCTCGACGCACTGTTGGCCGGGAACGGCCGGGCGGCGCTCGATGCGGCTTGGCACTTGGTGTTGCCGGCGCTGACCTTGGGCACCATACCGCTGGCCATCGTCGCCAAGATCACCCGCAGCGGCATGCTCGAAGTGCTCGGCAGCGATTATATTCGCACGGCTCGGGCTAAAGGATTGAGTCGATCCGCCGTTATCATCAAGCATGCACTGCGCAACGCGCTCATCCCGATCATCACGGTGCTCGGGCTGCAAACAGGGTTGCTGCTGGGTGGAGCCGTGCTGACGGAGAGTATTTTTGCCTGGCCCGGCGTCGGGCGCTTGGCGTTCGATGCGATCTCCAATCGCGACATGCCCCTCATCAACGGCTGCATGCTGCTGTTCGCTGCGGTTTTCGTCGTCGTCAACACGGCGGTCGACCTGCTCTATGCGGTTGCGAACCCGCGTATCCGTTACGGTTAGCTGATGGGTCCGTGCTCGGCTTCCCCAGCTGCTCAGCGGCGGCGCACTTCCCGCGCCGCGTCGCCCGGCCGTTGCCGGCAGCTGGCTCGGTAGGGGCGGTTCGGTGTCGAACTTCGCGATCTCGGACGACGATTTTCGGCTGCTGCGCGACATCATCCGCGAGCGGTTCGGCATCTTTTACGACGACCAAAAACAGTTTCTGCTGCTGAGCCGCTTGCAAACCCGGCTCTCGAAGCGTTCGTTCACCAACTATGCCGAGTATGTAAAGTTTTTGCGTGGCGGCGCCGACCGCGAGGCCGAGTTTCGCGATCTCGCCTCGGTCCTGTCGAACAACGAAACGTACTTTTTTCGCGAACGCGCGCAGGTCAAAGCGCTGTGCGGGAACATCCTGACCGAACTGCAGGCGGCATCACCCCGGCTGCGTGTCTGGTCAGCGGCTTGCTCGAGCGGAGAAGAGCCGTACTCCTTGGCGATGTCGCTGCTCGAAACCGGCCGGATCGCCGACTCGAACATCTCCATCCGGGCGACGGACATCTCACCGCGCGTGCTCGAGATGTGCGAACGCGGTTTCTATCGCGCATTGTCGTTCCGCGCGACCGAACCGGCGATGGTGCAGCGCTACTTCACCGTCTCGGGCGACGGCTTCGTGATCGCCGACCGGATCAAGCGGCTCGTGCAATTCGGCACGCTCAACCTGATGGACGATCGCAAGGTGGCCGCGTTCGGCCCGTTCGATGCGATCTTCTGCCGCAACGTGCTCATCTACTTCGATAAGCCGACGCAGAAACGCGTCGTCGAGTCGTTCGCGCGCGCGCTTCGCTCCGGCGGCTATCTCTTTTTGGGCCACGCCGAGTCGCTGTTCGCGCTCACCGATCTGTACGAGCCGGTCGTCCAGCCCGAGTCGATCGTGTACCGCTTGCGCAGCCCGGGCGGGGGACGAACATGACGCCGGCCCGCATCCGGGTCTTGGTCGTCGACGATTCGGGATTCATGCGCCGCGCGATCACGAAAATGCTCGCTAGCGCCGAGGACATCGAGGTCGTCGGTTCCGCGTCGACGGGTGAAGAAGCGCTCACGCTGGAGCCCCAGTTGCGGCCCGATATCATCACGATGGATGTCGAGATGCCGGGGATGGGCGGCCTCGAAGCCGCGCGGGCGATCATTGCGCGCCGGGGTCCGCCGGTGATCATGATTTCGTCGCTGACGCGCGAGGGCGCCGAGACCACGTTGCGCGCACTCGAAATCGGCGCCGTCGACTTCATCCCCAAGCCCGATTCCGCGACAATCGACATCATCCGCGTCAAAGACGATCTCATCGAAAAAGTGCGGTTGTTCGGAACGCGCTTTGCCCTCCGCCGAACGCTGACGACACGTTTGGCGCCCCCGCCTGCTCCGCGTCCGAGCAGCGCGCCAGCCGCCCCCGCCGTCACGGCACCGGCGCAGCCCCCGTCGCCCGCGCGCGTCGCGCCGGTTGCGAGCGCCGGCGGCCGGCGCATCGGACCCTTCGAGTGCGTCGCAATCGGAACATCGACCGGCGGTCCCGTCGCGCTCGCGACGGTGCTCCCGAAATTGCCGGCGTCCTTTCCGCTGCCGATTCTCATCGTCCAGCACATGCCGCCCGGCTTTACCAAAGCGCTCGCCGATCGGCTCAATGCCGCAAGCGAGATCGCCGTCGTCGAAGGGCAGAACGGAATGCGGCTCGAGCGCGGCACGGCGATCATCGCGCCGGCTGGCCAACAGCTGACGCTGCGCCGCAGCGGCGCCCACGTCGAGGTGCGCTTGGACGCCGACTTGCGCAAGTCGCTGCACGTTCCGAGCGTCGACGTGCTGGCTGCCGCCGTCGGCGAAACGTTCGGTGCCGCGTCACTAGGCGTCATCCTTACCGGTATGGGACACGACGGCGTCAGCGGACTAGCGGTCATCAAGAAAAACGGCGGCTACGTGATCGGACAAGACGAAGCCAGCGCCGTCGTGTACGGCATGCCGCGTGCGGCAGCCGTTGCAGGTTTGGTCGATCGCGTCGTGGCGTTGAACGACGTTGCTCGCGCGTTGTGCGACGTCGCGGGCGCTGCTTACACTGTCCGGTAATTTAAGGCGCTCGATCTTACCGTAGTTGTACGAAGCGGCCCAAAAACTCAGGGGAGGCCGACATATCCGATAGGAAAGTCTACGCAAGCGTGGACGACTCGTCTATGTTTGGAGTTCGCTCGTGAAAGCAGCCCGCGAATCGAGCCGCTACGTCATCGGCGGTTTGGAATTAACTCGCGAAGAAATCGTGCACAAGTACCTGCACCTCGTGAAGTACGTTGCAGGGCGTATCTCTATCAACTTGCCCCCGAATGTCGAGATCAACGATCTCATCAACGACGGCATCCTCGGCCTCATCGATGCCACGGAAAAGTACGACGATGCCCGCGGCGTCAAATTCGAAACCTATGCCATCACCCGCATCAACGGCGCGATCCTCGACGCGCTGCGCGCGCTCGACTGGGTCCCGCGGGCCGTCCGCCAGCGCGCGCGCGAACTCGAGCGCGTGTATCAAGAGCTCGAAGCAGAGTACGGCCGGGCCGCATCGCCCAACGAAGTAGCCGAGCGTATGGGGCTCACGCGTAAAGAACTCGACGTTCTCATGCAGAAGATCCGCGGAACGTCGGTGCTGTCGCTCGAAGAGTTTTTACCCAACGAAAAAGGGTACGAGATTCCACTGCTCGGCACGCTCAAGGATACGGAGACCGACGTCACCAGCGCGGTCGAAGCGCGTGAGGTCAAAGCCGCTTTGGTCAAGGCCGTCGAGGATCTGCCGCCCCAAGAGCGTACCGTCATCTCACTGTACTATTTCGAGGGCTTGACGCTCAAAGAAATCAAAGGTGTGCTCAACGTTTCGGAGTCGCGCGTGTCGCAGATTCACGCCCAGGCCGTGATCCATCTGCGCGGCAAACTGCGCGGCCTGACCGAGGATCTGGGCTATCGCGAGGGCGATCCCAACGTCAAGCAAAAATACTTGCGCAAGTCACCGGCTCCGGACAGCGTTGCGGGATGATTCGCCCGATCGATTTGCAGACGACGATTCTGTCGGCGCAAAACGTGCCGGCGCCGCAGCGCGCCGAAGAAGGAACGCGGACGACGGCGCAAGCTGCGCAGGCCGCCTTTGCGGCCGAATTGACGCACCGCGACGAATCGGTCGCGCCGGCCACGGAAGTACTGGGCAACCGCATCGACGCGAAGCCGGACGGCCAGGCGCGGCACGACGGTGACGGGCACAAACACCAACACGCAGCGCCGTTCGACGACAGCGCCGGCGAGAGTGCCGCGGAGCCGGACGAACCGCCGCACATCGTCGATTTCACGGCGTGAGTGACGCTGCCGGTTCGCCGTGTCGGTCAACCCGTTAAGCGCGGGCGCGCTCCCGCCCAACATCGCCGCGATCATCGCCGAAGAACTAGCTGCGTTGGCTGCCGACGCCCAAACGCTGGCCAGCCAGGTGTCTCCCGGCGACATTATCCCCGCGGTCGTGCTGCCCTCGAACGGGCTGACCGATCTCCTCAGCGTCAACGGACTGCGGGTTGCTGCGGAATTGCCGCCCAGCCTGGTGCCGGGCGAAAACATCACGGTGCTCGTCACCGGTTTCGACGGCGAGCGCATCAATTTGCAGATCGTGCCGACGCCGCCGACCGAACCGAACCCCTCGTTCGGCGCGGCGCAGCCTGCGCCGCTGCGTTCGGCCGATGCAGCGCAAGCCGCGTCACCGCCGGTCGCTCCCGCTGCTCCCGATCTTGTCCGAACGCCTCCGGGCAGCGCTCCGGCACCCGCCTCACCGCCGGCGCCCGCAGCGTCGGCTCCGGCCGCCGCCGCGGGGCGCGCATCGGCAGCCAGCGTCCCGCCCGCGCCAGCCGCCGCAGAAGCAACCCCTCCGCCGCGGTTTGCTGCTGCGCAGCCGCTGTATCGGCCCGGCGCACCGGCGATGCCGCCGGTGTTGAAGTCGATCGAAGCGCGACTTGCCACCGCGCACGCGACAGCGACGCCGCTTTCCCGGCCGCCCGCGCCGGCGCCGGCGCCGGCTCCTTCGGGCGCGAAGTCCGTGCCGGTCCCCGCGAGTCACCTGCTCCCGCCCGCAGTGACGCCCCGCCCGGCGCCAAGCGGCGGACGTCCTCCGCTCAATCCGGCTGCGCCGCCGGCTCGACCTTTGCGGGCCGCCGATAACCCGAGTCCGTTCGGCGCGAAGCCGATGCGGGCGGACGCGGCGCGCCTGCCGCCGGGTGTTTCGACCGCGGTTCCGCGTCCGGTCATCGCGGCGCGGCAACCCTTGCAGGGCGCCGCGGGGCCCGCTGCGCTGGCCGCGCCGGCGGCGATGCGCGGCCCGGCGGCGTTTACCGATCCGGCGGCGCTGCTGCGTGCGCTGCACTTGCCGGTCACCGCGACCAACGTGGCCGCTGCGCGAATGGCGCTCGAGTCGCCGGAAAAACTGCCGAACGCGCTCGCAACGCTGGAGCGGGCGCTGGCGAACGTCGCCGATCCGCGCGTTGCTACGCTGAGCACGCTCGTCACCTTCCTCGCCCGGATCGATCCGCGGTCACCGGTGCTCGCAGCGCAAATCGCCGCTTTCGCCGATCATGTGGTTACCGGGCGCGAGGCCAAGATCGCACAGCTCGCAGGCGCCGTCGAAGAGACGACCGCGCCGGCCGCGCCGGCGCGGAGCAGCGCCGACCCCGAACGGGCGCCGGCTGCGGAACGTCAAGCCGAAGCTCCGTCCCCGCCGCTGAACGCGCGTGCGGCGGTGGTCCGCGCGGCATTGGACTACGATCTCAAGACGCAGCTGCTGACCGTCGCCGCCGGCCGCGCCGCGGGGACCGAAGCGGCAATGCCCAAGGACACGGCGTTCGATCGCGCGATTGCCGGAACGTTGACGGCGATTACCGCGCTGCAGCTCACTGCTGCGACCACGCTGAGCGCGAACCCCGACGGGCTCGCGTTCACGCTGCCGATCGCCTTGCCCGACGGATTTGCCGCCGCGCACGTCCGGATCGACGGCGACGCCGCCGCCGGCCGGAAACAGCCCCTCGACGGCGATAACTTCCACATCGCGTTCGTGTTGGAAACTCGCCACCTGGGTGTGGTCGCGATCGACCTCATGACCGTGGGGCGGGCGGTGACGTTGAGCGTGAAAACCGAAGCCGTGGTCGCGCAGCGCGTGTTCGCCAAAGCGCTGGACCGCCTGACGGTGCGGCTCGAAGCGCTGCGCTATAGCGTCGCCAAGGCCGATGCCGCGGTCGCCCCGCCGCTCGCCGCCGAAAAGCCGGCCCCGCCGATGCCGGGGCGCCCGGCGGAGGCGGCCCGCTTGGTGGATTGCGACGCATGAACCGGCGCTTTTACGACACGCGACGCACCAAGACCGAACGGGCCGCCGCCGCCGCGCTCACCTACGACCCGTTGGGCAACGCACCCCCCGAGATAACCGCGTCCGGCAGCGGACTCGTCGCCGAGCGCATCATCGCGCTGGCCCGCGAGCACCACGTTCCGCTGCACCAAGATCCCGGACTGGTCGAAGCGCTCTCGCGTCTGGAAGTCGGCTCGCTCATCCCGCGCGAACTGTACACCGTGGTCGCCGAGATCTTGGCGTTCGTGTACGCCGTCGATGCCGAACAGCAGCAGGAGTCGACGAACGCCGCGCCCTGAATCGGCCGGGTCCGCATGCGCGGGGCGGTCTGCGGCGGGGGCGGTTCAGCCGGCAGGGAACGTGAACGCACCGTGAGCTGGTTCGCAAAACTCAAAGCAAGTTTGACCGGGTCGCGTGATTCGCTCGCGGGACTCGAGACGATGGCCCTGGCCAGGCGCCCCGTCGACGACGACATGTGGGATGATTTCGAGGAGATCCTCATCGGCGCGGACTTCGGCGTTCCGACGACCGAAAAGATCATCGACGCGCTCAAAGTCGTCGCCAAGCAAGACCGCTACGCGTCGAGCGACCAAGTCGTCGCGCGCTTCAAACGCGACGTTCAGAATTTTCTGACGCTGCCCAACGCAACGCTCGCGCTCGATCGCAAGCCGGCCGTGGTGCTCGTCGTCGGCGTCAACGGCAGCGGGAAGACGACGACGATCGGCAAGCTCGCGACCGCGCTGCGCAAAGCCCGCAAGCGGGTCCTGGTCGTGGCCGCCGATACGTTTCGCGCGGCCGCCGCCGAACAGCTTGCGGTGTGGGCCGAACGCTCGGGCGCCGATTTCATTCGCGGCAACGAAGGCTCCGATCCGTCGTCGGTTGTGTTCGACGGCATGGTCGCGGCCAAGGCGCGCGGCTTCGACGTCGTACTCGTCGACACCGCCGGCCGGCTGCAGACCAAAACGAATCTGATGGAAGAACTCAAGAAGATGCGGCGTGTGATCGAGCGTGAGATGGGCGCTCCGCCCGCGGAGACGCTGCTCGTCGTCGACGGCACGACCGGTCAGAACGCGCTGTCGCAAGCGCGGCTGTTCAACGAGGCGACCCTGCTGACGGGGATCGTCGTAACCAAACTCGACTCGACCTCAAAAGGCGGCGTCCTCGTGGGGATCGTCGATCAGCTCACGGTCCCGATCAAATACATCGGGCTGGGCGAGTCAGCGGATGCCCTTCAGCCGTTCGACCCCGTCCAATTCACCAAAGCGCTGTTCGAGACCGCGGCATAATCCCGGCATAATCGTAGGGTACGGCGCTGCGCGCCGAACCGCGGTCGCGTTTCGGGGTTGCGCTCGCAGCTAAAGCGGAGCGTGGTTTGCGTGGGTCGGACGTCGCAGGCCGTCGCCGACGTTGAAGCGCTGACCCCCGGCGACGCGGTTGTTGTGCGCATTGGCGGCGCTTTGGAGCGCGATCGAGGCCAGCGCGCGAACGACGCGGACGCCGTTGGCGACGTCGGTCGGCGGGACCGGACCGCCGCGCACCCAGCGCAAAAACGCCTGCAGTTCATCGCGCAGCGGATCGATTCCCGGAAACGATTCGACGATCGGCTCACCGTAGCTCGTCGGCAGGACGCCCTCGCTCGGACGATCGGCTCGGAACGACCGTTTGGCGAGGGTCGAGACGGCGCGCGCCGTTTCGACGCTGATGACGCCGCGCGTTCCGAAAACATCGATGCGCGAACTTTTGTCCGGATCGAGCCAGCTGACTTCGATGTGCGCGGAGCGGCCGGCATCGAACTGCAGATCTGCGTACACGAAATCAGAGATGCCCTCTTGCATCCGCGCGTGTTCGCACGCCGAATACGACTCGGGCTCGCCCAACAGGCTGAGCATCAGCGCGACGTCGTGCGGGGCAAAGCTCCACCACACGTTCTCGTTCGTGCGAATCCGGCCCGGACTCAGCCGGCGCAGCCGAACGTGAACGATATCGCCGATCTCGCCGCGAGCGATCGTCTCTTGCAGCGTCACGATCGCCTGATGGTAGAGCAGCAAATGGCCGACGAAGACTTTGCAGCCGCGTTTTTCGGCGGCCCGGGCAACCGCGATTGCACCCTCTTCGGTGAGGGCCAGCGGCTTCTCGACGAAAACGTCCTTGCCGCGAGCGATCGCGCGCAAGGCGAGTTCAACGTGCGTATTCGCCGAGGTCGTAACGGCGATCGCATCGACCGCGCTTTCGATGATCTCGTCCGCGCTTTGGGTAATCGGCGTGTCCGGAAAGGATGCGTGCACCGCGCGCAGGTTATCGGCGTTGAGGTCGGCAACCGCCGCGAGCTCGCCCAGTCCGGCCAGCGCGCGAATGACGTTCTTCCCCCATTTCCCAGCGCCGATGACGCCAACCGAGGGGCTACTCACAAGCGCACGATATTCGACGCACCGACGATGTCGGCCGTAGCGTTGCGCGTATCGACGACCAGCGGCGCCGTATCGACGATGAACCGCCAATCGATGTTCGAGTGATCCGAGAGCACGACCGCGCAATCGCAGCCGGAAAGCAATTCGGCGGTCAGATCCGAGCTGAGCCGGCGCGTACCGGTTGCATCGACGATGCTGGGAACGTATGGGTCGTGGAAAGCGACCGCGGCGCCTTCCTTTTCCAGAAGTTCGAGCAGCTTCGTCGCCGGAGACTCGCGCCAGTCGCCGATGTCGCGTTTGTACGACATGCCGATGAAAACGATCTGCGAACCCTTGAGCGAGCGTTCACGCCCGTTGAGGGCGCGCGCGACTTTATCGCGGACGAAGTACGGCATCGACTTGTTGATCTCGCCGGCGAGTTCGATGAACCGCGTGTTGAAGTCGTACTGTTTGGCCTTCCAGGCCAAGTAGAACGGATCGATCGGAATGCAGTGCCCGCCGACCCCCGGTCCGGGCTCGAAGCGCATGATGCCGAAGGGCTTGGTCGCCGCCGCGTCGACGACTTCCCAAACGCTGATGTCCATCTTGTCGCACAGCAGCGCGAGTTCGTTGACCAGCGCGATGTTCACCGAGCGAAAGACGTTCTCGAACACCTTCGTCATCTCGGCGACGCGCGGGCTGGAGACGGTCACGACATCGACGATCGTCTGCTGATAGAAGTGCGCTGCGACTTCGAGACAGCGCGGGGTGAGGCCGCCGACGATTTTGTTGGTGTTGCGAGTGGAGTAGCGGCGGTTGCCGGGGTCGACGCGCTCGGGGGAAAACGCGACGAAGAAGTCTTCGCCGGCAACCAAACCGCCGGCGCTGAGGATGGGGACGACGACCTCTTCGGTCGTCCCCGGATAGGTCGTGCTCTCCAATGAAATCAGCTGACCGGGCCGAAGCTGCGCGGCGATCTGCTCGGTGACGCTGCGGATATACGAGATGTCCGGATCGCGGTTGGGCGTCAACGGGGTGGGCACGCAGATCACGATCACGTCGCACTCGCGCAGCCGCGTGTTGTCGGTGGTCGCGACGATTTGGCCGCGTTCCACGGCGAACGCCAGATCGGATTGGCGCACGTCGCCGACGTAGCTCTCACCCCGGTTCACGGCGTTGGTGCGCACTTCGTTGTAGTCGAACCCGATGACGCGATAGCCGACCTTCGCCTTTTCAACCGCCAGCGGAAGACCCACGTAGCCCAAGCCGACCACGCCGACGACGGCGGTGCGGTGCAGGATCTTCTCTTTGAGCTGATCGCGGCTGCTGCGGAGCGTAGCCTGCATCAGCGAGTCGACTTCCATTGACAGATCGTATCGGCACGGGACGCATCAAGTGTAGGGACATTGGGCCTAGCGTCGCGGATTCGTGGAACCCCTCAATTCGCGCGCCCGAACGCCTAAGATAACGATATGACGGACAGGATAGGCTCGCCCGCGCGCCTTGCGATCGTGGGCGCCGGTGCAATCGCGGAGAGTTACCTTCGCGCGCTCGAAACGCTGTCCGGCGCCGAACTCGTGGCGCTTGCCGATGTCGACCAGACGCGGGCGCAGACGATCGCCGGGCGGCTGAACGTTCCGGCGTTCGGCGGTCACCGCGAGCTGCTGGCCACGGTCCCGTGCGATGCGATCGTCGTCTGCACGCCGCCGGCGTATCACATGGAAGTCGCGATCGACGCGCTGCGATCGGGTGTCCACGTGCTGTGCGAAAAGCCCTTGTCGATCGGCGCGTTCGCCGCCCGGCGCATGTACGCCGCGGCACTCGAGAACGGCCGGGTCCTCACCATGGCCTCGAAGTTCCGCTTCTTCGCGGACATCGTGCGGGCCAAGGCGTTGATGCTCGACGGCGCGGTCGGCAAAGTGCTGCGCGTCGAGAACACCTTCATGTCGCGCGTCGATATGACCGGGCGCTGGAACAGCCGGGTCGAAACCAGCGGCGGCGGGGTGATCATCGACAACGGAACGCACTCGGTCGACATCATGCGCTTCCTGCTCGGGCCGCTGACGGCGGCGTACGCCGTCGACACCTCGACCGATTCGCGGTACGACGGCTGCGACGAGAGCGCGAGTCTGTTCGTCCGTAACGCGGCGGGCATCGTGGGCGCGATCGGCCTGTCGTGGAGCTTTGCCGCTCCGGACGGCACGTTCTTGCGCATTCTGGGAACGGAAGGTCGGATCGAGGTCGGCTGGGCCGGAGCCGCTTGCACCCGCGGGGAGGGAGAAGCGGTGAACTTCGGCACGGGCTACGACAAATTGCGCTCGCTGGCCGCGCAGATCGAAAACTTCATCGCCGCCGTTCGGGGCGAGGCGCCGCCCGCGGTCAGCCGCGAGGATGCGATCGCATCGGTCGAGGTCATCGACGCCGCATACGATTCGGTGCGCCGCAGCGCTTGGAGCGCCGTTGAATTGCGCCGGCTGACCCCGTTCGAGCGACTGATCGCGGTCGAGGGCATCGCCGCCGGCGCCGGCTAACACGAAACGGTCTCGCGCGTAGCGCGAAGCACACGGTGCGACGTTCACGTCGAGTTCGCGCGAGAAGTACTCGACGGCGTCCGGCACGTGTACGCGCGAGGATCCTGGGGAGGTACTAACGGTCGATGGCGATAGCAGTAGCGACGTTCGCATCATCGCGAAAGCACAGCCGCTTTCTGACGGCGTCGCTGATCGTTGCCGATGCGATCGTGCTGACGCTGTCGGTGCTGGTTGCCGATCGGCCGCATCGCATTCCCACCGAGGCGCTCTGCGCTGCGGCGCTGATCGCGCTGGGCATGCTCGCGATGTCGGGCACCTACCGTCGTTCGTTCGGCGGGTCGATGCGCGACGAATGGTACGCGGTCGGTGCCGCTTTGGGTGTCGCTGCGGCACCGCTGGTGGTTCTCACCGTGGTCTTCCCGGCATTTTCGAACGGCCGCCTGATGGTCGCGGAGTTCGCCGGGCTGGCCTTCATCGGGATCGCGACGAGCCGGACCATCGTCCACAGCCAACGCGCGCCGCGCCGGCTGGCCATCGTCGGCGCCTCCGACCGCATCGATTTGGCGTTGATGTATCTGCGGCCCCGGCGTGACGACGCGCTGCTGCGCCTGCCGGTGGCGGATATCGAAGCGACGCTCGGCGACGATCGGACCATCCCGCCATGGCTCCAAGGCGCGATCGTTTGGGGCGTGAGCCGAGTGATCGTCACCGAGGTCTTGCCGCCCGAGTGCTTGCGGCGCATCATCGACATCGCTGCCCGGCACAACGTCAGCATCGAGATCGCGCTCACCCGCCTGCGCTCGCGCTGCTGCCAGATGCACGTTGAACGCGAAGGCGGTCTGACGTTGCTGTGCCCGCGTCCGTTAGCCATCTGCACGACCGCCGCGCAAGCGTACAAGCGCGTTCTCGACCTCGTGCTGACCATACCGGCGGTCGTCGTGCTTATTCCGTTAGCGGCGATGTGCGCGCTGGCGATCAAACTCGATTCGCCGGGGCCCGTCATCTATCGCCAGACACGGGTCGGCAAGAACGGCGTGGCCTTCGAGATGCTCAAGTTCCGCTCGATGTGGCAAGACGCGGAGGCGAAGACCGGGCCGGTGTGGGCCGATCCGGCGCTGCCGCGCGCAACGCGCGTCGGCCGTTTCCTGCGCCGCACGAGCATCGACGAGCTGCCGCAGCTGATCAACGTCTTACGCGGTGAGATGTCGCTGATCGGTCCGCGGCCCGAACGCCCCCATTTCGTCGAGCGCTTTCGGCGCGAGCTACCGCACTACGACGAACGCCTGCTGGTATCGCCGGGAATTACCGGCTGGTCGCAGGTTTCGATGTCGCGCATCCTGGCCACCGACGACATCTCGCTCAAGCTCGAAGGGGATCTGTTTTACCTCTCCGAGTGGTCGCCGCTCCTCGACGCCCAGATCATCGTCAAAACGGCGGTCGAGTGCCTCTTTCACCGCGTCGCCTGACGCACTCCGCCGCGGGAACGCTCGACCGCGAGGTCAGGCGATCCCCGATTTGAAGGCGTGGGCGACGACCTGGGTCCGGCCGGTGATCTGGAGGTTGGCAAAGATCCGGCTGAGGTGATTTTTGATCGTCTTTTCGGACAGGTCCAACGACGAGCTGATCTCCTTGTTGGACATCCCCTCGGCGATGAGCTTGACGATTTGCAATTCGCGGTAGGATAGCGCGCTGAGCTTGCGGACGTTCTGTCCGCGGCTGCGCGTTTTGAGCAGGTACCCGCCGACGCGCGGATCGACATAGGTTGCCCCGCCCGCAATCGTTTTGATCGCCCGCACGAGCTCGCTTGGTTCGACATCTTTGATGGTGTAGCCGTCGGCGCCCGCGTCGAAGACGCGCTGCAGCAGATCCGGATGCGTATGGCACGAGATCACGCACAGGCGCGAGTTCGGAACGGCCTCCTTGCAAACCGCGATGGTTTCGACCATGTCCGAAGCGCCGTGCTCGTTGCCCAGCAAGATGACGTCGGGGCACACCGTCCGCAGCAGCAAGGCTTTGACGCGTTGCGAGCTGCCGACGACGTTGAGCTCTTCGTCGACGGCGAACAAGTGTCCCAAAGCCTTCGCGATGAGCGGTTGCGGGTCGACGATGAAGAGTCGAATTTGCCGGGCTTGAACGGTTACCACGAAAAAACCCGTCTTTCTTGGGTGCTTGCGAAACGTTGTGGTCTGCGTATGGCCTCGCTGCACGCGCACAGCCGCCGCGACCCTTGCCTTGCATTGTAAGTCAGCGATGCCTGATACCTTCATACCCCAACCAGGACAATCGAATTGGTATAAACGTCCCTTTGTTTCTGCATTCGCAGGCAGGATTGCGGCAATCGACGTCATTTCGGGGCCGGCGCGGAACCCGACGAGCGCGTTCACGCGACCCGATGGAACAAGAACTCGAGGCCGGTCTTCACGATGATCTGTGCGTCAAGGAGCGGGGACCACTCGACCAAGTAAATCAAGTCGCCTTCAAGTTTGAGCGAGACATCGTTGGTCGCGAGGATGCGGGACATCGAAATCTGCGACCACCCGGTGATTCCCGGCGCCACCAAGTGGCGTTCGTCGTAGCGCGGCAGCGCGCTTCTGAAGCGTTCGACGAAATGCGGGCGCTCCGGGCGCGGGCCGACCAGCGACATCTCGCCCCGCACGACATTGATGAGCTGCGGCAGCTCGTCGATGCTCGTGCGGCGCAGGAAACGGCCGACGCGCGTTGCGCGCGGCCGCGCCGGATCGGCCCAGACCGGTCCGGTCTGGGCCTCGGCATCAACGGACATCGACCGGAGCTTGAGCATCTCGAAGGGAACGCCGTGCTTGCCGACCCGTGTTTGACGATAGATCACCGGTCCCGGCGAATCCAGCTTGATCGCCAACGCACAGATTGCCAAAAGCGGACTGACGGCGACGAGCGACGGGATCGCCAGCGTAAGATCCAAAACCCGTTTGAAGAGCTGGGCGGCGGGCGTGCAGATCGGCAGCGGGCGCGGGCACAGCAAGGTCAAGTCGCCTTCGCGCTCGAGGTGCATATCGTAGCCGTGCGGCCGCAAGCGTGTCGGTGCGATGCCGAGGCTGATGTTATGACGTTGCGCGATGTCGATCAGTTGTGGGAGGCGCTCGGCGGGGAGTTCTTCGGTGAGAATGACGCGGCTCGCGCGCCATTCGATCGCGCTCTGAAGCCAGCGCGGCAGGGCTTCGGCGTCAACGACAGCCGAATGGAACGGCGCCGCGGGCAGTCGCAGAAGGGCGTCCTCACGGCGCGGCCGCAGGTGCATGAGGGCTCGGTCGATACGGTCGGGCCGGCCGACGACAGCCAGCCGGCGGGGCGTGCGATAGTGATGGACGAGCGTCCGGCTCGCGGCGATGCCGATGAAAGCGATGCTCGCGAACTGTGCCAGTGCGGTTCTGCCGTACCAGAATGCCGGCCAGAAGAACGTGCAAACGATCAGCGGTGCAACGACGATGCCCAAGGCCGCACCGACCTCGTACCATTCATCGCGCATCGTTCCGCCGAACGAGCGCCGGTAGGTGCCCGACAGCGCGAGACTGCCCAGGGCGGCGACGGCTGCCGCCCAAAGCGCGGTCACCGGGATGCCGCCGGCGCACGCGGCGATCCCGCCGGCAAATCCCAGAAACACGCTGTCGCTCATCACGAGCGACGCCGTGAGGGTTCGGCTGTGCCTCCGTGGCGATGCGAACGTCGCGACTGCTGATGACATCAGCACCAAGTATCACACCCGTGGGGACACGGGCATACAGCGCTGTGCTCTGCTAACGTTGGGCCGCAGGTCCCACCTGGATTGCGCTTCGCGCAATCCGTGGCGTTTGCGGCTGCGCCGCAAGCCGCGGTGGCGTGACTATGTGGCGGCGGCTAACTCGCGATCGAAGCGCGCTTTATCGGCTTCGGACAAGCTCGGGGCCGCCGGAGCGGCCGGCGCTTGCGCGCGCGCGTACTGGCGAGCGAGCGCAGCGAGCATGAATGCTTCCCAGGTGTATTTGTACCACATGATGTCCAAAAAGAATGACGATACGAACAGCGCCAGCGTCGCTCCCTCGATGGCCAAGCGTAAGTCGTCGTACGGGGAACCGGCTTTCGTTCCTGCCAACGATCGAAATTGCGTCCACCAGGCGAATACCACGAGGCCGAGTCCGACGATGCCCAATTCGACCGACGTTTGGGCGACCAGGTTGTGGGCTACGATGTGCCATTCAACGTAGGTTCCGTGGTTGACGTCGAACCACGAACGGTCGTATGCATCCTGAAAACTTCCGATGCCGGTACCGACCAACCACGCCTTGCGAAATGCTGCATACGCTGTTCGCCAAACAAAGGTCCGGCCGGCCCCGCCGGTGCTGAGCGCCAGCGCGAAACGAGCCGACATCGTGCTGGTCACGACGATTGCCGCGATGCTGCCCAGGACGAACAACTGAATGCGGTAGCGCGAGCGAAGCGCAAAGTACAGCAGCATCGCACAAGTCGCCATCAGGCCGCCGCGCGATCCGGAGATGATGAAGCCGCTGCCGATGGTACAGACGATCGCGAGCATCGCGAGCTTCGTGAGTCCGAAGCGCAAGCGAAGAAAGACGATCAAAGCGATTGCGAACGGCACGAGCAGGGCCGCCGCAAAATGATTCGGGTCGATTTGCTGATCGCCGGCTTGCATGAAGATGCGATTGTCGCGGCTGACATTGATGGTGTGCAGGAACAGATAGTCGCCGTAGATCGCCGCGCAAATCGCGCCGACGATCGACGCCGCGAGCACGGCCAGGAAGTGGCTCCATTTCACCGGCACGATTGCGATGACGGCGAAGAGCATGTAGAGTTGCGCGTAGCGCACGAGAAAATCCAAGGAGACGCTTGGATCGATGGCCCACATCGTCGAGGCCGCCAGCAGGAGCATCCACAATCCCCAGATCGCAACCGAACGCCCCGGCCTTAGAAGCTGTTTCTTGATCAATAACTGGCCCAGCAAAGCGCAGGCAGAAGTCGCGGCAAGGATGCGCGCCGCCGAGCCGAGCGGACCGCTCAGCGAGAGATTCTCGAACGGGATGAACGCCATGTAAAGGCAAAACGGGAAGATCAACGGCGCGCGCAGGGCCGCGACAAACGCAAACGGCGCAATCGGCAGCACAATTGCCGCGACCAGCAGCAGCGTGCTTTGCGCACGAAGACCGACCGCCATCGCGAACAAACACAGCGTGCCGTACGCCGCGACGGCCGCCATGACCACGATCTTCTTTCTCTTCGAGCCCAATGCCCGAATGGCGAGAGCGCTCATCCGCATCGAAGCGTTCTGCCAAAGCTGCGCTCGCGTCCGAGCCCGGCGCATCAAGCTTACCAGCGCCGTGTCTATCACTGTGATCTCAGTATAAGAGACCGAGCCGGGCGGCTCATTGGGACCGATGCCCCAACTTACGGGCAGCTCTTCCTCAAGCAGCCCGGCCGGCTGACGCCGCGCAATGCACGTCGGCGCTACAGCCCGGCGGGGCGGCGGCCCCCAGCGGCGCCGCCGAAACTCGCGGAAAACAGGGCGTCAGCTCCCGTCGCACGGACTGAACGACCCTTGAGGCGCGTTTAAGCCAAAAAAAACGCTCGGCGACGGTACGAAGGTACGATTTCGGCAGGCGCCGGGAGCGGCTCGCGCAAACGTGCTCGTCCAGCGGTTAATTTTGCTTTACAAACGCGTAGACGAGAAGGGAGCGCCAGTGAGGCAATCCTTGGTCCTTATGACCCAATTTGGTCACCGTGCTCGTCCCTTTTCGATCCTACCAACGACCCAGTACCATAGCGGCACGACCGGTGAGCCGGAAGGTTAAACGCGCGATGCCAGGCGCAACGGGTCGATCCTCGCGATTCACTTTCGGTGCGCCGAGACTGAGGCCGGAGGCTTTGTATAAGGAAACCATCAGGGACCGACCTTTGAGCGAGTTTGCTGACGTGCTCTGTCGCGACGAAATCCGCCCATGTCGAGGACAGCTGCCGACGCCGTAGCCGATTCTCGCATCATGCTCGCCCACACGAATTCCCGAAAAGCCAGAATGAGAGGGCATCTTTACCCGTGCTTTCGTTACAGCCGCGCCTTATTCGCCTCTTCATTATCGATCCGCAACCGCTCATCGCCGCCGCACTTTCACATCTCTTGGAAGCCAACGAATACCTCAACGTTGTGGGATCGGCACAATCGGTCAAAGCCCTTACCCTGCGGACGGTATGTCCCGATGTGGTTCTGCTGGGGCATGCTCACGGTTCGAGCGATATCTGCGAGATGGTTGCGGTCTGCAAGGAATCCGTGCCGTCGACGAATGTCTGCGTTATGTCGTGCCACCCGCATCCGGAGATGCTGCAGCGGGTCATCGACGCCGGCGCCGCCGGCTATATGATCAAGGACGCGCAGCCGAGCGAACTGATCGAAGCGATAAAGATGATCGCCGTCGGCGCGACGTACGTCGATCCCCGCGCCGGCGGTTTACTCCTGAAGATGCACGGTCGGACGCGGCGCCCCGGTCAGATCAACGCCCTGTCGAATCGTGAGATTCAAGTCGTCCGGCTTATCGCCGGAGGCTTCTCGAACAAAGAGATCGGCGCGACACTTTCGCTGTCGGAGAAAACTATCAAAAACCACATTAGCCGAATCTTTTCCAAGCTGCAAGTAACGGGGCGCACGCAACTCGTGATTCACGCCATCAAGACGGGCATCGCTTAACAGGATTCGCGGCGCTGAACGCGCCGCGAATCCATGGCGTTTGGCGCTTCGCGCCAAGCCGCTCGCGGCGCTGAACGGGCCGCGAATCCATGGCTTTGGCGCTTCGCGCCAAGCCGCGGCGGCATTTGCGCTGCGCCGCAGGGGCGTGAGCGGTTCGAGGTGCCGTCAGCTCAGCAGACTCAGCGCGCTGTCGGATTTTTCGCTTTCGAGGCGATACGCCGACGCCTGTGGGATACGTTTGGGATTGACCCGGTTGAGAACGACGCCCAGCGTGTTTTTCACCCCGAAGCGCGCGAGCAGGGCGACGGTCTTCGAGGCGGCGGACATGTCGGTCTGGTTGCTCGACACCACCAGCACGCTGCCGTCGGTCTTCGCCGCGAGGACCACCCCGTCAACATAGCCGTCGGTCGCGGGTGTATCGATGATGATGCAGGTGTAGCGGCGGCCGGCGGCGGCCAGCAGTTCGTCCATCCGGTTCGAGCGAAAAAGCTTGACCGGGTTGGGCGCGCGCGTCCCGCTGGAGATGAAGTCGACGCCCGGATTCGACGTCCGATGGATGACCTCGTCGAGACGCACCCGGCCGACGAGCAGATCGGAAAGACCGACGCCGTTGCGCAAGTTGAGCATCGAATGGAGTCGAGGCTGGCGAAAATCGCAGTCGATGATCAGGACCGGCGGCTCCAGTTCGCCCATCGCGATCGCGGCGTTCAAGGCGATCGTGGACTTGCCGTCGCCCGAGGCCGGGCTGACGAACGTGATCGTTTTGAGCGGGCCGTCCGAGGAATAGCGCAGGGAGGTCGCCAGCTGGAGAAATGACTCGATCGTGATGTTGCGCAGGCGGTTGTACGATTCGCCCTTGGCATCGGTTCGCGCAACGACGGGGATCGCGCCCAGGGTGGGCAGTTGTAGCCGGTCCGCGATATCCGCTTCGTTCTTGAGCGTGCTGTCGAAGAAATTGATCGAGAAGGCGGCGCCTAGCGAGACGATGAGGCCGATCACGGTTCCGATGACGAGATTGAGCATCAGGTCCGGCGTGACTTTGGCCCGATCGGCGCTTGCCGGCTGGGTGATCTGAACGTCGCTGGGCGCGGTCGTGCGCAGCACGGCGGCTTCCTGATACTTTTGCTGGAGCGCGTTGTAGACGTCTTGCGCCGATTTTGCCTCGTGCTGCAGGTCCACCAGCCGCGCCGTCGTCGCCGGCAGATTCGCGATTTGCGGCTGCAGCGCTCCGCGTTGCCGCCGGAGTTCGACGAGATCGGCGTTGCTCGCAGCGATCTGGGACGTAAGCTGGGCGATCTGCGACTCGAGCTGCGCGTGCACGGGATTCGGAACCACGTTCTCCGAGGCAACCACGCGCACGGGCAGCGTCGCAATCTCGGTCTCGAGCTGTTGCTTCTGCGAGATCAGGTTCTGAACGCCGACGTAGTTGTCGGTATACTCGCGGCGCATCGTGGCGAGCTGCACCGTGACGGTTGCGAGCTGGTTCTGAAGCTGCGCGGCGATCGGATTCGGAATCGTCGTTTGTCCGCCGTTGCCCGCCGACTCGTACTTGCCGAGTTCAATGCCATCGATTGCCAGCTGAGCGCGCGCATGCTTGAGCTCGAGCTGCGTCTGCGCGACCTTCGAATCGTTCGCAGCCAACTGCACGATGATCCCTTGGGTCTGCGAGTTGATGTCGATGATCCCATGGGACGCCGAGAAGCGCGCCAGTGCGGCGTTTGCTTGATGCATGCGGTTTTCCGCGCCCGGGAGTTCCTTGCTCAGGAAATCGATCGAAGAAGCCGCTTGCGACGAGATCAACTCGCGCTCGCGGTCGACGAAGACCTTGACGAACTCGTTGGCGATCGCCGCTGCGGTCGCGGCGTCGTTCCAATCGGCGGTGACCGTAATGATCGAGGTATTGGTCAACGGCTTCACGGCCAGATGGCCGAGCAGCGAGTCGGGACCGACGGAGAGCTTGAGGTTGTCGCGGACGCGCTGCGCGATCGGCGTTTGCTGGATCAGGTCGGAATAGGTTTCCGGAGATTGACCGTTCGCCGCGATCAACGCGTCGAGGACCGGCGACTTCACGTCGGCGCTCGTGCTCGATGAGCCGGTAGCCTGACCGGTGAGCAGTTTGGCCTCGGTCGCGTATTTCTTGGGCGTCAGCAGCGTGATGACGAGGCTGGCGAGGATGAAGACGGCGAGCGTCGCGAGCACGATCCAGCGCCGCGCGTAGACAATGGAGAAGAAGGCTTTGACTTCTTTTCCATCGCGCTGTTCGGGCGGGCTGCCGACACCACTGTTGAGAGAATTCATCAATGAGGGGTTCAACGGTCGGCTCGGCGGAGATCCGCCGCGCGACCGGAGAGAAGCTCCTTACAGGGCATCGCCGCACGTCTCACGTGCCGAGTATAGCCGGTCGATGACCCGCGAACTACGTGCCGGCGCCTTATGAGGGAGGTCAACGGTCCTAATATCGGTTCCGACCCAGGGCCCTAACACCTTGGTGCGGCGCTTCCGCATGCTGTACGATGTGGCCAGGCCTGTGCGCTCGTCCGACCTTTCTCTTGGGGTCGACGATACTCCGCCAGCGCCGGCCGGAAGGGGAAAACACTTGAACGCGCCGCCCGGTCCGGCGACGAGCGTGCCCAGCGGGCGGCAGTTGGTCGGCGACGGCTTCATCACGTTTCTGTGCCGCGTGCTCAGCATCGTCACCGCGCTGGCGATGAGTATCGTCACGGCGCGGTTTTTGGGCCCGATCGGCCGCGGCATCTACGTTACGCCGGCCGTCGACGCGGGAATCGCGGCGTCGTTCTTCGTCGGGCTGTCGACCGCCACGTCCTACCTGCTGCTCAACGTGCGCGCGGGACGGGGCGCGCTTCGTGCCATCGCGCTTGCGGCGGTTCCGTTCGTTGCCGTCTGCACGGTGCTGGTGTTTGCCCTGGGCTGGTTCGGCCATCACGCTTGGGCGACCATCTACGCGGCGGCATCGCTGCCGCCCACGGCCATTTTTCTCATCGCGCAAGGCCTGTGCTATGGAACCAAGCGCGTGAAGATGGCAAATTATCTCGGTGTCAGCGGCTCGGTCTTCACGCCGATCGGAACCATCATCGGATTTCTGTGCGTGGGGCGCACGCCGTATGTGGTCATCACCGCGTGGCTGGTATCGCAAACGCTCATGGCGGTGTTCGGACTGGCGCTGATCTATCGTTACGGCAAACAACTGCCCCGCGATCGGGTATCGAATCTCGCGACGCTCGGCTTCGCGGCGCGGCTGGGCGGCGTCAGTCTCGTAACGCTGTTGGGCTACAATGCCGACGTGTATTTAACGGCGCTCCTTGCGGGGCCCAGCGTCCTGGGCATGTACACCATCGCCGTCTCGGGGGCGCAGGCGGTGCTGAGCGCAACGCAATCCGTTGCGACGACGACCGCCCCGCACGTCGGCAGCCTTTCGGACGACGATGCGCGCCGGCTCACGGCCCGGGCTGCCCGCAACAATGTCGCGATCGCGACGTCCGCCTGTGTGCTGATCGGTCTGGCCGCACCGCTGCTGGTGCACGTGGCGTTCGGCACCCGCTTCTTGCCCGCCGTGGGCGCCCTGCGCATCCTGCTCGTGGGCATGATCGCGATGTCGACGAGCGCGGTGCTATCCAACTATTTTACCCTGCGGCGGGGCCGGCCGGAGTTCTCGCTCTACGTCGCTGGGGCCGGCGCCGCGACGAGCATCTCGCTTAGCTTCGCGCTCATTCCGCGCCTGGGCATCATCGGGGCCGCGCTTTCGGTCACGACCTCGTACATCGTGTCGGCGCTGCTGTTCTTGGCGGCGTTTCAACGCGACTCGGGCTTGCCGCCCAGCGAGATCCTGTTGCTGAAAAGTGCCGACGTGCGCGCGTACCGCCAGCTCGCCGGGCGGCTCGCGTTCGGGCTGCGCCGGCGGGTGGGTTTAGCCGCCGAGGCGCGCTCGTAGCCCAGGCCGGCGGGCGCGATCAAGCGTTCGCGATGAGTCCGAGCAACACGCCGGCATTGCGCGCCGCGTCGAATTCCGCGCGAATCCGTTCCCGGCTCGCACGCCCGAGCGCCGCTCGCGCGCCGGCGTCGGTCGCGAGCAGCGTAAGCGCACTTGCGAGAGCATCGGGGCGCCGCTGCTCGACGAGGATGCCGCACGAAGCGTCGACGAGTTCGGAGATGCTGCCGGTCCGGGTCGCGACGCAGGGGATGCCGAATGCCATCGCCTCCATCATCGCCACCGGAATTCCCTCATGCAGCGAGCCGCTTTCGATGCTGGGGTGCGCGACAACATCGATCTCGCCGGATTGAAGTTCGGCCATGACTTGGGCATGGGGGACGAAGCCGCGCAGCGTGACGATCCCCGCGAGATCGCGGCGTTCGATGGACGCTTGCAGGCGGGCGCGCAGCGGACCTTCGCCGATGATGCTGCAGCTCAGTTTCACGCCGGCAGCGCGGACGCGGGCGATGGCATCGATGAGATCGGCATGCCCCTTGACGGGCAAGAGGTTGCCGATCGCCGCGACGTGCAACGGGCGCTGCGCCTGCGGCGGCGACGCGGGCCGGTCGGGGACGTCGACGCCGAGGTGAAGGACGGTGACGCGATCGCGAAGCTCCGGCGCGATCTGCGCTCGCAAGTCGGACGCACCGCGTTCGGAAATGACGCGCACGAACCGCGCGCAGGCAAGTTTCTGCGCGATCAGATTGTCGGCGTAGATGTCGAAGCGGTGGGCTGAGATGCTCAAGGCAACCTTTGTCAGCCGAGCCGCGATGAAACCGGCCGTTGAAGACGTCGTCAACCAGTGCGCATGGATTGCGGTGATGCGCCGGCTAAGCACGTAGTCGGCCAGCGCGAGACCTTTGGCCAGCACCAGCAAATTCTTCACTTTCGCGGCGGGGCGGTAGCGCGAGAAAAGCAGCGTCCGCGCAATCGCGGCGCACTCGACGGGTTGCCGGCGCAGCGTGCGAAACGCTCCCCCGAGCACGCTGCGTGACAACGTCCGCATTCCCCAGCACGGTAGACCGGCCGACGCTACCGGCTGCGCGCATTGCGGCCGGAGCGCCGCAATCGTCACGTCGGCCAGCGCTGCCAATGCCCGCGACTCAGCGCCCAGAAACGCTTCGCTACGCCCGAACGGAAACTGTACGGTGACGTAGAGGATGCGTTCAACCACGCCGCGATTGTGCCGTCCGGGCGCTCGCGACTCCTGGCCGGGCGAAGCAGGATTCAACACCTCCTTTCCCATGTCGGCGCCGAATGGGTGCCATTCGGGGCCGAACGCGCGGCGCGAAGCTGCCGAACGAGTACGCAAGTACTGCTGCGCTTCCGCGGTTACGCGCCGGACGGTCCGCTCAACCTGTTTCCCGCCGCGTTACCCGCACAGAATCGATGAAAACAGCATTACTTTTCGCATGGCGTGTGCCGTTTGTCGCAGTTCGAAGCACGCTTACAAATGGCCGATCACATCATTTCACGTAAGTTACCAGCGTATCGATCGGTGTCCGATCATCTATAATGTGTCGCGTATCGCAAGGGTACGTATGCGATACGCGCAACTACCGAATGATAACTCTGCGTACGTTCTTCTTTTGCAACACGCCCTATGTTATAAAACATAGTGTGCTTGGTGTCGCGAAGTTCCGAACTGCATGAGTGCAACTTGAAGCCCGGTTTGCTCTTTTTGCTGCCGGCCTGGCTTCACGCTATGTTTGGAATCTCTGAACTCATGGATTTTGCGTTGAAGCACTACGTCGCTGCCGCGTTGCTGGCGGTCGTCAGTGGCTGCTCGTCCGGTGGCGGTACGAGCGCAGCCCTCCCGAGCGCGCAGGGAGCGCCGACGTCGGTGACGTCGCCGTCCCTCGTGTCGTCGGCATTGAGCGTGGCGGGCGTCGCCGGCGTCAACGGCGTCGCAATCGATGCCGGCGGTTCGGCGACCGGCAACTGGGTCGCCGATGCCGCTTATGCCGGTGGTTGGAGCGGGGCAACGACTCATGCGATCGACACGAGCCGGGTCACGAACCCCGCACCCCAGGCAGTCTATCAAACGTCTCGGGTCGGGAACTTCATGTATACCGTCACCGGTCTCTCGCCGTCGACAAACTATACCGTGCGATTGCATTTTAGCGAAACGTTTTGGAACGCCGCCGGCAAGCGCGTCTTCAACGCCACGATCAACGGTCGCAGCGTTTTGGCCAACTTCGACATCTTCAAAGATAGCGGCGGCGAAAACGTTGCCGACATTCAATCATCGACTCAACCGAGCGACGCCAGCGGTGCGCTCAAGATCATCTTCAGCACGGTGACGGACAATGCGACGGTCGCGGGCATTGAAGTGCTGCGCGGCAGCGGCTCGACGATCGCGGCGGCGGCACCCACATCCGCGCCCGCAGCGAGCGCGCCGGCGGCTTCCGGGGGCAGTGTCGCCACCTACGACGGCTGCAACATCGGCGCCGCCGGTGACGCGTACAACGCCGACGTGTCGGGTGCTGCGGTCGATGCCAACAGCGCGGCGATCATCGCTTCGCAGACGAACGTTGATTCGTCGAATTTTGCCGCGGAGACCTACTTCAACAACGAACGAATCAACCTCGACGAAGGTGATTCGGCGGCCAAGTATCCGGTGACGGGAAATCCCAGCTATCATCCGGCGCCGGCCGGCAACTGGCCGTGGGCGAGCGGGTATTACATTCAGGCCAACGGAGCGGGAGACGCGCATTCGTTCGTTCTCGATGGCATGAACAAACCCAACGGCTGCCGCGAATACGAAGCGTATAACACGTCGTTCACGGGTTCGGCAGTGCACTGGTACAACGGCATCATGTGGCCGCTGGGTCAAGCCTATGTCTCGCCGGCGGGCTTGGGTTATCCGAACGCCAGCTCCACCCAGGCTTCGGGACTGAGCATGTTCTTCGGACTCGTCAAACTCGATGAGCTCGTGGCGGGCAATCTCCGTCACGCGGTCAACTTCGACGCCAAGGTGGGCTCGCTCGGAGATTGCTACGTCTCTCCCGCGAGTGTCAGCGCGGCGACGGCGTACCAGGGATCGGGAACCGCGCACGAGATGTGCTTCGGCGCGCACCTTCGGCTGCACGCGTCGTTCGCGAGTGCGGCCTGCTCGAACAGCGTTCAGGCGTCGCATATCGTCTACGGTCTGATGCACTACGGCGGCTACGAATCAGACACCGGAAACATCGGGAACGGCATTTATCCGGCCGACAGCAACGTCGGCAACAGCTGGGATGCGCTGGGAATCAGCGCGTGCCTGGCGACGATCCATATGACCGACTTCGACGTCTTGACACCGGGCTAACCGACGCACAAGGCGTCGCGCGTAACTCTTCGTAGAGGCGGACGTGGCGGTCCGCTACGCGTTCGATATCGAAATCCGCGACCACCCGGTGGCGGCCGGCCGTACCGGCCGCTGTCCGCCAGGCCCGGTCGGTAACGGCGACGTCTAGAGCGCCGGCAACGCTTGCGACGGACCAATCGGGGATCACGAGGCCGGTGACGCGGTCCTCGACGAAATCCAACGTCCCGATGTGCGGCGTGCCTAGGATCGGGAGGCACGCCGACATGGCTTCAAGCAGCGATATCGGCGCGGCTTCGACCGTCGCGACCGACAAGAAAACGTCGAGCCCCGGCAGCAGCGCGCGGACGTCGGAACGGAAACCCCAAAAGGTGACGTCATCGGCCACCCCGAGCTGGGCGGCGAGTTGGCGCAGCGCCGGTTCTTCGGCTCCGGCTCCAAACAAATCCAGCCGTGCGCGCCGGCGCCGAGGCAGCCGCGCGAACGCTTCGATAGCGAGCCGCTGATTTTTTTTCGGCTGAAGCGAAGCGACGACGCCGATGACGACGACATCGGGCGACGCTCCCAGCGCCGCGCGCGCGCGCTGACGCTCGTCGTCGGTCGGAGCCGGCTCGACCTCGATGCCGTTGGGGATGATCTCCAAACGCGAGACCGGTTCGCGCCGGGCGATGAAGTCGGCGTTGCGCCGCGAGAAGGTGATGAACGCATCCGTAAACGGTGCGAGCATTCGAGCGAAGGGCGCTTCCCAGTGGCCGAGCTCGGGCTGCGGGCTGTGCTCGGTGTGGACGATGACGTCGACGCCGTTGGCCAGCGCGCAGGCGCGGCCCCAATATTTGCCAGTGAACGTATGCGTATGGACGATGTCCGGCCGAAAGCGGCGAATCGCAGCGAACGTCCGCGGCCCGAAGCCCACGTCGAAATGGCCGTTCTTGGCGCCTTGAAGCAACGGATACGGCAGCGCCGCGCGCTCCGCTTCGTTGAGTCCCGAATCATGGCCGGAATAGACGGCGACCTCTAAGCCGCGGCGCGCAAAGCGCGGAAGCAACTCGCGCACGAGCGTTTCAGCTCCGCCGCCGCGCAGCGTACCGATGACATGCAGCACGCGCAGCGTGCGTTGAGCGGAGTCCGTTGTCGGTCGTATCATCTTGGTCGGAAAAACGCATCCTCGGCGAGTGTGCCGCTGCAACGCGTCAGCGTGCAAGCGATCGCGTCATGGCCGTTGGGGGCGCTCAGCGTTCTTCCCGGTGCTCGAGGTTGCCTGCGCGGGCGGCGTGCGGCGCCGCTCGCCGGGGCGAACGCGCGTTGTGGCGGGGCCTGACGCGTTGCGGGCAAGAGACCGGCTTTGCCGCCTGCGGGATCGTGCGGTGTGGATTCTGTTGCAACGTGCAGCAGGCCGGAGTTGGACGAAAGAGTCGATAGGCGTTAGTTCCAAAGGACCAATCGAAGTGCGGGTGCCCCACGGCGGTGCGGCAAATGTCGGGTTAATGGCGCGGACGCATTTTGTCAGGTCGCTGGTGTACACGTTCTTGGTCTTCGCCTGTTTCGCCGCCGTAATGTCGCTTGCGGTGCGTAAGGTGACGCTTTTCACGCCGCACGGCCAGGTCGTCGACTTTCGCGTCGTTGCCTGCGCGGAACGCGTTGTTTTGCAGCGCGGGGATCCGTACCGGACCGAGCCGCTGCGATCGTGCGAACATGCGCTGGCGCCGGAGATCAATGAACCGGCTTGGTCGGTTACGCCGTTTGCTTTACCGCCGTACTCCGCGGCACTGCTGCTGCCGTTCGGGTTGTTCGATTTTTCGACCGGACGGGCCGTCTGGTACGTTCTTTTGGTGCTGGCCCTGTGCGTCGCGTCGGCGGCAACGGCCGAGATCGTCAACAAGCCCGCGGTCGCTGTCGCGCTCATCATCGTGCCGACGCTCGGGACGATCAATCTTTTTTACGGCGAGACGGTATTGTTGGCGTTCGCCGCGGTCGCGCTGGCGGCGCTCGCTCTGCAGCGCGGCCGGCCGTTGCTCGCGGCAATCGCCGCCGCCGCAGCGCTCATCGAGCCGGCGGTTGGACTTCCCGCCGTCGTCGGTCTGTTCACCCTGCGCGCGGATACACGCCGGCCGCTGCTGGTGTGCGGCGCAATTCTCGCCGGGTATGGACTCGTCGTTCTGAACTTCAGGGTCAACCTCGAGTATCTGACGGCATTCGTTCCGCTGCACGGGCACTCGGAGATTTTCGCTCGCGATCAGTACAGCCTGACGCGCTTGGCGTACGTGCTGGGGGTTTCCGAACGTCTTGCCGGTATTCTCGGTTCACTGTCGTATGCCGCCGCCATCGCCGTCGGCGTCGTCACCGGCCGGCGGCTCGCCGAGCAGATGGCGCTGCCGGCCCTCATCGTGCTCATGCCCGTTGCCGTATCGACGCTGGGTGGCCCGTTCGTGCACGACTACGAAGTGCTGGCCGCGTTGCTCGCGGCGGTCGTCATCGCGCGTGATTCAACCGTTGCGCGGGTCGCGGTCGCGCTGCTGAGCATCGTCTGGGCCGACCGCTGGCAATCGAATCTCTTGCCCGCGATCGCGGCGGCCGCGGGCATCGCCTGGATGTATGTGCCGGCGTTGCCGCGTGTTCGCCGGGTGGCCTATACGGTAGCTGTCCCGCTGGCGATCCTGGTCATGAACGTGGGCATGCCGAAATCTCCCGCTCACCATGACGGCGTGATCGGAGCGCCCATGCCGCCGATCGCGGACACCGACCTCTCGTCGATCCCCTGGGAGTGGCGCATTCGCCTCAATCCCCGGGCCACCGACGTCGACGCTGCCAACGAACTGCAGAAGGTGCCGTTCTGGCTCGCGGTCGTGGTTCTGCCGTGGGCCGGGATCAAACGGAAAAAACCGCTCGAGCAATTCAACGTGAGCAACAAAACCACCAGGCCGGGTCTGGTCTAAGGCTCTCGATGTTTTTGCGCACGAATCCCTGGGTCTGTTGGCCCACTCGGTCTGGACTGTTGCTACTCTTCCTGCGGGCCCGACCCTCGCCTACAACAGTGAGTACGTTGTCCTGCATCGACTTCGCTGAGGCTGCAAGAGCATCGGCCACGCGCAATTCCCATTGAGCAGGGGCCAAAAAACATGATCGTTTTCCCACTTCTGTGGTTGGGGACGCCGCCGCGGGCCGCGTACCTTCCCGCGCAGGCGATCGCGCCCGGATGACGCTGAAACGATGATCCGCACGGAACTCCGCAAAGCTCCCAGCGTCGTGGTCCTTCGGACGGCGGCGCGGGCCGTATCGTGGCCGGCGATCGTGTCGGTGCTCGTGGCCTTCCTCGGGCTTACGGTCAGTCTGGCATTTCACCTGAGCATCGGGCAGGATGAAGCGTACAGTCTCCACACCTCGACCGGCGACCTCGTGTCGGCCCTGCGGCGCGGCGTAACGTACGAGGCGCAGGCTCCGCTCTATTTCGGCATCCTCGAGCTCTGGCGTACGGTCAGCGACTCGGTATTTTTTGCCCGGCTCCTGTCGATCGCATTTTCATGCGTGACCCTCGGCTTTGCTTGGCAGTTCGCGCGCCGCTACATCCGCGGAATCGCTGCGGAAACGGTGCTGGCGTTCGTCGCGTTCAATCCGTTTATCATCTGGGCTTCGGTCGAGATCCGTCCCTATTCGGCCGCGGCGGCGTTTGCGACGGCCTTGCTCTATTATTTCTTTCGCGGCTGGATCGATGACGACGCCGACCTGCAGCCGCGGCTGGCGTTCGTCGCGGTCGCAATCGTCGGTGCGTATACCCACTATTACATTGTCGCGCTCGTTGCCGCCGGCGCGGTCGCCGTTGTCGGGTTGGGCCAGCGCCGCAAACTGGTAAGCTATCTCATTGCGTCGGGTGTGATCGCGGTCGCGCTGGTTCCGATTCTCTTTTTGCTGCCGTTGCAGCTCGAGTCGTACTCGGCGCTATCGAACGCGACGCAGTCGCCGGCCTACTCGATCGTCCTGGCAATTTTTGAGTTTCTTCTGCCGCATCACATCATCCGAAGCTGGATCCACCGGCCGGCTGCAAACACCGCCTACTTTGTGTGCGCGATTGCGCTGGGATTGCTGCTGATCCGGCTGCTGACGTCCGTGAGCAAGGTTGCACGGGCGCTGGTGACAATCGCGATCGGCGTCGCGGCCATGTTCGCCGTCTTGATCGGCGCCGGTCACATGCCGGTAACGTTCCCGCGCCAAACGGCGGTCTTGTTCGCGCCCACCCTGTTTGCCGCGCTGGCGCTCATTCGTGACGTTCGGCCGACCCGCCGCCCGCTGATCCTGCAGACGTACGCCGCCGTGTATGCCTTGCTCGTCGTGCTGTCGTTCTGGTCCGACTATCACGACGTCTCGAAATCGGGCGATTGGCGCCGGGTGGGGCGGCTTCTCAGTACCGTCGTCGCGCCCAACGATGCGATCGCGGTTTTCGATACGGAACTGTCACTGCCGCTGGGGTACTACTTCAACTCACATCCCTTGACGCCCATTCCGCGGCCGCTGACGTTCGACCGCTTCGATGAGGATCTGTTCGTGATCCACAATCGCAACGAGGTCGTCCAGAGTCTCGGGCGCCTGCGCCGCGATCATACGCGCGTTTGGCTCGTCATGAACGATCTGTGCGCCTCGCTGCCCCAATTTTACGGCTGTCCGTATCTCGACGCCTACATCGGCGAACACTTTCGGATCGTCAAGACGTACAAATTCAATCG